>JADJXO010000001.1:185000-785000 GCA_016715825.1 Nitrospira sp. | reverse complement strand
TGAAAGACTTGAAATATTGGCTTCAGGCAGCGGTGGTCCGTGGCTCAGATGGAGGCGAGCGGATTCGAGGTGAGGCAATCGATGTGGGACTGACACAAGCTTTTGATGGGTCCTGGGAACCATCCGTCACGATCGGGTATGCGTATGGTACCGGAGACGGGAATCCTGACGACAATGTCGATGGATCGTTTCGACAGACCGGTTTTCAAGGGAACTCCGACAAATTCAGTGGGGTCGCTCGTTTCAAATATTACGGCGAAGTGCTGGATCCGAGGCTGAGTAATCTCATGGTCTTTACCGGTGGCGTCGGTATCAAGCCGTTTTCAAAGACCTCGTTTGACTTGATCTATCACTATTACTTGCAGGACCACGCGTCGACACGTGTCCGTGGCTCCGATCTTTCGATCGATCCGACCGGCCTCAGTAAAGACATCGGCCACGAAATCGATTTCGTGGCAGGCTATCAGGGGATACCGCATTTACAGACGAAGTTTGTGCTCGGGTATTTTTCCCCTGGCGATGCATTTCCTGACACGTCTCGTAGCGGAGCGTTTCTCGCCAGCATCCTCTTACGGTACAGCTTCTACTAAGCTTTAACCATCGGTGGCATGAGAGCCGACGCCTTAATGAGGACAGTGTTGTGCCTTCGCTGGCATACGTACTCGTGGCCTGTAACGATTAGGTCGTTGGTGTCAACCTACCCGATATACAACGTAAAGACATCAGGGGAATGTCAAACTATAGAGCTGTGTCACAACGATACATTACTCCTGAACTGACTGTTCCAGTCAACCGGCTCGGGAACCTGCGCAGGGTCATTGCCGTTACGTGTGGTCCTTGTGAACCGTGCGGGGTGAGACAATTATTGAGTGATCAATCGCGTCCGCGGCCGGAACGATCGGATCGCTCGGGGCGGTCCCTACTGTCCAGGCGGTCAGGACGCTCGATTCGATCTACTTTATCAGGACGGTCCATTCGCTCCGATCGGTCTCGGCTGCCGGATTGCTCATGTCGGTCAGATCGGTCTCTGTCGGAATCGTCGCGGCCCCCCTTCCCGCCACGATCGCTGCGTTCTCCCCGATCGCGATCCCCTCCGGAACCGCTGTGATCATCACGAAAGAGCCGATCGCTTCGTTCGCCTTTGCTGACTTTGTCACGAAGCGTTTGAAGACTCGCACGCCCTTCTTTAAAGTCGGACCCTCGCCGTTTGACTTCTCGACCGAGGTCTAAGAGTTCGGATGCGCGATAGCCTTGTTTGATTCCCTCACCGACCAAGGCCGTTCCGTCCTTCGACGGAATCTTCCCTTCTTTCATCACGGCGAGGCCTTTCGCACCGGCCGCAAGTTCCTCCTGAGTCGCCTTATGACGGCCTTCCTGAGACAGTCTGCTCAGCTCCCGCACCTCGTCTGCCGTCGCTCCACGTGCAAATGCTTCCGCCATGGTTTCCAGCGCACGCTGCCGGTTCCCCTCGGCTATGCCGCGCCCCTTCGCTTCTTCCAAGACCTCATGCGCGGATTCAAGCCGAGAGGTCATTTGTCGAAGCACCGGGTCGATCCGCTTGGGATCAATTCCTTTTGCGAGCCCCTCTTTCACTTTATTGGCCAGCGATTCAACCGGTAGACCTCGGTCACCGGCCTTATTGACCTGTTCGAGGAGGGCGGTGATATCGTCGGATGAATGACCTTGCGCAGCCCGCAGCCGATTGATCTCCGCTCGATCTTGATTCGAAAGAGATTCTGCCTGGACAGGAGTGATCCAGTGCGTCAGTGCCATGCTTAGGATGATGTATCGTGTAACAGTCCCGTTCCTCATGGCGTTTACCGTACCACCACTATTCCGTTTGTTTGTCCGAATCCATCCGTCACAAAATCATCGGCATGGGGTGGTGTGATCCACTGGCCTTGGTCAATGACATACATGAAGGGATACTCCCCTTCCTTCAAGGGCACGACCACTGACCAGATCGCCCCATCTACGATGGTCATCGGTGTGGTATGTTTGACCCACCCATTGAAGGAACCGACGAGACAGACAGCCTTGGCCCCTGGTGCCGATACGGTAAATTGGACTCCTTGAGCTGTGGTTCTCGGCCGTTCGGGCCTCAAGGTCGTGGCGCAACCCCAAGTCCCGATCAATACGAGAAAGAGGCTCAACAGCGCAATCGATTGGAAGCACCCATGAGGTCTCGGCGTTCTGTACATGAGCACAAGAGTAATGCAGGTTGCCGATCGTTTCAAGGGAACAGGTATAGACGCTAGATGGCAACATCAAGCACCGCATTGTGCGCACCAAAACCATCGGTGGTTTCCTCATCTGCCAACGGATCGACAATCCACTCTTTCCCGTCGATGACAAACATATATTGATATCGGCCGGGAGTTAGAGGAATGGTGGCAGTCCACATGCCCCCATCGGACCGTTCCAACGGGGTTCGCGCTGGATTCCATCCGTTGAAGTCTCCCGCAACAGAGACCGAGTGCGCGTCCGGCTGGAGGAGAATGAGACGGACAAACACCTTCGGCTTTGCTTGCTCCATCTGAGCTGCAATGGTATGTGCCGGACCAGTAGGCGCTGGCATTTCCACAACCCGGGGAGGTAGGACGGCAAATACACCCACGACGGATACGATGGCAATACAAGCTGCAGCAACGGCACCGACAAGATTCCACTCCAATGTGCGTGGTGCCGTGACGGTCACCCACAGTCGCTCCCACCAAGTAGGCGACCGTGGCTCGAGCCTGGTTTTCAGCTCAGTGAAGAATTTCGGCGAAGGCACAATCTTGGGCAGTGCAACGGCTTCGGCAACAACCATCTCAAGATTCAGCCACTGTCGGCGAAGGTCTGGTTCTGCATCGATGGCTTGTAGAAATCTGACTCGCTCCTCGGGAGTGAGATCGTGATCCACAAATCGTTGGAGAAGAAGTTCGTGTTCATCCATACGGTCACCAGGCCGCGTTATGTATCCTGTCCTGTGGGGCGTAAGGCCACCAGGTCACGGCTGAGCTGGAGCCGCCCCTTATACACCCGCATTTTGAGTGTGTCGCTGTTCACACCGAGCATCTCTTCCATCTCCTCATAACTGAGTCCTTCGACATGCTTCAGAACGAAGGCCTCGCGATAGAGCGGTGGCAAGCGTGCTATCGCTTCTTCCAACTGGTTCGCCACCTGCTGTTGCGACAGCAGTCGCTCCGGCGTCCGCATCTCGGCGACATGGCTGTCCAACGCCTCATCCACATCGAGGTCGGCCGGTCCCTTTCCTGGACGCTTGGCTCGCAGCCAGTCCTTACACTTATTGACTCCGATCCGGTAGAGCCAGGTCGAGAACTTGGAATCGGCACGAAATGTCGCGAGCGCCTTGAAGGCCGTGAGAAATGCTTCCTGAGCCAGGTCTTCAGCTTCCGCACGATTCCCCACCATCCGATAAGCCAGACTCACAATCGTAGACGCATGTCGCTCAATGAGTTGTCCGAAGGCCTCATGATCTTGCTTGAGGCTACGGGCAACCAGTTGTGCATCATCGGGTCCTACCTTCAGATCCGGCGGCATACTCCGATTCCGGTTAGTCTGGTCCGATGCCACGGGACCGTCTGTTTTGGCCTACACATAACATTAGACGCAGGGGGCTGCAGGGCGTAAACAACCCTCAAAGACTGGGAAGCTCGGTTAAAATCGGTAACTGGTCCCGATTGAGACCACATAGTCGGGCGCGCCGTTGGAGACACCAACCGCCACACCGCCGTTGAATCTCCAGGCAGCGGACGCTTTGTAATTCATCGCGAAAAAGAAATCTCGAATATTCACGAGACCCGGTACTAATGCCCGATACTCCTCAAAATAGACGCTCGCCAGGAGATTCTTGGTGAAGTAGTAACCGGCGCCGACGTCATACCAATACTGGTTCTGTAACTCCACGCCATCGGGATTCCCAATGAAATTGTACCCGCCGTCGAGGAAAGCCAACCACTTCTCCCCGATAAGCTTGGATATTTCGATCCCGTATCCATGGTCAAGGGCACCGGTTCCCAAGCCCTTTCCTTCACTGGCGGTGGGGATCTTTAAACGCCCGGTGATGGCAATCAGTGGGACATAGTCCCGTTCTTCCACGAGGTAGTAGCGTCCCCTGAGGATGATATCACCGAGGCCTGAATTGGTCACCTTTTGTGCCGCCTGCCCGGCAACACCCTGGCCGGCATTAAGCAAGGCAAGACACTCCGGCTTGTCCGTATCGATTTCTGTCCCGCCCTTCTTGAGGCACCGTCCAGGCAACGTCTGAATCGGCTGACCACCAACCAACGTCGCTGTGCCGTTACTGGTCACCGACACAAACGGAATCACCAACGACACATCGCCGTCTCGAAAGTAGCGCCGTATTGAAAACGGGACGTACACAAATTCATTGGTGGTCGTGGTGCCAAAGTTTCCGCTGCTGTAACTGGGGGTAATCCCAATCTGCCAGTTTCGTTCAGCTGTAGGTTGGGGTCTCTTGTCGTACGGATCTGTTGCGTATACCCGGTCCATCGCACAGGCAACCATTCCGAACATTGTCACCACGACCACCATCCACTTCTGCATCGTCACTCACCATCCCTTTCCGGATTAAGAACTCTCCCGCCATATGATCTCGTACGAACCAATACATATTCTGTAGGTTAGCAACGGACTTCGTGACATGCAACAATTTGACACACATCTCAGATACACAGAAAAACGGCGCCGAGACCGTCTCGGCGCCGTAGCCACTCCAAGCAGTGATGACCGACCGTATTCAGTTTCTTCCAGAGCGTTCCGGTCGTTCAGAGCGTTCGGGCTTCTCAGGTTTTTCCGGACGATCCGGTCGTTCAAAGCGCTCCATCCGTTCCGGTCGGTTCAGCCGATCGATCTGCATCATGCGGGCGTTCTCTCGCCCACCTCGACCGTGCTCGCCGGCCACATGGTCGGCTCGGTCCAGTCCGCGGAGCTCCCCGCCGGCGTTCGAGCGATGATTGTCTCGACGATCCGCTTGCCGATCCATCCGTCGATCCTCTCTCCGGTCCTCGCGCCGATCTTCACGACGATCCATCCGGCGATCTTCTCGGCGGTCTTCTCTTCTGTCCGCCCGTCGATCCTCCTGGCGCATATGATCGACCTGAGCCACTACCGTATAGTCTCGCCCCTTTCCATCTCGACCACTATTGATAGACCCATGACCACCATTCAATGATCCCGGTCCACTATTGAGCGATCCATGCCCTCGATTGTCTATTCGAACCTCCGATCCTTTACTGTCACCGTTCATCTTTCCTACGGCCGGTGAAGCCAAGATTGAAAGTCCTGCGAGAGTCCCAACGATGATTTCCTTCCAACTCATACGGTTCATAATGTAGCTCCTTTGTAAGCATCAAACGGGCTCAGTCTAACGTGCGAACGAATCGACAGCTACCTAATCTTCCAATTCCGCCTCGTCCCATACCACCACAGTTCCGTTCCGCCCACCTTTGAACTTCACCAGCGAGTTCACCTTTACCGCTGCGAAGAAGCCTGCACGACTCATGGAAGAGCCGGTCACGCTCTCAAAGTGAGTAATCGAACTCGTATCCACCGGTACCCCGAGAATGACCAGATCATTGCCGGTGATCGATTGCACCGGCCCTTGAAGATCCAGATCCTTATCGGCTGAGCGTAACTCAACACGTGTGGCGATGAGCGAAATCGAACCGTTGATGCGACCGCGTACGCGCACGTGATCGCCGGGTGACAAATTATCCAGACCGGCCCCTCTGAGATCCGTCCGGTTGTTCACATGAACGGTCACACCGGGTAAACCGGCGATCGTGAACACATTCGATCCAATGGTTGCGATATCGCCTTCGAGGCGTACACTTTCGTGGAACTTCACATGCTTGGCGACGAGCGTGTTCCCGTCGAATCGGCCTTCACCGGACATCTTCGTCCCGGCCAGAATCTCATCAACTCTGCCACCTCTAAATTCTGTGTTGTCCGTCGTCCTCACCGGAGTGGTCCCAATGGTAAAATCAATGCTGTTGCCGCTAGGAAGGCCGGCCTGTGTCACAAATCCTTCAACCTCGAATTCATCGATCACCTGACCGACGGTCTGGTTCTCAGGTTCGACCTTCGTAGCGATGAGCGTCGTCGAGGGGCTGATGAAATTCGTTCCCTTACTCTCCACGAAAAGACCGTCCCAGTTGCTCCCATTGGGGACGGGCATGTGACTGATATCTGCTCCGCTGTAATGGATCATGAGGTTCCCGATTTGGAATGTCGCAGAACCAGAAGCATGACCACTTACAAAGCCACGAACTTCCGGTGTGACATTGACCGGCTTCCTTTCAATATACGTCGCCTGAATGATGCCGTTCGGGCGAATGTGGCCATTCACTTCGACATGATCGGTCCCGGCTACGAGGTTCAGAAGATTCCGTCCAGGGATATTGTCGTCGATCAGGGTAGTATTGTCGGCCAATACCGTCTGTCCCATCACGATCAGGCTGGAACCATCCGCTGCCACGGATTGGACAAGACCCTCCACCGCGTCCTTCTGGAGAACAATGCGGGCCGACCGTTGATCACCGTTGAACGAGCCGTTGACTGTCACGGTCATCCCAATCTTAAGGTCGCTTTGGCTGCCGGATTGACCGTCGACACGAAACGATGCGTCACTCGTCTCAAAGCGTTTACCGTTCACAAACACGCTCCCAAAACCGGTGATGCTGCCCGACGCAGACGCAGAACCGCTCCCTGAGGCACTTGCCGACACAGAGGGAGCCCCCTCGCTGCCGCAAGCAGCAAGGAGTCCCGCAAGTCCTACTATTCCCAGCAGACTAAGAATCCATCGTGTGGTGTTCATAGTATGTTCCTTCTGAAACGATGATGGTTACGATTTCTGGTTTCCGTGGTCATCGAACGAGGCACTCGCCGGCCGAGGGACATCGGGTAACACATCAGCCGACCAGGTGACTCGCGCCGGACACCATTGCCAGACGCCGAGCGTGATGATCCGCGTGAGCCCGGCCGGCATGCAGGCGAGTCGATTGACGGACACGTCCCGATTGATCACTTTAGTCGAGGCTCCGCACCGATTCAGGTAGGGCTCGCTGGAGACGTGACGTAGATCAACGTGAGGAATCACGAAGGCGACAACTGGGACCGGTAGAACGGCTATGGATGAATCGTCTACCCATTCACTTCCAGAGCAATGTCCTTCTACGTCAGCCGTCAGGTTCACATCATCGCGGACCAAGGTCGAGGAACAGCCAGAAGACAACAGCGTCGCGGATAAAACAAACGTGCACACTCTTGAACGGAATGGTTGCATAACCCCTCCTTCTAACCTTATCTGATGGGTTAGACGGAGGGGCGAGGGAAAGGTAAACGGGGCCGAGGAAGGCCTTAGTTCCGCAACGGTAGGGGGAGGAGTTCCTCCTGAGTGCTGTTCAAACTGGATTAACCAATTATCTGTTGGATTGTGCAATGAGTAGCGGATAATGCACTAATCTCGCGATCAGCGCACATCCTGGAAAAACATGCGAGGCAGGACCGGCAGGCGATATTCGACATGGAGAATAATTAACAAGACTCGGACAAAGCTACGCCAAATCCCCATCTTCACGAACTTCCGAGCATCGGTGACGACCGGTGGAGAGAGCAAGAGCGGGTTGGTGACTTGAATCACACGCTCACAGAAGGCAACGTCTTCCAGGATCGGCTGTTTGGGAAACCCGCCGAGCTGTTCAAATAAAGTTCGTCGGACGAAGAGGGCCTGGTCTCCGTAAATGATCCGGCTGCGGGTGCACCGGAAATTGTCTAAGAAGGAAATGAACTTGAGCCGCCAGTCGTCTCCTGAAAATCGGTGCATGAAACCGCCAGCTTGAACCGTCTGATCTCGCTCCATGTCATTGAGCCGTTGGAGTGCACCATCCGGTAGGACCGTATCGGCATGGAGAAAAAGTAACCACTCTCCCCTCGCCTGCTTGGCCCCGGCATTCATCTGGGAGGCGCGACCCTTGGGCGCCGTCAGCACAATATGTGACGCGTGGAGCCTATATCGGGGAGAGTCTAGGGAACGATGAGGGACGAGCGATGACCAGCCGTCATCGCCGGTTCGATCAGCAAACCCAAACGATTCGGCGATCGTGCGGGTCCGGTCGGTGCTGCCGCCGTCGACAAGGATCGTCTCAAATTCTCCTGGCTGTGCGAACAACGCCTGGAGTGTGCCAGGCAAAACCTTCTCTTCGTTATAGGCAGGCATGATGACGCTGATCATGCCGAACACCAGTCCGGCAAAAATGTCCGGACATCCTGTGCCCAAGCCGTGGCATCTTCGTCGATGCTCTCAAATAAGTCACAGAGCGTGAAGACCATGGCATCGGTCAACGCGAGGTAGCGCTGCGCCCGTTGCCTGAGATCCGGCACATCGGTCTCGCCACGCTCCATCGCCTGTTCGACCTGGCGGCGGCCAAATCCATGATGGGCTTCTTCCTGGTGCAGCAAAATACGGCGGAGCCGTCCGAACGGAGCCGCCCGCTTCACCAATCCCTGTTCGATGCGCGTGAGGACGGCCTCGCCTAAGCCTTCGAGCACGACTTGCTCGGCGAGGAACGTTTCCAGGAGATCATGACGAGCCAGCGCCTCGTCCAGAACTCTTCGATATTCTTCCAGGGCAGGAAGGAATGGCGTGTCACGGAGGTGTTTCGGCGCAAGCCAGGCAATGGCTCCCTGAAAGACCCGCGCATGCATCGCTTCTTGTTTGGCCTGACTCAGCAGAAATCGCCGTGTCCCCGAATCGTCGGACAATGCGGCTTGAGCCTTGGCGCACTCATGGGCCATCCGTTCGCCGTGCTCTAAGAACGTCAACAGCCTGGCGATAGGCTCTCTCTCATCAGGACCGGCCAGCATCGCGCATCTCCTTTGGTGGTGTCCCGTTTAAGCTCCAGTCGTAGTCGAGATACTCGATACGATAGTCCGATTGCATCAGGTCCTGGACCAGTTCAGGATCGTTTATGTACCGCGCGATGTAGACCTGAACAGATCCGGCGGCTTTCGTAAAGTCTTTCTCAAACCATTTGAAGATCATCGAGAGTGACGCCACTTTCTTCGCACGATCAAAATGATTCCGAGTCGGGTCGTTGATAAACTCCCGAGCCACGCGGTCCAGCTGGAATTCAAGCTGATTCGGCTCGTAGGCCCAGGCTTGAAGTTTCGGACAGGACAGCGAGGCGCAGACGATGGCAAAATGGATCCGCGGCTCATGGAACTGCGCAATTAACACCGTTCGTTCCAGATCATAGAGATTGATGGTTTCTCCACCGACACGATAGTCTCGGCCGATAAAATAGCGATACCGTCCCCAATAGCTCGTGGGTGAGTATGTATCGAGAATGCCCTTGATCGCAAAGGCGTTGTAGGCATTGATCCAGTAGGCTAGGCGTGCATTCTTTGTCTTGAGGGCATTTGGGTCTACTCGGTCGAGTTGCTGGAGATACGTCGGTAGCCGTGCATCAGACTGGATGCCAGGATAATCGACGAGGCCGTCTGTAACATGGGCCTGTACCACATCATGAAACACCTTATGTGAGAACTCTTCTGATGGAATCGGATTGAGAGGAGTGAAGGAGGTCGGAACGGTGGAGCACCCCGCGAGGATAACCGCGAGGCTCACGATGCCGCATTTGATGAAGCCCTTCACCTTTGTCACCATTGCACCGGGGTTTGCCATGCAGCAATAGGGTGCCGCAGTACCGACCCGATGACGCGCCCATCCAGCCTGTTACAGGACGATCGATCCGAACAAGCTTGAATGGCCTGTCGATCAAACCGCGCAAGGATGTCGCACAGCGGAGACTCGAGGAGATTCCCGGCTTCACGGAGGGACAAGCAAGGGGAGACATGACCCGATGCACCAATGGCAATGCTATACCGTCCAGCGTCGCAGGGCTTTAATGGCTCACCAGCGAGCCAGGCTACATTGTCCTTCGCGTATTGCCGCAAATATCCTGGTGGGAGGATATCTTCTTTCAGTAGCTCCTCAAACACAGCACGTGCCTGTTCACGTTCATACATCAAGACGGGTTCTTGCTTTCCGTACAGTCCGACGTCCCAATGATAGGCGCCCACAACCGGCAAGAAGCCCCGTTCTTGAGCAAATCGAACCACCTGAGTGACTTCATGGCGATTGATTTCACTGACGATGCAGGTCAGAAACTTGGGATGACGATAGTCTTCCAGTAGGTCGAGACCAGCAAGTACCCGATCAAGTTGATCGGCTCCGCGGATACGTGCATAGTTGATCGGGTCAAGCGTATCCAGACTAATCGAAAGCGACACGTTGAGCGTGTTGAATGCGTCGACCAGATCGGAAGTTAATCTGGTCCCATTTGTAATGAGCGTAATGTGGAATCCAATCTGAACTAAATCTTGAAGAATGCCTAGTAAGTCTTTTCGAAGTAACGGTTCTCCCCCCTGCACAAATACAAACCGTACACCCTCCTTATAGAGTCCTGCGAAGACATGCCGAATTTCATCTCGTGTCATCTCGTATCGACCTTCATTCAACGGAAGGTTGCAGTACCCGCAAGAGGAATTACAGCGGAGATTTATTTGAAAAATGGCTAGGAGTGGTCGTTGCCAAACCAGATTCCTCAACCCACCCCATAAGGCTCGGTGGAGACCCGGCCTCCTGCCTTCGAATGTCGCAGATTGGCTATCGTGATCATGAAGTTTTTCCCTAGTTCGTTCAATTCGAATCAGCATACGCCACGCTGGATATGCTATGCCCAGATCTGTACAGTCGTTGACAGTTTTTTACCGCGCTGACCTGCCGTCTCTAGTCCGGCAAACTTTGTAACACTTTGAAATTGGTAGGTCATGGGTTTTGTAGCTCCGGCATGTGCCTTGCTGAGAACTTCCCGGCAAAGACGGTTTCTTCCACAGGAGGTTCATCATGAAGAAAGATCATCAAAAAATCCACCTCGTGACGATCGGAGGACTGACCGCAATCTTGTTGGCTGCACCTTCCTTCATTATGGCCGGCCAAAAGCATGAGCGGAAGTCAGATATCGCCGCATCTTCATCTTCTACCGAAAGTCATTCCTCTGCCGTAACGCACCATTCCAACAATAAGCCTGGCCCTGCCTGGAGGACAATCGGAGGCACTGTCAAGCACATGAAAGATACGACGTACACGATCGAAGATTATGAAGGAAACCAGGTTCAACTTGTTGTCAGTCGAGAGACCAAGCAGCTGGGGGGTCGCAAGAAAGTTGGTGATCATGTTCGTGCCGAAATCACCCACAGCGGTTTTGCCAATTCGATCCAGTGATCGCTTCATGCACAGCCCGCCTCAATCGACGCGGGCTGTGTTGCCCTTGAGTGTTTGTCGGATACTCGTTCTATTTCTTACAACCTCACCGACATTTCTGGCAGCCACTCACAGTGGGTTCATGCGGTGTTAACATAGGTCTCTCAGTACACAGTTTGATCACATGTGAATGACCACGAGATGCTCTATTGCATTCAGACCTGGACCCTAGTTCATCCCAACGCGGCCGCGACCGCCACTTTCACTCGTTCCCGAGCGCGGTGTAATCGTACATAGAAGTTCGTTTCAGAAATCCTCAGTTGTGTACACACCTCTTTGGTTTTCGCACCATGCACATCGTGTAGAACCAGGACTTCCTTCTGAAGTATGGGCAGAGTCTCGATCGCATGCCACATACAGGCTGTAGCCTGGCTTGATGCCAACAGTTTCTCCGGAGTCCGGTTGTCCCAAAGATGATGGGCGAACGCCGTGAGCCCGGACCACTCCCTGTGTGGTCTGAAATGAGATGGGTCATGTTCGCCACGCCAGTTCGCGGTTTCCACTTCGAAGTCTGAAAAGACTTTCTGACGTTTCTCTCTGACGCCTCGATCCTTCGCCTTGTGGATGAGAATCGCACAGATCCATGCATGGAGGGACGACCGGCCTTCGAATCGATTCAGCCCGCTCATCACCCCTATCCAGGTCTCCTGCACGACCTCCTCTGCCGTTGCTCGATTGGCCACATAGCGCAGCGCCATTCGGATGAGTGTTTCCTGATAGTGGGTGACGACGGCTCCAAATGCTTCTTCCTCCCCTGCCTGCAGTTGTGACACAAGCCGATCCTCATCGTTCATCAAACGGAAGACGTTGTTCATCGGCGATGTCCTGCTCGCCGGTACAGCAAAAGGAATCGATCCTGTATACCTGATCACGTTTGTACTCATACTCTTCCTCCGGTCTACGGTCGCCTTCGATGCCTGTGCTCCAATATAGGTTTTCGAACACATCGATCGATTCAGCATTCATCCGTGAAGGCCGATGATGGACTCATCGGCATATTCGCAAACAATGATCAACAAACCTTCACGAAATCATGACGTCTTCGTCACAGACTGATCGTTTTCTGGACACATGGCCGTGCGATCACGCCATGGCACCGCAGAAAACATAGTGTGTCCGCGTGAGTCGAGTGAATAGGACTAGGGCAGGAGTATGTGAAGTGTGATCGGAAGGTTTATCTGTGGGGCGAGTATTCAGTTGCCGAAGTAGCGACCTGGATGACACCCGACTGAGTGGCTGCGAGGTAGAAGGAAAAGGTCGTCCCTTGATTGACGGCACTCTGAACCTCAATAGCGCTTCCGTGCAGCTCTAGAATTCGCTTCGTGATCGCGAGCCCAAGCCCGGCCCCTTTGTCATGACTTTGATGTTTCTTCCCGACTTGATAGTACCGGTCAAAAACATGCGGCAGGTCTTCCGGCGGAATACCGCAGCCGGTATCCTCAATCCGTGTCATGATGTTCTGACTCATGAGGCTCAAAATCACCGTAATCCGACCCCCTTGTGGCGTGTATCTCAGGGCATTCTCGATCAGGTTTTCGAGAACACGTTCGATCAGTCCGATATCAGCTGAAACAAACGGGAGATTCTCCCCCAGCTTTGCCTGAAGCGTCACCTGTTTAGTTGCAACGCTCAACCGAAACTTTTGAAGCACGTCCTGTACCAGTTCACCAAGCGAAAATGACTCGATACGAGGTTTCATTTCCTGCGAGTTCAGTTTGGCAAGTTCAAACAGTTCCGCAATCAGCTCTCCGAGCCGTTGGCTCTGTGCCGTAGCGATTTCCAGATACCGCTGTCGCTCTTGAGACGTGAGCGCGCCTTCCTTCAGCACCAAGGTTTCAAGATAACCCTGGAGACTGGTGACGGGCGTGCGAAGATCATGGGAGACGTTGGCGACCAATTCCCGTCGCAACTGATCGGTCTCTTTCAACGCTTGAACTTGTTGGTGAATGAGATCGGCCATTTGCGAAAACATCATTTTCAGCTGATCAATTTCATCTCCTTGCCAGACTACAGATGGTCGAAGGTCGGATGGAGACGAGAGGTGCGGCTGGGTTGGGAGTTCTGTGTGTCTGAAGGACTCCATTGCCAAAGCCAGGGAGTTGAGTCTTCGCGTCAAGAGCTTCAGGCAGAGCAGCCCCGCTAGGAGGGTAAAGACCAGAATGGCACACACAGTCCATACGCTCAGTCTCAGAATATAGCTCTCCTCAAGCATCTGCATGATCGAATCGAACTCTTCACCACCCAGAATGATGTACAGATAACCCTGGATGGAGCCTCCTAACGTTTCAATAGGAAAGACCGAAAACACCTTCTTACGTGTGAGATCACGAGGGTCCTCTCCCAGAATTGGGAAGTCCACGGTACCAGACAGGAACCGCTCAAGTGGGTCGAGAGAGATGTGTTGTCGTGTGACCTTCCCAGAGGGAGCGGAAAAGGTCAGAATTGCGCCTTGAGGATCAAGTAGATACAGTTCAATACTAGGATTGATCACCATGAGCTCGTGAAAGATTTCCTTCAACACCTCATCATTGACTCGCCCTTCCTGCATCAGAACCTTTTCAGACACCATCCGTTCAGCCAAGGTCCGGTTCAGCTTCTGGTTGACTTCCTGGAAATACGACTGGGTGACATAGAGCGTGAGGAACATGACCACGGCGCCGATCACACAAAAGAGCCCGAAGAGAACAGCCGCTAACTTTCCATACAACGTATTGAGCATGCCGCTACCGTTCTGACCATTCTTCAGTAAAGCTATAGCCGACTCCCCACACCGTTAAAATATACCGAGGCCGACTGCTATCATCCTCGATTTTAGCCCGCAGCCGATTGATGTGGGAATTCACGGTATGTTCATACCCTTCATGTGAATACCCCCACACAGCATCTAAGAGTGTGGCACGGGTGTACACCTGGCCAGGGTGTTGGGCAAACTGCAGTAAGAGGTCAAACTCTTTGGCCGTCAACTCGATCGATTGCCCACGCAGTTGGACCTTTCGTTTATCGACTTCGATCACGAGGTCGCCTGCACGAATGGTCGGGAGCGTCTTTTGAGGGGCCTGCGAACGAAGAGCCTCCATACGACGGAACAAGGCTTTCACCCGGGCGAGAAGCTCCAGAATACTGAACGGCTTTGTAAGATAGTCGTCAGCGCCGACTTCCAGACCCAACACGCGATCCAATTCAGTCGACTTGGACGTGAGCATCAGGATCAAGCTATATCTCGTTGATCCACGCAGTTTCCGACACAATTCCAATCCATCTATTCCAGGAAGCATCAGATCCAGAATCACCAAATCATACGACTTGGCCAGGGCTTGCTGAAGGCCGACCGTACCATCTCGCGCGACATCGACCTGGTAGCCCGAATCACACAGGTGCAAGTGCACAAGGTTCGCAATATCCGGATCGTCTTCAATTACCAGGATTGTACGAGGCGTCACGTGTGCTCCATGATCTCTACCAGCATATGACAACCGACCACGTTCTGACCAGCGCGAGGACGAGCGCTCCCGTGCTCGCGCCGACTCGGCCGTCCTGAGACACTCAGAAGCCTCGCCGAGGCGAGACCTCTGAGTAGTCCTGATACTAGAAACCTGACTTCGGCGGCGGTTATCGCGCAACAAGGCCATTGGCCCCATCAGGGAGGCCCGAAACGCCAGTCATTTGGGTCAAGCGTCCATTCCAACGATTGACCCGAAAGACCTCGATAGAATCGGATCCTGCATCGAGCACATACAAGAACCGACTGTTCTTGTTCAATGCCATGTCAATGGGCCCAGCCCCGGTGGGCGTTGCCACCGCTTCTTGTAACGTTAACCTCCCCGCACTTCTCACTCGATAACTGGAAATATTGTTGCTGCCGGTATTACTGGCATACGCAAACTTTCCATTTTTCGTAATCACGATCCAGCATGCGGCCGACTGGGTGGTGGGGACCGACGCGCTCCGGACGGTCAATTGTTCATCGCGGAGGCGGTACGACGAGACAGCAGACGCATTCGGTGCGCCTCCGAAGGCTTCACTGACCACCAACACCCCTCGCCGAGTAAAGGAAAAGCCGAAGGGGGTTTGGCCGTTGGATCGCTGTGAAACCGGCGCAGCTGCCACACCGTTCTCATCCACCGCATAGGTGTCAATGATGCTTGTTGCTTTTTCAGTCACGACCAGCGTATCGCCCAAGAGATTGAACGAGATTTGGGCCGGCGCGGTATTGGCCCCACTGAGTGGCTGAATCGATCCAGCAATAGGCTTCAACTTGTTGTGCTGCGTCAGTTCGAACCCCGCAATGTTACCCTGCCCACCCGCGTTCAATACATAGACATAATCTTCATGGGTGGTAATACTGATCGGACTGCTTCCCCCGGAAGACACTCGATCTGTCAGCTTCAGGTAACGTCCGTTGATTTCGAACACCGAGATATCATGACTCCCAGGATTCACAACTAAGAGGGCGTCACCATCATCGCTGAAGGCGAGGGCTCCTTGATTCCCCAGGCCACCGCCTGACCCTTTTCCCCCTGTCGGAAACGATCCAACAGGAACCAGCGTGTCTCCGTGCTGCCTAAATGCCAACACCGCATTGCCGTCTGTCCCATTCGACATCGTGTAGACGGTTGGCCATTGCCATTCCTCGTTGGCGAATGCCGAGCCGGTCACCCACCCGGAAAGAGTGATCGCTGTGACCAGCGCACCCATGATCAATTTATGTCGCATTCCGTCCTCCTTAGTGTATGAATAAATTGCAAGAAATCGACTCTTCCACCATAGCGTCGCCATCTCACGTCGGTCTCGCGAAAGCATCACATTTTCGTCACGACGATGAGGCCTTGGATGTCATGCACAGGTCATAGGACGAGCACATGGCCATACGATGAGAAAACAATACGTGGAGAATGGCAGGGACTTAGCTACTGGTATGCTGGGATAAGGATCGTTCAAGAAACGAGTGAATAGGCCTCCCGTGTGGATGGCTGACCACTTAGCCTACTGCCCTTTCAGAAATACGATGTCGCCGTAGTACGCCACTGCACGTTCTTTGGTATTATCCGTGTCGCTCATGATCGCCACACCATTGATCATCGGTGGTTCCTCCCCAAAAGCCTTCTTGTAATCCTGATAGATGTTTCGCTCTTCATCCACCCACATGCCGATGTTTTGTAGCCCGCTCTCGACGACCACCATTTTGACGAAATCCGTATAGGCATTATCGATGATCGTGCCGACAGGAGCCTTTTGTTCCCATACATAGTTGATTGCCCCGATTGGGATATCTCCGAACAAGACTTGTCCCGCCTTATACTTGAGCTTCTTGCCGAAGCTCACCTTCTCAGGGTCGTATTCAAACGTGATGTACAGACGGGCCGGATAGTCGTCGCCGTCCTTGCGCGTCGCATCGCTCTTCTTGAGAAGGTTCTCAACCTTCCAGTTCCATCGCACGACAGGAAACTCTTTCGGGTCGATCTTGACTTCTTTGGTCAGCCCAGAGGCCGATGCATCGCTCGTCGCTTTGACCACTATCCGTTCCTCATCTTTCACCAATTCATAGGTGGTCAGTTTGGGAATCTTTTTGAAGGTCAACGGCTTCCAGTCTTCAGGTAGGCTAGTCCCTGGTTCGTTTGCTGAAAACTTCCCTACCTCCAGCACAGCTCTGCCCTCCGCCCCTAGTGCGGGACTCCACATGGCGGCCCACAGCATCATCACAAACACACGCATCATAGGCGTTCCTTCTCTCCGCGCATCTCTAGCGCCGCATCCAAGCAAATACTTTCGTAAGAACGTTCTTGGTGTTCTGTGTGAAATGGGCTTTCCGCCACAGATTCACCACTTTCTTGTTCACCTCGGCTTGTGTTGGGTATGGATGGATTGTCCCAGCGATCGTCTTTGCTCCACCTGCTTTCATGGCTACCGCAAACTCACTGATCATGTCACCGGCACGTGCTGCCACGATCGTCGCCCCGAGGATCTTATCGGTTCCCTTCTTGATGTGGACGCGCGCAAATCCTTCGTCCTCTCCATCGAGGAGTGCCCGATCAACCTCATCCAACGTGTAGGTATAGGTTTCCACCTCAATCCCCTTTTCCTTGGCATCTGTTTCATACATGCCGACATGGGCAATTTCAGGCTCAGTGAAGGTGCACCATGGCATGTTCAAGGTTTCGACACTGGCGTACCCTAACCCGAACGGATGAGGAAAGAGCGCATTCTGGATAACGATTTGCGCCATGGCATCGGCGGCATGGGTAAACTTGAACCGTGAACAGATGTCGCCCGCCGCATAGATCCTCGGGTTTGTCGTCTGAAGGCGCGCGTTGACCGTGATGCCGTTCTTATCGTAGTTCACGCCCGCTGCCTCAAGACCAATCCCCTCAACATTTGGGGCCCGGCCGACCGCCGTAAGAATTTCATCGACCGTCACGTCATATTGAATACCATGCGAATCGACGGTTAACCGTTTCCCACCAGAGGTCTTCTCTACTCTCAGGTCCTTCCCGCAACAGAGTAGTGTGACACCGTCACGACGTATCTGTTGCTCGACGATCTCTGCCGCATCACGATCTTCAGTGGGTAGAATGCCATGGGTCGCCTCGATGAGGTAGACCTGGCTTCCAAACCGACCAAAGGCTTGCGCCAGTTCACACCCAATCGGACCCGCCCCGATTACTCCGACCCGTTGCGGGAGCGTGGTTAAGGAAAAGACGGTCTCGTTCGTGAGAGATCCCGCCTCCTGAAGTCCTGGTATGGGTGGCTCCGAAGCCCGCGCGCCGGTACAGACGGCGGCTTTCACAAACCTGAGAATCCGATCGCCTGCGGATCCGTTGACTTGAATCGTATCGGTGCCCAGAAAATGCCCGCTACCGATGTAGACGTCAACTCCAAGTTTGGCATACCGATGGGCAGAGTCATTCCGGCTGATGCGCGCCCGTAGTTTTCTCATCCGAGTCATCACAGCCCCGAAATCATACTTCACCCCAGGGGGTATCTGAAGGCCGAACTCTGAGGCCTTCCGTAAGTCAGCCCACGCTCTGGCAGCACGAATCACTCCTTTCGAGGGCACACAGCCAACATTCAGACAGTCTCCGCCCATCAAATGCTTTTCGATCAAGGCGACCTTCGCTCCAAGACTCGCGGCCACCACGGCCGTAATTAAACCGGCCGTTCCTGCCCCGAGCACGACCAGGTTGTATCGAGCCGTCGACTCTGGGTTGACCCAGTCTGACGGATGTACATTGGCGACAAGTTGCCGATTGTATTCGTCGTTGGGATACACGAGAGATTGATCGGACTCACTCATTCCAGTCGGCCTTTTGCCAGGTTGCGTGATCATCGGACCTCACCATTCTTTGCCTATCATCAGTCGGTGTCATCCGAATGATTTTGCTGCGTATTTCTTGTACAGCACTGGAACCAATGCGAGAAGTCCAAGCAGCACAAAGGCCCCCATCACATTGGGCGAGGCAATCTCTTTCAAGGAATCAATGGTGCCCAGTTGTCGTCCTGCATAGGCATAGACAAAGGAACCAGGAATGATGCCGATGGCTGTGGCTGTGACATAGGTTCCGGTATTGACACGCGTCAGTCCTGACACCAGGTTCACCACAAAGAATGGAAAAAGTGGGATGAGCCGGAGGGTTAACAAGTAGCTGAAGGCATTCTTCGCGAATCCCTCCTGGAACGGCACCAGCCATTTTTCAAACTTGTGTTCAACCGTATCCCGCAATAAATAGCGGGCAGCCAGAAATGCCAAGGTCGCGCCGGTTGTGGCCCCGATATTGATGAACAACGTTGCCAAACCCGCCCCGAACAAGAACCCACCGGCCAGTGTGAGAATGACCGCCCCAGGAAGAGACAAACCGGCCACAAGCACATAGGCCATGATGAAAATCACCACTGCTGGTCCGAAATTCTCCTCGGTGAATGCCAACAGAAGGTCCCGATTGTCTTTCAGCGAGGTCAGGGAAAGAAACCGTCCAAGATCAAAATAGAAAAAGGCTCCGATACCAAATGCGATCAGCAAGGCAATCACGATCTTGCCTGCGTTCGGCTTCTTTGATTCAGCTTGCTGTGAAACCTCGGTGGTCATGACGGCATCCTGACGTATCATGGTGGCTCCCCTTCGTTCTGTCAACGAGATAACCGGCTTAATGGTAAGTCGGAGCGGACGTAGGAATCTTACAGGATCCCAATGCCCACATAGGCCTTACAAGGCCTATAAGGAGACCTCATCGTATCTTTCCCCAGGATTACAGACTGCGGTTCGCTCAAGGGTGTGAACACATCCCTTTCTCACGATATATGCTATAGAGAGGTTGTCAGGTACACTCCTCTTCCCGTAGTCTATGCCAGGAGGCCGTCATGGACGAATACAATCGACTCACGAAGACGAAGGAACAGTGGGCACGAGCTCGACGAGGTGGAGAAGAACGTGAGGTATTTTATGAGGGTGATGAACGCTTGCCGCCGGGGCAGCATCTGGTGGAAAACTTTCCCGTACTCGATCTTGGCTTCAAGCCGGATATTGCGTTAGGCGATTGGCAACTGACCGTCGGAGGCTTCGTCACGACTCCGGTTACCTGGACATGGGAACAGTTCCTGGCACAGCCCCACTTCAAAGATCGGTCGGATTTCCATTGTGTCACGTCGTGGAGCCGTTACGATAACGACTGGGAAGGTGTCAGCTTCAAGCACCTCATTGCAGTTGTGAAACCGCTCTCACTTGCACGATTTATCTTATTCAAGTCCTACGACGACTACACCACGAACCTCCCGCTTGAGGCTTGTGACGATGACGATGTGTTGCTCGCCCGCAGTTGGAACGGCACGCCGCTCTCGCGGGACCATGGCGGACCTGTCCGTGTCATCGTCCCGAAACGGTATGCCTGGAAGGGGGCAAAGTGGGTGAAGGAAATTACGTTTTCGGATAAAGACGAAAAGGGGTTCTGGGAGGTTCGTGGGTACTCCAATACCGCATTTCCTTGGAAGAATGATCGCTACGGATAGCGGTTATTTCTTGATCCACCCACCCGGGCCTTCAATGAAATGGCCTGGCTTGGTGCTCTGGATAGCTTTTTCTCCTGCCAAAGTCTCAACTGTCGTCACCGGCGTTCGATTACGCTTGGCGATGTCTTCATAGGCTTGCCGCCGCTTCTGATTGACATCCGCAATCAGTGTCTGAGCCTCCGCGTTTGAATTGTTCACTATCCCAAGATACCCGGTTGGCCGCTCCCCGACCAAACCCTTGGCTTTGGCTTCGTCCAGCGACAATGCAGCAACGACCGATGCTGTTGTCAGCACAATGACCGCGATACAGATTGCGAGGCCCCATATTCCGTTCCGCATCGTTCCCTCCAGCACCTAAAACAATCCACTGTCCTTTGAAATGACGTCATCGAGTTCTTTGTCTACTTTCAGCCGAATCTCATGATCAATCTTGACATTGAGATTAATGGTAATCGGTTTGTCCGACGGCGCCACTTCGACACGAGGAGTACACGCTCCTAGGCTGATGAGGAGAGCTCCAGACATCAGCAGTTCAACACTGATCAGCCACACTCTCCTCCGCATAGTCAGCCTCATCATAGTCATAAACGCCCATACTTTCTCTCAATAGACCCTTGGATATCTTCCACCAAACGTAGACTCTTCAGCAACGTCGGAATGTGTTCCTGTACCGTCACATTAAAATGAATGGGAGGTGTGTTCTTCAAATCCGGGTTCTTCCCTTCGATACGAGCACTCAAATCCAACGTCCCCGTCTCTTCGTACCTCACTCCGACTCGTAACAGCGAATAATGGAAATTGTTCAGTGCCTGCTCGACAAACTGGAGGTGGCGGTCTGATTCCGACGTATCCTGAGCAGTTGCGGACTCGGAGACATACCGTAACACACCCCCTGGAGGCTGTGCCTCAACCTGTCCATCGTTCACGCTCACTCCGGTAGATGTGAATGTCATCGGAACTGTCCCGTTGAGTATTCCCGTTCCCTGCAGCCCTCGCTGCTGTTCCACACTGAGAATTCTTGCAAGATCCAGATTATGTAGGGAAAAGGTCGTTGAAAACGGCGGCTTGCTTAATTCTACCATAAGACCGGGAGCCGTGACCTTCCCTCCAAGGACATCACACTGAAAATCTTTTATCTCAATGATGGGCAATTCATCGAGAAACCTCCAATGAATCTGGTAGAACGCTCCCAAATTGGAGATATCAACACCACTGCGTATCGATGTGACCAAAAGGGACGCCGGTTGAACCATGGCAACGGACTGAGGTCCATCCATCTGCACATGCATCGTCGTGCTCAGACCCTTCATCACATAGTCGGAGTAATATCCTGAGAGGTTCTGGCTCACGAATTCCGCAGCGGCTGCAGTAATTGTCATTTCGTTCGATGACCCACCCAGGCCACCAGACCAGGAGGCGTCCACGGTCCCACGAAATGTCCCGTCAATGACATCGGTAGATGGGGGAAGCCCCGTCAAAATCTTGCTGAGTCGACCGTCGGCACTGTTGAAGGTGAACGGACCAACTATTCCATGCAGCGTCCCTTGTTTTCCCCGATAGGGCTGTTCGATCCTTGCCGTCATGATTTTGGTGCGTACCGGCAGATCGACACGAAGATCCGCCTTCACGCCAACATGATCGGCCGCGAACCCAAGACTCCACATACTTGGAGCAAGCGCCAACGAAGGAGAATCCAGGCGCACGCCATCGACTGAGAGGGTCCCGTGAGTCTCCCATTCGTTCCCTTTTGTTTGCACTTTGTCCAACCGTAACTGCCCTTGCGTAGTATGAACGGTGCGGTCTCCGATTCGTAACGTCGGGACCTGAACCGTTGCAGTCATTGGCCCGCCGCTACAGTGGAGCGCCTTCACAGTGCACTCAAACACCATCGGCTCAGAAAGCTCCAGCATAAGATCTGGAATGTGTGTTACCCCCTTTCCCACCTGCTTTACAGTGACCGAAGATGATGCCAACAGAGCTCCCTCGACCTGTGTCCTGCCCAACTTGATGGTACCTCGAACACCGCCTACCGCTTCTTTTGCTGAGAGGATCTCCGTGATGGTTTTCGGAAGCTTCCCCTCGAGATCATAGGCTCCTTCAACCAGGACGAGCTCATGACCGATCCCTTCAGCACGCGTGGTGTGGAATTGCGCAACCACCGGACCTGTCGCCTGTCCGTAACTGATATCCAACGGCCCCCGAACGCTCATTCGAACCGGGGTTTCCTTCCAGTGTAAGGTGCCGTGTACGGGCTTCTTATTTTCCATCCGCACGGGCTGATCACCATGAGGAAGAACCAACCGAATCATTTCAGGGATGATACGCGGCTGTGCATTGACGGTCGCGGTGAGCAGAACACCAGGATTCATCACCCATTCGAGCTGGGAGACATTCCCCGCAAATGTCCCTTCGTACGCCAACCCGATATCTTTCGCGATCCCTTTGAGACCCGGCAACGTGGCATTGACCTGAATATTCCCTGCCAGATGTGACTGGGCATTCTGGTCCAGAGAATCAAGAGTGGTACCAGCGTCGGCCTTTCCGGTCCAATCAATCGCGATATGACCCGTGACTTTTTCCAATTCTGGGCCGATGGGAACCAACAACGCGATAAATGGAGCAAGTTCCTGCACATTGACCTGTAGACGACCATTGACTTGAATCTGTGAACCGCTCGGCTGGGCTTGGGATTGCCATGCCACAATCGGAGACGCATGCGGTCGTTGAGAAGAAAGGATCGCAGACCACGTGCTGGCGGAATTCCCCACGACCACGAGTCCATAGGAGGCGGTATCAAGACCCCGAAACGAGAGATGGCCACCTAACTCTCGGTCACTGTATGTCAGGCTTCCGGCGACCGTCACCCTGCGAAGCGGACCCGTCGCCTGTTCCCGAAAGAAGCTGAGATGATCGAGCTGCAACTCCTCGAATGGGAGCATCGGTAAGCTTTTCAACAGATCACCGGCGGTGATGAGGCTCAAAGGTGATGAGTCGTCATCAGCCTCTTCGGGAGACTTTCCATCTTCCTCGAGTCGACCCGTCGTAGGAGTGTTCAAGATCTGGATCGTCACCTCTCGAAGCACAATCCGACGTGGTTGACCCTGCAATAACTGTGATAGGTCATATTGAATCTCCGTATTCATAACCGAGACGATCAATCGCTCCTCACCCCAATCCTGCTGGAATGAGAGAACCGGAACGCGGATTTGTTTCCACCCGGGATAGCCCAGTTGGAGGATCACATGGCTGTACCCGAAATCCCGAAGCTTGTTTGCCAGAAGGTACGACACTCCCAACGGCAGCAGCAGGTAGCAACCAAGAATGACGACGAGTCCAAAGAGTGCGGTAACCTGGTATCGTTGAGTTAGCATAAACGGCTCTCTTCTAGAGAGCGACCGTATGGAATACGACAACGGTTCTCAGGTAAACAAACAAGCTGTGTCAAGAGATCCGAACGACTCTACGTGAGGATAGGGCCCAATGGAACCATCCGTCGCGATGTTGGATTGGTCATCAGGCACGCATCGAATTCTGTTCTCCGTGATCATGCAGAAAAACGATCTTCTTATGCAAGGCAAATTATTCTTCCCCGTACATGCAGATCCTACACAAACAGGTACCGCCTCGTCCCAACATCATCGAGGATCAATCCCCCCTAAGGCAATGGTGTCGTTTCAAGAAACCTGACTAGGGATATGTCCGAGATCTACCTGGCGACATATTCTCCGTCGGCTCCTCGCACTTCTTGCAGTTCAGATACGTCCCAAGATGCTCGTTTCGTCCGATCACGTCGATTACCCAAGGACGATTGAAAAATGGAGGTTGATGACGCACGTGTTGTCCATGGCCACAGGCTAACTCAGCAACCCAATCTCCATATTCATCCTGATGATATCCAGTGATCGCTTGTTGCATGATCTTAGCGTTTTACAAATGGTAGTTCCGGACGCTCGAAGGATGGAAAATACCTCCAGCGCTTTTCGTCATCATGGTCGAAGCTACCAAGGAAGATCACCTCTCGATCGAGATGCCGAAACTCTGAAAGACTCGTTCGACAGGTCTGAGAATCAATGACTCGTGCGTCGTACTGTCCTACGACGTACACCATGCCTTTGGCAGCCTGATAGACATTTCGCCTCCCCGCATAACCAGTGTCGGGAAATAATTCGGTGGATGAGACACAGCCTGCCGTTCCCTGGACCTTCATGGTGAGATTGAACCGCTGGAGGAACGGATCGGTCGCCATTCTGACGATGGTTAATCGAAGCCGCGCAGAATCTAGTTCAGCAGAGGCGGGCTCGGGAGTATTGCTATTGCACCCTACACTGAGCAACAGTGCACTCCCGAGAACAAGAGACCGTGGGAGAATGCTCACTTGGGCGTAGAAACCTTTGGGGTTGCGCCGATTGCGTTGAGCCCCTGCTGTGCGCAAGCATCATCGAGATGAGCACCTGGTGCTCCGCCGACTCCGATGCCGCCGACGACATCTCCGCCGATCTCGACGGGAAGGCCTCCACCTAAAATCAGGATCTCGCTATTCATATCGCGAAGCGCCTCAAGCGTCGGGACTTTTGTGATCAGATCGGCAAGTTCGCTGGTCGGACGACGGATACTTACGGCCGTGTAGGCTTTTTTTCGGCTGCTATCGACCGTATGTGGCCCTGCTCCATCGGCTCGTCCCATCGCACGTAGTACGCCGTTGCGATCCACTACCGACACACTGACTCGATATCCATCTTTCTTACAGGCTTCGACCGCCGCCTCCATCGCCTTGTTGGCGAGGCTCAGCGGCAAGGTGGCTTCCTTGGGTAGATCTTCTGCCGAGCCAACCAGAGGCATCGTCGTACTCAAGACACCGATTATCAGCTTTCCAGTCGCAAGAAACCGCTGAATTTTGGTGTATCCATACCGCTGGCTCATGACAGTTTCCCCCTTTTCGACCTTAATACATCCTCACAGTACGGCTGCATAGGAAACGCTGTCAAGATCGCCAGATGTGAGTGGACTCGGTGAGCCGCCAGGCACGTTGAGATCTTAGGTCTGTCTCGACTCAGTATCGAATCTTGGAATCGACGCCCCAAGATCCTCAACCATCGCACGTAGGGGTTCGGCGATAGACCAGGCTTGGGCGGGACAGCCTCGAGGATGGTGAGGAGCGTCTCCGTCAAAAATTTCAGAGATCTGTCCGATGCAAGCTTCGTGTAGATGCTCCTCCAATCCTTTGAGAAACGACCGGGCCACCTTTTGGTTTTCAGGAGTTGATCCGAACGTCTTCATCCAGGAGCTTATGAAAGGACCGAAAAGAAACGGCCAGACAGTTCCTTGATGGTACGCACGATCTCGTTCCATCGGGCTACCTTCGTATCGTGGGCAATATGTAGCATCATGCGGAGACAAGGTTCGTAACCCTACGGGCGTGAGGAGATGCTCCGTCACAATCTGGAGAACTCGTATCGCCTGATCCCTCGTCACAAGGTCATTACAGAGGGAGATCGCATACAACTGATTCGGACGTATCGAGGTGTCACTCCCGGCCGGGCCATCGATCGTATCGTACAAATACTGGCCGTTCTCATACCAGAATCTTGTACGGAAGGATTCGAGAGCTCGTGCCCTATCTTGGCGGCATCTCTTGGCGTAAGTAGGTTCCTGGAACTGTGTCGCCAGTCGTAGTCCGATGTCCAACGCCCTCAGCCACAACGCTTGCACCTCGACCGGCTTTCCATGGCGTGGCGTGACCACCCAGTCGACGACTTTCGCATCCATCCAAGTAAGCTGAGTGCCTGATGTTCCACCTGTAATCAGTCCATCGATGTCCATATGGATGTCGTATCGCGTACCCCCCCGATATCCATCGAGAATCTGTTTGATCGTTGGCCAGGCTACAGCTTGGACGCGTGGTAGGTCGTTACTATAGGCGAGGTATCGATCGACGGCATGAATGAACCACAGCGAGGCATCGATGGTGTTGTATTCCGGGTCGCTCCCGCTGTCAGGAAAGCGGTTGGGGATCATCCCCTCTGATACACGACTCGAAAATGATTCAATGATACGCCAGGCGGTTTCAAACCGCCCGGTGACAAGGCACAGCCCGGGGAGTGATATGAAGGTATCTCGCCCCCAATCGGTAAACCAGGGATAGCCGGCGATCACCGTCTGCCTCGTCTCTCGCTGGGCCAAAAAGATTTCGGACGCGTGCCGACATGTCTCCACCAATGGATCAGTGGCTGGTGCAGTTTGTTGCAGCTGTATACGCCGCGCGCGTTCACTGCAGATGAGTGCCGTGACGTCGGGGCTATCCATCGTATCGCTAGTGAGAGCTAGCGTGTGTTCTTCCCCGACTGACAACTGAAAAAAGAACTCCCCTGGTGACCACCAATCTTCCTCATACTCAAGCCCTCGCTCCTGTTCCAGGGGAAACTGGACATGCCGATACCAGTCAGGGGAATGGCGATAGATCCCCTTGTGGAAGCTGTACACAGGCGGAAGACTGGCATACGGTTGCCAAACAACCTGTCCAGCTGAGGGGATGAGGAAGGAGGCGGAGAGTTGTCCATTTTCGTGATGGAGCGCGTGATAGTCACGACCCGTTAACATCGGCCGCACCCTGAGGGTGGCAGTCTGATGCGGTGATTCCATGAGAGTCCATTGTAGGATGACGAAGTCTCGGCCATAGATAGGGATAATTTCACGCCGACAGATTGTGCGCTGATACCGAAACAACCAGGTCGGCCAGGGTGTAGATGAAAAGGAACGGCAGTGACGATATCCCTCTGGATGAACGGCTCCCGGGTACACGTTCGTGGAGAGGGCGTATGCCTCACCACCGATCTGGAGCCATTCCTCGACGTGATTGACCAGCACATACCGATTGCTCTCGGTCTGTGGCGCCGTCAACAACAGGGCGTGATACCGACGCGTGTTGGCGCCCGCTACAGTCCCTGAGGACAGTCCCCCAAGTCCGTTTGTCTCCAACCATTCGAGACTAAGCCCACGGTGCAGATTCTGACAATCTTGAGGTCCTATCCTCATCAGCTCACTGCTTTTGTGGGTGACCAGAATCAGCCGTCCATGTTCATGGAGCGAGGCCTTCCTCAGACTCTCGCGTTGACTCGAACACGCATTCGCATGCGTGAGACGGCATGAAATCTGGATGGTATCTTATTCACCGGATTGTTGGATGAGCTTGGCCACAAGCCCGGTCCATCCTGTCTGATGGCTGGCCCCGAGCCCGGCCCCGTTGTCTCCATGAAAGTATTCGTAGAATGGAATCGCATCCCGCCAGAACGGATCATTCTGAAACGTCTCGGCACCGCCAAAGACAGGACGTCGACCGGTTGCGTCACGTAGGAAGAGATGCGTCAGTCGGCGCGAGAGCTCAGCGGCCACCTCGTTCAATGACACATATTGCCCGCTGCGAACCGGGTACTCGACCTTGTAAGCATCTCCAAGAAAGTAGTGGAACTTCTGGAGCGATTCGATCAACAGATAATTGACCGGAAACCAGATCGGACCACGCCAATTCGAGTTTCCACCGAACAACCCTGTCCGCGATTCGGCTGGTTCATAGTCCACTCGGTACTCATGCCCCATGAGTGACAGCACATACGGATGGTCTCTGTGATAGCGAGACAGGGCGCGGATGCCATAGGGAGACAGAAACTCCTCCTCATCCAACATGTAGCGGAGCACTGACTTGAGTCGCGTCGGATTGACCAGAGACAAAAACCTTCGCACTTCGCCGTCACGCGACTGCGTCTCGACGTGAGCACTAAAATCTGGCCGCTTTTCGATGAACCACTGCATCCGATGCTTGAACCGCGGCAGACTATCGATCAACTCTGAATCTAGCGTTTCAACGGCAAATAGGGGGATGAGTCCAACAAGAGAACGAACTTTGAGGGGGAAGGTTCGCCCATCCGGCAAGTGGAGGACGTCATAGAAAAACCCGTCTTCCCTATTCCACAATTCGATCTTCTCTCCTCCGATGTTGTTCATCGCTCTGCAGATATAGACGAAGTGCTCGAAGAACTTGCTGGCGACATCTTCGTATGCCCGATTGTCGCGCGCCAACTCCAGCGCAATCGACAGCATATTCAGACAATACATTCCCATCCAGCTCGTCGCATCGGACTGTTCGATATGACCACCGGTCGGCAAGGGTGCGCTTCGATCGAACACACCGATGTTGTCGAGCCCTAAGAATCCACCCTGGAAGATGTTCTTACCTTCGGCGTCCTTTCGATTGACCCACCAGGTAAAGTTTAAGAGCAGCTTGTGAAATACGCGCTCCAAAAAGACCCGATCGCCGACTCCCTTCCGTTTCTTTTCGATCTTATACACGCGCCAGGCCGCCCAGGCATGAACAGGAGGATTCACGTCGCCAAACGCCCATTCATAGGCCGGGATCTGACCGTTCGGGTGCATGTACCACTCCCTCAGCATCAGAATCAGCTGTTCTTTGGCAAAGGTGGAGTCCACAAGGGCTAAGGGGATGCAGTGGAAGGCGAGATCCCACGCGGCATACCAAGGGTACTCCCATTTGTCAGGCATCGAGATGACGTCGGCATTGTATAGGTGTGTCCAGTCTGAATTTCGTCCGTGCAAACGTCCGGACGGAGGATCCGGCATACCGGGATCTCCAATCAGCCAGCGCTTGAGATCAT
The DNA here is from genome assembly GCA_016715825.1 of Nitrospira sp. Taxonomy (NCBI): domain Bacteria; kingdom Pseudomonadati; phylum Nitrospirota; class Nitrospiria; order Nitrospirales; family Nitrospiraceae; genus Nitrospira; species Nitrospira sp. The sequence goes on along the minus strand of JADJXO010000001.1, from coordinate 755,984 downwards.
AGTGATAGAACTGTTTACTCCACAGCAACCCAGCAAATGCCTGCCGCTGGACCATCTTCGCGTCTTCGGAGAGATCGGCTGGCGCCAGTCTCTCATAAAACTCATTGGCCTCCTGAATCCGTGTGGTGAACAGACGATCGCATGCCACGACAGAGAGATCCCTTGACCTTGTTTCATTGGTGAGGCAGAGATGGACCACATCGGATTTCCCCGGCGGCAGCTTGAATACGTAATGGGCGGCTGCTTTAGAGCCGAACTTCCCAGGGTTAACCGCATCAGTTCGTCCGTTGATGACATAATCATGAAAACTGTCTTTCACATATCTTGCACCTTCCTGATCACCATAAAGCCTTCGACTGTTGGTCTCATTTTCGGTAAACAGTATTGTGGGAGCCCGCTCACACCACAGCCGGCGTTCACCGTAGTACTCATGATCCAATTCGACCACACTCCAGTCATTGATCGGTGTGCCTTGACGCATTCTGGGTCGCCGTGCATCCAGTCCCCACGACCAGGTGTTCCGGAACCACAATGTGGGAAGCACTGTGAGTACTGCGGGCTCTGGACCACGGTTGGTCACGTGTATCCGGATCTGCATCTCTTCCGGTGTCGCTTTTGCATACTCCACAACCACGTCAAAATACCGATGTTCTTCAAAGACGCCGGTATCAATCAGCTCGTACTCAAGATCTCCTCGTTGACGACGTCGACTCTCCTCGACGAGTTTTGCATAAGGAAACTCTCTCTGAGGATACTTGTATAGATACTTCATATATGAATGGGTAGGCGTTGACTCTAGATAGAAATAGTACTCCTTAACATCCTCACCGTGATTCCCCTCATTACCTGTCAGCCCGAATACTCGTTCCTTCAGAATCGGATCCTGCCCGTTCCACAGTGCAAGGGCGAAGCACAGATATTGATGACGATCAGAGATGCCGGCGAGTCCATCCTCGTTCCAACGGTAGGCGCGTGACCGAGCATGGTCATGGGGGAAGGACTCCCATGCTGTTCCATGGGGACTGTAGTCTTCGCGGACCGTTCCCCACGCGCGCTCGCTGAGGTATGGCCCCCACCGTTTCCAATGTTGTTGGCGAACTGCATCCTCGTCGAGCCGTTGTCGCTCGGCCTCTCCAGAGCCTTTCGAATGCCCAGCTGTCTGACGGGTTTTTCCCATATGACCCCAATAAACGGGATGCGTCGATATTGAACCTGCGCACCATGAACCTGCCCGCCGCCGGAATCAAGCTCAGGTGAGTCGAACGAGAACCCTGCCTGTTCCTTCATCGGTCTATAGAGGCTTCGGACTGAGGTCTAATGTTTAGGAAGACATCGGAGAACCTGAATGACTTGTCGCGAACAGTCTGGTAAGGGAAGGGTTGAAAGACTTGATTTTCGTGTGTCACTCGAAGCAGAAAAGGAGGGATAGACGCCTCGAACGCTCAGCTCCAGACGACACGTTCCTGATTCAACAGGTATTCGATCACTTCGATGCTATTGCGCATCTGGATCTGGGCCTGTTCAGACATGGGCAATACCGCTCCGACCAGTTTCCCGGACTCCATATCCATGAGGGAAGGAATTCCCTCACCCGACAATTTTTCAAGATTGCTGCGGAAGCTAGCCACAGGGAACCTCCTGGTTGATTCCTTGTCGGTGCGAATGCCCTGAGACTTGAGGGAACTCACCCGGAAGTCAGCCCGCTGGTCAGAAAGCATACCATACGCATTCCACCCAGTAGGGTTAGTATTATCTATCCAGTTGTTTTTGAAAGGGTTATGGGCGTTTAGATACAGACGGCTGAACCGGCGGGAGCGCTCCAAGATAGCGAAATCCACCACGATTGAGAAGTATCGTATCGGCCCTGAGGCGGAAGTCATTATGCTCTGCATCGACAAACCGAGGATCGGCAGTGACATCCGTTGCGACCTTCAGTTCAGGGGCAGGACGACTCGGCGAGCCGGGCATCATGAAGTCGGCTTCACTATTGAACAAGGCGTTGTACGAGGTCTTGGTCTGAGTCGAGGGTGCGATCAGGAGGCCAACCTTGTTCAAGCTGACAATGTTTCCCGAGACCTCGTTGATGGACATACCAAGGAACGACGCTCCTCCACCATTCTTCACGAGAGTATTGTTCATCAAGACCGCCGTCGCTTGATCAGTAATGACGACTGCCTCGAACAGATTCCCGGTGATGATATTGTGCTCAAGACGAACCGAGGACTTTCCTGTCACGTTGACCCCGTGGTCGTTGTCACGGATGACATTCCCAATTAAAACGGCCTGGGAATCAGAAAAATGTATGCCCGTTGTCTCACTCCCCCCGATCACGCAGTCTTCGATCCGTACACCCTGTACCTGCTGGCCGAACACCATCCCCTTCACAGAAAGCTGGTGTAGCGTAATGCCGTGTCCATTGAAGATTCCGAGCGCATGGCCTCCATGTTCATTGATCGTCAGACCGCTGATCTCGATGTCCGTGGCCCCATAGGGCCATTTCCCGATATGCACTACACCAACCATCTCACCGCGGCCCTGTAGAACAACTCTATCCACTCCCTCACCGACGATTCTGATCTTCTCCTTACTATGAATTGTGAGGTCTTGAGCGTAGGCCCCGGCCTTGATAAGCACCGTATCGCCTTTCCCGGCACTGTCGACGGCTTCTTGAATCGATGAGAAATCCCCTGAACCGTCTGCTGCGACGGTGATCGTTCGTGCGGTGGACCCCCTGAGGTCGGTCTCGGCGACACCTAACTCAGTTCCCATGAGCCAGCAGCCGATCGCGATGAGAAATACCTTCCGCATGAAGAAACTCATACTCGCTAGAAACTGAGGATGTCAACCGCAGTTTCCTGATTGGCAGGTCACATGATAAGCTCCACCGTCATGATTGTGATCGGACTCACCGGCGGTGTGGCTACCGGTAAAAGCACCGTGGCGAAGATGTTCAAACAGTGCGGAGCCATCGTCATCGATGCCGATGTATTGGCACGAACGGTGGTTCAACCCGGTACACCGGCATGGCGCGATATTGTTCGTCGCTTTGGGAAATCCGTCTTTAACCCTGACCGTACGATCAACCGTCATGCACTCGGTGCTCTCGTATTCCGCCATCCCTCACAACGCCGGACGCTGGAACGCATCATTCATCCACGCGTCGCGCGCGAGCAGAAACGTCTGACACAAGAGGCCCGTCGCAAGAATCCGAAGGCCGTCGTCATCTACGATGTCCCGCTCCTGTTCGAGGTCGGTATTGACAAGCGTGTAGATAAGACCATCGTCGTCACAGCTGATCGGGAAACTCAAATCGCCCGACTCAAGAAACGCAACGGGCTTACGAGAGCTGAAGCCATACGTCGTATCAAGAGCCAGATGCCGCTCGTAAAGAAACGTCGCCTGGCAGATTATGTGCTTGACGGCACGAGGGCCCCTCGCAGTCTCGCGCAGTCCGTTCACCAGTTGTATACGTCTTTCAGGTCTCTCTGATACGCACACTTGCCTTGAATAGAAAGATCTCGAGCCAACGGCCGCAAGGGTCAAGCCCGCCACCGGACTGACTTATTTCGATGAATTGTGCAACATCGTTCTACCCTCCGCTTCCTACCCTGTGATAGAGTCACGCAATATGCATAACGTTGTGATCATCGGTTCAGGTCCTGCGGGACTCACTGCTGCGGTATATACGGCTCGAGCCAACCTATCTCCACTGCTTATCGAAGGATGGCAGGCAGGTGGCCAACTGACGACGACCACTGAGGTCGAAAATTATCCAGGTTTCCCTCAAGGAATCATGGGACCGGAACTCATGAAGGACATGCGGGCTCAGGCTGAACGGTTCGGCACAGTCTTCCAGACCGGTGACGTCACCGCTGTGGATCTCCAGGCTCGCCCTCTTCAAGTCACTGTTGATGACGAAACAACTCTAGAAGCCAAGACTCTGATCATTGCGACCGGTGCTTCGCCGATTACACTCGGTCTTCCCAACGAAAAACGTTTGTGGGGCCACGGCGTGTCCAGCTGTGCGACATGCGACGGATTTTTCTTCAAGGACAAGGAACTCGTCGTCGTGGGTGGCGGAGATAGTGCGATGGAAGAAGCCACGTTTCTCACCAAATTTGCCACGAAAGTCTCGATCATCCATCGGCGCGATAAATTACGTGCGTCCAAAATCATGCAAGATCGAGCCATGAAAAACGAAAAGATTACGTTTCTCTGGAACAGCGTCGTTGAAGATGTACTCGGGGAAGATGTCGTGACCGGAGTTCGAGTCAAGAATACTGTCACCGGGAAGGTTTGGGATCTATCCTGTGCCGGCCTTTTTCTCGCCATTGGCCACCGTCCCAATACGGCACTCTTTACAGGACAACTGAAGATGCATGACACCGGCTACCTCTACACAACTCAAGGTACCGCAACAAGCATTCCTGGAGTCTTTGCCGCAGGCGACGTGCAAGATGCGCATTATCGCCAAGCCGTGACCGCAGCCGGAACCGGCTGTATGGCTGCCATCGATGCCGAACGATTCCTCGAGTCGCTCGGCGCGTGAATTATTTCGTGTGATGCGTATCACACTGATGAGAATGAGACACCCATCGCCACTTGCCTATGCATCACACTTCCTGAACGACGCACTACAAACGACATGAGATGTGCCATTGTTCACTATCATGAACTTGCCCTCAAGGGTCGGAATCGTGAATCTTTCGAGCGCTGCCTGATCCACAACATTCGAACGGCTCTCCAAGACCTTAAAATCAGGCAGGTTGAGAACCTCCACAGTCGAATCCGCATTCGGCTGCCTCTAGAAGTTTCTCCAGCTATCGTTCGCGATCGGTTACGACGTGTTTGCGGCATTGCGAACTTTTCACTCGGCCAAGTGATCCCCCTCGAGCTCTCCAATCCAAACCTTGACGTTCTCACAACTGCGGCTCTAGAGGAGATCACACAACACTCATTTTCTACGTTCAGAGTTACCGCGAGACGAGCGGATAAACGGCTGGTGCTGACCTCAATGGATATCGAGCGAGAACTTGGTGCCGCCATTTGCAGCAAAACCGGCAAGAAGGTCAGTTTAAGAACCCCTGACTTGACCGTATACGTCGAGCTCTTATCAAAAGAGACATTCTGTTCCGCAGAGAAGATCGAGGGGCCTGGGGGGATGCCGGTCGGCGTCAGCGGCCACGTTGCGTGTTTACTTTCCGGAGGAATCGACTCACCCGTCGCGGCCTATCGCATGGTCAAGCGTGGATGCCAAGCGACCTTCATCCATTTTTCTGGCCGCCCTCTGGTCAGCCGAGCTTCCGAAGAAAAAGTCTGCGATCTCGCCGGAATCCTCACCACCTATCAGTATAACTCCAGACTCTATGTCGTTCCCTTTGGAGAAATCCAACGGGAGATTGTCTTGACGGCCCCCGCCCCATTTCGGGTGGTGCTGTATCGGCGGATGATGGTAAGAATTGCTGAAGAATTGGCGAGAAGGGAACACTGCTGGGCACTCATAACCGGCGATAGTCTTGGGCAAGTGGCGTCACAAACTCCTCAGAACCTCTGCGCCGTTGAGGAGGCGGCGGAATTCCCGATTCTCCGGCCGCTCATCGGCATGGACAAACGCGAGATCATTGATGAGGCGAAACAGATCGGCACCTACGACATTTCCATCGAGCCAGACCAGGACTGTTGCAAACTCTTTGTGCCACTCCATCCCAGCACTAAAACTCGGATCGACGACGTGCTGAAAATCGAGCGGATGCTAAATATCTCCACGCTTGTAAAACGAGGACTAGAAAATGCGGAGTTGACCGAGTTGTCGTTCCCCTCCTCACCTACCTAATTCAACCATAACTCTGAACGAGGCATCGGATCGTGGACTCACAGGAAGGCATTGCAAAACAACAGCGACCAAGGTACGATCCGCACTCCTATCGAGCACGTGATCCTCACAAGCTTGATACATAACCAAGCCGACGATCTACCATAACGGAGAGGTGCGAGAGCGGCCGAATCGGGCAGTCTCGAAAACTGCTGTCGGGGTAACTCGACCGTGGGTTCGAATCCCACCCTCTCCGCCACCCTAAGCTTGCTCGTACCAGGATCTCTTATGATTGGTCTTGGCGATGGGACAGAACACCTCAAGTGTTAGAGAGGGTCACCTGTCCTCTGATCTCATTCTAATAGTCAAAAGGGCCGTAGCGCATCCTGTGCACCACAGCCCTTGTCACAGTTCATGACTGCGAGTCGCTACTTAGTTATTCCAAATCCTGAAATGCGTCGCCTAGCAAGACCCAATCCTGTCAACCCAGTCGCAAGCAAGAGAAGTGACATCGGTTCTGGGATGGGAACTGGGTTAGTCCCGCCGGTACCAGTTCCAGCACGAAAATTCGAAATAAACACCGCGCTGTCAAGGATATGGTCATTTACATCGCCAATCTGAAAATTGAGAGTGTGAGAACCAGCAGAAAGCTCGTTCGGCGAAAATGTTTGGAGCCTCAGAAGCCCATGCGGGTCTGCAAACGCCGTATTGGTATCAGCGGTGGTGAGCGCACCGGCAAAACTCATTCCCACCTGCACTGGGTTATTGGCTGAATCAAATACTATTTGGTTTGCGGGAGCTGAACCATCAAGAAATGCCAGGAATGCATCGGTGTAGGCGCTCGTAAATTGTGGATATTCGACCGAACCAAACACAAAGTCAAAACCAACCTGACTAGGCGCACTCAAGGTGAAAGCTACGGTAAATGAAGCGACATCGTTCGAATCAGTAAAATTCTCGATATTCCCAAACCCATAATTGTCAAATGCCGCGGTGCCAGATTGTCCAGTATCTGTGCTCGGAGTGGTACCGCTACCCTGCACTCCATTATTAAAACCAGGTGTTGTCTGCACCACCTGCCCCGTCGAAAGAACAATCCCATCTCCGATGGTAACCGGTCCACTGGTAAATCCAGTGTAGGTCCCAAATTGGCTCGCCGCGCCATTGTTAATAGTCACACTGTTAATGGTTAGGTTGGTACCCCCCAGTGCCGTCCCCAGCGTCGCCGTGTTCGATGTCTGGGTAATTGAGAGCGCAAGTGTTTCCGTTGCCTGCACCATTCCTAGGATCAAGACCGCTAGAAGACTAGAAGCTGTTCTCGATGCTGTGATCACAGTTCATCTCCTTTCTTTTCTACTCTATGTGGAATTTGATATTAGCCAGCATTTCTCTTGAAGCCATCACGACTTTACAAGAGCTAGTCGACGTCCAGTAACTAAAGCAACTATCATGCTTGCCAATTTTTACACACTCAAAACAAGCATCTTTTCTGTTTCAATGAGTCAGAAGCATTTTATTTATTAGCTACTTATCAGAAAAGTAGACACACCGTCTGTATGCATACGGGCTTGGGACCTCAAGAGATGCAGGAACAGCATGTAAACATTCTTTACAGGTAATGCTGGAGCTGACACTGGTAACTATTCGGCAATAAATAAGAATGGCATTATTTTTCACCGCAGTAACGTTACTTGACATACTGTAAAATTAATTTACAGGTACGGGTTGTCCTTATCATGTTTTGGGAATACCACTGTATTAAATTTCTGCTTTAGCTTTGAGCACCCATCTCAACTCCACCATCGCCAAGGTATCTCTTCCACAATAGCGCAGCAGCGCCTCACGAATGGCAGCGCGCTCTACCCAATCGGTTTCGATGAACACCATGCGGTAGTATTCAGCCGCAGCCTGTCCTCCCTCCCTGATCTCGAGGTCATCGTATCGCAATGCAGGGACCACGGCCGGCAGCACCTCCTTGAGCGAAAATGATCCCCCGAACTCTGGGTGGTAATAGTGATCCTTAATGATCGGATGCAGATCCCAAATCCGCTTGATCAAACGGCGCAGCTCCGTGCGAAACTCCGGTAAGGCTTCGGCTAGCTGCTCGATGACCGACTTTTCGTAGGGCGAGTAGACACAGATGCTTCCCTCTTCGCCGAGCGACTCCAAGAGCGACTTGGCAAGAGGTCGTCGCGGATCACTCATCTCCCCATGAAGAAATTCATGATGGACGAGTCCTTCGTCCATCTGTTCGATGTGATTCGACCATTGAATTGGGATGGACTGGTACGGACGGGTTCCGGGATAGCGTGGGATGGCCGGATTAAACGTTTCAAAATCAAGATGGTGAACAGGGAATGCCACTGTTCTTAATTCTGCTGCCAGGTTTTTAGAGACCCATTCGATATTGTCTTTCACTTTTCGTTGAATGATCGATAGGCGTGTATGAGGCGGAATCTCGTCGATGGTCTCAATTCCCTGAGCCACAAGGTCAGTGGCAAGTTTTTTCGCTCCCGGCAGGTGGAAGATCCATCGTGCCGGCTTATCCTTGGTACAGTGATTCCAGAATGGACACTCGTAGGGCACCAAGCAATGGTCGTCCGGCTCCACGACAGGGATGGATGGGCAGGCCAACATCGATTTCATCCTAGCCAGCTTCTCTCTCACCTTGCTCTCTCGTTCCACAACGAGAGACGACACGTCATCGATCGCAAAGAGCTGCTCGAGATCAACGGCTCCTCCGGCATAGACATACCTCGTATTGATCCGCATGAGTGCACATGCGTCCACTTGTATTCCTGCCTGGATAAGCACATGTCGTTGCAAGGAGATATCATCAAGATGCACATCCTTCACCTTGGTGGAGGATTTCACTTCGATGAGTCGCCATGTCGATGGCTGACCTATGTGTCCAGAAGGGAAACGTTCCAAAATATCGACACGAATCAACACCCCATCAGCTTGAATCGCCGCTTCAAAAATCGCCGGAACTGTGTGGTCCACCATAAGCGATGCGGTCTGAGTCAACGCTGCCTCGGTTTGGCGATATCCGGCCTCTACGAGTCGACCGCCGTCGAAGCGACGGCGAGCCCATTCACCCACATCGGTCCCCATATCCAGAATTGCTCGCGTCGAGGCATCGGGCGGCGTGGCCAGCGCCGGATGATGAATCTCCAAGTACAGCCGCTTCTGACATTGCAATCCTGAAAGATACTTCGATTTCGAAAGGCGAGGGGGGGGCAAGCCGAAAGATATGTCGTCCTGATGGTCACCGACCGTCATCATAGTATCGATTGTCCAATCACTAATTTCTCACTGGGCACACACGCGAAGTCTGCTAGGATGCCCCTCCATGACGAACGCAGTCAGTCAGATCCGGCAGTCCGTGATGACACTAGCATTCCCCATCACGGTCAGCAGCTTTCTTCAGCGGGCGGAAGGTATTGTAGCAGTTTTCTTAGTCGGTGGGCTGGGAGCCACATCAATTGCGGCAGTCGGCTTGGGCCAGCTACTCATCTTTATCGCCACAACCGTGGTGTCCGGACTGTCGGTCGGCAGCAACGTCATCATCGCTCAGCTGTGGGGTGCTCGCCGACGGCAGGATGCGGGGGAAGCTGCACGGCACGTTCTCTGGCTGTCCATCGGAATATCGCTTGCGCTGGCCTCACTGGGGATTCTGGGTAATCGCGTTCTGATGGAACAACTCGGAGCTGAGCCGGACGTCATCGCATTAGCGCTCCCCTACTCCACCGTTCTCTTTTATGTCATCCCTTGTACGGTTCTGATACAAGTCCTCTCCTCTGTGCTTCAAGGTACCGGTGATACTCGCACTCCGATGTATGCCATGATCGGCGTGAACCTTCTGCATGTCGCCCTTGCCTATCCACTCATCTATGGACGGTGGGGCTTCCCCGCTCTCGGTCTCATGGGAGCCGCCATCGCCGTCGGCCTTGCCGAACTGACAGGCGCCTTGTATCTGCTGATGCGTTGTCGCCCAATCCTGAAACCATCTCGACGAGTTCGTACCGATCTGATTCGGTCGATGTGGCAGGTGGGGGCCTCGGTGTCCGGAGAACGGATCGTTCAGCAAGCCGGAGTCTTCGTCTACACCAAGCTTGTCCTCCTCTACGGCACCGTGGCCTATGCCGCTCACCAAGTAGGTCTGTCGATTGAATCCTTCTCGTTTCTACCAGGATATGGGCTGGCGATCGCCGCTGCGACGATGGTTGGACAAAGCATCGGAGCAGGAAACTATGCCAGGGCAAAGCTCGAGAACTGGGAAGCGAATCGCATCGCGATTGCCCTCATGGCCTGCATGGGCCTCATCTTTTACGTATTCCCTGAAGTACTTCTTCGCGCCTTCACGACAGACGAGGCGGTCGTTGACCTTGGAAGCCTCTTTCTGAAAATTGTGGCCCTGTTGCAAGTGCCTTTGGCCATTACAATGGTCTTAGCCGGATCCTTGCGCGGCGCAGGCGACACACGTTTCATTATGGGTGCGACGGTGATCGGCATGTGGGGTATCCGAATCCCGCTGGCCCTTGTTGCAGGGCTATGGGTCGGTCAGTCTGTATTGTTCATCTGGGCAGCCACGATCGCAGACTGGACAGCACGGATGGGGCTCCTACTCTGGCGGTATCGCTCCGAACGATGGCGGCAGATTCAGGTGATCCATGAACGGGAACACAGTTAGCTCGCTGTGTTCCCAACTGCCGTCTCACTCAATCCATCTTGTACGAGAAATTCAATGTCGCCGGTGACGACATCGTACATTGCCCCGACAATCGCAATCCGCCCTTCTCGGACCAAATTGTCGAGCGTCCAACTCTGTTGGCGTATGGCTTTCACCACATGCAACACATGTTCTCTGGCGACGGCATCCGCGACGGTGACTGGATCTATGGATGTGGCCTCACCTTTTATCCGGGCAATGACTTCCCACGCTGAGGGTTGGATCTCGCGGACAATCGAATCAAGATGCTGACAACCAGTCTCCTCAGCAACTGTCCGGTTCGAATTCAGGAGTGTCACTGCAGCGGAAACAGCACCACAGCACGTATGCCCAATTACGACGAGGAGTTTCGCCCCCGCGACGGCACAACCGTATTCTGCCCCGGCCAACACCTTTTGACTTGTGACGTTCCCGGCCATACGAATGCTAAAGACATCTCCCAAACCAAGATCAAACATCAATTCCACCGGCGTGCGAGAATCAATGCAACTGAGTGCTACCGCTAAGGGATATTGTCCTCTCGCTGTCGCGTGGACCTGTCGCTTGAAGTCTCTCGTGAGGTGACGCCCTTTGCGGACCCGTTCGTGACCATCTTTCAAAATTTGCAAGACTCGCTGCGGGGTCATGGCCTGTTGAAGCTCGCGGGTCGAGTGCTCGGTATATTGAATTTGGTCTGTGAAACCGTACTCAGCTCGAAAGCCTACCAGACTCACCGTTACGCCATGAGCTGGTCCCGTCTGTTCCTTCAAGTCTCGAATAAGGTCAAGCACGTCGGGGTCGATGTAATCCGTACTCCCTGCATCGAGCAACACATGCCCATTGCGAGGCACAGCGTTCAGGACTTGAGAAAGCGTGGCACGGTTTAAGAAGCTGACCTGGTTGGCGAGTCGGATACGCACCACATCGCCTCCAAGATGCTGTTCGACGGAGCGATACACTGGACGACGCATGTTGCTGTTGAGGATAAATCCGATCGCGACGGCAAGCCCAATCACGATACCGATCAACAAATCCGTCAATACGATGGCAGCCACCGTAGCCGCGAACGGGATGAATTGATACCGCCCCTCGTTCCACATCTGCTTGACGAGAGCCGGACTGGCCAACTTGATACCGGTCATCAACAAGATCGCTGCGAGACAAGACACCGGAATCAGGTTCAGATACATCGGGATGAGCGGAACACTGATCAGAAGCAAGGCGCCGTGCACAAGCGTCGCCAGTTTTGTCTGTCCACCGCTGTTGACATTGACAGAGCTGCGGATGATCACTGAAGTGACCGGCAGGCCACCGATCAATCCACAAGTCACGTTCCCGATGCCTTGCGCCACGAGTTCCTGGCTCGGCGGCGAAGTCCGCTGTTGGGGATCGAGTCGATCTACTGCTTGCAGATTCAAGAGTGTTTCCAAAGAGGCGACAATCGCAATCGTGAGTCCGGCGATGTAGACAGATGGATTCGTCCATTGTGTGTAGTCGGGGAATTCCAGTAAACCGGTGAACTCTCCCATTCCGTTGGCTATCGGTACCTGGACAAGATGGCTAACCCCAATCCGCCAAGGATCTCCCAATTGTTCAAACCATAGGCTCATGCCCACACCGACGAGCACAACAACGAGCGGAGCCGGTAGGGCGGAGTCTTTCAAGGGCTTCCACATCCCCCAGAGAACGAGCAGCACAAGAGACAAGAGCCCAATCGTGGAAGCGCCCAAGTGAACATCACCAAAGATGCTGAGGAGTTCAGAAAACGTCGTTTCAAAGTCTGGCTGGAAAAAGGACATGTCGCCTTCAGGATCAGGGTCATGTCCAACCAAATGCGGGATCTGTTTCAAGATCAAAATAATACCGATCGCTGCCAACAACCCCTTGATCACACTCGATGGAAAAAAGGCAGCAATGAATCCGCCTTTGGCCATCCCTAAGCCGATTTGAACAATACCAGCGAGAACAACTGCTGTAAGAAAGGCAGAAAATGAGCCGAGGGAATAGATTTCCGCCGCGATGACGGCCGACAACCCGGCTGCGGGACCGCTGACACTGGTATGGGAACCGCTCAAGAGGCCCACCACGATGCCGCCGACAATTCCAGCTAAGAGTCCCGACACCAGTGGCGCATCAGACGCCAGGGCAATTCCCAAGCAAAGGGGTAATGCCACAACGAAGACAACAAGACCTGCCTTGATGTCGGCCAGGAGGGAGCCTGCCGATATACCATTGGCAACATGCATAGGAGACATGATCCTATTGTAACCGGTCAGACGGCTTCGAAGCCCGCATGAGACTGAGACCGTAGAGGAGGAAGGCCGAACACGTTCAAGTCATTCGCTGGTCGGACCAGGCATAGGCAGCACCGAAACACATACCAGCGACAGCCGATTGGATGAACATATCTTCCGTATGAATCGCCATCGCCCACCAGACAACGGCAGCCAGCAGTCCCGCGACCGCACCTAGCACAATCCTTCCACCTGCCAGTCGAAGCCAGTCGGTGAACAGTACCCAGGCTGCCATATACAATGCACCGGCAGCAGCCGACGCCCAGAGGTACATGAGCTCGCGGTCCATGAACCAAACCTGGACCACTCCGGCAAGCGTGCCTAAAATAATGCCCACCACCATTCGCTTAATCAGGACAGAGTAGTGAAACGAGAGATCACTCAATGTATCCTCCTGAGATTGGACTTTTGGTACCTAGTGTAGTGATTCATGAGTGCGTTGACATTGGCCGTTCGCCCTGAGCTCGTCGAAGCACAAGTGTTTTCAACTGGTTCCGTTCATGGTTCGATAGGCTCACCACGAACGGAAGATGAAGGAACGTATGAGACACTACACAAGTTGTTACTGCCGATCTGACCTTCATCGTAGGTTGGAACCGAACGACGACCGAATGACCTGACGGTTAGCATCGGTACGGCGCGATGCTGAGGATTCTCACCTCCTAAAACCGTGCAACTGGGTTCATCCTCTTTCACATCACCCGGCGCATATTTAAATCATACTGCTACAGTTCTCCATTGGGCGGATGCCCGGTATGGATCGCATAGGAAGAAGCTGGGATGACGCGTGACACCCATACGCGACCCATGTGCTCGGTTTCGTTTAATTCTTGGTAGGTCTCATCATAGGACTCAACGGTCTGCGCCGAGTCCACAAACTACACAGCGCCCATCAATATCACCAGGGATGCCACGATGGAGAGGCTGATCTTCTTCCTGGCTCAGCGCTATCCGTTGCCTGTATCCCTTCAGCTCTGCGACGGGCTTGGTGGACATGTCGTCTGTCTCGTATCTCGACCAGGCCCTCTGGTCACTTCGATTCGTGCAACCTGTTTCACATTGGCGCAATGATCCCCGAGGCCCGGTGTCACCAGACGGAACGGACCACCTTTTGTGTCCGGCAACGTGGCTCCATCTACTTCGTAGACCAGCACGCCATACTCTTTTGCTTGTTGGAGCGTGAGACAGGCGGAATACGTTCCATCCACAGAATGGACGGCGATATGGTCTGCTTCGATTGCCAAGGCCGGGACATCAAGCAAGCCTTTCAAGCGAATCCCTCGTCCCTGCATGCCGGGCATGACGGTTGATACATCGACCTGATGTGCTTCCGGTAAGCATGCAATTGCTGCACGATCGAATGAAACCGGTTGCACGACTGCGCCTTCGACCAGAATTCGGCCGGCACCGACTCGTTCCTTCTCCGTGATCGTCTTGATCATCACAGTGAGCGCTTCATTCACTGGTGTAGGAATGCCTAGCTTCCGCCCCTGCTCGACAACGAAGCCGTTTAGATACTTAATTTCCGTCGGCCGACCTGCCTTCCAATCGTCATACATGGAGGTATGAATATCGCGAATCTCCTGAGACGCCTTTACAACGCGGTCCGCCATATCCGCTGGTAACGGCACCTTGAGCGTCGCAGCCACCGCCGCCACCTCTCCAACGATCTGTCGAATCACACCCATCATCTCCGAATAATCGAGTGCTTTCGAGACACGATCGTCGATGAGTACCGTGATCGGATTAAAGACGCAGTTCCAGCACATTTTTTCCCATTTGGCCCGGCGAATATCCTTCGACACCTGACAAGGAATATCAGCGGAACTGAAGATCTCGCGAATCTTGAGCACCCGGTCGCTCTCCATCCCCATTAATTCGCCGATTGCAACTGCTCCTTTTTTATAGTGATCGATGACGCCCGGCTCCGCAATCTTCGAATAGATGTAGGCCACTCCACCGACCACACTATCGCGATGCAGTCGCGCAAGAAGTCGGTCCTCAGTATCGATGCCGTTCTGTAGCGTCAGAATCACGGTATCGTCCGTAAGAATCGGTTCAAGTTGATCCATCACCTGATCAAGATCGTAGGCTTTGACGCCAAGAATAATGAGATCCGGTCTCGGCAACTCTCGGGGATCCGATGCCACTCGTGGTCGGACCGTGAACGATCCACCGGCACTTCGAATAGTCAGGCCGTTCCGTTTCACGGCATCATACGTTCTGGCCCTGAGAAGCAATGACACATTTGGATTATTCTTGGCTAAGTGGGCTCCGAAAAACCCGCCGACCGAGCCGGCACCCACCATCAGGATCTGCTTCATAAACTTTCCTCGTTCCGTTGCACTCAAAGAGGAGGTACTATAGCATGCACCGTCAGCAGGACGCAGCCACTCCTGCATCGGCTATCCTCTATGGCGCCAGGATCAGAACTATCTCGACTGAAGGAACGGCTGGCCTCTTCCAAGGACATCGTCGTCCTGACCGGAGCCGGTATTTCTGCAGACAGTGGCGTACCGACCTTCCGTGGCAAGAATGGGTTGTGGCGCACCCATCGAGCTGAAGATCTCGCAACACCCGAAGCATTTGAACGTGATCCCCGGCTCGTCTGGGAGTGGTACAACTGGCGACGAGAACTGATTGCCACTAAGCAACCCAATCCAGCTCATCATGCAGTCGTTGAACTAGAGCAACGCTACCAGAACTTCTGGCTGGTCACTCAGAATGTGGACGGACTACATCGAGATGCGGGCTCACGGAAGCTCTCTGAGATTCATGGCAACATTTGGATGGTACGCTGCACCGTGTGTCGCCACGTGGTTGATAACCGCGATATCCCCATACAGATCCTGCCCACGTGTCATGACTGTCATGGCCTTTTGCGTCCTCATATCGTGTGGTTTGGAGAATCGCTGGCGGATGATGACCTTCGGAGAAGTTATGCCGCACTTCGCTCGTGCAGCCTGTGCCTCATCATCGGCACATCTGGGCTGGTGTATCCAGCTGCAGGATTCGCCTCAGTTGCCAAAGAATCCGGCGCATTCGTGGCAGAGATCAATCTGGATCCGACACCACAATCAGCACTGGTCGACGTGTCACTCCAAGGCCGTGCCAAAGACGTCGTCCCGTTACTACTCGATCCGACCCAACAATGAAATCACCTCCTCCAGATTTTTCAGGATGGGAACATCGAGGTGTTCCACTGTTCCATTCCGATCTAAGAGAGCCGTGTGCAGCCCTGCTTTTCGTGCACCCTCCACATCCTCCCGCAGACTATCCCCGACGTGTAAAGCCTCTTCCGGATCAATGACATGTTTTTCTAAGGCGATGCGAAAAATCTGCGGCGCGGGTTTCGCCGCGTGTGCCAGACTGGAGATGGTCACGGTGTCAAAGCTGTCCGCAATCCCCAACCCTCGCATCACGGTGAATAAACGGGAGTCAAAATTTGAGATGATGCCAAGCTCGAGCCCCTGTGCCTTGAGTCGAGCCAACGTGGAGACCGTCTCTGGAAAGAGTCGCCAGGCGCGATGATCGTCGAACGCGCCGAAGACCTGATCGAAGAAATCATCGAACCGTTCGAACATTCCCACTCGATAAAAGACGTTGTGCACGATATCGAACCACCAGAGGCGTTCGCTCTGTTTGATCTGTGCAGGTTCGGACGCGGCAAACACCGGAGGCGGCGCTTCGCGGAACGCACGGCGGAAGGCTTGGGCGATCTCTGTGACCGAGTCTGGTTTGTGGTGAAACCCAAATTGAACGGCATGCTGAAGATAGATGTCCGCCACTGAACCCTGCACATGAAACAGGGTGTCCGCAGCGTCAAAAAATACAACTCGTATTGAAGTCGTCATACTCGCCAACTATAGCCTCTTGAATCGGCCTGCCTTTGTCTACAAATACGTTATGATTACAATCACCTATCGATGGTTTTCTTGACAAAGAATACCCCCCTTGCTAGCTTCGAGGAAACAAAATAATACGGAGATTTCATGCCATCACCGATCTTTGTTGTGGATAGCAGCCCCGCCGTCAGACGGATGGTGGAACAGATTTCTTCTCCGGAAGGGTTCGAGGTCGTCGGATTTCAAGATGGGCCAGCCGCTATCGAGGCCGCCCGCCAGAAGGTGCCCTCGCTCATCGTTGCAGACTATCATCTCGATAATATGACGTTTTCAGGGTTCTGCAAAGAAATCCACAAGCTCGACCACCTGACCGAAACGCTCCTCATTTCGCTGATCAATCCGGCTGATCATCCCGACGAAAACCATTTGCGCACACTCGGCGTACAGGCCTTTTTAAAAAAACCCTTTCAGCCAGAAGATCTGTTGGAGGTACTCAAGTCTCTTCAGAATAATCCGGCGGGAGCTTCAAGTGGGAAGGCTCTCAAGCGGCGTGCCTGGCCTCCGACATCGACCTCGACGGATAGTGATTCTGAAGACACGACCGATCCTGTCATACCCAGCGGGGGACAGGAGGAGATGCACGCGCAACAGAGTCCCGCAGCGATCATCCCACCGGCTTCCCCTCCTGCAGGGCCGGAAGACTCGATGAAGGGTCTATTCGATCAGCTCCTGCAGTCTATGACCAAACGGAGTGAGCAGCGTCTCGCCGACCTGCTCCCGCAAATGATTGATGCAAAGCTGGGCACGCATGTCCGGCCGATCGTCACGAAGGAATTGCAGGAGCAACTCGGGAGTATCCTGTCGCAAGAGTCTCTGACTTCAATCATTCAACCGTTGATCACTCAGGCCTTACCCTCTCTCATCGCGCAAGAGATCACGCATTGCCAACCGCTTATCCAGCAGACAGTGGCAGATCTCGCCAACCCACTGATCGGAGAGAGCATGAGTCGACTCGTACGGGAACAGATGGAATCTGGAATCAAGCATTCCTTACCGGTCGTCGTCAGAGAACAAATGGGAACGATTGATCAGTTAGTCAAAGATGAAGTTCAGCAGGCCGTTTCAAAACAATTGCCCACACTGGCGGAGGAGCTGATACGGGCAACTGCCAATGACCGTGTTGAACAGGCTGTGCTGCGGATTGTGCCCGATGTCGCGGAGCGACAGATCAAGGCGGAGCTCAAACGCCTGATCGAGACCGAAGAAACATCACACCCCTCTGCAGCCTAACTTTTCTTTCCTCGTTTTCCTTTTCGAGCCTTGGCGAGGGCTTTCACCCGTTTCACATTCTTCCGATGTTTCTTCCTCGTTTTTCTATCTTTCACTCGACCTCGTGCCATGGTCCTCCCTGCAGTAGTGTGACGGTTGATCCGACGTTCGGGCGTTTGTATAGCATATGCTACTTCAGGTCACAAGCTGGGACCCTGCCATTTTCTGATCGACACAGACATGGTAAGATGCCGACCGTTTTTTCAAACAACGGAGGATGATGCCTTTTCATCTCGATAAAACCTACGACCCTAAAACTGTCGAAGCGCGATGGTCACAAGAATGGATCGCTCGTGGATACTTTCAGTCGTCACCGGAACGTCCAGGCCAACCCTACTGCATCGTGATTCCCCCACCCAATGTCACGGGATCTCTCCATGTGGGGCACGCTCTTAACCATTCACTACAAGACATCCTGATCCGGTGGCGGCGTATGCAGGGTCGAAATACCCTGTGGTTGCCGGGAACAGATCATGCCGGTATCGCGACGCAAAACGTGGTTGAGAAACACGTGATGGCCGAAGGCGCCTCGCGCGAGTCACTCGGGCGCGAGCAGTTTATTGAGCGAGTTTGGCAGTGGAAATCGACCTCGGGCAATACGATCGTCAGCCAACAGAAACAGTTGGGTGAATCCTGCGACTGGGACCGTCTCCGCTTCACGATGGACGAGGGACTATCAAAGGCAGTTCTAGAAGTGTTCGTTCGTCTCTATCAGGATGGATTGATCTACAGGGGGGAACGGCTCATCAATTGGTGCCCACGCTGTCTGACTGCGCTCTCGGATATTGAAGTCGAGCACGAAGACGTAAAAGGAAGACTTTACACAATCCGGTACCCACTTGAGGAAGACCCGTCACAATATCTGTTGGTTGCCACTACCAGGCCAGAAACGATGCTGGGTGACACCGCCATAGCCGTACATCCGGAAGATCCGCGGTATAACCGCTGGATCGGCAAACGCGTTCTTCTCCCATTGACGACACGCACTATCCCGATCGTGGGCGATGGGATGCTCGTGGATCGCGAGTTCGGTACCGGCGCGGTCAAGATCACTCCAGCCCATGATTTTAATGACTACGAAGCGGGCGAGCGGCATGGGCTGCCACGGCTCGCGATCCTTGACCATCACGCCATGCTCGACGGAACAAAGATGAGGCAGGCGGAAGTGGAGCGAGCCGTCATCGATCTACTCCAGCGACTCCCCGTGTCTAAGGCTAGACCCAAGGTGGAAGAGCTCCTCAAAGAACATGGACTCCTTGTGAAGGTCGAAGACCATAAGATGGCGGTGGGAAAATGTTACCGCTGCAAGACCGTGGTCGAGCCCTATCTCTCTCCGCAATGGTTCGTGAACATCAAGCCACTCGCAGAGCCTGCAATGAAGGCAGTTGAGGACGGGCGCATTCGAATCATTCCCGAGGGCTGGACTAATAATTACTTGGGTTGGATGCGAGACATCAAGGACTGGTGTATTTCCCGCCAGATCTGGTGGGGGCATCAGATTCCTGCCTGGTACTGCCTGACTTGCAATGCCAAACAGATCATCCGCGATGGTGATCGAATCACGATCTTGCAAGGCGCCTCCCCGATCGTGTCAAAAACTATTCCCCTGCAATGCCCTTCGTGTGGCGGGAGCGAACTCTATCGCGATCCCGATGTCCTTGATACCTGGTTTTCATCCGCACTCTGGCCATTCTCCACATTAGGGTGGCCGGAACAGACACAGGAACTTAAAACCTACTACCCGACCTCCGTGCTGGTGACCGGACTCGACATTCTGTTCTTTTGGGTCGCCCGGATGATTATGATGGGCTTGAAATTCATGGGCGATGTGCCCTTCCGCGATGTGTATATTCACGCCCTGGTCCGTGATGCTGAAGGCAAGAAAATGAGCAAGTCGAAGGGGAATGTCATCGATCCGCTCCATGTCATGAATGAGTTTGGGACCGATGCGCTCCGTTTTACACTCGCCTCAATGGCCTCACCTGGTCGAGATGTGAAGCTGGCGGAAGAACGGATCGAAGGGTATCGGAACTTCGCCAATAAAATCTGGAATGCGGCGAGATTTGCTCACATGTACCTCGACGGCTCTCGGTCGCCCCTCCCCGTCTCTCAGCGGACCATTCCAGATCGTTGGATTCTCAGTCGACTGAACCAGACCATCAAGGGAGTGACGGCGGAATTGGAAGGATATCGCTTCGATCGAGCCTCAAACACCCTCTACCATTTCATCTGGCATGAGTTCTGTGATTGGTATCTGGAGCTCATCAAACCGGTCCTCCAGGTTGCTGATCACCCGGATGGAGCTGCAACCAGGGCCACGCTGATTGAAACCATGGAAACGACCATGCGCCTGCTGCATCCATTCATGCCCTTCATCACAGAAGAGCTCTGGCAGACGTTTCCGCATCAAGGCCACAGTATCGTGATCCAATCGTATCCTCTGGAAGAACCATCCTGGGATTCATCCGAAGCCGAGCAGCTGTTTAGGTTCATTGAGCAAACCGTCAACTTGGCGCGGACGGGTCGTGTTCTCCTGAATTATCCGCCTGGCCTACCTATCACGTGCTACCTATCTCATGAAGATGCGGCAAAACAGAATCTCCTCGACCAGGTCATGCCCCATGCCGCTCATCTGAGTCGAGGGACGTATAAGAACATCGCCCATTCAACGTGGCCGTCCCACCAACTCCTCACGTTGGTCACCGACGGCCTCTCCGTCGGAATCGAGGTGTCCGGTGAGGTAGACCTGCAAAAAGCACTCGATCGTTTGGATAAGCAAATCTCCGAAGTCGAGCGAGAAACACAGCGCCTCAGTGGCAAGCTGAACAATCCTGACTTCGTCTCCAAAGCTCCACCTGAGGTCATTACCGACCATCAAGACCGCCTTCGTTCGCTCGCGCAAGATGCCAGCATGTTGATCAGCAGTGAACGGCAGTTGCGCGCCATGCTGGGACTCGATCAATCGTGAAGCTTCCGTCAGCAGAAATCCGCCGAGTCGTGCGCCTGGGGCTCGAAGAAGACTTGGCACAAGGAGATGCGACAACATCCGCCCTCTTTTCGTCTTCGGTCCCCGCCCAGGCCACCATCATTGCACAGCAACCAGTCATCGTGGCAGGAATGGCGGCGGCGGTTCAGACCTTTTTGCTCGTTGATGCTTCCCTTCGATTAACGATGTTCAAATGCGACGGGGACCGTGCCAAGAATGGACAGCCGCTCATACACATCGAGGGTGATGGTCGGGCGATTCTCCGAGCTGAGCGGGTTGCGTTGAACTTTCTTCAACACCTGTCAGGGATCGCCACATTGACCGACCAATTCTGCCGGGCCGTGCGTGGTTATCCTGTCAGCATTCTCGATACCAGAAAAACCCTCCCTGGTTGGCGCGCGCTTCAGAAATGGGCCGTCTCACTCGGCGGAGGGACCAATCACCGCCGATCACTGAGCGACGGCATTCTCATCAAGGACAACCACCTAGCTCTTCTGAAGACAGAACGGCGTCCGATTGAAAAGCTTGTCGTTTAGCGGGCACACATCGACCCACTCGCCTTCCGATCATTGTCGAGGTTGAGTCGCTCACCGAGGTACATCAGGCGTTGGCAGGAAAACCAGATATTATCCTGTTAGACAATATGACGCCGAACATGGTCAAACGTGCCGTCGGCATCATCAAGAACCGAGCACGGGTCGAGGTGTCAGGCGGGATTACGCTCAAGAACGTCAGAGCCATGGCTGCAGCCGGCGCCGATCGGATTTCAATCGGAGCACTCACCCATTCGGCTCCAGCGGTAGCCGTCAGTCTGATTCTTTCTCGTGCTCAGCGCCCGCGCAGTCGACGCTCCTAACACATGTCTTCCTCTCTTCCTCTCAATATCGATGAGATTCGCACCACCCTCGCAACCACGTCACTTGGTCACCCCTTCTACCTGTACCAAGATCTCCCCTCGACGAATAGGGAAGCCTTCAGGCTCGCGCAGAACGGAGCGACTCATGGCACAGTGGTCCTTGCCGAACACCAGTCCGGTGGATACGGTCGACATGGGCGGCCTTGGTTCTCACCACCTGGGCTGAACCTCTATTGTTCCGTGATTATCCGCAGGATGGGACGCAAGACCTCCCTTGCGCAGTGGCTATCCTGGACCCCCCTCGTCAGTGCACTGGCCACCATTGAAGCCGTTCAACAGGTTACCTCGGTCTCGCTGGCCCTCAAGTGGCCCAATGATCTCCTCTTACTCCAGCGAAAAGTCGGCGGGATTCTCTGTGAAAGTCTGTTCCAGACGCCGACGGACCCGGCTATCATCATCGGCATTGGGCTCAACGTGAATGTGGCACGGGAGGATTTTCCGGAGGACCTGCTTCCACTTGCGGCATCATTGGCCGAAACGTCACAGCAACCGATTGACCGCAATCGCCTGGTCGCCCAATTACTGCTGGAACTTGAACAGTGTCTGGTCGAATTGCAGTCTCACGGATCACCTCGCTTGCGACAAGCCTACATGGCTCGTTGTGCCACACTCGGTCGTCAGGTTCGAGTCCAGTTCACGAGTCATGAACAGGTCACCGGGATTGCGGAAGGCCTCTCGGCCGATGGGGCGTTGCAGATACGAACCAAGCCAGTCCGACCCTCCTCACACCAGATGCCATTGCTCGATGTTCGTGCCGCTGATGTGATTCATCTACGGGAGTAGCGAAACAGCCCTACCCCGAGTACAATGCACCTATGCTGCTTGCGGTCGACATCGGGAACACCAATATCGTTGCTGGAATTTTCGATGGGGCTCGTCTTCTCACCCATTGGCGGCTGGCCAGCGATCCAAAGGCCACAGCTGATGAGTACGGAGTGCTCTGTCTCAGCATCATCGCCAGAGACGGCCAGCTCCCCGAACGCATCACGGGAGCGATTATTTCAAGCGTCGTTCCGGCCCTCACCGAAACGTTCGAGTCGATGATCGAACGGTCCTTTCATCGCACCCCGATCATCGTCTCATCTGAGTCGGACACCGGGCTGACACTCAAATACTTGAATCCCAGGGAAATCGGGAGCGATCGCATCGTGAACGCTGCGGCGGCCTATCACAAATTTCGGCGCGATCTCATCATTGTTGATTTTGGGACCGCGACCACATTTTGCGCAGTGACCCGAGGCGGTGAGTATCTGGGAGGCGTCATCGCCCCAGGCTTGGCGATTTCGGCAGATGCATTATTTGCCCGAGCTGCAAAATTAAGCAAAGTTGAACTCAGCCGACCCAAGACCGTCATTGGAATCGATACGGCTAGTAGTATTCAGGCGGGACTTGTGTTTGGCTATGCGGGTCTCGTCGATGCCCTCATCCAACGCATGGAATTGGAAATGGGACACGGCTCCTATGTCATCGCCACAGGGGGGTTGGCTTCAGTGATTGCACCTGAGGCGAGATCGATCCAACATATCGAACCATTTTTGACCCTGGAGGGGCTCGAACTTCTCCATCGCCGCGCCCGTGGTACGGACATCCCTCCGTTAGTCTAATTTTTCACCCTTTGAAGCATTTTATTTTCCCCTCACAGGTTGACTTCGCGTAGGTCATGGATATCTCACCCGCTGTATAGGTGTTATGATGAACAAACCACAAGACGAAGAAAATAAAGACGCCAATACAATCGATAGCTTAGAAGACTCTTCTCCAAAAACTGAGGCGGGAAACGCGTCTCACGTGTCTGTTGAGGAGGAGCCTACCGTCAAGGCAGAGGACTATCACTCGCTCAACAACAAATACCTGCGGTTGGCTGCGGAGTTTGATAACTACAAACGGCTGAGTCAACGCGACCAGCGCGATCAGATTCGATTTGGAAATGAACAGCTTCTCAAAGAGCTTCTACCCGTTGTCGATAACATGGAACGTGCGATCAAGGCGGCTCGAACCAATGAAGCCGGTGATTCTGCGCTCGTTCAGGGGGTAGAGCTTACCCTCAAGCAACTGTCCGGCGCTCTTGCGAAGTTTGGCGTACAGGCGATCGACACCGCCGGTCAGGACTTTGATCCAAGCGCCCACCAAGCCGTTTCGTACGGACCTTCCGACGACGTACCGGCCAATAAGGTCTTGGATGAGTTTCAAAAAGGCTACCGCCTGCATGACAGAATTTTACGGGCTGCAATGGTCAGCGTATCGTCGGGCCCGGCTCAAGCCAACGAACATGATGCAACGACGAACTGAGCGTAGGCCGTCGTCGTTCTGGAGAAGGAAGGAGTTCACCAATGGGTAAAGTCATCGGGATCGATCTTGGGACTACCAATTCTTGTGTGGCGATCATGAGCGGCGGAGACCCCGTCGTGATCGCCAATGCCGAAGGGAGCCGAACCACTCCTTCCGTCGTTGCGATTACTGATAAAAGCGAACGATTGGTCGGTCAAATCGCCAAACGGCAAGCGATCACCAACCCCGAAAACACGATTTTCTCGGTCAAGCGGTTGATGGGACGCAAATTCAAGGCCCGTGAAGTTCAAGAAGCCCTGAAGCGACTTCCCTACAAAGTGGTTGAAGCTGATAACGGCGATGCGCACGTTGAGTTGCGCGGTAAACGCTATAGTCCGCCTGAGATCTCGGCTATGATCCTCCAGAAAATGCGGCAAACGGCGGAAGACTATCTCGGCGAGAAGGTCACAGAGGCCGTTGTCACGGTCCCCGCTTATTTCGACGACAGCCAGCGTCAAGCGACAAAAGACGCCGGACAGATCGCCGGTCTGAACGTGCTCCGGATCATCAACGAACCAACCGCAGCCTCCCTCGCCTACGGCTTGGACAAGAAGAAGGATGAGCGGATCGCTGTGTACGACTTGGGCGGCGGCACGTTCGACATCTCCGTCCTGGAGATCGGCGAAGGCGTCTTTGAGGTGAAGTCGACCAACGGTGATACGTACCTCGGGGGAGATGACTTTGATTTGCGTGTGATGGATTGGCTGGTCGATGAATTCAAAAAAGACCAAGGCATCGATCTACGGAAAGATCGGATGGCCCTTCAACGGCTTAAAGAATCGGCTGAGCGTGCCAAGATCGAACTCTCCTCGGCTCAAGAGACGGAGATCAATCTGCCGTTCATCACCGCCGACGCCAGCGGCCCCAAACATATGGTCATTAAGCTGACCCGGGCCAAGCTCGAGCAGCTGGTAGACGACCTGATCCAGCGAACCATCGAACCATGCCGCAAGGCCCTTGCCGATGCGGACGTCACGGCGAAAGACATTCAAGAAATTGTGTTGGTCGGTGGCATGACCCGCATGCCGAAGGTGATCCAAGTCGTCAAGGAATTCTTCGGGAAAGAACCGCATCGTGGAGTCAACCCCGACGAGGTCGTCGCCATTGGAGCCGGCATCCAAGGCGGAGTGCTCAAAGGAGAGGTGAAGGATGTCCTCCTCCTCGATGTCACACCATTGTCCTTGGGCATCGAAACCTTGGGTGGGGTATTCACAAAACTGATCGAGCGGAACACAACGGTTCCCACGAAGAAGAGTCAGGTGTTTTCGACGGCAGCCGATAACCAAACGGCCGTGACCATTCGAGTCTTCCAGGGTGAACGGGAAATGGCCAATGACAACAAACTGCTCGGACAGTTCGATTTAGTCGGCATTCCACCGGCGCCTCGTGGTATGCCTCAGATCGAAGTCACCTTCGATATTGATGCCAATGGGATCGTACACGTATCGGCCAAGGATCTGGCGACGCAGAAAGAGCAATCCATCAAGATTACGGCTTCCAGTGGGTTGAGCAAAGATGAGGTGGAAAAGCTTGTTCGGGATGCGCAGTCCCACACAGAAGACGACAAGAAACGCCGGAAGCTCGCGGAAGCGAAGAACCAAGCCGATAATCTAGTCTATCAAACGGAGAAAAATCTCACCGAATATGGGGATAAAGTCTCTGATGATGAAAAGACAAAAATTCAGGATGCCGTGGCCGCGGTCAAGAAGGCCTTGGAGGGCACCGACGCCGAAGCAATCGAATCCGCAACACAGACACTCATGACCGCTTCGCATAAATTGGCCGAAGAGATGTATAAGAAGGCCGCCACATCCGCAGGTCCACAGCCCGGTGCAACGGCTGATGCCGGAGCCGGATCCGATGAGGCGAAAACCGACGAAAAAGTCGTAGACGCAGAATTTGAAGAAGTAGACAAAGATAAAAAATAGCCTAGAATAGCGACTTAGACAGACCGAGTTCCAATATAAGTCGGAGCTCGGTCTTCCCAACCTTTACAGACTCAATGGCTTCTGTGTCAAAACGCGATTACTATGATATTCTCGGTGTCGATCGGAATGCTTCTGACGACGATCTGAAGAAGGCCTACCGAAAACTGGCCCGCCTACACCATCCGGACCTCCAAACCGGTGACCATCAGAAAAAGACCTCTGAAGAAAAGTTCAAAGAGATCAACGAAGCCTACGAAACACTGAGCGATCAAGACAAGCGAAAGCGGTATGACATGTTCGGTCATGCCGGTGCGCAACAAGGAGCGGGGGGCTTTGACGGATTCGACTTTGGTCGAGGCGGGTTTGGGGACGTCTTTAACGACATTTTTGAAGACTTTTTCACCCAAACCCGTGGTGGCGGCGGTGGCAGTCGGGCCGAGCGTGGAAACGACCTCCAATACAATCTCGAAATCACATTTGAAGAAGCCGTCTATGGGAAAGAAGCCAAACTGAAGATTCCTCGCTGGGAAGTGTGCATGGACTGCAAGGGCACCGGAGCCAAGTCAGCCGCGGCGATCAAAGCCTGCGCCAGTTGCAAAGGCGCCGGGCAACTTCGGTTTCAACAAGGGTTCTTCAGCGTCAGCCGACCATGTGGACAATGTGAAGGGACTGGCCGTATCGTGACAGACCCTTGTACCACTTGCCAGGGCCGCCAACGAGTCTACAGGGAGCGCACGATCGCTGTGCATATTCCCGCCGGCATCGAAACCGGTATGCGCCTTCGTCTTTCGAACGAAGGCGAGCATGGTCAAAACAATGGACCCGCCGGCGATCTCTATGTGGCCATTACCGTCAAACCTCATTCGATCTTTCAGCGAAAAGGTCTCGATATCTCCTGCGATGTTCCGGTCAATCTCGTGACGGCTGTGCTCGGTGGGAAGGTCGAAGTCCCGACTCTCAAAGGAAATACCGTCATTAAAGTACCTCCCGGCACCCAACATGACAAGGTCCTCCGCATTAAAGGGCTGGGAATTCCCAGCCTGAAGGGAGGCGGAACCGGCGACCAGATTTACACGATCAAGGTCCAAATTCCCACCAAATTGACAGCCCGACAAAAAGAGTTGCTGATAGAGTATGCCAAGGAAAGTGGCATGACGATGGAAACCAACGGCGACGGCTTCTTCGACAAGATGAAGACCTTCTTCGAGTAACCTTCCTCTCTCTGTTCCCTATCGTCCACATGCCTATATTTTTCGTACCCCAAGCGTGCATCGCACCGCCAACCATATCTATTATCGGTGATCTGCTGACTCACCTCCGAGGCAGTCTACGCGTCACGAAGGGCGACGCCGTTTGGTTCGGGAATGGAGAAGGGACAAGATTCCGGGCCGAGATCACCGATGTTTCGAAAGGAGCCATGACCGCGCGTATTGTCGAGACAATCCAGGAACCAGCACGCCGCACTCCCCGTTTGATCCTCGGCGAATCGCTGCTCAAGGGCGAAAAGATGGACTGGGTCATTCAAAAAGTCACCGAACTCGGCGTCAGCCAGATCATACCGATTACAAGCCGGCACAGTGTCATACAACTGAAATCTGATCGCGTGGACCACCAAGTCACCCGTTGGCAACGCATTGCGTTAGAAGCCGCCCAACAGTCGGAACAATGGCACGTGCCGAAGGTTGCCAAGCCACGATCCCTCTCTGAACTCTTAGCCACCCATGGGACCGGCACCACGATCCTCATGCTCGCCGAACGCGAGGAGGGAAAGAGCCTTCAAACGATTCGCCTACCGCAAGGCACGGACACATCCGTGCTGGCCTTGATCGGACCGGAGGGCGGCTGGAGCAAGGAGGAAAAAGAGGTCGCGCAGCTGGCAGGAGTCGAAACGATCACGCTTGGTCAACACATCTTGAGATCCGAAACAGCCGCCATAGCTACTATCAGCATTCTCCAATCACGCCTCGGGGAGCTCGGATAGATACGTACACCTCCCTCGTTTTCCCATCGACCCGAACCTGTCTCTCTGTACGCGACCTACATGCATAAATTTCAACACGATCCCCAAGCAGTCTGCTCATCAGGACTAGTGCGTTCTCTAGTTCTTCTCCGCTTGTGGTTCTCTGATACTACAGACTCATGCCATTTTTAGAAGGAGGCGGTGCGAGCACATTCCTGATTGCTCAGCCCAGAGGAAGGGATTAGAACGATCTACGAGCGCTTCTACAGTCTATGAACGATGATTCGAAGGTGTCCTTTTCCCGTCACCAAAACACTCATCACATCGTTGGTCATGAACTTTTCCCAACGAAGAATGTCGAAATAGGGTCGCCCAGTCAAGAGCCGCAACTAGATGTAGCTCAGACGAATTCAGGCGTTAGCGGGTGGGTTGCAGCTGGACAATGGTCCCATTCTCGCCGCTCGCCCATCCAGCCGTGGCATCAGGGAAACTGAGCCCAAATAAGGAATTTGGTGTGATGGATTTCCCCTCACTCCAGGTGAGGCCGGCATCGGTCGTCCGATACAACATGCCCCGCTCCCCGACGATCCAGCCTTCTCGCGGGCTGGTGAAGCGAACTTTCAATAGATCGGTGAGCCTCGTACACGTCTTTCCACAGGGTAAGGTATGATCAACCCACGTAGCTCCGCCGTCTATCGTCTGAAAGAGTGCTCCCGCATTACCCACTGCCCAGCCGGTTCTGGAATCGGTAAAAACAACATCAAACAGGGTCACGGCATGCTGTGTTTCTTGTGGCGTCCACGTGATCCCTCCGTCGTCGGTCGACAGGACAGTCCCCAGTGCGCCGACAACCGTCCCGGTCCGGTCGCTGCGAAAGTGCACAGCATAGAGCGCAGCCGTTGTGCCGCTGGCCTGCTCCACCCAGTTGTCACCTCCATCGGTCGTATGAAAAATGATACCGCTTCCTCCAACCACCCATCCAACCGTTGGAGAAGTAAAATAAACGCCGTACAGCGGTTGCTGCGCATCGAAGGATTGTGAGGACCATGAATTTCCCCCATCGGTTGTGTGCTTCAGGAGGCCCGCAGCCCCAACCACCCATCCGTTCAATGGGTCGACGAAAAACACGGAGGTTAAGAGGGAGGACGTGCCGCTTGTCATCCGCTTCCATTTCTTTCCACCGTCGATAGTCCGCAAAATTGTCCCGCCGGATCCTACAGCCCAACCATTTTGGACCGACTGAAACTGGATGTTCAGCAACGTAGCATTTATGGTGCTGACCTGTGTGTGAATGGAGAGAGGAGAGTCTGCGCTGCTCGCTATGCGAGGGAACCACAGCGTGATGAGACAGAGTGTCACACGCGCGCTATGAATGAGAGGAGGGCCAAAAAGAAACTGAAGTGCCATTATTGATTGGTATTCGCGTCCGGTCGGTTATTCGTCCAGTACCCATCGTCGGGAAGTCCCTTGGCTTCGATGGTGAACTGTCCAGCTGTACGCGTCAGCCATTTCTTCGCCGAGCAGCAGGTACCGTCCGGAAGCAGGTCCCATGACCCTCGGCGTACGACGAGAGGACCGGTCGCAAGGTCATCAAAGAACGCTCCCTTCTTTCCGATTCCATAGAGGTTACGGTGCGGCACTTTGACCACAATCTCGCGATCGGTCCATGACTGGATTAACGCGGCAGAACCGTTAAAGAGCACTTCCGTCCGCGAGACATTCGACACGACGGTGTCGGTTACATCAGGTTCGTTAATTTCGAGATCGGTTCGCCGTTTATAGGCCTTCTGATTCAATCCAATATCGGCATGTTCGGCCGTCTTGAGAAACGTCCCAAATCCGCTTCCCTTTATGGTGACGGTGGCGTCCAATCCGGCCGACTTCGGGTCATACGATTCAATGACCGGCGTCACAACCGTAAAGTTCCCGGCTTCGACGGCGACCGTGCCCTGCTCGGCACAACAGAGTCCGGCTACGTTCGGTCTGTTGGCGCTTCGGTAAATGACGACCTTCCCGCTTTTTGCACTAAACGGCACCCAGACGTCGATACGGTCGTCGTTCCATCGGTACACGATGGCCGGCACTCCACCGATCTCGACTCGATTTGCACCTGTATTGAAATCCGTAAAATTGAACGGCGTGGATCCACTTTCCGAGTAAAACCCAAAGTGTGCCCCATTGATGCGGAGCAGCGTCCCGATGGGAGCACTGGCTGGAGTCAGAGAAACAGCCCGCGGCACTTGGACCGTAAACTCACCAACGACCCGCTCCCGTCCCTGATATCGGAGCACAACCGGACCGGACTCGGCATCCAGCGGAACATGCACCACGATGACATCATCCTTCCACTGGGCGATCGTGGTCGGTCGTCCACCGATCAAGACCGCGTCATCTACAGATTCTTTGACCGAGCCGAATCCCTGACCGAACAAGACCACCTTCGTGCCGACAGGGCCACTTAGCGGATCCACACGCACAGAGGAAATCAGTTTCAGCGGGACAGGGTTACTGACACGGTATTCAACAGGCGAGCAACAGGACCCATTCGGCAGGGGATCAGATGACGCAAGGCGAACCACCACCTCGCCGCTCGTGGCATTCGGAGGAATGACTAGCTCGATTTTATCATCCTTCCAACGACGGGGACGGACCTTGACGCCACCCACCATGACATCATTCACACCGAACATCGTATTGGGGTCTCTGGCTCCCGCAGACATGCCGAAATGACGACCCACAATCTGTAACGTTCCGCCTCGTTCACCTTCGGCCGGTGAAATGCTCTCAATGTGCGGAGTCACGATCGCCACATGTCCAGCGAGCAGATTCTTCTTCCCGATCAACACCTCAACGAAACCGCTCGTCGCCTTGAAAGGAACTTTGATTTCAATGGCCTCCGATTCCCATCGTTGCACCAACGCCGGGACTTTATTGACGGTCACTCGATTGAACTGCGTCGACTGAAAATCCCCAAACCCTGCCCCACTCAACGTCAACGTCGCCCCTGGAGTGACGGCAGTGGAAGAGAGCGCAATGGCAGCTTGCTTGGCATAAGTCAGTGAATCGCTCCATCCACACACAATGAACAACGTGTACGTCAGCAACCGGGCAATGATCGACATTCGGTGCATAAAGATCCTATCGAGAAACGTCAAAGACTCAGCGTAATTCTCACTCGAGATCTGCTCGACTTTAACAAGCGAATTTTTGTGGAGTCAAGGCAGGCTAAGACGTGATCTGGACAATCAGCTCGATCTCCACTGGAGCGAGGCGTGGTAATTCGGCGGCACCGACGGCAACACGGGCGTGTCGCCCTGCCTCCCCGAAGAGTGCTATGAGCAAATCCGAGGCCCCATTGAGGATCTGAGGTTGCTCGGTAAACCCCTGACCGGATGCAACATAGCCGACCATCTTGACGATCTGTTTCACCCGATCAAGCGATCCGGTGACGCTCCGAATAATACTCAAGCCGTTCAAGACCGCCACTCGCGCCGCTTCCACCCCTTGCTCGATAGAGAGGCCTTGCCCGAGTTTGCCGGTCATGATCAGCTGTCCATCACGTGACGGCAGCACTCCGGACAGGAAAAGGAGATCGCCGACTTGGACCACAGGAACGTAGTTCGCTACTGGCTTCGGAGGAACCGGCAAGTCAAGCTTTAGCTCTTTGAGACGTTGTTCAACGGACATGATTTCTTCGTTTTCCTTCTTTGTTACCCGGGCCTGAGCGCATCAAGAAAGCTATCACCGACCAGGAGTCGCTCAGCCCGAAGGGCTTCCACGATCGTCTGCCCTACATCAGCGGCGGTCGGTCTGCTTCCCAAGTCCACCCCTTGCGCGAGCTTCGGCCCGATGACGAAGACGGGAACATACTCTCGTGTGGACGTCCGTCCAGGTAAGGAGAAATCCCTCCCATGATCTCCCGTTACGATCACCATATCACCAAGTCGCAGTTTCTCGAATAGTTCCGGGAGACGACGATCAAACTCTTGCACGGCCGTGGCCGCTTCGGCAGCATCCTCAGATAGCAGATCCAGGCTGGCGCAGACAAGGCCCCTCGGCATCTTGCCCAGCATGACCATTACCTCATCAAACGCTGCCATCCCCGAGGCAACCGGAAACGCTTTCGTGAATCCTCGGCCGCTGAACAGGTCGTAGACTTTTCCCACGCCCAT
Organism: Nitrospira sp.; assembly: GCA_016715825.1. NCBI lineage: Bacteria > Pseudomonadati > Nitrospirota > Nitrospiria > Nitrospirales > Nitrospiraceae > Nitrospira > Nitrospira sp. The sequence goes on along the minus strand of JADJXO010000001.1, from coordinate 723,703 downwards.
CGTGAGCTGTCCAGATCGGCTCAAGACGTCCAACATCGTCACACCCAGAGGTTCCACCACAAAGTCTTTTCGTCCGACCTGTGGGCGAAGTGCGTCCTGTCCACCGGTGACCGGCTGAGCGACGACACGGACAAAAAGGCCTGCATCTTTCGCCGATTTTCGAATATCTCGACCGCGCTGATGAAATTCCGATGGTGCCATGATTGATTCATGCATGGCTAAACAACAGGTATTTCCCCCATCGGTCCAAAGGATCGGCCCCCCGGTAGCCATATGTTCCGCGCCATATCGACGGAGCATTACTCCCATCGAGGCGATGCTCTTTCCGATCGATTTCCGTCCTAAGATCTGTTCAACGAGGTCGACGATCTTGGATGGAACGCCGGTGTTGCAGACTGAAGGGATATCGCGCTGGATCACTCCGGCGATTTCCCAGTACCCCACAATGGAATCTTTGCCAGGCGAGGCGAACGCGAGGCGTCCGAAGTTGCCGCTCGGTTGCCCCATCCTGCGCACGCCTTTGACCGACGCGACATGGCCAAGCCCAAGCATCTCGAAATTGGGTAAAGTCAATCCATCGACCGCCTCAGCCAAATGCTCGAGGGTGTTGGCGTCCGTATCGCCGTAGTCACCGCCATCCGGCAAGGCACCAATTCCAAACCCGTCGATGACGAGAAGAATGATTCGATTGATCATAGATACACTCTACCCAATTCGAGGTGGATGGGAGTAGAGACGTATGGGACCGACAAGGAGATCCGAGAGGACCTAGAGAAGAGGATTACCGCGTCATGAGATGATCCATGCTCGGGTTATGCCACGCGCCATTCATGAAGGATCTTGAGGCTGGCGCTGGTGCCGATTCGGTCAGCTCCCGCTTCCAGCATTGCCAAGGTCGTCCTCCAATCACGGATGCCGCCTGACGCTTTCACCTTTACCCGCCCTGCAACAATGTCCTTCATCAAGCGCACATCTTCAACTGTGGCACCCGCTGGACCGAAACCTGTCGAAGTCTTCACGTACTCCGCTCCGGCTTCCACCACCAGATGACAAGCGGTCCGCTTCTCCTCCTGCGTCAGATAGCAGGTCTCAAGAATGACTTTGTGCTCAACCCCCGGTGTCGCCTTGACGACCTCAGCAATGTCGGATCGGACCACGGTATGATCTCCTGATTTCAGGCGGCTGAGGTTGAGCACCATGTCCAAGACCCGTGCGCCGCGGGCCACGGCTTCAACCGCTTCAGCCACCTTCGTCTTCGTCGTGTGTCCACCCAAAGGAAACCCAATCGGAATGCCGACGTGAATGGCCGTATCCGCCACAGCTTCAACAGCCTCATCGATATAGCATGGCGGGACAAACACGACGGTGAACTTGTTGTCTCTTGCCTCCTGGCACAACCGGAGCACGTCATCTTTCGTCGCATCCGGCCTCAACACAGTATGGTCAAGCAGGTCAGGCAGATTCCATCGAGACATCCGTTACGATACTCCTTTGACAAAGGCCAGATCGTGAGTCGTTGGCCTCACCGAGGTTTGCGACTGAGGCCCCCTTTTGAATGGACGCTTCTGGTACTTTTCGACGGCCCGATTATGTTCCATCAGGGTGGAAGAAAAGTGATGCGTGCCATCGTTTCTGGATACAAAGTAGAGGTATTTTGACGTCGCAGGATACAGGGCAGCACGAATCGACTCAGCCCCAGGACTCGCAATCGGACCAGGAGGTAAGCCGGCCCATCGATAGGTGTTATAGGGGCTGGCATGGGAAAGATCTTTTTTGCGAAGGTTGCCGTCGAAATTCGGCAGAGCGTAGATCACCGTTGGATCACTCTGCAGGGGAATCCGTTTCTTTAATCGATTGTGGAACACGGAGGAAATGTGAGGCCGTTCATCCCCCGATCCGGTTTCTTTTTCAATCACCGAGGCCAGCGTCAGGACTTGATGGACCGTCAGGTTCATATCTTTTGCTCTCGCCTGCCATTCCTGGGTCATGACACGTTCGAGCTGTTCTACCATCGTTCTCATGACATCCTTGGCGGGTGTGCCCCGGGCAAAGCGATAGGTATCGGGAAACAGGTATCCCTCAACGCTTTCTGCAGCTATTCCAAGCGTCTTTATGAAGGCCTTATCTGAAGCCAGCCTCAGCACCTCTGCTCGGCTCGTAATCTGCCGTTCTTCCAGAACATCGGCGATTTGATTCACGGTATACCCTTCGGGAAGAGTGACCGTGTGAAGAAGCACTCGACCGGTGAGCAGTTTGGAAAGAATGTCGGTCGGAGGCATTGCACCATTGAGTTCGTATTCCCCCGGTTGAATCTTGCGATCCGCTTCTTGTGACTTTCCCAGCCTCACAAACGCGGATCGACTTCGGATCAGCTCCTCACGTTCAAGTAAGGCCGCCACTTGGAGGAACGTCGCCCCTTCCGCGATCACGACGATTTTGTTGACGGCGTGATCGGACTCGGATAGGACGGGCCCTTCAGCCCATCGCATCATCTGATAGCCGACCGTTGCGGCGAGCGCGACGACGGCGATGATTCCGGTCAGAAGTACGCGTAGCGTCATACGATTGGTTGCCTGCACCTTCTGTCACCCACGGCGGCTCGATCCCGTCCACAACGTCGGTCGTTTGGTCGGCCGTTGACGAAGACGCCTGTGCCGCAAGGTAGCTCTGTAAGAGTATCGCCGCTGCGACTCGATCGACCACACCCTTGCGTTTTTTCCGGCTGACGTCGGCCGCGATCAGAAGATCCTCCGCAGCCTTCGTCGTCATCCGTTCGTCCCACAAGACGATCGGGACGGAGATCCCCGCTTCCAGTTTCTCAGCAAACTCACGCATGGCCTGAACGGCAGGCCCTTCACGGCCATCTAGCTGGAGCGGGAAGCCCAAGACGACACGCTCTACCTCGTGAGCCGTCACCAACGACGCAATGTGTGCAATATCTCGATCCAGTACCCGCCGTTCGAAGGTCTCAAGCGGTTGCGCTGTCCATTTCAACTCGTCGCTGAGTGCGACGCCGATTCGTTTTGTGCCGTAATCGAGCGCGAGAATGCGACCAGGCATGATTTTACCGCTGCAAAGCCTTTTCGACCAAGCCAAAGACTTTTTCCAACGCCGCATCAAGCTTGGCTGGATCCTTGCCTCCAGCCTGGGCCATTTCAGGTCGACCCCCGCCGCTGCCTCCGACTTCAGCTGCCATTGCTTTGATCACGTCGCCTGCCTTAAGCCTCCCGATCAGGTCTTTCGTCACCACGACCAACAATGAAACCTTCTCATCCCCCAAGGCTGCTCCCAGCGCAATCACGCCGCTCTTCAGCTTATCCCGCAATTGATCCGCCAGCGCCCGCATGCCATTGACATCGAGCCCGTCCGTCCGCTGCACATGTACGGAAACCCCGGCAACGGTTTTGGCGGTCGACGCGGCGGCAGAACCACCAGCCATCTTGAGTTTGAGCTCTTCTAACTCCCGTTCCTTGTCCTTGAGTTGACCCATCAATTTGCGAGTCTTGGCCGCCAATTCTGATTGGCTCACCTTCAACACGTCCGATAGTTCACGGACGTCAGCTTCAAGCTTCTTCATCAGCGTATAGGCCCCACCACCGGTTTGAGCCTCGATCCGGCGTACACCAGCGGCGACACCTCCCTCCGACACGATGCGGAACAGCCCGATGTCCCCTGTCCGCCCGACGTGGGTGCCACCGCAAAGTTCCTTGCTGAATGATTCGACGCTGACCACCCGCACCTGCTCTCCATACTTGTCGCCAAAGAATGCCAAGGCGCCGTTCGCGACGGCATCTTGGATGCTCATGACTTCAGCACACACGGCCTTGTTTTTCCTGATCTCTTCATTCACCGTCGATTCGACATCGTCGATATCACGAGACGAGAGCGGGCGAAAATGGGCGAAGTCGAACCGAAGTCGGTTGGGTCCCACCTGAGAGCCATATTGTTTGACATGTGGACCGAGCAGATCGCGCAAAGCCGCATGGACCAAGTGTGTCGCCGTGTGATTCCGTGCCGCATCCTGTCTGGTTGAGGCATCGACAGCTAGACGCAGTGACTCGCCCTCTCGGATCTTCCCCTTCTGAACAATGCCTTTGTGCAAGATCAGCGTCGCCGCCGGCCTCGTCGTATCGGTAATCTCCACCAACCCTTCCGGGCCCAGTAACGTCCCACGATCTCCAACTTGCCCACCGCCTTCGGCATAAAAAGGCGTCGCATCCAACGCGAGCTCCACTTCGTCTCCCTCGGATGCCTCCTTGACCAACTGCTCACCTTTGAGAATGGCACGCAGCACGCTCTCACTCTCCAGCCGATCATACCCGAGAAATTGCGTGCTTCCTACGCGCGTTGCCAGCTCGGCCACCGCCGGACGAGCGGTAACTTGCTCAAACCCGCCGGTCTTGCGCGCGCGCGTGCGCTGTGTTTCAATCGCGGCATCAAATCCAGGCTCATCGACGGTCATTCCCTGCTCACGGCAGGCTTCGGTGATGAGATCCATCGGAAACCCGTACGTATCGTAGAGCTTGAAGACGTCACCACCTGCCAGGATTGTGCCTCCGGCCGTTCTGGTCTTTCCAATCATATCGTTGAGAATCGGCAATCCTTGATCCAGTGTCGCGATGAACCGTTCTTCTTCGCCGCGCGTGGCTTCGGCAATCGTGCCTGCCGCACGGGTGACCTCGGAATAGGCCTTACCCATTTGCTCACCCACCGATGCCGTCAACTCGTACAAGAATGGCTCAACAATCCCGAGCAGTCGTCCATGACGCGCAGCACGGCGCAAGATTCGCCGCAGCACATACCCTCGTCCTTCATTGGATGGCAACACCCCATCGGTCATCAGGAAGGTGATGGCCCGCAAATGGTCGGCCACGACTCGCATGGACCGATCCGACTGGTCGTTATCGCCATACGTCATTCCGGCGCGGTTCGCGATGGCAGTCAAGAGCGGTATGAACAGATCGCTGTCATAATTACTCAAAACCCCCTGTGCGACTGCCACCAGTCGTTCGAGCCCCATCCCCGTATCGATACTCGGTTTCGGCAAGGGATGGAGAGTGCCGGCGGCATCCCTGTTGTACTGCATGAAGACGAGGTTCCAGATTTCGATGACTCGATCACCGTCCCCGTTCGGCCGATCATCTCCCGGGACCACCGCCCCTTGATCAAAATGGATTTCGGAGCACGGTCCGCAGGGACCGGTGTCCGCCATCTGCCAGAAGTTGTCTTTCTCGTCACAACGCACGATACGGGACGCCGGTACTCCGATCTTCTTCCAGAGCTCACCCGCCTCATCATCCTCTCGGAATACCGTCACCCACAGTCGGTCCTTCGACAACCCGACGGTGTCGGTCAAAAACTCCCATCCGAATCGGATCGCCTCCTCCTTGAAATAATCGCCGAACGAGAAGTTTCCGAGCATCTCGAAAAACGTGTGGTGCCGTCTCGTGTAGCCGACATTTTCAAGATCGTTGTGCTTGCCGCCGGCCCGCAGACACTTTTGCACGCTCACGGCTCGCTTGTACGCGCGCGTTTCTTCACCAAGGAACACCCGCTTGAACTGATTCATGCCGGCATTGGTGAACAGCAAGGTCGGATCAGCCTGCGGAATGAGCGCAGAGCTGGGAACGGCCTGGTGGCCCTGCTGCTCAAAATACCGGATAAACGCCTGCCGTAGGTCACTCGCACTATTCGTCATGGACAGATTCCTCGTTCGCTCCGAACATCATCATTATATGGTCGATCGTCTCTTCAGCGAAACCTCGTTGATGGAGAAGACGCCCTGCTTGAGTCGGTGTCAACCGGCGGCCGCGCCGTTGTGCCGCTTTTAGGACGCGATGAGCCAATGTATCTTCATTCACTGTTCGGAAGGCATCGGCGACGACCTGGTCGGCCAGACGATCGGCAATTCCCTTCGCCTGCAATTCTGCCTTCAACCGTTCCAGACCCACTGGCCGAGACGCCAACCGCTTCTCAGCATATCGCCGGGCAAAGGCCGCATCATCAAGATAGCGGAGCTCAGATAGGCGGCGAATTGCTTGCTTGGCCCGGAGAGACGACACACCTCGTGAGGTGAGAAACTGTTCGACTTGCACCGTCGTCCGATCTCGATGTGCTAAAAATCGAATGGCAAGTCGGAAGGCATCATCCGGACTCGACAAGGTTGTGCGCGCACGTGCCTTCACGTTCCTACTGCGATCGGTGCGCCCGTTTTTCCTCGCTTCGTCCGACAGGCTTCTCTTCCTTTACTTCTTTCGGTTCTTTCGGTTCCGATTTCTTCTCAGCACGAGCCGGCACACCGGCAGCTTCTCGAATGCGCGCTTCGATCTCGCGTGCGGTGGAGGCATTGGCCTTCAAAAACTCCCGAACGGCATCACGTCCCTGCCCGATTCGCTCTCCCTTATAGGAATACCAGGCCCCTGACTTATCGATGAGCTTCTTGTCGACGCCCAGATCTACCAACTCGCCGGTCTTGGAAATCCCCTCGGCAAACATGATGTCGAATTCTGCCTGGCGGAACGGGGGGGCCATTTTGTTCTTCACCACCTTCACGCGAACCCGGCTGCCCATCACGTCCTGCCCTTCTTTGATCGACTCGATACGTCGGATGTCCAGACGGACGGAGGAGTAAAACTTCAGTGCGTTGCCGCCGGTGGTCGTCTCGGGATTGCCGAACATCACGCCGAGCTTCATGCGTATCTGATTGATGAAGATCACCGTAGTGAGCGATTTTGAAATGGCCGCCGTCAGTTTTCTCAACGCCTGGGACATCAACCTCGCCTGCAGTCCCATATGGGAATCACCCATCTCCCCTTCGATCTCCGCGCGCGGAGTCAACGCCGCCACGGAATCGACAACGATTAAATCTATCGCACCGCTTCGGACTAAGGTCTCGGCAATTTCCAGGGCCTGTTCACCCGTATCCGGCTGGGACACAAGGAGATCATCTGCTTGCACACCCAGCTTCTTGGCATAGGTCAGATCGAGCGCATGTTCTGCGTCGATAAACGCGGCTACTCCCCCAGTCTTCTGCACTTCAGCAATACAGTGCAACGTCATCGTCGTCTTCCCGGAAGCCTCCGGGCCAAAGATCTCGATCACCCGTCCGCGCGGCAGCCCCCCCACTCCGAGCGCAATGTCGAGCGTCAGCGAACCGGTGGAAATCGCCGGCACATCGACCTTCTCCTCGGCTCCCAGTTTCATGATGGCGCCCTTCCCATATTGCTTCTCGATCTGGGATAAGGCTAAGTCGAGCGCGCGCTTCTTGTCGTCTTTTTCGGACATACAAATCTCCTCACCAAATGAGCGAATGTGAAGTGGAGATTATACCCAAGTGGGCAAAGGAAACCTAGCCTGATGTCGAGGCACGGGAATATCTGCGGCCGAGAGGAGCTAAAAATACAAGATCACCGTGGTGCTATTTAGTGGGAGTGCCATACTTTGGTGGTTTCGCGATGCATAAGACAGAATCCGACCCCAACCATCTTCTTCTAGCGCAGTATGTGCAGTGGGTGTCCGCTGCAACGGGTAGTTGGGCCGTTCACCGAACTTCGCATTGATCAGTCAAACCCCTCCGACTGACCACGACACCTCGATCAGTACCCAGAATCTGGATGTGCTCGATCCCGAGGTCTTGGTTCCCGTTTGAAAATACGTAACCTGAGACTGCCCCACAGATTCCCATAGCGGCCTCTTTCTTTGCTCGGCCTTGTCGGTTGATCTTTGTACGTACCGCCACTGTTCGACCCTGGACTGTGATGCTCACGATGCTCGAATACCAAGATGTCTCCATGCCCGGGTGTCCGAAGTTTTCCTTCATGTATTTCCGGATGGCCTCACTCTGCTGCTGGTTCTCTGACTCCGCGGCTGCAAAGACCGACGCCGACGGACTCGTTATTAACGATGCCAAGACCATACCAATCAGAAACGAGTGCACGTGACCACCTCCATGCCTGCAAATCCGACGACAGGCAGCCCAACAATATTCGGTCAGACTGTATAATCTCCTTACAGCAGTTAGTCCACTTCTGCCTAAACCGGCTGGCACGCACCAAGTCAACGGCCCTAACCCATTGCCACAAAAAATGTTCTGCTCCACTCCCGCTCATAGCTCATTGTCTTATGCAGTCTGTATAAGCCGGACATAGGCCATCGACTGGACTCTTCACCCCGTGGCCGCCCTTGTTCAATACGTGCGTGTAGGTCATGGTGGTGTTGAGGTCCTTGTGACCGAGTAATTTTTGGGCTGACGGTAGGGTCGAGGCTTTACCACCCCTCCTTATGACTATCGGAACCCACACTGGGGCTGCGAATTCTTACGCTGGGTCTATCGCGCTGTCAAGGAGAAGGGCCATAGAATCAGCCTCTACCCCAGCCTCCACTATATTCGTCAGCCTGCCTCTTTCACTTCAGCGCATCGGCGAGCCATATCATCGTTTCCTACGCACGGCAGGCAGCACTCATAGACCAGTTCATTTGACGGCCCCCCCGTCTGTCGCCGTGTTGTGCTCAAGAACGGCTTTCGCTATAGTCGCAGCACGCACGATGAAAACACTGGACGATGTTCGCAGACAACTCTCCGCTGGTGAATTCGAGTTCAGCCATCATGCGTTCAAACGTGCGGTCGAACGGAATATCAGTGACGCAGAAATCCGGCAGGCCGGAGCAGAGGCCTCGATTATTGAAGACTATCCCGAGGACAAGTACGCACCCAGTAGCCTCTTGTTAGGGTTCACTGCAGCAGATCGGCCAATACACATTCAGGTCTCTCGCGCGGACTCCGATCTGCTGAAGATCATCACGATCTATCAGCCAGACCCTGCAGGGTGGTATGATTACACTAGACGGAGGTAGCGATGTTCCGGTGTCATGTGTGCGGGAAAACCGAAAGCTGTGAGGAACGCATCAGCGAGGTTTTTGACATCGATGGCAGGCCGGTGCAAGTTGAGCAGATCCCCGCAACGGTGTGTCTCCATTGCGGCGAGGCGGTGTTCAGCCGAGATACCACGGAGCGCGTTCGCCGAATGGTGCATGGAGAAGCTAAACCGATTAAGTCGATTCAGATGGACGTATTCGCCTACCGTTAGCTTTCTCGAATAATTCTCTCACGTATACGTTCTCTCACCACGATTCACCTTTGACTCAAAGGAATATCAATGCCCACATTATTCACCCCACTCCAAGCCGGAGAGATCCTCTTACCAAACCGCATCGTCATGGCCCCGCTGACCCGCGTGCGCGCTGGCTCGACACACATTCCCAACGACATGATGGTCGACTACTATTCCCAGCGTGCGTCGAGTGGACTCATCATGACGGAATGCACAATGGTCGATGCCCATGCCTGCGCGTTCATGGGTGAAGGCGGGATTTACAGCCCGGCGCACGTGGCCGGTTGGAAACGCGTGACGGACGCGGTGCATGACAAGGGTGGCCGGATCTTTATGCAGATCTGGCATCCTGGCCGTGCCGCACACTCATTGCTAAACAATGGCGAGCAGCCCGTCTCCAGTAGCGCTAAACCAATCCGTCATGAAACGACCAATACTCCACAAGGCACCAAGCCGTATGAAGTCCCGCGTGCGCTCCGTACAGCAGAGATCCCACGGTATGTGGAGATGTTCCGGCTCGCCGCGCAGAATGCCAAACAGTCAGGGTTTGACGGGGTCCAGGTCCATGGTGCACACGGCTACTTGATTGATAACTTTTTGCGCGACGGTGTGAACGCCCGAACGGACTCCTATGGAGGTTCTATCCCCAACCGTGCGCGGTTTCTCCTACAGGTAACGGACGCAGCAATCAACGTCTGGGGCGCCGGGCGTGTGGCCGTACGGATATCACCACTGGTCCCGTTTAACGATATGGTCGACAGTCAACCGGACGCGCTAGTGACGTACGTCGCACAGGAAATGAGTCACCGTAAGATCGCCTTTCTCGAAATCCGGCATGAGAATCATGCGCTGCCGGAAGAGCAAGCCATCTTGGCAACCGCTCGCCGACATTTCCAAGGTACCCTGATGACCAACGGGAGCTACACCCGCGAGAGCGGCGAATCCACAGTCGCCAGCGGAGCGGCCGATGCGATCGTCTACGGACGTCCCTACATCGCCAACCCGGACCTCGTCGAACGTTTTGCGAAGCAGGGCCTACTCAACGAGGTAAATTTTGATCGACTGTATGGCGGCGGATCTGATGGCTATAGTGACTATCCGACATTGGCGATGTAGACATTGATTCGTCCCAACGAAGTCCAACCTGATCGCCGTCTTGAGACTATTGATCAACTACTGCGATGCAGTGGCATGGAACGGTAGAGACAAAACATCGGAACGCACTCGATCGGTAATCTCCAACCACCATGCTCGTAGAACGAGGAGAGTTGAAATGACGCAGGTCTGGCCCCGTCTGAGCCTTGCAGTCTGTACGCTTGCGCTCATTTTCTTAACCAGTTGCGCGACTGCGCTTGAAGAGAAACTGAGAATGGCGGCGGCGGAAGGAAATCTCCTTCGAGTGGACACGTTTCTTGCGCAGGGTGTGAGTGTGGAAGCCGCGAACGACCGCAGGCTGACACCGCTCCACATGGCCGCGAAACATGGCCATCGAGATACCGTGCTCTTGCTCTTGGGAAAAGGAGCCGTTGTCAATCCCGTGAGTCAGGATGGCATCACGCCCCTCTTCAGCGCCGTGCAACAAGGGCACAAGGATATCGTCGCTATCCTCCTAGACCATGGAGTGGATGTCAATGCCCAACCATCCATTGGCGGTGTGACGCTCCTGCACGTGGCCGCCTATCGTGGCGATCAAGACATTATCACCTTGTTGCTGAATGCCAGAGGGGATAAGAACGCGAGGATGTCATCCGGAGAACGACCAGTGGATCTGGCTCAGAAACAAGGCCACGAGGCGTTGATCCCACTCCTCCAACCCTGACGCGAAGCTACCCACACCCCGCCTACTCCACTTCCCAGAGTTTCGTATACACCGGTCCGGTCGGACGCAGGCTGCTTTTCACCAGCACGAGCGGCCCAATCCGAACCTCCCCGAGAGAGAGCGGTCGTTCACAGACCCCGCTTTGAGCCAACCACTGTCCCACTTCTCGTTCACCTGCTTTGATCCTCGCGAGTGTCAGATGAGGATTAAATAGTTTGTCGTCCGGCGCAAACCCCAACGAGTGGCAACAGGCTTCGATCGCCTGATGTAAGGCCGCCAGCTGGCGCGCCGTGTCCCCCTTACCCCACTGTTCGGACGGCCCCACCCAGAGCACCCGCGGTTTTTGAAGATTCGGGAACGCCTGAAGGCGATCGAGCGGGATCTGAATAGTCGGGTGAGACCGGCGTACGATCGCCATGGCCTCGCGCATGGGATCGAGGAGTTGCTTGTCGGTATTGCCAAGAAACCTGAGCGTGAGATGAAACGAATTCGGTTGCCCCCATGCCATACGGATATCTGTAGGAAGATGCCCTGCAAGCCGCTGTTTGAGATCCTCCTGGACCTGAACGATCCCGGCTCTGACCTCGTTGCTTACCTCGACGGCAATGAACGTTCGAATCATGTTGTTCCTTTGCTGACCAACCATCGACGAAGTATATCGAGGGCGGCCTGCGCTGCACGCTGTTGAATGACGGACCGATCGCCGTGGAATCGACATTCTTTTGTCATAACATCGTCACTACCACCGTCGAGTCCGATATAGACTAACCCGATCGGTTTGGTCTCTGTAGCACCGCCTGGCCCGGCGATACCTGTCACGCTCAAGGCCACCGATACGCCCGCGCGTTCGCGCATGCCTTTGGCCATCGCCGCCGCGACATCTCGGCTGACCGCACCATGTTCATTCAACAGCGTTTCTGCAACACCGAGCATCTCGATTTTTGCCCGGTTGCTGTAACACACGGCTACGCGATCGACGTATGCCGACGATCCGGGCACCTGTGTCAATCGCTGTCCAATGAGCCCCCCCGTGCACGACTCGGCGACAGCGACCGTCCGACGCTGTTGACGCAACAGTCGGCCGACTACCTGCTCCATCGTGTCGTGCCCTTCGGCATAGACCCGCTCGCCCAGTCGACCACGAACCTCTTCGGCCAGTGACAAAAGAGCCCCTTCCTTCAGGCGACTCTCGCCCCTCGTGGTCAGCGACACGAGCACGCCGATCGGGGATGCGAGAAGCCCTAATGCAACGGAAGTCCTTTTTGGAATTAGTCCTTTTAACTTGGCGTCTACATCGGATTCCGGCAGGCCCCATGTATGAAACACAATTCTGGTCAGTGGTTGGCGACATTGACTGGGCGTACGTTCGAGGTGAGCGATCATATATGGAATAACTGACTGCTGGACCATGGCACGCATCTCAGTCGGGACACCGGGTAACGCGATGATGTGTGTCCCACGCCATACCAAGGCAAAGCCTGGTGCTGAGCCAACCGGGTTGGGCAACACGGTGGCTCCAGACGGAATCAAGGCCTGTCGCAATTGCCTTGTATTCGGTATCCGCCCCCATTGAGCTAACCGTATCTTCATTCCCTCAAGCGCTTCTTTACGGCGAGCGAGTCGAAACCCGGTGATGGCCGCAACGGCCTCCCTGGTGCAATCGTCCACTGTGGGTCCCAGCCCTCCGGTCAGGATGACGATTCGAGCACGCCTACAGGCCGTCTTCACCACTTGAGCGATATCCGATTGATCGTCTCCGACAATGGATTTAAACCTCACCTCGATCCCTATTGCGCCAAGTGCTTCAGTAATGAATAGCGAGTTGGTGTCGGTCCGTCCACCGACCAGAAGTTCTGAGCCGATCGCAATAGTTTCCGCAATCTGGCTGTGGATGGCGACAGAGCTTCGCATGTCCAACTATCGCACCTATTCAACTTCCTTAAAATTGACCGCGAAGCGGATCTCTCCACCGGTCGCGGGAAACACCGTAATGGTCGTGTGCGCATTCGGATCAAAGTCAGCATACTGGAATGCCGCCACAACCTTGGCCGTGAATCGTGGTGACTCCGGCCAGGCTGTCGTTCGAGTGGCTTGTCCATCAACACGTACGGTGACAGGCTTAATGACTCTTCCCCCTTGATCCAGCACGATGTAACTCTCCATGGCAAAGGCAGAACTGTCCCCGAAGATCACGGCACTGACCAGCATGGTCGTAACGTCAACCACCTGCGCAATGTCGGCCGCGCTCGGCTCAAGTCCTCGTAGCGCCATGTGGGTTGCCAACACGGATACACCACCGAGTTTCGTGACCAGGAACCCGCCGACATCAAGCTCCTCCTTGCCTCCGAAGCGCGCATACCACTGCTCAGGCGGCTGATGCTGCGCTGCCGCGTGTGTTCCCCGATCAAGTGCGGCCTGGATCTGCTTGGATGAGGGATATACCTCGATCGCTGCCGAGGGATCTCCGATGCTGACCAGGAACGCCGAGGTACATCCTATAGCCCAATGCCCGATAGATCGCATACGATTGCGACTAACAGAACCATCATTCCACTGTCAACGAACACGTCCCTGCCTCGCCGTCAGGTTGACAAGACAGAAGAGGAAATGCTAAACGAAACAAAAAAAAGAAGAAGAGTTTATTGTCCATTTCTACTAAAGGAGCTTTGAATGTCGACTCCTGAAACACCCCCTGCCGCACAAGCGCCGCGGCGGCAATACGTGAACTTTATATTTTACAAAGTGGACCCGGCGTGGCGCCGCCTCCCCGAGGACGTACGCACACAGGGCAAACAGGAATTTTTACGAGCCGTTGAAGATTTTAATGGCCAAGTGTTGGTCGTTCCCTATTCAACCGTCGGGATCCGTGGAGACTGCGACTTCATGCTCTGGCGAATCAGCTACGACCTGGACCTCTTCCAGGACATGGGCGCCAAGATCCTAGCCTCCGGCCTTGGGCAGTATCTCACGACTCCCTACTCGTATCTGGCAATTACCAAGCGATCCGTGTACGTGGATCATCACTCGCATGCAGGCCAAGAAGGCAAACGGTTAACCGTCGTCCCAGGGAAGAGCAAGTACATCTTTGTGTATCCATTCTTGAAGACACGCGAGTGGTTTTTGCTGACCAAGGCGGCTCGGCAGGGCATGATGGACGAACACATTGAAGTAGGCCATCGGTTCCCCTCGGTGAAGTTGAATACGACCTACTCATTCGGACTCGACGATCAAGAGTGGGTGGTGGCGTTTGAAAGCGACAAGCCGGAAGATTTTCTGGACTTGGTGATGGCGCTGCGCGAAACCGAAGGTTCACGCTATACACTGCGTGATACGCCGATTTTCACCTGTATTCGCAAGAGCCTCAAGGAAACTCTCGATACATTAGGCGGCTAAGCCGATGCATTAGGTGGTGAAGGTTGCCACTAGCCGCTTTCTGGTTACGGGAACGTCGGTACTAGAGAACGGCTTCCGGTCACGCGACCGGAAGCCGTTCTCCTTTATGTACAGAATCGATCAAGCAGGTTCCTCCGCCATCCGGTGATCTCAGTTCGTTCCAGATCACGATGGGCGGATGAAAGCCATCCGTTGAGTATCTCGACTAGGGACCTCTTTGACAGCCTCACAAGCCCTGTGATACCTCTAGCCACTACGATATCGATACAATTCAATCGTCATGAGTGATTCGACTGCTCTGTATGCACGACGTTTTCCGGACGGCTCTGTAAGCCTGTATGTCGATGAGGCGTACGCACAGGATCGCGGTATCGACCCATCACAACTCGTACGGGTAGAAATTCCCCGAGAAATGTTTATTACCGGAACGATTCAGGATATTCGTGAATACGTGGCCCTTCAGCTTGAGCGACAGCCACAGACAGGTACGGCCTAACCGTGATATGGTTTTGCCTCCTCCTCACATGAAGCAGTAATTGACGCACCATGACAACCACATTGATTTCGCCGACGCTGACCGCAGACCTGATCGAAGAGACCATTGCCGGCTTGCCGATCCAGGGCCGTATTATCCTTCGACTTCTGTTGCTCCAATACCTGGATGTGACGCACGACGAAATTCTCTTCATGGTCGCCGATCGTCCTGACCCTCGTTGTGTCTCTGGGAAAAAGCCCGTCACCACGATGACACAGGATTCGATCACGGCAATGATCGATCGACGGAACGAGTACAGCCGACGAGCTCGACTTCGCCGGGAGAGGACCTGGCTGCAATGTGTTGCGCTTGAACATCTCGTGCAGATGGCCGATGCCTTGGCTGTTCGGGCGGAGACGCTGTTGCTCGCCCGGGGAGTGTCGGCAGAGACTCTTCATACGTTGAAGACACAGGCTCGTTCAGCCGTTCCATCGACCACACTCCGCCTGTTGGAAGAAGCCTGGAACAAGGATGAGATCACTCCCGATGAGTATCAGAACCATCGCCTTGTGGTTGACATGCAAACACAGCTTCGTTTTGCTGAGCGGTTTAAAAAACGCCTGACTCTCGCGGAACGGGAACGTCAATCGTCGGATTTCACCACGCTGCAGGATCATGAAATCGGTCATATTTGGGGAATTCCAGCCAGCACGCTTGCCGCCCGCAAGGTAAAGTTCCTGGCCCAGTACCTCCTGGCCATCCAAGCCAAACGTTCCGGGTCAGCCCTTCACACGGGCGGGAATCTAGTCCCGTCTCAGGATCTTTGGAAAGAAACAATGCAGGTACTTTCCCAGCGTCCCATTGAGCGCTCGATTCCGACGTATGACGGGCTTGAAGGAACTGAGACCGCGTTACTCGAAAAACTCACGGCGTATGCAGTCCTCGGCATATCGGAAGCAATCGAGACGAAGCTTTGGAACTCGCTCGTCTTTGGGGCCAGTTCAAATGCGATGCATACTGAAATCACCAGGACGCTGTTCGGACTGCAGCGGTTGATCGCCATACAAAAGGACGTTGATCGCAGTCCTGACGCATTGGACGAACTTTTACTTGCCCGATCACGACCGACTTCTAAAGAATCTGAACCAGCTTTACGAGAGCGAGACGCGGGGCACGGAGAGCTCACGGACTTGCAACGCCAGATTCTACATAACTTTATCGGAGAAGACGTCAGCGGAAGATTCTCTGACAAGTGGTAAATATTCTTCCTTGCCAATCTAAAGTCATTCGGTATAATTGCCTTCGATGAAGGTCACCCCCCTCTCTCAGGTCAATCGTATGTTGGTAGCCACGATTCGCGGTTGTTTTTTCTCATACATCCTGCTCATCGCGATTACCATCGGTGCGGCCACGCCGGTATTCGCTGGGGGTCTCATCGAAATCGCCGAACTCTTGGCACATCCCGAGCAGTATGATCACCTGGATGTCATGGTCACCGGGAAAGTGATGAACGTGCAGCTAGCCACGAATCGTCAAGGACAGCCGGCCTATGGGTTTTTGCTCCAAGATCCCGCCGGCACCCTGAAGGTCGTAAGTCTGGGGCAGGTGGAGGTCCATGAAGGCGATCAGGTGATCGTTGAAGGTGTCTTCAGCCGTCTCCGCCAGGTAGGTCGCAAAATCGTCTATAACGAGATCAAGGCCCTCTCTGTCAGGCCGTTGACCCGCATGAATCCAGATCTCGTCGGCTGACCACGGCCGCGGTGCCGTTCGGCGCGTACGTGATCCAGCTCCACCACGTGGTCTTCCCCTCAGCGAGGCAGTTGAAGAATCCAGCTCAACAGTTTGTCTGACACGCGATCGGGGAGCAGGTAGGCCATAAGCGCACGCAACTTGGCATCCTTACCAACCAGATACCGCGTTTTAGGCGAGCGTGCGGTCAGCGCCTCTTCCACGACCTTCGCAACCACTTCGGCGGGGATCGCCCTCTGGGCGGCCTCCTTGACCACCCGTCTCACTTCAGCGACCACCGGATCATAGAGTATCCGCATTTCATGAGAGAGTGACGCCTCTCGGCGGTTGGCATCACTCGTGGTCTTGTCCCAGATCGGCGTCGTAATCGCACCCGGTTCGATGATCGACACATGGATACCCCATTGCTGAACTTCCAAGCGGAGCGCATCCGTGATCGCTTCCAGCGCATATTTCGATGCGGAATATGGTCCCATGAGCGGCATCGTCGAGAGACCAGCAATAGACCCCATATTGATGATTCGCCCCCGAGCCTGTCGTATGAGCGGAAGAAACCTTTGCGTGACCGCAACCTGTCCGATGACGTTGACTTCGAGCTGTTGTCTGAGGTCTGGAATGGGAACAGCTTCTAAGGGAGCGACCACCGCAATCCCAGCGTTATTGATCAAGCCAGATAATCCCTTGCTCCCCGTAGCTTTTGACACTAATGCATGAGCGCTGTGGATGGTCGAAGGATCTGTGACATCGAGCGCAATCGGCACCAAGCGATCTGAGCCAATTTTTTGAAGGGCCAGCCCGTCCTCTAGCCTTCGCACGCCGGCAAACACGCTGAAACCCAATCGATCAAGATGCAGCGCACAGGCCGCTCCGATGCCCGTCGACGCTCCCGTGATGACCACCGCCTGATTGCGTTCGCTCGTCATATAACTCTCTCAAAAATCAACGAGAGAACCATACTGGGTTTCGAGTGCCTTCGTCCACACATTGCGAATCGTTTCCCTACACAATCAGTAGACATAGATCTTCCTGTTCGGCTATTATCGAATCTTTCTCAGTCTTACGTGGCGGTGTAGCTCAGTTGGCAGAGCAGCGGACTCATAAGCCGCGGGTCGGCCGTTCAATCCGGCCCACCGCCACCAACCCAACCCTCGGTTGCCCCGTGTTCTATTCATTGTCTTATCGTGACTAGTGCGCATAGGTACGATCCCCAAGCGCCTAGTTGTTTACTGCTGACGCATGCTGTAGAGAGCCGTTCCTTCCCGGACCATGATGCACCCCCAACTCCGACAGGCCTACCAGCGAGAGATGACCGCAGCCGCTGAGCTGTACGAGGCCGGCCATCTGAGGCCTGCATTTACGCACCTTGAGCGTGCTCATATCCTTGGGCAATCCTTCCCGATCGCCCATGCGCGAGCCCACTGGTGGATGCTGAAAGTTGGATGGAAATGCCGAGACGTCGTTGAGATTAGTGGTCAGATTCCGAGGATCCTTGGATCGCTGCTGTTCTCACAGATTTGGGTGCCGGTAGGCAATACCGGTGGCTCCCGTGTTCCCCCGTTCAAGTCGATGACAATTCCCGATGACCTTCAAATCCTTTTGGACAAGTACGGACGAGGCGCAAAGGCCGATTAACCCACATCCCTTACTCCTCCCGCAATCCCTCCACGATCGGTTGTCGGGCTGCCCACCTCGCTGGGAAATACCCCGCCACAAACGTGGCCACTCCTGCCAACGAGACCGCCTGGATCAGCGATCCGATAGGAATAATCATCTGGATCGTCCAGCCAAATGATTGTCGATTGATGACCTTAATCAATAAGAGCGAGAGCAAGCCACCTCCGATCAGTCCCAAGACAATGCCAACCGCACCGAGGTACGCTGCCTCCCATAGCACCAGCTGATGAATTTGTGTCGAGCTGCCACCAATGGCACGCAACGTCGAAAACTCCCGGCGCCGTTCGAGAACGGAGGTGATCAGCGTATTCACGATCCCGAGCATAGCGATCACAACCGCGATGGCCTCCAGGACATACGTCAATAGGAATGTCCGATCAAAGATCTCAAGAATCTCTTTCCGTAGTTCGATATTACTGATGACTAGCGGTGGAAGACTGCCATTGGCGGAGGTACTCAACCGTGTGGTCATTCGCGCCCTCACGGCATCGAGATTCGTTCCATCCCGCAGATACACTGGAAATACCGTGACGAGGTCATCGTGCCAAAGTGATTGGTACAGGGCCCGGTCCATAAGCAGTTTCCCACCGTCAGTCGAATAGTCATAAAACACGGCCACGATTGGAAATCGTCGAACACCACTCGGCGTGATGACTTCGAGCATCGAGCCTTCTTCAACTCCCAATCTGTTCGCCAACACCTCCGACACGAGTAGCCCACCGATCTCAGCGGCACGATTGAGCGACTCGGACGAATCACCGCTTCGCACCAGATACCGGCTCCATTGCGCATGCAACCGGAGATCGCGTGAAACGACCGCGACGCGCTGGCCGTTCACCTCTATACGCACATCACGATAACTATCGACTGCGGCAACATCGGGATCGGAGGCCAAGATGCCCAGCCACGATGCAGGTAAGCTCCGGCCGACAGTTCCTATTTCCGTTCCGCGCAACCACATCGAGGGAGCAACGACAAGATCAGCCAGCACCGTGTCCGTGACCCAAACTTCCACGGTATGGCGAAAACTCCGCACCATCACGAGCACCCCGATCATGATCGCGAGTCCCACCATGAAGGCAGAGACGGTGACCCCATTCCGTCCTGGATTGCGAGCGGCATGCTCCACCGCAATCCCTCTCATCACACCCGACACGACAGGTTCCCGATCCGTATATTGCCGTCTGTGCACTCCGGAGACACAGATCGGAGCCAAACAGGCCAATCCCGCCAATAGACACAATGTTGCCGCGTACCCCAAAAGCGGAACCCCTCCAATAGGCCCAGCCCAACTCAGGAGTCCAGCCCCCATGAGCAACACCACACCCATAACGGCGAGAGTTCCGACACGTAGCTGTTGGCTGGCCTCATAGTCACCTGGGGCGAGAGCCTTGACCGGCGTGGTTCGGCTCGCATCCAAACTGGGACCGATGGCCCCGATCATGGAGACTCCACATCCAATCAGGATTCCTTCGATCACAATCCCTCCTACGAACTCCGTCCGGAGCAGACTGCTCGCGCCGATTCCGACCGGAACATAGAGGTCTGAAATGGTCCGACTCAGGAGTATGATCAGTTCGTGAGCCAACACGATGCCTGCTGCGCTTCCGAACACTCCGCCCATGAACCCATAGAGTGCGGCCTCCAGCAGAAAGAGAACGGCAATCCGAGACTGACTCATCCCGATCGCCCGATAGATACCGATTTCACGTCTACGCTGGGCGACAGCAAATGCCATCGTGTTGTATATCAGGAACATCCCAACCAACAGGCCAACCCAACTCAAAACGGTCAAGTTCATGCGGAACGCACCGAGCATTTGTTCAACTTGACTGGTCCGATTGGCAGGCCGCTCGACAATCACATGGGGAGGGAGGACCA
The DNA here is from genome assembly GCA_016715825.1 of Nitrospira sp. Classification (NCBI taxonomy): domain Bacteria; kingdom Pseudomonadati; phylum Nitrospirota; class Nitrospiria; order Nitrospirales; family Nitrospiraceae; genus Nitrospira; species Nitrospira sp. Next base: position 703,602 of record JADJXO010000001.1, on the reverse strand, counting down.
TTTTTATCCGCTCTCCCACGTCTTCAATGGACAGATTTGTGTCGGTAACAATATCAAGCCGATCAACTTTTCCCACCAGACCAAATGCGATCTGTGCGGCCGCAATGTCCATGAGGGCCATCCGTTCCCAGGAGGAACTCCGATCTGACTCCCCGTGAAGGATCCCGACAACTCGGAACTGAAGGCGCCCGGTTCCGACTAAGAGATCGATGTCATCCCCGGCGATAAGCTGCCACTCATTCGCCAATGCCGCGCCCAAGAACAGGGCCTGTGGATCGACCATGCGCATGAGCTGGCCTTCTGTCTCTGGCTGATCCACCTGGAAGCCTCGCCTCTGGAGTTCGTCCAACACGTCAAGCCCCAGGACTTGGATGGCTTCGCCAGGTTGATTGTCATGCATCCGCACGGCTGTTTGGATAATCACTGGGGATGCCGATATCACACCGGGAACCATTCGTACAGAGGTAACAACCTGCTCATCGAGTCCCGTGTCATCCCCGGCGACTTCCAACGTGGTCGGACCGGCCACCGTGAGCACAGCCTGTTCAAATGAACGGAGCACATCAATATTCGCGGTTCGTACGGCGACAGAGGCTGACACGCCTAAGGAGACACCGACAATGGTGAGCAGCGTCCGTAACGGCCACTGTCGGAGATGGGAGAGGAGGATAAGGACGACAACCTTGATAAATGTGAGCATTGCCTTGGAGAACACCAGATCCTACGGCAATGGACGCATTTGGCACAGCCTGTAGGGGATGAAGTGGATCGGATCTCTGCGCATATCGGTCATTTCGTTTACAGAATTTCCATCATTTGCTACACTTCAAACGAATATGGAGAAGGAGCCCCGATGACTAAGCACAAATGTGTCGCCCCAGCTCGATCGAAACGGACCGTTCGCCGATCCAAGACCACACCACACATTACCCCTCGGCAACGTGAGATCCTGCGCCTCGTCGCTCTCGGCCATACCAATCGAGAAATTGCCGGGTCCCTGAAGATCAGTGTCCGAACGGTTGAGGTGCATCGGTTCAATTTGATGCATCGGCTTGATGTTCGAAACGTCGCACAACTTCTGCGTCAAGCCCTCCAGCAGAAGCTGTTGCCTCGCAATTTCACCGGTAAGTAGCGTCAGAGTTCGTTAAGCCGTCCTCGGCATTCCTGAATCGACTGGTATCCTTTCCTTCTCAAGACCACGCTCAGTTCTGCTTCAAGCCGGCCAAAGACGTCCAACCCTTCCTCAACTAACACTGTACCGATTTGAACAGCCGAAGCGCCGCACAAGAAATGTTCGAATGCGTCGATTCCCTCAACAATTCCTCCGGTACCGATGATGGGCATGTCCCCCTTAAAGAACTTAAAGAAGGCTCGGACATTGGCCAATGCCACCGGTTTAATCATTCGCCCACCCACCCCACCAAATCCGCCTTTCGGCTTAATGACCACCGTTTCTCGCTCCGGGTCCACCACCAATCCATTCCCCACCGAATTGATCAAACTGAGAAAGTCGACACCACATCGACCAAGCACCGTCCCCATGACCTGATGATGCGCCGGGTCAAAGTACGGGGGCAGCTTGACTCCCATCGGCACCGTCACTTTTGGTCGGACCCTCTTGAGGAGGCGCTCAGAAGCGTCTGGATCGTAACCAATCTGAGGCTTGCCGGGAATATTCGGGCAAGAAAGATTCACCTCAATGAGGTCCGGACCGACTGCATTGATGTATTCAGCAATCGTGGGGAAATCGTCCTCCCCAAGTCCAGCCACACTCGCGATGATGGGCTTCCCGAAGCGTTTGAGGTGAGGAATTAATTCCGCATAGGCTTTATATCCAAGGTTCGGCAACCCCATCGAATTAATGGATCCACCAAGAAACCCGTAATACCGTGGCTCAGGATTGCCTTGGCGTGCTTCGATCGTCATCGACTTGGTGACGATCGCCCCGGCACCGGACCGGCCCAGTGCTTCAAGTTCATCCTGCGTCACGCACAGTGCCCCAGCTGCGTTCATGAAGCAGCTCGGAAATGTAACACCGGCGATCGTCGTCGATAGGTTCATCATAAAACGACCACGCCGGCTTGTCGGGGCGTGCGGGAGATCAATTGTCCATCCCGCATAGCCCACGTATAGTCCCCAGCTTGCGCTGCCTGTGTGCTGTGAGTCACCAAGAGAACCGTGTGTCCTCCTGAGGTCGCCAGATCCCGAATGAGTGCCATGATCTCTGCTCCATGATGGGAATCGAGATTGCCCGTGGGTTCATCGGCCAGGAGGAGACGAGGCCGATGGACCAACGCTCTCGCAATCGCAACACGTTGTTGTTCCCCGCCGGAGAGTTCCGCAGGCCTATGGAGCCGCCTATGGGCCATCCCCACTCGTTCCAATAGTTCGTCGACTCGCTTCCTAACCTCCCGTCCTTCATCTCCCCGTAACATCAGGGGCAATGCGATGTTTTCTTCCGCCGTTAATCCATGAACAAGGTGAAAGGCTTGAAAGACAATACCGATTGTTTCACGTCGGATCCTGGTCCATTCATAACTGGTCAGCTGTGTCGTTGACCGTCCATCGAGTACGATTTCTCCTGAGGTGGGGTTATCCAAACCAGCCACGAGGTTAAGCAGCGTACTTTTTCCACATCCACTCGGCCCGACAAATGTACAAAACTCTCCGTATTGAATTTCCAAATTCACGTCCTGCAATGCCGAAACCATGGCTTGACCGCGTGCATGGGTTTTATATAAATGTCTCAGCCTGACCATTCGGTTGCTCACTCCGGACCGACGACCCCTGATCAATCTACATGTTCGCATTCCTATAGCACAACGAATCAAAAAGCGACAACCTTGACAGCCGATAGGACTTCGCCATAAAGAGATGGTCCGGACGGAAGAGATGAGGTCGGGTGATGGGCCGCTGTATCGCAGACTGGATGCCAGGACTCGTACGCCGTACGATTCGATTTGTGCTGCCGGTTCATTGTTCGATCTGCGGTTCCTCCCTGACCGATGATCCGACTCCTCATTTTTGTACCGATTGCTGGCGCACGATCGTACTGATGCCTCCCGTCCGATGCTCACGGTGCGACCGTCCATTTCCGTCAGCCATCGCCACTGCCTACAGTCCTTACCACATGTGCCAATCATGCCTCATGCGTCCACCTTCGTACACGAGAGCATGGACTCTCTACCCCTACACCTCACCCCTCCGTGACGCCATCTGTCTATTCAAGTATCGAGGCAAGGTGTCATTGGCATCGGCTCTTGGGGCGCTGATGACCCAGCAACTCCCGTTCCTCGATCGTGTGGATGTGATCATACCGGTTCCCTTGCACGCTGAAAGACTTCGTCAACGAGAATTTAATCAATCGTTGCTCCTCGCTGATCAGATCGGACGCGCACTGGGCATTTCTGTCTCGTACACCAACCTCATACGCACAACCCCCTCTCCTCCCCAAACTTCCCTCACCAAACAGAATCGCTTCAAGAACCTACGTGGAGCATTCGCGTTGCGCTTTCCTGATGAGATCATGAAGAAACGGGTTCTTCTCATCGACGATGTCTTCACAACCGGTACGACCGTCAACGAGTGTGCGAAGTCATTGCGCAAGGCGGGTTCATCCGATGTCCTGGTACTCACATTAGGTCGAACTCTGGATCATGATCTCATTCCAGATCGTGTTCCTGTTCCACACCGACACCCTTTCGAACCGTTCGGAGTCTAAATCCGTGCCGATATACGAATACCGCTGCCAGCAATGCCATCGACGAAGTTCTATTCTAACCCTAACCGTTGGGCCTCCCGGTTCGGCTCGGTGTCGCCACTGCGACAGCCCAAACATGGACCGGCTCCTGTCCAGATTTTCTTCTCCAAAGTCGGAAGACGCGAGGCTTGAATCACTGATGGATCCAAGCGAGCTTGGTCATCTCGATGAGAATGACCCAACGAGCGTTGCTCGGTTTATGAAGGAAATGGGACAGGAAATGGGGGAAGATGTGAGTGACCTAGAAGAAGCTATGACGACCAAGCCTCACGGAGGTGAGGAATCGACCGACCATACCGACAGTCTTTGACATACACTGTCATATATTTTCGCTTGACATTTGTACGATGACCTCTAGAATGTCCATAAGTACTGGAGGGTAGCGTGGTTCTCACCGGTCCAGTTGTAATGCAGAATCATGCGGAGCTCCCCAAAAAGCGAACTGATGACGGCGACAGAAACATGCCGTTACCTCAAGATCACGCAGCGCACGCTCTACCGGTATCTCCGAAGCCGACAGATTCCAGCCTTCAAACTGGGAAAAGAGTGGCGATTTGTGCGTTCAGACTTAGAGCAATGGATACGAGACCGAACCAGATCTTCCACCGGCTCCTAAATTAGGTTGTCCAGATGTTCGCTGGTGAGTACCTCTGCAAGCTTGATGACAAGGGACGCTTCATCGTTCCCTCACCTATTCGTGAACAAATTGAGGCCGATGGCGAAACGGTGATGTTTCTCAAGGGACCGGAGCAATCCTTATTGATCTATTCAACGAAGGAATGGGAGAAGGTCCTCGAACGAACCCGGACCTCGTTAGATGAGGACCAGAGTCGCCTTTTCATGCATTGCGTGGTTTCAGAGGCCGGCCCATCCGACATCGATAAGACTGGGCGGATCTTGATCCCAAGCCGCTTGCGGAAGCTCGTCCCGGTTGATGAAGATCAGGAAATCATCCTCGTCGGCCTCTATCACAGAATGGAAATCTGGAACCCAAGCGACTGGCGTCGGTATATTGCCCGTACGGAAGATCGGTACGAGCAAAACATGGCAAAGATCCAAAACCTCCTATAGCCCGAGCACATGTCATCGAGCCAACTCCCCCATCATGATCGCACAACAATTTTTCCATCTCGGACCATCTCCCATCGACGCGGGAAAAGGCTTTCCGCTCCTTCAATCACTCGACCGTCCATACGGCATCCGAGAGTAGCGGTCGAATCAGACCGGTTGCCCTCAACCACCGCCATGGGGAAAACATGGTACCCGTCGGGTGTCACCTCAAACGAACTCACTGTCACTCTACCGATCCCGCCCAGCATCAACCATCAGTACGCAACCGTGAACGGACGCCGTGTGCTTTCCTCTGCGGGGCGAGCCTACAAAACACAGGTAGGGCACCAGGTATGGTTAGTCTTAGTACGATCCCCGTTCAAGATCACGCTACGAGATCGACTCCTCTCTGAACCATTGGTCATCTCAATTAAATTTTTCTTTGCCTCCTCGTTGCGCCGTGATCTCGATGGAGGTCTCAAAATCACTCAAGATGCCGTCTGCGAGGGGCTCGGTATCAACGATAATCGCATCGTCGAAACCCATCTATACAAGCACGTGGATAAGGTGAGCCCTCGTATTGAGCTCTCGCTTTCCACCCTTCCTCCCTCGCCCACGTTACCTTAGCAACGGGCATCCTCGCTCTCCAGCTACAGTTTTCGTTCCTTCTGACCGATCTATAAGAGCCTTACTTTCATGTCATGGAGCCCACATATCCTGCTCTAACGATGACATCCCAGCGCATCTCAATCTCTGATCTGCAAATTGGCATGTATGTCTCCGCGTTAGATCTTCCTTGGTATCGCAGTCCGTTTCTTCGTCATTCTTTTTTTGTGGAACGCGACACTCAAATCGACAAATTGGTTCAAGCAGGGGTCCGAACCGTCACGATCGATCTCACCCGTGGACTTGCTCCACACTCACGGGAGAACGACACTGCACTATCGTCGTCCACAGCCCAGTCTTCACCCGCTCCGATTGTGAAACAGGTCAAACCTTTAGCGCAGTTGACCGAAGAATTGAGGAAGGCCAAACTCGCCAAGCAGCAACTGACCCTGGCGGTCCAGTCCGTGTTCACGACCATATCCAAAACCGGCACAGTCAATTCCCAGCAAGCCGCCGAAGCGGTCCAAGAAATCACCATCGTCACTCGAACCCTCACACCCTCTGCTCTTTTTATGGCGCTGAGTCAGAGTCAACCTGGGGAATCGATGCTCAACCAACATGCCCTGACGACGTGCACGCTTTCTCTCGTCCTTGGCCAAGCATATCAATTCAATCCTCTGGAACTGCAGGAACTTGCCACCGCCGCATTGTTACACGACGTCGGGCTCTTGCAGATCAAACCCACTATCTGGCATCGTATCCATTCACTGTCCGGCCTTTCTCAGGCCGAGAAGTCTGAATTTGAGAGTCACCCAAATCGAGGGATGCGTGCGCTACAAGGACAAGGTGGGTTTGACGCTTCCATCCTCCATCTCATTGCCAATCATCACGCGTACCTTGACGACAGTGGGTACCCTCAAGAGGCCCGTGGGGAGTTTACCTCCGATCGCACTCGGATTCTTATGGTCGTCGACCGATACGATGAGTTACTCACAGGATTTGGAGGGTCCACTCCACTGACCTCGCATCAGACCTTTCAGCGTCTTTATCAGGAAGTGCAGAAAAGAAAACTCGACGAACGCATCGTGTCGACGTTCATCACCCTGATCGGAATCTATCCGATTCATAGCCACGTCCGACTCAATACACAAGAGGTGGCGGTCGTCACAGAACTCAATCAGACACAAGTACATCAACCGATCATCACCATCACGCATCGACCAGGCGGAAACGAGTATCCCAACCCCTTTGTCATTAACCTCGCTGAACAAGTCGATGCACACGAACCGAGGTCGATCGAAACCATCATCCAACTGAACAAGTAATGAACACTCCGGGAGCAGTTCCCTACTCGTAGCGCAATGCTTCGATAGGGTTCAGTCGAGCAGCTTTGTTGGCTGGATAAAGACCGAAAAACAGGCCGACGACGACGGAAAAGATAAAGGCAACCACCACGGCATCGGTCGAGATGATGGTTGGCCACCCGGCAATAATCGTGGTTAATCGAGCAGCGAGAATCCCACAGGCGATGCCTATCAATCCTCCGACCACACCAAGCGTCATCGCTTCGATCAGGAATTGCATCATGATGTGTACTCGTTTCGCTCCAACCGCCATCCGGATACCGATTTCCCTGGTCCGTTCAGTGACAGAGACCAGCAGAATATTCATGATTCCGATGCCACCGACTAGAAGCGAGACACATGCGATGACCATCAACATGATGGTCAGTGTTTCACTTGTCTCCTCCTGGACCATTCCCATCTCCACTTGCGTACGAATCGTGAAATCATCAGGGTCCCCACCTCTTACGCGGTGACGCAATCTCATCACTTGACGGATTTCCTCCGTCGCGTCTTGGAGATCCTCCATGCGTCCGGTGGACGCGTAGATACCCCCGACCGATCCGAGAAACATGCTTCCCAGGACTTTTCGCTCGGCGGTCGAAAACGGAATAACGACGACATCGTCCTGATCTGATCCATACAGTGACTGCCCCTTCGGCGATAAGACTCCAATCACCCGCAGTGGGACATTATTGATACGGATCAGTGCCCCTAGCGGCTCCTCTCCTGGTTCAAAAATTTCATTCACCACGGTCTGGCCGAGAATCGCTACAAGGGCAGCACTATCCATATCGGTCTGCGTAAATGGACCTCCACTGCTTAACCGCCAGTCTCGGATATGAAGATAATTCGTCGAAACTCCATAAACCGGGCTGTTACAGTTGCGATTCCCATGTACGATCTGTGTGATGTTTCTCATCGACCACCCGGTCTCGGTCAAGAGAGGAACTTTCTTCTTGAGCTCCATCGCATCCGCAACTGTCAAGCTCACAGCACTTCCCTGTGCGCCTCGTACCCCACCCACTCTCGTTGCGCTCGGCCAGATCATGATGACATTCGTACCGATTGAGGCAATTTGCTTCTGCACGGCCTGCTTCGCCCCCTCACCGATACTCACCATCGCGATAACTGCAGCCACACCAATCACGATCCCGAGCAACGTCAGACCTGCGCGTAGCCGATTTCGTCGAAGAATCCGCAGCGCCGTCACGATCGTCAGCCAAATGAACACCTACGCCTCCGTGGCTTGAACAGGATGCTTGGTGACCCGGTCACTCTGGATCCGACCATCTTTGATCATAATTTCTCGGGAGGCGAATGCCGCAACATCACTCTCATGAGTGACCAAGATTACCGTCATACCCTCCTGGTTCAGTTCCTTAAGAATGTCCATGATTTCTCGACTCGATTGTGTATCAAGATTCCCGGTTGGTTCATCCGCTAAGAGCAAGGAGGGGGTTGCGACCAATGCACGGGCAATCGCCACTCGCTGCTGCTGCCCGCCAGAAAGTTGCGTCGGGGAATGCCCTTCGCGACCGCGCAACCCGACACGTTGCAACGCCGCAGATGCGAGTGCCCGCTGCTCTCGCACGGAAAGTCCTCGGTAAAACAACGGCAATTGGGTGTTCTCCAACGCGCTGGTACGAGGAATTAGATTAAAACTCTGAAAGACAAACCCGATCTGCTGATTCCGAATCTCCGCCAACTGGTCTGAGCGAAGACCTCCTGTATCAATTCCGTTGAGCCAGTAATGCCCCTGACTCGGCTTATCGAGGCAACCGAGGATGTTCATCAGCGTCGACTTGCCTGATCCGCTTGATCCCATAATCGCGACAAACTCACCCTGGTCGATTGAGAGACTCAACCCTCGCAGCGCTTGTACTTCAACATCGCCGACTCGATAGACCTTCCACATGTCTTGGCAGACAATCAAGGAATTCACGAAAAGAGACCATGGTCGAAGAGACACTCAGCCACTCTGGAGAGTTGCCCATGCCCCCATCGAAGCAGCCCATACTGACATCTCCTCACAGATTCCTCGATCGTGTGCATGCCTCATCGGGAATATGAACGCCGCTTGCTTCCGAAACCAGGCGGCAACTCATTTCTCCTCTCCTCTCCTGACGACTGCTCAAGACCAATAACCACCATATCGCCCTCCGTCAGACCTCCAGATACAATTTCCGTCGCCACACCATCCGAAATCCCCGTTTGAACCGGAATCTGCGCAAGGTTTTCATTCTCTGTTAACTTCCAGACGCCTTTCTGTGTCCGCCCTTCATCGCTCTTCAATATTGAACCTCCTGCGACAACACTCGCCGTTGCTCCATTGACCTCAGGATGCTCCCTCTCTAACAGTGGAGGTCTGAACCGAAGCGCCGCGTTAGGGACTTTCAGCGCTTTGTCATTCTGGGCTACGATGATCGACACATTGGCAGTCATGCCGGGCTTAAGCCGGAGATCTGTATTATCCACACCGACCACCACATTATAGGTCACCACATTCTGTACGTTGATGGGTGCAAGGCGAACTTGTCGAATAGTGCCGGTAAAAGACTCACCGGGGTAGGCATCCACCGTAAAGACGGCTTCTTGCCCCTCTGTCATTCCGCCGATGTCCGACTCACTCACATTGGTATTGACCTGCATGTTGGTGAGATCAAGAGCGATCAGAAAAAGGTTCGGCGTGGCGAAACTTGCCGCGACCGTTTGCCCTACCTCGACATTACGCGCCACAACGATCCCATCGATGGGTGATCGAATCACGGTATATTTTAATTCCTGTTCAGCCGCGCTCAACGCCGCCGTGGCTTGCTTGACCTGCGCCTCGGCAACCCGCAACTGTGCTTCCGCACTCTGATAACTTGTCAGTGCAACATCCACGTCGTTTTGCGCCACGAATTGCTGTGGCAAGAGGGACTGCACTCGCTCGAGTTCCCGTTTTCGCTGAGCAAGATCAGCCTTAGATCGTGCCACGTTGGAGCGTGCCACATCCAAATTGCTGGCGGCTTGTTCGCGGCGTGCTTTAAACGGTTCCGCATCGATGACTGCAACGGTTTCCCCGGCCTTCACTCGTGAATTGAAATCAACGTGGAGCGCCTTAATCATTCCCGATACTTGCGTCCCCACCTCTACTAGCACAACAGGATTGATCGTTCCGGTCGCACTGACGGTAGAAATTACTGAACCTCGTTCAACGGCTGCCGTTCGGTAGTGTACCGGGACCTTGCGTTCCCCATTAAAAAAGACATACCCGCCGATGGCCAACCCGATGGCTAACATACTGATAATTAATGCAATACGTCTCATATGCGTGATACACCACCCTTGAACGATACATCCATCCTATCAAGAACACGGGAGAGAATCACCTCTGCATCGGCAGGAACTGACACCCCTGGTCGTCTCTGTCTTGGGTTAGCCTACCATGGCTTCAATGGGAGACCAAGGAATGAGAAACCTTCCCAAAGGAAAGAATGGGTTGCCAGACAGTTTGAAGCGAGCTTGTAGATCTACCTGGCGAGAAATCGTTCCAGAAACGTCGTCGACACGTGACCCTTCTGAAAGTCGGGATCCTCAAGAATCCGACGATGCAATGGGATGGTCGTCTTGATGCCTTCGATGGTGAATTCACCCAGCGCACGTTTCATACGTGCCATGGACTCCTGCCGATCACGGCCGTGTGTAATCAGCTTGGCGATCATCGAGTCGTAATACGGCACGACCGTCGAGCCTGATTCCATAGCAGAGTCAACACGAACGCCAAACCCTCCAGGTGGACTATACCTCGTGATCGTGCCGGGAGACGGTGTGAATTTCTCAGGGTCTTCGGCGTTAATACGACACTCGAGACTATGGCCAGTGAGCACCACATCTTGCTGTCGTATCGCCAGTGGATGACCTGCGGCAAGACGGATCTGTTCTTTGATGAGATCAATCCCCGTCACCATCTCTGTGATCGGATGCTCAACCTGAATCCGAGTGTTGACTTCCATAAAGTAGAAATTCTTGTCCTTATCGAGCATAAATTCGACCGTTCCAACATTTCGATACTGGGCTGCCTTGACGGCTTCAATCGCAACCCGTCCCATTTCTCGACGAAGCTTATCATCGACGACAGGTGACGGGGTTTCCTCGACAAGTTTCTGATGTCGGCGTTGAATCGAGCAGTCCCGTTCTCCTAAATGGACCACTCGGCCGTGCTGGTCGGCCATGATTTGCACTTCAATATGTCGCGGTTCTAAAAAATAGCGCTCAAGGTAGACGCCATCATTGCCAAACGTCGACTTCGCCTCAGCCTGAGCAGCCTGAAACGCTCGACCTAGGTCCTCGACTCGGCTGACGACACGCATCCCCCGACCGCCTCCTCCAGCGGAGGCCTTAATGATGACGGGGAAGCCTATTTGCTTGGCAGCCTGCAATGCCTCTTCCTCACTACGCAACTCCCCCTGGCTGCCTGGTGTGACAGGAAGCCCTCGTTTCGCCACGATCTCCCGTGCCTTCGCCTTATCCCCCAGCAGGGCGATATTCTCGGAACTGGGACCGATAAATTTAATGCCGATAGACTCACAAACTTCTGCAAAATGAGCGTTTTCAGAAAGGAATCCATATCCAGGATGTATCGCATCGACTCCCATGATCTCAGCAGCACTAAGGACGTTGGGAATATTCCGGTAGCTTAAGGACGAATCGGCAGGCCCAACACACACCTTTGCGTCAGCCGCTCGAACGTGCAAACTCAATGCATCCGCTTCTGAGTGAATGGCAACCGTCTCGATACCAAGCTCTTTGCACGCGCGGATGACTCGCAGTGCGATTTCCCCGCGATTAGCGACTAATACTCTCTTGAACACGAGTTAGCTCCGACACACGGGTGAGGATTGACGTGAGAACAACCTACTTACACAGCTTTGGGGTCGATGAGAAAAAGCGCCTGACCGTATTCCACGGGTTTGGTATTCTCAACCAGGACCTTCACGATACGGCCATCCACTTCGGACTCAATCTCATTCATCAGCTTCATGGCTTCAACAATGCACAGCACTTGGCCCTTCTTGACCGAATCCCCCTCTTCAACATACGCGTCGGCGTCAGGAGAAGGCGATCGATAGAACGTGCCGACAATTGGTGAGGTGACCGTGAGGAAACCAATAGCCGCTTCAGGGACTGCAGTCGTACTTGAAGCGGAATGCGTTGTTTGTTGTGGCGAGGCTGGAATCGACTCGTGGAGCAAGGTTGTGGTGGCCTTAACAGAAGCCTCGTGACGGACACGGATGCGGGTCCCGTGGCATTCAAACTCAAGCTCGGTCAGGTTGTTCCGGCGGAGCAGATCGATCAGTTCTTGAATTTGCTTACTGGAACCTCCCGTCAGTGAGGCCTCAGGGATCGGCTCTCTCGTGATCTCAGGCATCACAATCCGGCGAGCCTTGACTTTTGATCGACGACGTTTCACCGGACTCGCTCCACATAGGACCTTGTGCGCGTGTCAATCCGGATTGTAGTTCCAACCTCCAGGTACAAGGGCACTTTGATCGTAGCTCCCGTTTCAACGACTGCCGGCTTCGTCCCACCAGATGCCGTATCTCCGCGCACTCCTGGTTCCGCATCAACCACCTTCAACTCAATAAAATTTGGCAACTCGACAGCGATGGGACGATGCTCATAGATAAGAATCTTCACAACCATATTTTCCTTGAGCAGATCCGCATTCTCCCCCAACTGATTCTTTTCAAAGGTAAGCTGCTCATAAGATTCTGTATCCATCAGCGTATAGGACTCACCGGATGCATAGAGAAACTGCATGTCCCGCTCTTCGAGGTCAGGTTCTTCAAATCGTTCGCCCGATCGAAACGTTCGGTCCAATACGTTCCCAGACAGGTAACTCTTCAATTTGGTACGAACAAACGCCCCGCCCTTACCAGGCTTGACATGTTGAAAATCAACAATATGGAAAGGTTCGCCTTCAACCATCAACCGGACGCCGCTACGAAAATCAACCGTGGAAATCACTCTTCACTCCCTTCGATTACACACTCATCATTCAGTGATTGCATGACTGAAAACGAGGTCTATATAGGAGCCGCACGATGGCTTCCTGGAAACCCCTTCGCTCCAGTATCAGCGATGTGTTCATACAATCCCCTGAGCGCCAGCCGATATCCATTGGAGCCAAAACCGGCGATCTGTCCTAACACGACTCCTGACACGTATGAATGCTGTCTAAACTCCTCCCGTCGATAAATATTTGATAGGTGAACCTCAACGGTTGGGAGATTCACGGCCGCGAGAGCATCTCGTATGGCGACACTCGTATGGGTATAGGCCGCCGGATTGATGATGATGCCATGATACCCATGGCGCGCCTCCTGAACCCAGTTGACCAATTCCCCTTCCAGATTCGATTGGTGGATGACAAGCTCGACTCCGAGCTCAACACTAAGCTTGTGAAGAGAGGTGTCGATCATCTCGAGCGTCTCGGTCCCGTAGATCGACTCTTCCCGACTGCCTAGTAGATTGAGGTTGGGACCATGTAGCACCAAAATCCGCAGCATGTTTCGTATGAAACCTCACCTACACACCACCACGTTGAACGAGGCATTCTAGCAGTCCCGATTCTAGGGGTCAAACCGTCGAGTCACGCAGAGGCTTTTGTGGGTGGGTAAGAAACGTGTTGGGAGTCACGGCGACGGGCCTGAACTGAACGGAGCCACTGCTCTAATTTCAGAACTACTGCGTTACTCCCTCGTTGGGAGTTCTCCAGACCGAAAGCCTTACGAGAACGGGAATGAGTACTAGTTTCTCCAAGAGATATGAGGTTGTTAGTCAGACCATCTGCTTCGTTGCCCGTGACCGATAGCGTACCACCTCTGGCTAAAGCTCGTGGCTCCCCGCTATCAGAATCCGAAGGACCGGTGTTCGTTCGTTGCTCAGGAGTCGGTCCCTCCGTCTTCGGAGCTCCTGATTGCAGCGGCATCTCGAGCCCAGCTCGTAAAGCCAACGCCTCTTGATCCTGTGGATGCAAGGCCAGAATGACATTGCAGGATTGGATCGCTGCATCAACCGCTCCCTGGGCGGCATACAGCTTGGCCAAGGTCCGATGAGCCCGTAGATTCTCAGGGCTCAGCTTTATGGCTTCTTCCAGAATCGCTTGGGCTTTCACAGGCTGATTCATGTGGTCGTAGGCACGACCGAGAGCCACCATGGCGGTGATAAAGCCCGGATAGACCTTCAATCCATCTTCAAGAACTGCCGCAGCCTCTTCCCACATGGCGGCTTTTCCATATTCCTCCGCCAAAGGGATAAACGCCTTGGACCCCGGCTCCTTGGCAAAGGCCAGCGCCAACCGGTCAATCTCAGCAGCGTTATTCACCTTTTTGGATCCGGAAGCCATTTCCTTACTCATTCCACTAAAACTTTTTGACAAAGCCTGACCAGACACAGGTCGTGCACTGCGGTTAAGATCTCATCGGCCAACCGACGCTTGGACATCAACCCCAAGTCTCGCTGTTCACCTCTGGCCGAGAGAACTATCGCAGCATTGTCATCACTGCCGAATCCCCCTCCCGTTTGGGTCACATCATTGGCCACAATCAGATCCAGTCCCTTCGCGTTCAGCTTTTCTATCGCATGAGACAGCATGTGGTCCGTTTCTGCAGCAAATCCCACCATGATTTGTGATGTTCGACGTGCAGAGAGCATCGCGAGGATATCAGGCGTTGCTTCAAGCTCGAGCACCATGTTGGGTTTCCCCTGCTTCTTCACCTTCTGCGTGAACGATTCTTTGGGACGAAAATCTGCAACCGCTGCGGCCATAATGAGAACGGTACAGGTAGGAAAATGTCCGCATAAGGCGTCCGCCATCTCTGCGGCAGTGCTCACGCGAACCGTGGTAATTCCTGGATCGGAGCTCAAGGATGAGGGACCCGAAACTAAGATGACCTCTGCGCCACGGGCCTTGGCAGCGGCTGCAATCGCATATCCCATCTTTCCTGACGAACGATTGGAAAGAAAACGAACAGGATCGATGGACTCCTGTGTCGGGCCCGCGGAGACCAGGACGATTTGATTTTGCCAATCGCATCGTGAAGCCAGCGCACTGTCAACTGCTGCCACAATTTTCGGCTCTTCGGATAATCGCCCTTGCGCAATCTGCCCTGAGGCGAGTGGTCCAACCTCAGGATCGAGCACTACGACCCCACGAGATCGAAGCGTCTGTACGTGCTGAACGACCGGAGGGTGTGTCCACATATCCCCATCCATTGCAGGAGCGACAATGATTGGGCAGCGCGCGCTCAACAGCATCGTGGTTAACACATCGTCGGCAAGCCCAAGAGCGGCCTTTGCCAGAAAATTTGCAGTTGCAGGTGCCACAAGCACCACATCGGCGCGCTCCGGAATCCTCAGGTGCGCCATCGGTTCATGAGCGTCAAAAAGATCGGTGACCACTCGTTCCCCGGACAGCACCTCAAATGTACGAGGCGTGACGAACTTCGTCGCAGCCTTGGTCATTACCACAGACACGATAGCCCCCGCACACCGCAAGGCTCGAAGCACGCTGACCGCTTTATAAGCAGCGATGCTCCCGGTTACTCCAAGAACAATCCGCTTGCCCGATAGATGCGTGGCGAATCGTGTCTCGTCCAAATCTCTACTCCTCGGTCGGCGTCACGACCGGTTGGGCGGCGTCATCGACGTACACGCTGAGCTCCTTCTTGATTTCGCGTGCATCTTCTCCCGTCATCATCGCTATGCGCTCGGTTTCTCCTTCCTTTCCACGCTTGGCTTCCTTCATTGCATCGCGCGCCTCCTTGCCGGTGAGGTATCGAGAATGCCCCCGCAACACCTCATCAAGAGCAATGGTGGTTTCTTTGGTAAATCGAGAGGACACGGCTGGCTTGGCTCCTTGAGTAAGATGTTTTGCACGTTGTGACGCGACAATTACTAAGCGATGGCGAGAATCAAATTCATCGGTCGTGTACTGCGGCAACAAGCTCAGCATATCGATCATAATTCACCTTACCCCCTGCTATGAAGTGGTTGATGGCTCCCGTTCTGCTGCTTCGACATTCGTGTCACGGTTAAAACTCTGCTCGAACCAACGCATATCCAACCGCTTGGTCCTGAGACGTTCGGTTAGAATAATACTCTGAAGATCGGGAAAAGACCGAGTGAGATCATCGTTCCGCACAATATAGTCGTACTCCCGGAAACACGCTATCTCTTCTTTCACCTTCCTCAATCGGCGAACAATTTCCTCGTGAGAGTCTGACTTTCGATTCTGCAGTCGAGTTCGAAGGATGTCCAAAGAGGGAGGTAAAATGAAAATAGAGACGGCATCGTCAAACTGTTTCTTAATTTGGAGCGCACCTTGCACATCAATTTCGAGCAAGACATCAACCCCCGCTTCCAGCGTCTCCATCAGAGGCTTCCGTGGGGTCCCATACCAATGGCTGTACACATGGGCATATTCTAAAAACTCGTTTCTGGTAACCATACCCTGAAATACGTGCTCATCGACGAAGAAGTAGTCACGTCCATGTTCTTCTCTAGGACGAGACGTCCTGGTCGTGAACGATATCGAATGCCAAATCCCAGGCACCGATGCGAGGATCTGTTTGCACAGCGTCGTCTTTCCCGCACCAGAAGGTGCCGAGACGATGTACAGGATTCCTCGACGGCCTGGAACCTGGCAATTCACCGTTGGAATTGACGAGGGGCTATCTGCGGACATCACGGGACTCATTCGACATTTTGCATCTGTTCGCGTAGACGTTCAAGCTCGGTTTTCATTCGGACAACTTCCGCCGTGATTGTCACGTCATTCGCTTTGGATCCAATTGTGTTGACCTCACGGCCCATTTCTTGAAGAAGAAAATCCAATGTCTTGCCGACCGGTTCCATACGTTGGATCGTACCGTCAAACTGTATCATATGGGCATTTAATCTGACCAATTCTTCCGTAATGTCACACCGATCTGCATACAAAGCCAATTCCTGGTTGAGTCGAGGGAGGTCTGGGATAGAGTCGCCTAATACTTTCTCAACACGGACCTTCATACGCTCGAAGGCTTCCTGAGCAACCTGGGGCGCGCGAGCAGACACCGTCGTTGTCGCTTCGCGCAACCGTTTCAGCCGATCACGAATATCCTCAGCGAGAAGCGCTCCCTCCCTCTTTCGCATATTCGCCATCTCTAAAACGGCCCGACGTCCAAGTTTCTCGACCAATCTGGTTAGCTTTCGATCATCGGTCGGCTGCTCAGAAACCACAACCACATCCCGTAATCCCGCCATCAATCCGATATCAATGACCCCTTTCAGTTTGAGGGTGCGCTGAAGGGTACGAAGCCCTTCATGGTACTGTTTGGCGAGCCCAGCGTCAACCTGGAGCGAGCGAACGTGACCTCGACTTCCCTGTACGATGACTGTGAGATCGACTCTCCCACGTGCACAATGTTGCTGAATGGTCTTCTTAAAACCTTCCTCTAAGCTCGTCATGGTTTTCGGCAGTCGAATCGACGTTTCAAGGAAGCGATGATTGACCGATCTCACCTCAATTGAAACGGTTCCATCTGACCATGCTGCCTGTTGTCGGCCGAACCCCGTCATACTCGTGATCATATCGATACTTTTCCTTCCCACCCGCAGACGTCATGAACCGGACACACACGGCAGCGTGGCTTTCGCGCAAGGCAAACATAGCGGCCATGCAGTAATAACCGCTGGGACACACCGGTCCACTGGACTTCAGGGAATACAGATTGAAGATCACGCTCAATTTGTTCGGGGTTGCTTGAGCAAGTCATCGACAACCGGTTAGCCACCCGCTTCACATGTGTATCGACAACAATCCCAGGCTTTCCAAACGCTGCTCCAAGCAGAACGTTGGCCGTTTTACGACCGACACCAGGAAGCGACGTGAGCTCCTCCATTGTCTCGGGCACCTCGCCGCCGAATCGCGTGACAACGGCATGTGCACAGCCGATCACGTTCTTCGCCTTGCTTTTGTAAAACCCCGTGGATCTGATGAGCTCCTCCAGATCGCCCACGGGTGCTTTCGCCATAGCACACGGAGTGGCGTACCGCTTGAACAGTGCAGGCGTCACTTGGTTGACCCTTTGATCGGTGCACTGAGCTGACAGTATGGTTGCCACCAGGAGCTCCCATGGGGAACAATGGTTAAGTTCTACTTTTGCGATAGAGATAGCACGGAGCAGCCGCTCAGCGATCTGCCTACCCCGATCCATCACCACCTGCTTCTTCTTGTTCTTTACTCCGTTCAAAGCAGGCCGATTCTGCAGTGGTCAGCGACGAGACGCAAGCGGCAATGCAGGGTCCTGTTCACTCACTTGACACGTCCCGTCAGCCGAGGATGACAGCGATCTCACGTATGTTTCCAGTCGAGCTAGAAGAGGACGCAGTGTGGTCGGCTGAAGTGCTGAAATTCCGATGGCTCCAAACCGCCGGCACAGCACGTCGACCTGCTGTGCCGATGCCTGATCACATTTATTAAACACAAGCCATCTCGACACAGAACCAAGCCTCAACTCATCGAGGATAGCCTCGACCGCTGCAAGCTGAATCTCGATATCTCTCGCATTTATATCGACGACATGAAGGAGGAGATCCGCCTCTCGCAATTCATCGAGTGTGGTCCGGAAGGCGCCGACCAACTCTTGCGGGAGATCTCGAATAAATCCGACCGTATCCGTAATGATGACCTCTCGATCTTCGGGAAACCGCAGACGTCGGCTCGTCGTATCGAGCGTCTCAAATAATCGGTCTTGTGCGGCGACATGGCTTTTGGTCAACACATTGAGGAGGGTAGACTTGCCGGCATTCGTATAGCCCACGAGGGACACGACGGGAAGCCCGTATCGGTCTCGACGAGCGCGTCGTTGGTCTTGATGCCGCTCAAATTGAGCCAGATCTCGCTCCAAATGCGTGATGCGATTCCGTACCCTCCGGCGATCGGTTTCCAATTTTGTCTCGCCGGGGCCTCGAGTTCCAATCCCTCCTCCTAGCCGCGACAATTGAGTACCTTTCCCCGACAATCGCGGAAGTACATAGCGTAACTGGGCCAGTTCTACTTGTACCTTCCCCTCACGACTATGGGCTCGTCGGGCAAAGATGTCGAGAATCAGTTGTGTGCGGTCGATAACCTTGATATCGGTCATTTCCGAGATCGCTCGAAGTTGAGCGGGCGACAAGGTTTGATCAAAGATCACCATATCCGCACCTCGATGCAACGTCTGGATCAACACCTCCTTCATCTTGCCACGCCCCAGAAGATACCGTTGATGCCCATCCGGCGTGCGTTGCGCGATACGATCGATCACCGTCACATCGGCTGAGGTCGCAAGCTCCGCTAATTCCACCAAATATTCTTCTTGCTCGGCCCGGCTCTTCGCTGAAGCGCTTACGAGGATGGCCGATTCCTTGCCGTCGCCCACCGCATGATGGGCACGGGCAACCTGCAACTGAGACTCGAGATCCTTGATGAACACATCGAATGAGATCGTGAGGCTATGGAAGGGAATTGCATTGAGGACCTTGAACAATTGCCCGGGGGAACCAGGAGGCAGAAGATGAGCCATGTAGAGGTTTCCAATATGCCCGTCTTCTCTAACGGATAGGATGCCGACCAAATCCAGCCTCAAAAACGCGAGGTCCGTCAGGACTTCTTGGCTTAGGGGCTGGTCATGCAGTTGAGTGCGAACAAAGCGTAATCCTCGAAGCGACCGAGAGCTCGCTCGGAACAGCATCATCGTAGTAGAAGACAGCGTCAACTCGGTTCCCACGATCACTTCTTGAACCTGGCCCCGCCTGGTCAGCAACACTCCAAGAGGACGACGAATGTCAAGGGTAAGCTGAGCCATGGCCTTCGCCAGCTCCGATGAAACAATCTTGTCGATTGGGACTCGACGCCGGTACAACCGCTCAACAGCTGCCACCTGACTTGCTCGAAGCCCAGTGATCTGCCCACGGATGTTAGAAATGGATCGTCTCCTTCTTGGGGTCAGAACGCTCACGTCCTCGAGGTTCCATTGGAATCGATCTTGGGGCACCCATCGGATCAACCTCCACGCCGAGCGATGGTTGTGCTCCGCTCATGAGCAGCTGACGTCCTGCTGATGCAATCATCGCAGCATTATCGGTGCAATATTCGATCGGTGGAATTGCTAGACGAACACAAGACCGTGCTGCCCGCTCAGTCAAAAGCATCCGCAGCCGTGAGTTCGCAGAGACACCGCCTACGACTGCAAGAGCATCCAAGTTCCCCTGCTCGAGCGCGACGAACGCTTTGGCAACCAAGACTTCCACAATCGCTTCCTGGTAACTAGCCGCCAAGTCGGCGATCTCATCAGGAGACGGAGCACCCACGCTGTCACGCAACTTGTAAAGCAAAGAAGTCTTGAGGCCACTGAAACTGAAGTCTAGGCTATATTTTCTACCTCGGAACCGAGGGAAGACAATCGCACCTGGGTCCCCGGAACGGGCAACCCTATCAATAGCCGGTCCCCCCGGATAGCCGAGTCCGAGCATCTGGGCCCCTTTATCAAAGGCTTCACCAGCAGCATCATCGCGAGTGCGACCGAGCAGAACACAGCCTCCGTCCACTTCATGACGATAGAGGTGCGTATGTCCTCCCGATACAACCAGAACAATACACGAGACCGGAAACGTCGGATCTGCAAGCCACGCCGAGACAATATGCCCCTGCAAATGATTCACCCCAACGATTGGAATTCTCAATCCATAGCTGAAGGCCTTGGCGTAGCTCGTACCGACCAACAGCGCACCAGCAAGACCAGGTCCTTGAGTCACAGCGATCGCGCTCAGGTCGCACTTAGAGACGTGAGCCTGCGACAATGCCTGTTCTACAACCTGATCGATCAGGCCGAGATGGGCTCGAGCCGCCAATTCGGGGACGATGCCGCCGAATTTTTCATGGATGCCTATCTGAGAAGACACAACATTCGACAACACCGTGCCCTTGTTATCAATGATGGCAGCAGCCGTATCATCGCATGAGGACTCAATACCAAGAACCAGACCGGGGCGCCACCTCACACAGCCTGGAGTTTCTAATTGATTGGACGGAAGATCGATCTGCATAAACATCCCACACACAGGCCTAGTAATGAAACGGCCTCTGCGGCTATTGACCGCAGAGGCCGTTTCGCATTAGAGGGAAATTCTGGTACTCACGAAGGCATTAGACTCCGGCCATCGCCTCCTGCTCTATGAAGGTTGGTGCTCCGTCTCGAAGCACGACTTTCACCTTCCGACTTTCCTTGAATCGTCCTCTGATCAATTCATCCGAAAGCGGGTCCCCAATAGCACGTTGGATGGCTCGCCGCATGGGTCTGGCTCCATATAGCGGTTCATACCCTTCCTGAATCAACCATTGTTTGACTTCGTCATCGACCTCAATCTCTATTCCCTTGTCCAATAACCTGAGATTCAATTCACGAAGCAGAATGTCCAAGATGCAGTAGAGCTGCTCTTTCTCCAGCTGATGGAAAATCACAATTTCATCGATACGGTTCAAGAACTCCGGGCTGAACGATTTCCGAAGCTCACCGAGAACCTCATCCTTTTTCTTCCGTGCAGCTTCGCCTTCGGTGCTCTGGAACCCAAGAGATACCCCCTTTTGAATCATCTTGGTCCCAATATTGGACGTCATGATGACGACGGTATTCTTAAAATCAACCTTTCGTCCAAGGCTATCGGTCAACACCCCATCATCCAACACTTGCAGTAACACGTTAAACACGTCGGGATGTGCTTTTTCGATTTCATCGAATAGTACGACTGAATACGGTCGGCGACGGACCTTCTCCGTCAACTGCCCTCCCTCTTCATACCCAACATAGCCAGGAGGCGCTCCGAATAAACGGGAACTCGTAAACTTCTCCTGGTATTCGGACATGTCAACGCGAATCAATGCGTCTTCGCTGTTGAACAAAAACTCCGCCAACGTTCTCGCCAATTCTGTTTTCCCGACACCGGTCGGCCCGAGGAAGATGAACGAACCAATCGGCTTTTTGACCTCTTTCAGCCCGGCTCGGGAACGACGGATGGCACGAGCCACCGCAGAAATCGCTTCATTTTGTCCGACCACGCGCTTATGCAAGAACTCTTCCATCCGCAGAAGCTTGTTCGATTCCTCCTCTTCCAATTTGAAGAGCGGGATCCCGGTCATTTTAGAAACGACGTACGCAACATCCTCCTTGCCGATCACAGGCTTGTTCTTTTCCTGATTCTTTTTCCACTCTCGCTTGGATTCATCGAGCAACTTACGCAGCCGTTCTTCTTCCTCACGATGTCGAACAGCCTCCTCAAAGTTCTGCATGGAGATCGAGAGTTCCTTTTCGCGCGCAACCTTCTTGAGTTCCTGCTCCATCGCTTTCAGTTCAGACGGAAGGGCGTACGTCTGGAGCTTGGCACGAGAGCCGGTTTCATCGATCAAATCAATGGCCTTGTCCGGCAGGAATCGATCGGTGATATACCGATCCGACAACTTTACGGCCTCAACAATGGCTTCTTCCGTAATTTCTACACCATGGTGTTCTTCATATCGGTCCCGAAGCCCTTGGATAATGCGTATCGTTTCATCAAGATTGGGTGGTTGAACGTAGATCGGTTGGAACCGCCGTTTCAACGCTCCGTCCTTTTCAATATGCTTACGGTATTCGTCCAAGGTTGTGGCCCCAATACATTGAATCTCACCGCGTGAGAGAGCGGGCTTCAGCATATTAGAAGCATCGATCGACCCTTCCGCAGCTCCCGCCCCTACCAGCGTGTGAAGCTCATCAATAAAAATGATGATATTCCCCGCTTGCACGATCTCCTTCATGACGACCTTGAGGCGTTCTTCGAACTGCCCGCGATACTTGGTCCCCGCGACGAGCGAACCAAGATCCAACGCAATGACCCGGCGGGAGAGGAGGTTATCGGGAACTTCAGATTGAATGATCCGTTGAGCAAGCCCTTCCACAATCGCCGTCTTTCCGACACCGGATTCACCGATCAATACCGGATTATTCTTACTTCTTCGGCTCAGAATCTGGAGGACGCGTTCAATTTCATCGGCCCGTCCGATCACAGGATCCAACTGACCCTCTTGCGCCAACTGGGTCAGATCCCGACCGAATTCGTCAAGCGCCGGCGTATTGCTCTTCCGATCCCTCTCCCGTGGCGCTGACTTCCGCAAGAACGTCACGGTCAATTGCCGCGCCGTGAGAAGATTGGCTCCCAAGCTCCGAAGGATTTTCCCACCGATTCCTTCCTCTTCACGGAGGAGACCAAGAAGAAGATGTTCACTACCGATATGGTTGTGACCCAGCAACCTCGCTTCCTCGACTCCGTACTCGATCACTTTCTTCACTCGAGGACTAAACGGGATTTCCCCGAATGTCATCGTAGTCCCTCCACCAGGCAGATTCCGTTCGATCTCAAGCCGGATCTGCTCCGTGGAGAGTCCCATCTTTTTTAGGATCATCAGCGCAATCCCATCCGACTCACGGAGGATCGCTAAGACCAGATGTTCAGTGCCGAGGTAATCGTTTTGATGACGTTCGGCTTCTTCCCGCGCAAGGATGATGATCTTTCGACCTTTGTCAGTAAATCGTTCGAACATCCTGCCTCCTCTTAGTGAGTGCACACCTTGTTCGCGCCGGAGCAAAACCCTTGAAAAATCTTGAGCTAATTCTAACCACAGTATGATTGAGAGTCAAGGTTCAGAGGAGAACGAGACTGGTGACACAACAACATCCGTTGCATGGTTCTGAGTTCTGCTTGAAACCTCTATCCATCACAATGAGAAGAGACTTCTCATTGACATTAAAAGAAAGATCTCTATACAATTACACTCATTCTCTCCTCTATCACGCACACCGAATGAGAAGCAAAAGCATCGGCATCTTAACGAAGCCCAAGTTCCTAGAGGTCAAGAGTACGTTATTAGGGGTAGTGGCCTGGCTCCGTGCCCGCAGCATCGATGTCCTGCTCGATGCAACATCTGCAGCGTTGCTGAACGAGCCTGGTGGCATGCCGAAAACTCAGCTGGCTGAGAAGGCGGACGTCCTCTTGGTGTTAGGTGGAGACGGGACCATCCTGAGTGCTGCGCGCCTCGCAGCTGAGCGTAGCATTCCCATTCTTGGCGTCAACATGGGCGGCCTTGGATTTTTGACGGAAGTGCGGCTAGACAATCTGTATCCCTCACTGGACCGCGTATTTGCCAACGATTGCGTCCTTGATGAACGACTCATGCTGGCAACCCATATTCATCGCCATGGGGAAACCGTCGCCCGAGGGACAGTTCTGAATGATGTGGTCATCAGCAAAGGCACCCTCGCCCGCATGATCGACTTACAGATTTCGATCGACGGTCAATTCGTCACGAACTTAAGAGGGGACGGCCTCATCATCGGAACACCCACGGGATCAACGGCCTACTCACTCTCGGCAGGGGGCCCTCTCATCAATCCTGGCGTGCAGGCCCTCATTTTGACGCCGATTTGCCCACACACCTTGAGCCATCGGCCGCTTATCGTCCCAAGCACTGTGGTGATTGACGTTACCTTAACGAGTCAGGATGAAGGATCGATGGTTACGCTCGACGGCCAAGTCGGAGTCGCCATTATTCAGGGGGATAACGCGGTCATCAAGACGTCAGACCACCGAACCCGATTGATTCGTTTTCCAGAGAGTCACTACTATGAGGTGTTGCGGGGAAAGCTAAAATGGGGGCATGGATAACGGCTTCAACCCAGACTAGGACGACTTTCCCTGTTCGATACAGGCCAGCATGTCCTGATTCGCTGTAAATTTGAACTCCCCGATACAATCGTTTTCTCCAGCGAATGCGCGCTCCGCCGCTTCAAGCGCCCGCAGCCCGTTCACATCAACCGGACGACTCTGTCGCGTTCTGAGCAGTGAATGTAACTGGCTCAACACCGTTTTTGCATCCCCACCCGAGTTTTTGGTCGACAGATACCGCTCCACAACCTCTGCACACCAATCACCGTCGCGCTTCGCCACACCGACAAGACCTTCACTCGCTTTTCTGGCCCAACCAGCGAGGAAAACGCCATCCATTACTTTCCCGCTCGTCTCGTCGTAAGCCTGAAAAAGCGCATCGTCAGGATCGTTACCCGTTTTGGTTGGGTTCGTAATGAATGTCCCGTTCTTATAGGGGAGACCGACGGTCTCATCAACCTTGTCGCCGACGGCAAATACGACCGCGTCACAGGGAAATTCATAGTACTGCTTCAACCCGACCGCGACGGTATCCTCGCCCTTTGGATCCAACCGATTATCCTCCATTTCAAGCGCACGAACACAATTGTGCTCATCTACCAAAATACGCTTTGGAGAAGCCAGGAAGCGGAAGCCCATTTTTGCTTCTGACACCGGAGGCTCGCACTTCATGAATTCGTCCGTAAACCCTTTGAAGACCTCATCATGGTTCTGCCCTACCGTAGCCAAACGATCTTTGATCCGTGCGAACTCACCACGGATCCCTTCCAAATCCATATTGGCGCAGATACTACGGATCTCCTTCGGATTGTACTTTCGTTCCACCGGACCTCGTCGGACAATGGCCGTGACCCGCTCGACCTTCTTATAGCGAACCAACCAGTGCGCAATGTCCACCATCACGTCCCCGGCACCAATCACACAGACATGTTTTCCCACTTCAAAGGGGCGGTCTCCAAAACCAGGAAGGCGATTGTAGTGATACACGACATCTTTCGCGTGGAACACACCCTGTGCTGAATCTCCCTCCACTCCGATCGCTTTCGTTCCTTGCGCCCCAATGGTGAACACAACTGCGCTTGCTCCAAGTCCACGCACATCATCAACCGTCAAGTCTTTCCCGTTGCCGATCGAGATATTCCCGAAATAGTGCACATTTTTCTGCTGAAGCAACTCCCAATATTGTTTCTTAAGACCACCCCGAAGTTTCAATTTAGAAGGGAAGATTCCATACTCAGCCAACCCTCCGAATCTGATGTCTCGATTGAGAATGATAATGTCATGTCCGGCTTTCGAAAGCGAACTGGCGACGGCCATGCCAGCTGGCCCGGCTCCCGCAACAATAATCACATGTGACCGCGATCCACTCATAACAAGTACCCTTCACTTCTGATGATAAAAACACCTGGAATATCAACGATTCGCGGACTGTACCATAGCCGTTCGCGCACTGTCAAAAATGAACGACTCGCACCCGCATCTACTTGCACGGCTCGGTGTAGTCATCTAAAATCCGCCCACTTCTTCGGTTGAGGCAACCTGGTCGAGCGACGAACAGATGGTATGCACCTAACTCATTATGCCGATTGGCCAACCACTCCCCGCATCGTTTGAGGAGGTCGAGACTCCCCCAGTGCGGTATTGCCGAGTCTCAACCGTTGATCGATCATTCTCCTTAAAACAGTTACATGCCGACGAAGCCTATCTCGTCCAGAACTTTGAGGACGTCGAAGACCTCGTCGCTCGTGGAGCCGATAGTGCACGCATCGCCATCAGCGAGCACATACCTCCCGATGGTCCATCTCCCGAATATTCCCAGCTTGCGCTCGGCAGCCCGCTTGTCCCTAACTCGCCATTCACCTTTGACCAATCGATCGTCATTGTGCTTCCAACGTACAACGAACGAGCCAACCTTGAAGCGCTCATCAATGCGATTAGTCGCTATCTCGTCACTGATATTGTAGTCGTCGATGATAATTCACCGGATGGAACCGGCCAACTCGCCGATGAACTGAGTTGCAGATATGGGCACGTCCATGTGTTGCATCGGCCACGGAAACAAGGACTCGGGCCAGCCTATTTGGCAGGATTTAACTGGGCGCTCCAACGAAAGTATGACCGTATCATCGAAATGGATTGTGATTTCAGCCACGCCCCGTGGGACGTACCTCGCTTGGTGCACGGTAGCAAAACCGCCAAGCTGGTAATCGGCAGTCGCTACGTGCCTGGTGGGGGCACCGACAACTGGGACGCCAGGCGACGCCTGGTCTCTCGCTGCGGCAACACCTATGTCAGGCTCTTTTTAGGTCCTATGATCCATGACTGGACGGGCGGCTTTCGATGTTACCATCGCGACCTGTTACTGAGCATGCGCCTTGAAACGGTGGGTGCGAAGGGATACGTCTTTCAGGTAGAGCTGGCTTGGCGAGCCGTTCAACTCGGCGCGGAGATTCGTGAAATACCCATTCGTTTCACGGACCGCGTGGAAGGCCAGAGCAAGCTTGGCTGGTCGTCCCTCATCGAAGGACTCCTGGAAGTGCCCAAGATGGGCTTTCATAGATAACGACTCACTACGGCCCTTCACATCCGGTTTCCTGTTTCAAACAATCATCACGCAAAGAAATCGACGGCTCCTGCAATTCAAGCTTGGAAAGATCAATGACCAGCTCGTCTTTGGCGTTCGCTATCATGATATCGAACAGGCTATTTTTAATAGGAACGACAGCCTCTGTGGATTGGAACCGTAAGTCAAAGCCTTTCGCCGCAGTCGGCCGCATGGGATATCGTCGATCATAGATCATCCCGTAGGCCGGAATGCCATAAATGATGCGCCAGTTGCCCAGGAGCATATGCAGTTCAGTCCCCTGAATGTAGAGGCCTCCCGTCGTGATAATGCGTCTCGCGAAGGCTTGAGGCTCGCTCAGATAGAACGTGACTCGTTCGTTGTAGGTCGCCTCTGCAAGCGCTTCCGCCAATCGCACCGATAGCAAGGTTAATTCTTCGTCCGTGAAAGCTGGAACCAACGGAGATTCGCCTCGCAGCCATCGTTTCAGAGCAATCCAATGCTCCTGCACCATCAGTCCCGACAAGATCCTCCGTAGTCGCTCAGGTTCGATAATAAGGGGGTGGGTATGATGCGTCGGGGGCCATTCGGCCAGGACTTCCGAGTCTTCTTCCAATCGGACGAAATTCACCGGGTCCTCATAGATAATTCTCGATGGCACATGCGGAACGGCACACCCGGCCATCATGACAAGACCTAACAGTCCCCCGGCTGATATCAGGCACAGAGACTTGACCGGCATGATCACGTACACCTAGCGTTCACTGATCGTGACGGTCATCTCCGCACGCTCTAACGGATTATCCCGCCCATCCCGTTTCATGTTGACGATCGTATCGGCGACATCCATCCCGCTCTCGACCTCTCCAAAAACCGTGTATTGCCAGTCTAGGAAGTTGGCATCCGAAACACAAATGAAGAACTGTGATCCGGCACTATCGGGATCGTTAGCTCTGGCCATCGAGACGATGCCACGCTTGTGGGGCGTACTATTGAATTCGGCCTTCACTTTATAACCAGGTCCACCCATCCCATGTGAAGAGCGGTCCGCGGTCCTACTATTGGGGTCTCCCCCCTGAATCATGAAACCAGGTATGACACGGTGAAACGTCGTACCATTATAAAATCCCTCTTGGGACAGCTTAATGAAGTTGTTCACGTGACCCGGCGCCACGTCCGAATGGAATTTGAGCACGATTTCCCCGATCGGCTGGCCCTTGCTCGTCACGGCGATGGTGGCCCGGGTGTTCTTCGAAACGTCACTCATGAGGTTTATCCTTTCTATCTCTTATCGAAAGAGAAACGGAGGTGGAGCGATACCGACCTCCAGTCCTTGATTCACGGCTATCCAGGAAAGACCATCGTCACTGCGGAACACTCCTGAACTCGTCCCCGCATACAGCCCTCTCTCACCTGCCCCCAGTAACACCTGAATGGACAGAGTCGTGAGACCTCGATTCAAAGGTATCCACTGTTTCCCGTTATCCACCGTCTTAAAGATTCCGTGCCCTGTGGCAACAACCATGGTTTGGTCTCTCAGAACGATGCCACGGATGGAGTCATTGGGAAGAGCCCTACTGATCGGACGCCAGGTCAGTCCGCCATCTGTGCTGCGAAAGACTCCCCCATCGAACGTCCCAGCCAAAATACTCTGGTCCTGATCGATCACCAGCACACGGATGAAGTTTTCGATCATGCCTTCATGATCTTTCAGACCATGCCGGACACGAACCCACCCTGAAGAACCAGGGATCAATCGAAAAATCCCTTTCCCTGAGGTACCTGCGAACAACGTTCCGTCTGCGGCCCGTGCAAGAGAATGGACCAACGTATCAGCGAGCCCAGTTGTGACGGGCACCCAGCGATCATCGGCACTGCGAAGGCGATACACACCGTCGCCTGTTCCGGCATAGAGCTCATGATGGACCGTCAGAAGCGATTTGACTTCCAGCCGTTTTAGTCCCTCATTGACCGGCTGCCAGGTAGTGCCTTCATCACGGGACCGGAACACTCCTCCGCGAAACGTTCCGGCGTACACGACCCCGTTCCCTGTGACCGCCACGCTCAAGATAAAGGGATCAGTGACTCCATCTCCCACGGGGTTCCACGTAGCGCCGCGATCCATGGTCCGAAACACACCATGTCCAAACGACCCCGCATAAATCACACCGTTTTCACTGATCGCGAGCGCCTGTACGCTTGTCGCAGACTCTTCTGAAGGTCCCGAGGCCACTGACGAATCGGCTATTACTTGTGCCGTTGGTGCCACCATCGCGTTTCTCGATCGAGGCTCTTCCCCATACGCGATTCCAAGAACCCCACCGGTCCATAATACGAGGACCAGCCAGAGAGCTGGTCCTCGTCTATTCACAATACCCAGGAGCTTCATCGTATTCTCGTTCCTGCCGTTTTGAACGGTACATCAGGGTCAGTCGGCACATCCATCCCATCATGGTCCTGACTTCTCCCAAACATGCGGGCCCCGATAATCCCAACCTCATACAACAACATCAACGGAACTGCCATCAGTAACATCGTAAAGAGCGTGGCATCGGGCGTCACTACGGCAGACACGATGAGGCACAGTAACATCGCGTGTTTCCGGTACCGTGCGAATGTCTGAGCCGACGCCGTACCGATCACGGCCGCCAGCGTCATCGCCAACGGGAGTTCGAATGCGCAACCAAAAATCAGCAGAAATTTTACATTGAAATCAATATAGATTCCTACGCCTAGCTGCGGGGTGATATCACGATCGAGCCCAAAACTCACAAACCAGTCGATCACGAGGGGCAGAATGACGGCGTTACAAAACACCATCCCCAACCCAAACAACGCTCCAGCCAGCATGAACAACGGGATCGCCCAACGCTGCTCCTTCGGGAGCAACGCGGGCTCAATCAACTTCCAACAGTGGTAGAAAATGACCGGCAGACTGAGGATAAAGGCGGCCAACAACGACACCTTGATGGAAGCGAACAAGGCTTCCGTGGGCCCATAAAAGGCCAGTTGGTTCTCAAACGGCCGATTGAGCCATGCGACCATGTCGGCGGAAAACGAGAATGTGAGCACAAGCAACCCTAACATCGTCGCGCCAACGATCAGCAATCGGCGCTTGATATTTTGGAGGTGCGCGGCAAGCGGATGGACGATCTGTGCCATGGTGGTTCTCTCGTCGTAGACGCGGCGCCGGCCTCACAGCAAGCTACCGTGCCGGTTCCAGTCGTTGGTCCCGGTGGAGACGAATAAACTCCGCAAGCTTATCTTTCGTGGCCAATTTTTCTTTTTGGATTCGCTTTTTCTCGATCTCTTCATTCGGCGTCAGGACATGGCGCCGCTGCAACTCGTTCAGCTCACGGTCCAGACGATGGTGAGATTCCTCCAGCTCGCGGAATTCGGTGTTGCTGCGGCGAAGCTGTTCGACAATCGCATCTTCCGTCACCATACGACACCTCCCGGTTAGAGTGAGTCTGTCGAGGTTGATTCACCTCCTGCACGACACGTTGGTACATGCTGTCGACCGCTCGGCCTGACAAGCGGATTCATTTCCATCAGCACGGCATCTTCGAGTGGATTGGAATAATACTGAGGACGTGTCCCGACTTGAATAAACCCCATCGTGGTGTAGAGTACGCGCGCAGGCTTGTTTGACGCTCTGACTTCAAGAACTGCTCGAGTCGCCGCGTGATTGAGTGCCACACGAAATGCTTCCGCCGCCAGGGCCGTTCCAATCCCTTGCCTTCGCACCGACTCTCGCACCGCCAGATTCATCAGGCGCAGCTCTTCAAAGACGATCCAGAAACAGTGATACCCCACGATCGCGCACGCGCTCCCTGCCGATGACTGTCCCTGCTGCTGCATTGCGACGAGAAAGTGTGCAAACTGATTACCCTGTAACTCTGACTCGAGCATTTTGCGCGTCCAGGGGGACGAGAAGCAAGCCTCTTCCAAGGAGAGGATGTCGGGTAGCATCTCCGGCGTCGCGGGCCGAATGTGAAATTCTGATCGTGGTCGGTCGTTGTTCATCTGTTTCGTGTGTTGTTCGATCGTGGACGACGAGCCAGTCGTGCCGCAACTTTCATGTCGACTCTGTTCCGACGTCGCGCGACCGGCGAGAGGCCTCCCGAACGTTCGTACTGGATTTCCGCCTCAGCACGCTGTACGTACAACGGAGCCACCACACTTCCGGCGATCACGCCGCGCTGGATCTGCTCCATTCCCATGCGCGCGACCTGAATCGCCGACGGTCTGAACGCATGATCCGGCCCGATCGTGACCGTGACCGACTCCGGCAATGCAGATCGGATTTCATTCTCCATCGCTGACCATCCAAGCCCGATCATGACAGCCTGGTCAGGCAGGCTTTGCGCAAGCGCTCTGGGGGTGCCAACCTGCTCACTCACAAGCCGTTCCCACTCCCCTTCACCGATCCAACGAAATAGGGCCCAATAGACCTCATCGCGACGACTCACCAATACGGGACAGAGGGGACGAGACTCCCCTTGAACCGTCCTCGCCATCGCGTCCAAGGTGGGAACCAGCGCGAGCGGAATCCCGGCGGCTGCTCGCAGCCCCAGGCAGGTCGCAAGCCCCACACGAATCCCCGTAAACGACCCAGGCCCGGCTGAACAGCAGAGGCCATCCAGCTCGCTGAGTCCTAGCTGAGACTTGCTGAGCAGTTGATCGATGGCCGGCAGCAGGAGCGCCCCATGAGCGCCGCCCGCTTCCTGCTCATGCATACCCAACACCCGATCACCGTCCAGGAGGGCCACGCTCTGCCAGGCAGTTGCCGTTTCAATTGCCAGGATTTTCATCGTAAATTAAGACGCCTGCCCCAAGTCCTTTGCGCTGATCGCTTGGTTATGCTGCAACTCGTGGAAGGTCAACTGGATCGATCCCGACCCATGCCCGTCGACAAGAGCAACCTTGAACGGGCGTAACAGTGGAGCGTCTTGCTCAACCACCATCCGCGCCGGCCCCGTCTTCGAATCATCGAGCCTCCTAAAATCATCGTATTGGATCGTCGCTTCCACGTCGCCGTCCGTTCCCAACCGATCTTCTTGAACCACCAAGAGTCGACGATCAAACCAAAGACGCCGGATAGCATGACGCCCAGCACCCACCTCACCGCTGACGGCCGTATACACCTCAAGGCGATAGCGATCTCGCTCTTCCACGACTTTGACCGTCTCGTCGTTCCTAATCGAACTCGTCCCAAGGACACCACCGACCGCCCATGCGCTCAGCTGCGAGAACCGAGCAAGCTTCCCGAGGTTTTTCATATCGGATTGACGCCCGGTATACACTTTCCCTTCCAGCGGCAAACGGAGCCTGTACCAATCATCGGCCTGCACAAATTCAAACAGCTCATTTCCGATCGGGGTAAAACCTCGTAGGCGCAAGGCGTTGGGTCGACGGTAATGAACGGTCCCCTCCACCCGTGTGGCGATGGGCATAAACCCGCCTCTCACTTTGGCGGTGAACAATCCTTTCATGGAATGAATGGCCGCATCTCGCTGCCGTAACAGCGTCGTGAACTCCTCAGTCGTCACCCGCTTCAGCGGTGGATCTTCTTTCGTCATCACACGCGTGCAGCCGGCAAGCACGGTCCCCGCACACACCGCGATGAGCACCGAGCAGAAAATGCGTTTCATCATGGAGCAAGTTTCATGAGTCGTCTCACCTGGATGATTAGGCCAGTACAACATCAAGCGCCTCTCTCACTTCGTGAATCCCGATCAATTCCATCCCATCGATGGGATCCAGCTTTGCCAGATTGCGTTCCGGCAAAATACAGCGTTTAAACCCCATCTTGGCTGCCTCGCGGATGCGTAATTCTGCCTGGCTCACAGCACGAACTTCGCCGCCCAAACCAACTTCACCTAAAACAAGCATCCCCGGTTCAACCGGCATCTCCCGTAAGCTGGAGGTGACGGCCGCCACAAGACCAAGATCGATCGCCGGTTCCTCGATGTGCATGCCTCCGACGATATTCACATAGACATCCTGTCCGGACAGATGAAACCCCAACCGCTTTTCCATGACCGCCAGCAACAGCGAGACGCGATTGAGTTCCACACCGTTGGCCATCCGTTTGGGCATGGCATAACTGGTCGACGAAACCAGCGCCTGGAGTTCGACGAGAATGGGCCTGGTCCCCTCGAGGCTCGAGACGACGACAGAACCGGTACTTCGCTCCGGACGTTCAGCCAGGAACAGCTCAGAGGGGTTACTCACCTCTTCCAACCCCCCATCTTTCATTTCAAACACCCCGATTTCATTCGTCGACCCAAACCGATTTTTGACGGCACGAAGAATCCGATAGCTGTGTCCTTTGTCGCCTTCGAAGTACAACACTGTGTCGACGATATGTTCCAGCAACCGTGGCCCGGCAATGGCCCCCTCTTTTGTCACGTGTCCGATGATAAAGACCGGAACTCCGGCCCGCTTGGCGAACCACATGAGTTGTCCGGCCACCTCCTGCACCTGACTGATACTGCCTGGAGCGGACGTGATCTGTTCCGTATACACGGTTTGGATCGAATCGACGACCACCGCCACCGGCTGAATGTCCTGGACCGCTTTGAGAATCTGCTCCAGCGACGTTTCCGCCAGAATCAACAAATGTGGATGTTCGATACCCAGACGCTGCCCGCGCATCTTGATCTGCCGCGGTGATTCTTCTCCGGACACGTACAAGACCGGCGCATCCTTTGCGGCCAACCGCGGTAACGCTTGCAGGAGCAGTGTCGTCTTGCCGATCCCAGGATCGCCGCCGATCAAGATCACCGCCCCGGGAATGACGCCGCCCCCTAACACTCGATCAAACTCGCCGATGTTGGTCAAACGACGATCCTCACCCACCACTTCAATCTCAGCAATCGGCGTGGCCTTGGCTTGAACCGTTTTCATCGCAGCTGGGCGACCCTTACCGCTCGCAGCTTGGCGTTCTTCCTTCATCGTATTCCAGCCGGTGCAGTCGGGGCATCGACCGAGCCACCGTGGAGATTGATGCCCACAGGCCTGACAGGAGAAGACAACCTTGGCTTTCAACGAATTGGCCTCACAGGGAAAGGAAAACCTGCACGCTATCTTAATGGATGTCCCACGGGAAGAAAAGGACTTGGTACAGGTGGCGATCGCACGACAGGTATGTCCGCCTTAAGAATTCTTCAGCGTGACCCGATAGGGCTTGGAGGGAATCCATCGGAGCCGGGTGTGCTGATGAAGAAACAGATCCGAATCGACGAATTGCAGCTGGGCATGTTGGTCGAACAACTCGATCGCTCCTGGCTGAGCACACCATTTTTTCGTCACAAGATGACGATTACCTCTCCTCACCAAATTGCCCAGCTGAAAGCCAGTGGCGTGCAGACACTGACGGTGAGTGTCGATTCGGCGGAGGTCGGAGAAGAATCCGTGCTGGAAGAACCGAGCACTGATGATTCAGGAAGCTCGGCATCGGAAGAGACGGAATTGGGAGCGCCGCTCATCACGTTTGAAGAGGAACTCCCCGAAGCCAGGCGGATCTATCAAGCTGCCAAGACGATCGTGCAGAACGCGTTGCAGGACACGAGACTTGGGCGAGCCATCAATGTCGATGCGGTTAATTCGGTCGTGTCTGAGATGACTGACAGTGTCCTTCGAAATCCGGACGCCTTGTCCAGCCTGTCAAGGCTCAAACGGTTCGACGAATACACCTTTTACCACTCCGTGAATACGTCACTCTTGGCCATGTCGTTGGGTCGCAGCCTTGGGTTCGATCGGTCGATGTTGCATTTGGCTGGTGTCGGCACGCTGCTGCACGATATCGGCAAGATGAAGATCCCTCTGGAAGTACTAAATAAGCCTGGCCGTTTCGAAGCCCATGAAATGGAGATCATGAAGCAGCATGTCCTCCGAGGAGTCGAGGTCCTGGCCAGTACAACCGGCTTAGGAGCTTCCTACGTGCAGCCCGCGCTCGAGCACCACGAACGCGTGAACGGAGACGGATATCCGCACAAGCGCGCGAAGCACGACATCAGCCAGTATGGTTTGATCACCGCTATCGTCGATATCTATGACGCAATGACGAGCGATCGGTGCTACCACAAGGGGCAACCGGCTCATCAAGCCCTCCAACTGCTCTATCGTCTCTCGCTCGAAGGTCATCTCGATGCGACGCTTGTCCAGCGGTTTATCCAGGTCGTGGGAGTCTACCCCGTGGGATCGGTCGTGGAGTTGAATACGGGAGAAGTCGCCATCGTCAAACAGGTCAACCATCACGCACCCCTGTTGCCGGTCGTGCTCATCGTGAAAAGCGTCGGGAATACCTTGCTCCTGCGTCCCCAGGAATACGATCTCTCTCTCCAAGGAGAGACCCCTCATCAGACTGTTACAGCCATTCTGACCCCCCATCAAACAGGTCTCGATCCCGCCAATTATCTGGACAAGAAAGCCGCATAGACACGCCTATCGGCTCTGCGCATCCCCGCACACGTCCCGACCATCACGCACGAATTGCAGCAGCGTGAGTCTTAAGGTTTTGTAGAGTCGCTCCGATATCGCTTACTGGAGGATCTGGTTCACTCTCCTCTGGCCATGAAAAAACACATCACCATCGACGAATTACGGCCGGGCATGCAGATCGAAAAATTGGACCGGTCCTGGCTGGAGACGCCGTTTTTTCGACACCGAATGAGCGTCACATCGTTCGAGCAAATCGCACAATTAAAGGCCAGCGGAGTACGAACGCTGGTGGTAACTCTCGAGACAGCGGAAATGACAGATACCCCAGGCTCGGAACCGGACATTGCCACGGATCCCGTGCTCACGGCACCGGAAGAACCAGCATCGGTGCCACCCACAATCCCATTCGAGGAGGAACTGCCAGACGCCAGGCGCGTGTATCAAGCCGCCAAGACGATTGTACAGAACGCCATGCATGACACACGGCTTGGGCGGGCGATCAATATGGAAGAAGTCAATCGAGTCGTCTCCGACATGACCGGCAGCGTGCTCAGAAATCCCGATGCCCTCACCAGCTTATCGAGACTGAAGAAGTTCGATGAATACACGTTCTACCACTCCGTCAATACATCGATCCTAGCCCTGTCCCTAGGGCGTGATCTTGGATTTGAGCGCAACGCACTGCATCAGATCGGAGTCGGCACGCTGCTGCATGATATTGGAAAGACCAAAATCCCTTCTGAGATTCTGAACAAGCCAGGCCGATTTGAACCGCATGAGATGGAGATCATGAAGCAGCATGTTCTGCGAGGAGTGGAGGTGCTCACCACGACGACAGGGCTGGGCGATTCCTACCTGCGCCCTGCACTTGAGCATCACGAACGAGTCGATGGCACCGGCTATCCGCACAGACGAGTCAGAAGCGAACTCAGCCAGTTCGGCCTGATGGCCGCAGTCGTCGACATCTACGATGCGATCACGAGTGACCGCTGCTACCACAAGGGACGTGTCGCGCATGAAGCTCTACAGTTTCTCTATCGCTTGGCGCTGGAGGGACATTTGGACGCCACGCTGGTTCAGCGGTTCATCCACGTGGTGGGGGTCTATCCGGTCGGCTCGGTCGTGGAGTTGAATACGGGAGAAGTCGCCATCGTCAAACAGATTCACCATCATGTGCCGCTCACGCCGGTGGTGCTTCTCGTCAAAAGCGCAGGGAATAGCCTCCTCTCCAATCCACGCGAAATGGATCTCGTCGCGCAGCTTGAGACACCCCATCGCAAGATCACGGCCATTCTAGATCCCACACATACCGGCATCGATCCGACCGACTACCTCGACAAGAAGGCTGCATAAACACCCTCATCACCGAGGCACGTTCACAACCTTTCCTTGCAGCTCTCTACGCCCATCCTCGATTGCCTGCTCACAACATTACTCGGATAAGTGACTGCCGACCTACCTTCCCGTTCTTTCAAGCTGACAAGACATTGACGAGCCAATCTCGTGGAGAGCGTCAATTTCCTGAACAATCGCGTCTCCATTTAACTACGTATCCATCAAATCATCGCAATATTCGCATATGCCAATTTGGCGCACTTCTTGCTTGACTTGTTCATCAGCACCGTACGTAGTCACCCTGGGAGGGAGCAATGGACTGTCCGAAGTGTAAAGGCATGATGATGCTGGAGCGGTTCTCGGATTTCTTTCTTGTGTTCTATGCCTGGAAATGCCTCAATTGCGGCGCCATTATCGACCGCACCATTTCTAATAATCGCCGAAAGAGTTTGGCTGCCCGTGAGGCCCAGATCGTGGCCACGCGGTAAGATGATCGTCGTCATCTCGTGTTTGGAATCCGTTCCTGGTGGAACTGCGGTAATCTGCTGCGATCTCCCTCCACCTTAGGGGCATTCAGGGGAGTCGTTTCACGCCGCCTCCGAAGCGCTCACTCGCACGCCGTCGAGGACGCGAAGCAGTGCGTCGATATCCCCGGACGGGAACAACTCATCAGGACCATACGGCGCGATATCCGTGAACGGCGATTCATAGAGTCGAGCCGGCTCTATGACACCATGCTCAGTAAGGTGATCGACGATCAAACTCACGAATTCCAGTTGGTTCGCAGTGAAAGTCTCTCCATTGATGAACCGCGCCAGGGCATCTTTCGCAGCACTCCGATCCATCCCGACCAGAGACCGGACGAAGAGACCCAAGCCTTTGGCTTCATCTGCTGAGCGGCGGATCTCATCCGGGCCACCTACCCCACTCGTGTCCAGCAACTGCTCCAGCTCCGTGAGGTCCGAGGCAGTCAGCGGCTTATTCATGCGCAGCTTGGCGACTGCGACGTGGTCAAGATGCTGACGCAGGAACGCCCGCGCTTTCGCGACAAACTTCGTGTGATCAGTCCCGACTGATAAACCAGGCAATGTGAAACTGGTCTCGCCGCCTATCAGGTCCTCGAAATCCGTGTAGACGGGCTTGCGTTGGCGCTTGTCGATAAACTGCACCAACCCGCGCAGTCGACGGCGCATCGCTTCCAGCATAGGAACTGTCACATCCTGCCACCACTCATCGCTTTGAATATCCTGAATCAGTGCCATTTGCTCACGCACCATCGGGATGGCGCTCTTCTCTTCCAGCAATCCAGCGATCTCCTTCACGCGATCGCGCAGTCGCGCAAAACTTGGCTCGAGCCGAAGCAAGGACAGTTGGAGGTTGAGTGCAAGCAGATCGAAGCGTTTCGCTTCTTCGTTCTCGGGGTCGAGCTCAGAGGGAAGCCCTGCGATCTCATGAGATAGTTCGGCCAGCGCCTCGTTTGCCAGCACCACCCAGGCCTCGGGCCTGGCGTATTTTTCCACCAGGCGCCGATGGGGTCGCACCACAAAATTGTCGAGATTCATGGCGGCCACTTCCCGTTGCAGCAGCTCCGCGATGGACTGCCTCAGGTCATCCTTCGTCGACGGTCCACCATACGTTGCCAAGGCTTCCTTCATCGCCGTCACGAGCTTGTCCTGTGAGGTCGTATCCAATGTGGCCAAAAGTTCCAACCGTGCGGTGAAGAGCCGCTTTCCCAGGGAAGCACCGACCCTGCCTTCAGTTGCAGGAATGTCCTGGCTGAAGTACTCGAGGTTCTGGCAGTAGTCGAAGAGATAGAAGAACGTCTTGTGCTGACCCGGCCCGAACAGGTCCGGGCACAGCCGCGTGCCACGGCCGACCATCTGCCAGAACTTCGTCTTCGACCGCACCAGCTTGAAGAAGACGAGGTTCACCACTTCGGGGATGTCGATGCCGGTGTCGAGCATGTCCACCGAGATGGCGATGTGCGGCGCCTTGTCCTTGCTCGAGAAGTCGTCGATCAGGCTCTGCGCATACTCGGTCTTGAACGTGATCACGCGCGCGAACTCGCCCTTGTAGTGCGGGTAGTTGGCGTTGAAGCGCTCCGCGATGAACTCGGCGTGCTGCTGGTTCTTGGCGAAGATGATCGTCTTGCCCAACCGGTCGCCACCCGCCACCGTCAGGCCGCGCGTCATGACATGGGCCAGCACCTTGTCCACCGTGTCCTTGTTGAATAGCCACTTGTTGACCGCCTCGGCCTCCACGCGATTGGGGGCGGTGCCATCCTCGTCCCACTCCAGCGCGTCCCACTGGTCCTTGTCGTCTTCCGACAGCTCGTCGTACTTGATTCCCTCGCGCTGGAACTTGAGCGGCACCGACACGGCCCTGGGCGGCACGAGGAAGCCGTCGCGCACCGCCTCCTCGAGACCGTAGGCGTCGGTCGGCACGCCGTTTTCCAGGTCGAACAGGCTGTAGGTGTTGCGGTCCACCTCGTCCTTGGGCGTGGCCGTGAGCCCGACCAGCAGCGAGTCGAAGTAGTCGAAGATGGCGCGGTACTTCTGGAACACCGAGCGGTGCGCCTCGTCGATGATCACCAGGTCGAAGTGCCCGACGCCGAAGCGGCGCTGCCCGTCTCGCGTCTCGTCGATCAGCCCCATCATCGTCGGATAGGTGGAGACGAAGACCCGCCCCTCGGCGTCCTTCTCGGTGACCAGGTTCACCGGCGAGGCGTCGGGCAGGTGCCTCTTGAAGGCGTTCACCGCCTGGTTCACGAGCGCCACGCGATCCGCGAGGAACAGAACGCGTTTCGCCCAGTTGCAGCGCATCAGCAGGTCGGCGAGCGCGATCACCGTGCGCGTCTTGCCGGCGCCGGTGGCCATCACCAGCAGCGCCTTGCGGTCGTGGTCGCGCTCGAAGGCCTCGCCGATGCGGCGGATCGCCCGCACCTGGTAGTGGCGCTCGACGATCGCCTGGATTGATGGTCGCCTCGGCAAGCCGGCGTCTGGTGCCGCGCCGCTGGATCAGGCGCTCGAGCTCGGCCTTCTTGTAGAAGCCCTGGATCTTCCGCGGCGGGTAGCGGGTGTCGTCCCAAATCCAGTGCTCGTAGCCGTTGGAGTAGAAGATCAGCGGGCGCTGGCCGAACTGGCGTTCCAGGCAGTCCGCGTACAGCCTGGCCTGCTGCTGGCCGACGCGCGCGTCGCGCCGGGTGCGCTTGGCTTCGACGAGCCCCAGTGGCTTGCCGTCGTCGCCCCAGAGGACGTAGTCGACGAAGCCCTTGCCCTGGTTGTTGGGCATGCCGCTGACCTCGAACTCCCGGTCCCGCGGCTGGTCGAGCGGCCAGCCGGCCTCCTTGAGCAGCAGGTCGATGAAGTAGTCGCGGGTCTCGGCCTCGGAGTAGTCGTGCGTGTCCGGCTGCGCCGCTGCGGCCTTCTTTGCCTTCGGCGACCTCGGCCCGAAGGCGCTTCAGCTCCTCGTCGAGCGCGGTCTTGTCGGCGAGCAGTGCCGCGAGGTTCTCGTCCTTCTCGCGCAGTCCTGTTTCGAGGCTGCAGCTGCTCGGGCGTCTGCCTTGGGCTGGCGCCGGCCGGGCAGCGCCCCTGGGTCGAACACGAGGCCCGGCGCTGGTCGGCCCATCCGTGCATAGGTGCGGGCGAACCAGTACGCGATGTGGAACAGCTCGCGCACCGCGGCCAGGGCGTCCTCGTCCGGGATCGGCCGGTGGCTGTGCACGGCGCGGTTGCCGAGCTTGTTGATCACCCGCGCCTTGCTGAAGACCGCCTCGCCGGCGGCCTGCTTGAAGCTGGGGTCGTGGATCAGCGCGGAGAGGTTGTCCTGGTGGGGCAGCCCAGCGGCGGTCATGCTTATAAGCCCAACCCACCGCCAGCTCCAGCGTGCGGCGGGCATAGAAGCAGGCCGTGCGAGGATCAGCCTGCACTGCCGCTTCGGCTTTTGACGCCGCCTCGAAGACGGTCGCCCATTCGTGCTGAAGGAAGATGAATTGGCTCATAACAAGAAGTGCTGCTCTGACTGCTTCATGTCACAGCCCGGTGTCATAGCTTGTCACAGCGTTCGGACTTGCGATTCACGGCACAATTGTTGGCGCGATTCTGTCGCAATATGTGTCGCGATTCTGTCGCGATTCATCGTAACCCCTTGCCAGACAACGAATAACGGGTCGCCCGCGCGGCTCCTTCAGCGACCGCAATCCCCGCTTCCACGAGACCGTGGAGGTCACGCTGAAGAGTGCGCCGAGTGACGCCAGGGACAATGGCCTCGACCTCCTCCATGCCGAGCGGGCCGCCCTCCAGAAGTGCCTCGACCATCACTGCCTGCCGTTCGTTCAGCCCATGCTGGCGCACGAGCACGTCGCGCCGAATCACCCGTTCCCCACGCTGTCGGACCTCGTTCATCTGGGTCGCAAGCCCATCCACGAAGTACTCAAGCCAGCCGGTCAGGTCCATCCCCTGCTCGCGCGCGCTCTGGATAGCGCGATAGAAGGCGGCACGGTCGCGATCATAGAACTCGCTGAGCGTAAACAACCGCTTGAAGTCGTAGCCCGAACGATACAGGCAGAATGTAGAGAGCAGGCGCGACGTGCGACCATTGCCGTCGACGAAGGGATGGATATGCACAAGCTGAAACTGCGCAATGCCGGCCACCAGCACCGGATGGATGCTTGTGTCGGTGCGTAGCCACTCGACCAACTCGCGCATCAGCGGCAAGACATCTTGAGGTGGCGGCGGGGTATAGATGACTTCGCGTGTGTGGCTGTTGCCGACGTAATTTTGAATCAGGCGATATTGTCCGGGCTGAGCAGCACCGCCACGCACGCCTTCGACCAGCCGCTGGTGGATCTCACGAATGAGCGCCTCGGTGATCGGCTCGCCGCTGCCCAGATACTCCGCGACCAGATTGAATGCCTCGCGGTAGTTCAGCAGCTCACGGACATCATCACGGCTGGCGCCTTCAACCTTTCCACCGGCCCACAGACGCGCGGCCTCATCGAGCGTGAGATGGGTACCCTCGATGTGCGTGGTGTGGTGCGCTTCCAGCAGCAGCGCACGCTGGCTCATGCGCTCGATCCAATCTTCCGATAGCGTGGCCGCCTCCAAAAATCCCCTTGTCCGTTCGATCGCCGTGAGCGCGGCGGTGATCGGATTTGTGATCGTGAAACGCGGTCTCAGTGACATGCTCAGCTCATCCTTTGACCGGTGTAAGTCCACGACGGCTAGCCAGAAGAGCGACGTCTTTCATGTCGGCCTTGAGGCGGAGGCGCTCTAGAACGCGCTGCTGCGTCCCTGGGGTCCAGAAAATGCGCAGGTGCTTACGTGCCCGCGTTACGGCTGTGTAGAAGATACTGTGTGTAATGTCGTCTTCATTGGCATCGGTAATTACGATCTTGACGGAGTCGTACTCGAGGCCCTGCGCCTTGTGGATCGACACTGCGTAGGCCACCTGGAATGGCACGGTCGTGTTCAATGAGTCATCGTCTTCATCACTGGTGTCGTACTGGTAGACTGAGAAGCGCACAGTTGAGTCACCCATCCATTCGAGATCAGTGCCATTAATGTCGAATTGGCTGAGCGGTCGATCCAACTCGACGTCGAACTGGATTCGACCGGGGACGTGCTCGATGCCTCCTGATCCGGCCTTTGAGGTTGTTGTAGATGACGGGGTCGGAACCGCTCGGTATCGTAGAAGAGAACAGGGTCACCGACCTTGTACATCGAGACGCGCCCGCGTCGTCGCTGCCTGGGGATTGCTGCTCTGGAGGAATCGGTTGATGTTGTTGATGCCGTAGAGGCCATCGTAGTTCAGGCAGAGGATGATCTCGTCCTTCCCTCCGGTCTCGAACAGCGTCTTGTCTAGTACAGTCGAGTACCCGTTGCGAGCCATGACCTCGGCGATGTCATCTTCGATGGCTCGCACCTTGTTCCAGAAACCCAAGAGTGACTTGTTCTTGGTTCTAAAAGGCGTCGTCAGCTCGAATACAGACGTACTCGGGATGAATGAACGGATGATTCCAAACCAGTTGCCGAACTGGATCGACTCGATCTGATAGACGTCACCAACGAGGACGAGCAACTTAAAGAAGGTCTTGTCCAGCACCTTGATCAGGTCTGCATTGCTCACGGTGCTGCACTCATCAATGATGACGACATCGTACACCGTATCGGCGTCACCCCTGTAGATCTGGCTGCTGATCGTCCGGAAATCCGAGTTCTGCGCGGTTACCTTGCGCTTGAGATTGTCGATCGCTGGGTTGGTGTGCGCGAGAAAGAGCTTCTTCTTGTCGTTGAAGTAGTGCGCGATGTGATCCACCATCGTTGACTTCCCAGTGCCGGCTGCCCCATAGATCAGGGCGACGCGAGACTGGCTGAATAGCTGCTTGAGCGCATCCTCTTTCATTGGGTCATCGATGCCACGAGATGTTTCATTGAGCCAGCGCACGACGGCTTGGGTGTAGCCGGCAATCCCAGATGAAGCGTTCTCTTTCAGTTTGTTTATGAATAGAGACAGTATCTTCTTCATACCCACTGATGAAGACGTGTTCCTTGTCGAGCACGAGTCGACGATGCGTATGCTTGAAGTACAGCTTATCGTTGTAGGTAGAGATCACCTCATTGACCACTCCGAACTCTTTTAGATCAACCGCGGCCGTGTAGAGAATTCCGTTGCGCTCTACGTTGTTTTTCACGCATCGAGCGAGGAGTTCGTGGCTCCGCCCGGTCACATCAAGGCTCTCCAGTAGGTCCCAGTACCGTGGGTTGTGCCCCGGCAACGAGGTGCAGAACGGCATGTTGTCGAACGGGATGCAGCCGTAGGGGAGCTTGAGATTGGAGAGAGGACCACAGCCATCCGGGTGATACTGAGCTTTGAGTATCTGATTGTGCATTCGCAGCATGAGATAACGGAGGACGATGTGACCGGGAGCGGCTGATCTCACGATGCGACGCGCGTCATCCAGCACGGGGAAGATCTGCGGCTTGTCCATACTGGCCGTCCCCGCCGCCCGCAGCGCCGAGTATTGAGCGTCTGGCATATCGCACAAATCGAGCAGGCTGCCAGAGCGCACGGTCAGGCCCCGCATCAGATAGCGATACTCCTCCGAATTGGTCCGAACTTCTGTCGTCATGCCCAGAAGGCGTGCGAAGTTGTCGAACTCGCAAGGGCGGATCGAAACCTCCCAATCGCAAATGATCGTAATCGGCATCGTCTGGCGAAGCACTTCAATCGAGTCCTGCAAGAGCGTCAACATGGCCGCATACTTATCAGCCATGTCGATATTGGTGAAGGCGATGATGCGATCGAACTTGCTC
Source organism: Nitrospira sp. (assembly GCA_016715825.1). Taxonomy (NCBI): domain Bacteria; kingdom Pseudomonadati; phylum Nitrospirota; class Nitrospiria; order Nitrospirales; family Nitrospiraceae; genus Nitrospira; species Nitrospira sp. The sequence continues at coordinate 659,418 of JADJXO010000001.1, read as the reverse complement.
ACCTTGTTGACGGCGCGGTAGAAGGTTACCTCATAGTAGATTTTCCCGCTGACGAAGAACGGGCGCGTCTTATGGATGTGGTACCTATCTCGCGCACCACTGTCTGGCCGTGATGCACGGCTCGCCTCAATTCTTGCGGCGATCTTCTCGTGGTACTCCTGCAGCGACGGATCGAGGTCTACGGGGAACTTTTCGAGGTTTGCCAGCAATGCGAGCCCACAGTTATCTTGAAGCAAGCTGCGGATGCGGTAGAGATACTCATAGTACTTGAGCATCAACCGTTCGGAAGCATCACCGTCCAAAGTGTAGTGAGAAGCGCTCTTTTCTATCAGCTTGTGGAACTTGCCGAGGAAGTTGAACTTCCCCTTGCTCTTAACGAAGTCGAGCGCAGGTTTTACCGCGGGGTACTTGAATTCAGCATCAGGTGAGCCCGTGTGAAGACGGACCGCCACGCCCTCAACGAGATTCCGCAGTTGTGCAAGAACATTCTGCGAGAGCAATGAACGCTGGTCACCGAGCGATTCGATGTTCTGGCAGATCGCCGCATCTGCGCTCTGAATCTGGTCACCGACCGAACTCATGGACCACCTCCGATGCCTCATCAGAACCTAGCCACAGATCTCCTTGGAAGGCGCGGTGTTGGAGAGACGCAAAAAGAGTGTCGAATTTTGACGCTGTGGTCAGATTAGCTGTTTTATGTTGATTCACTTGTGTGACCACCTTCTCGCATCGCTCTTGTAGTTCTGTAGGCGGTACTGGCACCCGCATGCGGTTGAGAAGTTCCAACGTTATATACTTTGTATTTGTACCTTTTGATATGCGTTTTAATTCTGCCAACTTATGTTCGAGAACAAATCGTGCGTACGCATAGGAGTTGCGTTCGTCCTGCAGAGTAATCACATAGGTCCGTTGATATGCGTTGAACTTACCTTTGTAGTACTTCACTGAGTAGTCGGCATTTGCATTGTTACCAGCAAGCAGCAGCGCCTCGCAGTCGAATGCGAAAGTGTCAATTTGGAAATTCTCTTGTGCGCAGGTAAAAAACGGATACTTCCCGCCTGGTTCCGCCGCATTGGAATCAAGCTTTCCTGTACGGAAGAAGAAAAAGGTCTTCAAATCTTCTTGCGGCCATCCCTTCGGATTCGTAGTTGGATCGCCGAACATGTCGAGGAAGATGGATTGCGTGAGGGTGTCGAGCTGGGCGAGGGCGGCGCGGCGCTTGGCCCGCAGCTCGTCCGCCTTGTCCAAAATCTCCACTACTTTCCGTTGCTCAGGGAGAGGCGGAAGAGGGATGCGCGCCTCGGTTAGATTTTCAAGCTTAATATACTTGATTACTCCGCCAATACTCAGACGTCGTAGGTACTCCAAGTACGAGTCCAGAAAACGGTAAAGATATCGAACATCTAAGGCTGTCTTATCTAGTGATTCAATTACGTAAGTCCGTTGATAGGCATCGAACTTGCCATTGTAGTACTTAACGTTGAGTTGATCTTCCCCTGATTTCGTGGACACGTGGTTACGCGACTGCGGCCCTCGCTTCATACTCAGCTGGAGACTTATACCCGAGGGTTGAGTGCCGTCGTTGCCGATTATAGAAGACCTCAATGTACTCAAAGATCTCCTGCATGGCTTCGTCTCGGGTTATATAGTGCCGATGATAGACCAGCTCACGCTTGAGCGTCCCGAAGAAACTCTCGACGCACGCGTTGTCCCAACAATTACGCTTTGCGGCTCATACTGGGAATGAGGCCGTACTCAGCCAGTCGGCGCTGGTAGTTCGTCGCGGCATACTGACTGCCGCGGTCCGAATGGTGCACGAGCCCCGCCCTGGGAGTGCGGTTCATTACGGCCATCGTCAGGGCTTGCTCAGCCAGCTCACCGGTTAATCGCTGGCCCATGGCCCAGCCCACGACCCGACGTGAATACAGATCGAGCAGGACGGCCAGATAGAGCCAGCCTTCTCCCGTCCAGATGTAGGTCAGATCTCCCGCCCACACTCGATTGGGCGCCTCAACGGTGAAGACCTGAGCCAGGGTGTTCGCGGCCACGGGGAACGCATGCTGGGACTGCGTGGTAGCACGCCACTTCGTCACCGTCTTGGCTCGGATGCCAGCGTGGCATCAGCCGAGCGATGCGATGCTCTCCAACCCGGTGGCCCTGTGCACGGAGTGCTCGCCAGATTCGTGGACTCCCGTAGGTCTGGCGACTGTCGTGGTGAAGCGCCCGAATTGCAGTCAACAGGCCTCGATTGGCTACTGCCCGGGTCTCGACGTGCCCGCCAGGCATAATATCCTGCAGAAGATACGGCTAGGGCTCGGCACATGAGGCGGATGGGATAGCGACGGTCGTGTTCCTGGATCACCCGATATCTCATCGGGACTCCTTCGCGAAGAACGCCGCCGCACGTTTTAAAAAATCTCGCTCCTGCTTTAGGACAGCATTCTCGCGCCGCAGTCGGACCAGTTCGGCCTCTTCAGCTCGGAGGTCCTGCCGCGTCTTTCCACGCTCCTCCGCCTGCTGCTGCTCCACCCGCCAGCGGTAGAGCAGATGGTCGGCAATGCCCAGGTCTCTGGCTACTTGCGCAACCGGTCGTGCCGAGTCTCGGACCAACCGCACTGCTTCTGTCTTAAACTCTTCCGTATACTGCCGTCTCGTCTTGGTGCTCATGCTGCCCTCCAATTTCATCAAACTCCTCCTTATACAGGTGTCTGTGAAATCGGGGTAAGGTCAGAGATCTCCATTACCTGCAACAAGAACACATTCGCAATCGAAGGTAAAATTGCTGATGCGCAGTGGTTCTCTTGCACATGTAAAGAATGGATAACTGCCATTAGGCGAACTCGCATTCGCATCTAATTTTCCAGTTCGCACGCGAGCTAAGCTTCCAAGCTTGCTGGCTGAGACTTTCATCCCAGCATCCCCTCTAGCTCTTTCATCCCCCGCTGGATCTCCTCCTCCAGCTTCGCCAGCTCGGCGAGAATTTCTTTCGGCGGGCGGTGCTCGACTGCTTCGTGCACCACTTCCTTGTAGCGGTTGAGTGAGAGGTCGTAACCCTGTGCAGCGATGTCGGCCTTCGGCACACAAAAGCTCTGCGCGGTGCGCGGGCGTTCGCGCTCGCTGCCGTCGCGCTGTACCCATCGCGTCAGCACGTCAGGCAGGTTGTTCTTCGGATGTTCGTCGTCGGCAAGCGGCGAGCGTGGCGTGGGCCCAAGTTTGTCTTCGGATAGAAGCGGCGTGCGTTTATCGTCGAGGCTCCAGCCGTCGGCCTCGACATCGTAGAACCAAACGAAGTCCGTGCCGCCGGAGTTCGTCTTCGTGAAGACGAGGATCGCGGTGGAGACACCGGCGTAGGGTTTGAACACCCCACCCGGTAATTTGATCACCGCATCGAGCTTCTGGTCTTCCACCAGGATGCGCCGCAATTCCTTGTGCGCCTTGCTGGAGCCGAAGAGCACCCCGTCTGGTACGATCACCGCCGCGCGTCCGCCTGGCTTCAGCAACCTCAGGAAGAGCGCGAGGAAGAGCAGCTCAGTCTTCTTCGTCTTGACGATCTGGAGCAGGTCCTTAGCAGTACCCTCGTAGTCCAGGCTGCCGGCGAACGGCGGATTGGCCAGCACCAGCGTGTATTTCTCCTCCTCGCCCGCATGGTCCTGCGCGAGTGAGTCGCGGTAGCGGATATCCGGGCTCTCTACCCCGTGCAGCAGCATGTTCATGCTGCCGATCCGCAGCATAATGTTGTCGAAGTCGAAGCCGTGGAACATCCCATGGTGGAAGTGCTCGTTGGACTGTTTATCGTGCAACAGATTTGAATTCCGCTCGCGCAGGTATTCGCCCGCCGCCACCAGAAAACCCGCCGTGCCGCAGGCAGGGTCGCAGATCACGTCAGTTGGTTGGGGCGCAGTCAGCTCGACCATCAAGCGGATGATGTGACGTGGCGTGCGGAACTGGCCGTTCTGCCCGGCCGTGGCGATCTTGGCGAGCATGTATTCGTAGACGTCGCCCTTCGTGTCCCGATCCTCCATCGGCACATGGTCGAGCAAGTCCACCACCTTCGCCAACAGCGCCGGCGTCGGGATGGTGAACCGCGCATCCTTCATGTGGTGCGCGTAGGTGGAGTCGCCGTTGCCGAGCTGACGCGCGAGATCAGCGCGCAGAAATGGAAAGAGGTGCTCGCCGACCAGAATGAACATCTCGGCCGGCGCGAAGTGCTTGAACCGCGACCAACGATAGTCCTCGTAGGACCGCCCCTTGGAGTCCTTGCCTGCTGGGAAAACCCGCCGCTCCATCGGCTGCTTGAGCCGGTTGGCCTTGTTCTCTTCGAGTGTATGCAAGTCGTCGAGACGGCGGATAAAGAGCAGATACGTGATCTGCTCGATCACCTCCAGCGGATTCGAAATTCCCCCGGACCAAAACGAGTCCCAGATGCGATCGATCTGATTCTTGATGTCACCGGTGATCATGGTGTTCCTTCCGAAAGATTCACAGGCTGGTTGCTTCCCTCTCTTGGACGAAAGGAAGAATTAGCCGAGAGGCATACCGTCTTTTCGCAAGAAATGCAATGATTCCGAATGGTGAGACTGAGTTACGATGAAGCGCTGAGGACTGACGAGATATCGCTGGAGACTTCGCTCGGCTTACAACTTCCTCCGCACCTCCTTCCAATCCTTCGCGACTTGGGCTTTCCTCGGCACGTCGCCCTTCGTTGGTTCCGGCACCATGATCGCATCGAGACGCCGTTGAAGGAATGCCTCCGCGAAGGCTCTTGATCGACCGACTCCAATTTTCACCGTCTTCCAGCCGGCCTCCTGAAACTCATCAATTTTCTCCCCTAACCCTTTCATGTCAGCGGAGAGGGGTATCACGTAGCCTGGTGGAAACTTGTGCAGCTTGAGCCACTCCCCGACCTCCATACTCACCCGAAAGCTATCTCCCCCTGACGGCACGGGTGCGACATAGATGACTCCATAATAAAACCTGGTCAGTTTCTCGAGTTCATCGGCCGCCTCGGACATCGGCTTTTGTGCGGATTCCGATCCGAAGCCGATGGCGGGCACTCGACTGGGCGGCGAGATCTCCATGAGCGAGGAGAGTTCGATCATAAGAATAGGTTGTCGTTTCTCCCAGACCACCAGATGAGCCTGTCCCTCGGCGTGATCGACCCGTGGACTCCGGCCGACTCGCACATGAACCGGCTTGATCCCCTTCGACGTCGGCGTATAGGTCAAGAATGCACGTCCATCGCCGCCGGTCATGGCGGATGCGACGACCTTCCCATCAACCAGGAGATCGAGTGGTTCACCGCCCAGCGCGCGGCTCGCGACGAGCCCTTTCCCGGTCAGCTTGGCTTCAATGGTGATTGATTGATTCGGTGAGGTGAACGCATCCTTCACCACGACTGTTGCAGCCGTCTTGTCGGCTGCAACGAGCAGCGTGTGATCAGGAGCGCACGCAAACAGAAGAACGAATGCGAGAACAATTCTGAGGGTGCGGATGCCGGCTGGTGACCACACAGCCAATCGGACCCTTTGTTAGGCCTTCAGCGCCGTGAGTACTTCGTCGGCATGCCCATCGACCTTGACCTTCCTGAAAATGGCCTTCACCTTTCCCTCAGGATCGATGACGAAGGTGCTGCGTTCGATGCCCCAATACTTCTTGCCGTAGTTGATTTTTTCTTTATAGACGCCGTAGGCTTTGGAGATCTTGGCATCTTCATCGCTGAGCAACGGAAAGGGCAATCCGAATTTCTTGATGAACTTCTGGTGAGACTCTTTGCCGTCCAAACTCACCCCGACGATCGTGCCCCCTGCCCGTACGATTTGTGACTCGACATCACGAAAATCACACGACTCTCTCGTGCATCCCGGTGTATCGTCTTTGGGATAGAAGTACAACACGACCTGCTTTCCCTTGAAGCGCTCCAAGGTCACGGGCTTTCCCTGTTGGTCTGGAATCGCGAGTTCCGGTGCCTGGTCCCCGACTGCGAGTGCTTTATTCATACGTCCATCCTTGGTGAGGGATTAATAACCGCCGGGCGTACCGGTCCCGAACGACGATCGCTTAGGCGAATAGGGTTTAAGCTTGGCCTTGTTCTTGTTCTCAGGGTTCCCGTACGGCGACAACGCCGGTGAGTCCCAAATAGTCTTGTCGCCGGGGGCCAAATCGGCCGCTTGCAAAAAATGTCTGCGCGCGACTTCCATATTCCCAAGGGCGTTTAATGCGAGCGCATAGTTGTAATGAGCTTGACCTGACTCCGGTGCCTCGGCTATGGCCTGCTCAAAATAGCGCGTTGCATCTTCGTATTGTTGAGTCTGATAGGCCTGAGTCCCCTGTTCCGTCAACACTGTCGCCTGAGGCTTCACTTCGCCTTCCAGAACCAGCGGAACGAGAGGTGTGCGCTTGTGCGAACAGGCCGTCGTCGCGACCACCATCAGCACAACCCCCAGCATCACGAACCGTCGAATTGCCTGTTCCATGCTATGTTACCTCTGTCCCTAAGACTTCGCCTGCTTGCGCGTTTCTTCCTCAAAGGTTTTTCGATAGAGCACGTCCCACTCAGCACTTCCTTCGACAATGCCTCGCGAATACGACGCCAACTTGGCTCTGACTGTTCGGTCAATCTCCTGTTCCTGCGCCAACTCGACACCGAGCACTCGCTTGATTTCTTTCAAGACGCGTTCATCCGGGCTGTTGAGCCTCGTTCCGGCATGCTTCTTCACAGTCGCGAGAATCACATGCGAGAGATGGCTGACTTTATCTTCGCTCAGCATTGCCGGTCCACTTTAATCGTTACTCGTCACCGGTCAACAGCCGGAGAAATGCTCTGAAACCAATTCGTCGCGAGTCTACTGACCGGTGACCATTGATCTTCACAAAATAATTCCCCGCTCGCGGACCAACTTCTGCTTTACCATCTGGAACATCTTCTGATAATCGACCTGTCCCTGCTCAATTTGTTGTTCGTAGGCCTTCAACAGTTGCCGCACGTCGGCATTGACGCGATCCTCCAGCGATAGCTCATGCGTGATCGCCTGATCGAGCGCTTCCACGAACGTCTTCCGGTCACCCGTCAGCGTAAGGTGCCCGTCCGCCTGGAGATGCCCAGCCAGACTCTCCGCCATGTGCCGTACCCGTTCTATTGAGAGTCGCATCGCCCCCTATGCCGGTTCAAGAAGGATCGTCGAGGTCTCCATCACCTGACGAAGTCTGGTCGCATCGCCGACCACCCTCCCGATGATATTCACCCGATCTGCAGGAACGGGATCCGCCCCAACACTCATCGGCGTTCTGCCGAAAAAAATGGCCACCACCTGCCCCGCTCCCCACAATGCGATATCGCCGACCTTGACCTGAGTGGTCGCCGTTTCTCGATGATCGCGAATACCGGGAAGCGGGAAATAGAATTCCTCGCCCCACGTGTTGAGCGCTGCTTTCACCGGAAGCGCTGCGTAGACTTGATCCGCCGTTTTGGTCGTTCGGAGTTCAGCCTCTAGCTGCACTGTTCCCACGGTAATACGAATTCGCTTCCCTGGTTCCGTCATGTCAGAATCGATCTCAGACCACACACGCTGCAAGAGCTTCGGGATGGCTCGGCAAACTCTAGCTTGTCTCCTATGTGAAATCAAGGCTACAATCCGCGACCATGCTCACATCGAGCTTTATCTTTCTTCCCGGGGTGGGACCTGCCACCGAACGGCGATGGTGGGGGGAAGGCCTGTTGGACTGGGATCTGTACCTGAACCACCCATCGGTCCCTGGTCTCTCAACCGGCCGCAAGCATTGGTATGATAGTCAACTCCGTGCAGCACGACATCTCCTCGAGAGCGGACAGTTTCACTCGGTGGCGACGCAACTCCCTCGGCGTGAACAGTGGCGGCTCTATGACACATGTCGTTCCCGCACGGTCTATCTCGACATCGAAACGACCGGCTCCACACCAGGACCGGGCGATGTCACGGTTGTCGGACTACATCGGAACGGAACAACCGTCACACTCGTGCAGGACGAACACTTGACCTCCGAACGCATACAAATGGAACTCAATCAAGCCGATCTCCTCGTGACCTTTTTCGGGTCGGTCTTCGATGTGCCCTATCTCCAGGCGACATTCCCAACGCTCCGCTTTCCTCCGTTGCATTTTGATCTCTGCTTCTGCGCAAGACGGCTTACCCTGCGCGGAGGGCTGAAACACATCGAACGGGAACTGGGGATCGATCGAGAGGCGAGCATCAGCAGTCTGAATGGCTTCGATGCCATCCAGCTCTGGCTTGCCTGGCGCCAGGGTGACGCCAGGGCGCGCGAAACGCTCCTGACCTACAACCGGGCGGACACTGAAAACCTGGTCGCGCTCGCCGACCGGTTATATGGAGAGATGAGCTCGCGCTTCGGTCCGTCATCCCTCTCGTCTCCCCTTCAACCGGCCTACTCCCGATGAACGGCTGGATCGGCATCGGTCGCAGTGAGGTGGGCCTGGTCCGTACGGTGAATCAGGATGCGTTCACAGTCGTCGATCAGTATGGAGTCTGGGCCGTCGCGGATGGAATGGGCGGCCACATCGGAGGGGACATCGCCGCTCAAACAGCCATCCAAATCATTGAATCTCAAGCGGCATCATTGAGCACATCCTTGTGTGGTGGTCAGAGTCCGCCAACCGAGCTGTTAGCCACACTGATCGAACGAGCTCACGAAGGCATCCTTGATCGAACCAGATCTGAACCGCGACTGAAAGGGATGGGAACCACGATCGTACTGCTCGCCATTGTTTCCAGTCCCAGTCCCGTGGCGTATCTCGCCCATGTCGGAGACAGCCGCGCCTATCGGCTTCGAGCCGGCTCGCTGACGTCTCTCACACGAGATCATAGTTTGATCGAAAAATACCTGGAACGTGGGATCCTCACCCCTCTCAGCGCCAAAACTCATCCTGACCGGCACGTCCTGACTCGTGCACTGGGGATCCCCGCCTCGGCCACACCGACCATTGCCGCCTTCCCGATACAGGAAGACGATCTGGTGCTGCTCTGCTCCGATGGCCTGACAAAGATGTTGGAGGATGACGACATTCAACGGATCCTTTCCGCCCCCGCTGTCAACCCTACTGACCTGTGTCATCGTCTTGTGAACGAAGCACTCGATCGCGGGGGTGAGGATAATGTCACGGTCGTGGTCGTGGCTCATCGACCGTCCTAGAGCGACATGGCAGTTGACATGTTTCATCAGGCCGTGTACGTTGCCCCGCTGTCTTCCCCTTGTCACACCTAAATGGAGTCCCGTATGCGCCTTCGGGCATGGTTTGTCTGCGCAGCTTTACTCTTGCTCTCGAATACCACAACATCATCCCTAGCCATCGCATCAGAACCTTCGGACCCGGAAGCAGCCATTCGCCAGATGGTACGGGCGAACGCGGAAAAAGATCTGCCGACACTGTCTCTCCTCATGGCACATGATGCCGATATCGTGAGTTATTCCGTCGGCGGCCGAAAGTACGTCGGCTGGCCGGAGTTTGAGCGTGAAATGCGTGAAGAGTTTCTCAACACCAAAAAAATCGAGATTCCGATCACCGAACTGAAGGTCTGGACCAAGGGGGACATGGCCTGGTTCACGATGGAACTCGACTATACCCGCTATGTCGGCGAGGGATCAGAGGTTAAACGAACGGTCTTGCCTTTGAGGGAAACCGGCGTACTCGAACGCCGTGCCGGCCGGTGGCAGTTGCTGTCTTGGCACGAATCCTTTCGATCGGCTCAGCTGGGCGGTCCACTTGCGTCTCCTTCGGCAAGCGCAGGATCACATCGTCTCGTCAGCGATTCCACCTCGACGGCGATGCCGGACATGAGTGGAGAATGGGAAATCCTCGAGGTCGAAGACGAAAAACGATATAAAGCTACCTTGGACAAAAGCGGGAACGGTCCTTATACGCAACACAATGGACGGTTCGTGACCACCTCCTTCGCCGATCGGCTCTGGCAAGGGACGTGGCAGCAACCAGGCAATGATCGCGAAGGTGGCTTTGAAGTCCTTCTTTCGGAGGATGGCACTGAGGCGAAAGGCATCTGGTGGTACACGCGTGTCGGTAATCATAAGAACATTCCCCCTCGAGAACATGGGGGCACCTATCAATGGAAGAAACTGACGCCGAAGCCGGCGCATGGCCAATGAGTCGATTCCAACCCGTCCCTACCAGACAGATCAATTCGAAGCCCGTTCCCAAATCATCGTTTCACTTCCTGTGGGAGGTTTTATGCGCGGATTTCTTGTTTCTCTAATCACCACCGTGTTCATGGTTACGTCAGCCTATGCTGATGGAGGCCACAACCATCATGCTGTTCCCACGTTGAAAAAGCAGGTCGGTTCGAAGATTACGTACGGCGAGAACTCTGCCACGCTGACTTTTGGTCCGATCGATCTTCCAGCCGGTCATAGCGAAGGGGACATGGGCGACTCCATGCCTCGATTCAACTTTCAGCTGCCTGAGGATAAGTATTTGATCGGCTTTAAGTCGGCGCTTTCCACGGTCGACGGCAAGGAATTGCCCCGAAACTATCTGCACCACATTCTGATGATCAACAACAGCCAACCCAGCGTGTCATGCCCCGGCGAACCGCTGTTCTATGGCGGCGCAGGACTTGAGATGGCCGAAACACATTTCCCCGACGGATACGGTGTGAAGCTTGCCAAGGATGACAAATTGATGACCGTCGTCGCCTTCTATCATGGCGCTCCGCCCACGAAGAACGTGATCGCCACCTTTACGATGTATTTCGCACCGAAGTCGAAACAAATCCATGCGATGAACATCTATCAGGTCGGCGTCAACATCGTCTGTTTCACCAAGTTCGGCGATCGTCCTGCGGATCAGACCGACGAAGGCATTGAAATCAGACACGGCGTTCAAGTCCACACGGCGCCATTGAAGTTTTCCATCGACGGGTGCGTCAAGTTCGCCTATCCGCATGGACACGACGAATTACTCATGATCGCCTTGGAGAATAAGACCAAGAAGCAGACGCTGCTCAGGACGGTCCCGGATGTTGAACGAGACGGAACCCTCCGCGAATTCCTCCCTCATCAGGTCTACAATGATGGCCAGGGGTTTCCTATCTTCAAGGATGATGATTACGAGATGGTGATGGTCCATCACCATCCTCTGCAGAAAACCGAATTCCAACACGGAATGGGCAACTACTTGCTCTATATGACCCCGGACACTTGTTCCTCAAAGAGTGCATCGGCTTCCCATTAGAAATCGTTTTCCCGCGCCCACCGGTTCGAACTGAGCCGGTGGTGCGCTCCACCTCCTCGGTACCATCGTCCAGTCAAGCACTTTCCCGAGACACTGAAACTTATCGTGGCTGATGCACCAGCCATTTCTGGCTGCAATCTCCCTCACTGCCACATCTCTGTGTGAATTCCTAAATCCGTTGGGTGAAACGGTGTTTGGCATGTATACTCATCACACTGGTGATCATACGTAGCGTTACCCTTTCAACCTGCGAGCCGATGATCGCAGGAGAACGTGCCTCTTACACCTATGACGATCGCTAAATCTCCTCACTCAGCTACGCCACAATGTGATCCGTGGTCACTTCAAAAACTGACGCACTTTCTACAAGATATGGGGCACCCTACCGAGCTCCCCGTGATCGCGAAACGTATCCTTACGGGTCTCTTGGAAGTCTCCCAAAGCACGCATGGAGCCCTGTATGTACTTGACCACGACCATGAACGATATTGCCATGTGTGTTCCTATGGAATGCTCGATTCGATTGCGTCCCCTCCTCCCATTCCCCTCTCCCATCCACTTGTCCAGGACCTCGTACGATGTCACCAGAGCCTAGATGCTTCCAATCCCGGTGTAATTCACCCGACTGTCTCCCTCGAGGCGACCACGGATAACCCGCTCGGCACGGTTCCTCTGAAGCAGGCCATTCCGTTGTTGAGTCAAGGACGTCTGATCGCCTTTGCGGCCTTCCACCCGAGAACGGAAGCCTCCGCGCTCACCCCCTTGAGAACAGAACTCTTAATGGCCATGTCTCAGAGTGCCGCCAACGCACTTGATTCTTTCCTCCTCTATGAGGATCTCCGACAATCACAGACGCTCATGCGTCGCACCGATCGATTACGCTCGTTGGAAATTATCGCCGGCGGGTTTGCACACGAGATCAGAAATCCGCTCACATCGATCAAAACCTTCATTCAACTGGCTCCTGAACGCAAAGATGATAGCCAGTTTATCGGAGAATTCAGTCACATCGTACTCGATGACGTCAATCGAATCGAGCGGTTGATTCAAGAGATTCTCGACTATGCGCGCTATATGGAGCCGAAATTGACCGATGAGGACCTGAATGAGATCGTCTCGTCATGCATCTACTTCATACAAATACAGGCAGACCGGCGCAGGATCAAGATTGAAAAAGAGTTGGCGTCCGAGCTTCCTCGTGGCATGGTAGATCGGCAGCAGATTAAACAGGTCATGCTCAACCTCCTTTTGAACGCCATGGATGCCATCGGAGAGAATCCCGGTACGGTCCATATACGAACCCATCGGCTCCAGAAACCGAACGGGCAAGAGTGGGCACATATCGAAATTGAAGATACCGGGGAAGGAATTTCGGCGGAGCACCTCGATCACATCTTCGACCCATTCTTTACCACCAAACACTCGAGCACCTTCAACGAGGGAACTGGTCTCGGCCTGACGATCGTACACCAGATCATTCAGGAACATCGAGGAGACATTCGGGTCGACAGTACGGAAGGGTGTGGCACGACGTTCCATATCCAGCTTCCATGTCATCGCTCATAGAACATCAGGAGTCCATGGTGGAGACCGCGATCGCGAAGAAACGAGTCTTGCTGATTGACGATGAAGCCCGAGTCCGAACCTCACTCAAAATGGTGCTGGACCCGCTCTACGAGATCCTCCAAGCTGGGGATGGGCACGAAGGCCTCGAGGTCTTTCGGAAGGAAGAGCCGGATTTGGTCCTGCTCGATGTCGTACTTCCAGGGACCGACGGACTCGCCGTCCTTCAAACGCTGCGTATGGAACGGAAAGTGATCCCGGTCATCATGCTGACGGGTACCAAATCGGTGAAGACGGCCGTCGACGCCATGAAGTTAGGAGCTGCCGACTATCTTTCAAAACCCTTTGACGTCGACGAGCTTCGACTCGTCATCGATCGAACCTTGAATTCCTCCGACCTTGAGCAAGAAGTCAAACAGCTCCGGGCCCAGGTCGTCCAGCGATATGCCTTCCATAATCTGATTGGGAAAAGTGAAGGCATGCAGGATATCTACTCGAAAATTGAGCAGGTCGCCGATAGCCGCACGACGGTACTTATTACGGGAGAAAGCGGGACCGGAAAAGAATTGGTTGCCAAAGCCTTGCACTACAACAGTTCGCGGCGTGATCGTCCGTTTGTCGCACTCAACTGTGCGGCGCTTCCGGAGACTCTGATCGAAAGCGAATTGTTCGGCCATGAAAAGGGCTCATTTACGGACGCGACTGCTCGACGCACCGGCCAGTTCGAGTTGGCCCATACCGGAACATTGTTCCTTGATGAGATCGGCGATTTGAGCGCCATCACACAGGCCAAACTTCTCCGTGTCATTCAAGAGCGAGAATTCACAAGAATCGGTGGGACTCAGCCGATCAAGGTGGACGTGCGCATTGTGGCGGCGACCAACAAGAATCTGGATGAATTGGTTCGCAAAGGGCAGTTCCGAGAGGATCTCTATTATCGCATTAATGTCATCTCGCTCTACCTTCCTCCCCTTCGTGAGCGAAGCGAAGACATTTCCCTCCTCGCCAAACACTTCTTGGAAAAGAGGGTGGAAGAGGAGAAACGTTCTCGGATCGAGTTTGGTAAGGAGGCAATGGAACTCTTGAGTCGATACTCCTGGCCAGGCAATGTTCGAGAATTGGAAAACTTCGTCGAACAAGCGTTCATCTGGTCTCAACATGCGGCCGAAATCACTCCGGAACACCTACCGACATCCATTAAAAGCGATTCCCGATCAACCTCGCTCCGCGATGATACCCTCGCAGGGCGCATGTCTCTTGAGAAGGCCGTGATGGAATTTGAACGTGAGATTATACTCGATGCCCTGAAGCGAACGAGCTACGTACAAACTCATGCGGCCAACCTTCTTGGGATCAGCCGCAGAATGCTGAAATATCGAATGGATACGCTCGGTATCGGACGGCCTGATAGTTCCGCACCTTCAGAGCATGGCCAACCGATGCATGAATGACACACTTTCATGTACGTATGTCACATTTATGCACATGTTGTCCTCATGCAGTTGTTGATACCGTACATTCACAAACATGATGATCGTCAATATGTAGTACAACTATATATTTAATATACTATATATTGATAATCATCGTAAGTTAATGAAAAGGAACGAGAATTGCTCCATATTCAAATTGTGCTTACAGCGAAATCGCCCTATATATGACCACGATGGCCACAGTCACCCAACCTACAGTACTCATCATCGATGACGAGGCTGGTCCTCGCGATGCACTGAAGATGATTCTCCACCCATTTTTCGCCATTCGTGCTGCAGAAAATGCCAAGTCCGCACTGGATGTCCTCAGCAACGAATCCATCGACCTGATTACACTTGATCAGCGGCTTCCTGATCGCCACGGGCTAGATCTTCTCACCGATATCAAGCATGACCATCCGGATGTGGAGGTCGTCATTGTCACGGGATACGGCAGCTTGAAATCTGCAATGGAAGGCATTCGACAGGGGGCTGCTGGTTATTTGTTGAAACCGTTTAACGTGACCGAGCTCATCACCCTGACACAGCAGACGATGGACAAGAAACGCCGGCTCGACTTTCTTCGCCGGAATCTGCGATCTTCACCGCAACTCTGGGGAGTAGGCGAAGAATCTCTCCGCGCATGGGACGGCATCACATCAGAATATCTTACTCTCTACCAACCTGCGGGACCGAATTCTGTTTCTCAAGAGGAAGAAATGTCTCTCATCCCGCTACTCTCGGATATCTTAGAAGCCACGGACCGTCACTTACTAAATCATTCGAGCCGAGTCAGTTTCTACGCGACCTTGATGGCCGCCCGTTTGAATCTTACCCTCACTGAGCAAAAGGCTCTTGCTATGGGAGCTTTCCTCCACGACATAGGGAAGACAAGCCTTCCGGCTTACAGATTTTCAGAGGATCAGATCCTGCCGTCTGCTGAGCCCGTTGCATGTAGAGACCATTGCGAACGAGGTGCCTGCTTGACGACTACCTTGGGGTTGCCAAAGGAAGTCCATGACATCATCGCCTACCATCATGAGCGGTGGGATGGGGATGGTTATCCTTATGGTCTCGCAGGGACAGATATTCCGATTCTTGCTCAGATTGTCGGCATTGCTCAGGCTTTTGATCATCTCACGGCGGATGTTCCTGACCGGACATGTATTTCTGCTGAAGCCGCCATTCAACGGATTTCTCTCAGCTCCGGTTCCCATTTCGACCCGCAACTCCTCGATACTTTTCTCGAGGTCGCGAAGCAATCGACCGCATCGCTCCCCATGATGGCTGCCTCTCCTGCCGCCTAATCTAGTCCTGAGCTCCGGCAATCAACTCCGCGGCAGTCGCCCTGGTCTTTGTCGTTACTCGCTCCCCCCCAAGCATCCGCGCAATTTCCCCCTCGCGATGGACACCGCTTAAAGAACGCACCGTCGTCACGGTCCGTCCCTTTACTTCACACTTTTCGACGCACACATGATGCTGTGCTTGAGATGCCACCTGCGGGAGATGGGTGATACACAACACTTGGTGGTACCGTCCCAATGTCCGTAACCGCTTCCCGATGGTCGCGGCAACGGCTCCTCCAACGCCCGTATCGATCTCATCAAAAATGAGGACGGGAACATGATCAACATTGGCCAAAACCGATTTAAGTGCCAGCATCAACCGAGAAAGTTCTCCACCAGATGCAGTGCGGGACATCCCCTTCAACGGTTCGCCGGCATTCGCAGCCAAAAGAAACTCGACACGATCACACCCGTCTGGGCCATACACATCATCCGACTCGTTCTGCAGGACTTGAACGACGAATCGCACTGAGGCCATTTTCAGCGCTTCCAGCTCCTTACCAACCATCTTCGTGAACCGCTTGGCGGCTTCTTTCCGCTGGTGAGAAAGCTTCTCTGCCAAGGCAGCAACCTGCGCATACTGTTCCTGAATAAGGCGATCATAATCGACCAGTTGGTCGTCACCGCGTGAAAGCCGTTCCAACTCATCTTTTACGTGCTCGTAAGTCCTCAAAGCGGTCTCGATGGTTCCTCCATATTTCTTCTTCACTTTTTGAAGGACAGCCAGACGATCCTCGACGGTACTCAACCGTCCAGGATTGGCGTCCACCCGCTCCTCATAACTGCGAAGCGAGTCGGCAACTTCCTTTAAGAGAACTTTTGCCTCAGATGCGAGTCGTGCTGTTGATGCCATTTCTGGGTCGATCTTCGCCAGCTCACCCAATAGACGCTCCGCCAGAGCCAGATTTGGTAATACGCCGTGGCCATCATCCTGAATGCGCTCCTGTGCTTCGGACGTCAGTTCTGCGAGACGGCCGGAGGATCCCAAGCGCTGTCGCTCGGCTTGCAACGCCTCCTCTTCCCCGATACGACAAGCCGCCTCCTCCAGCTCCTGACGTTGGAATTTCAGGAGGTCTTCCTGCTGCGCACGCTGCTGAATGATCGTCGCAAGTTCGGTACGCGCTTGACGGGAACGGATCCATCCTTGATGAATGGCTCGATACTGCTCGCGCAACTCACGTACTTGTCCGAAGGCATCCAGCACCTCAAGCTGAGCCGCGCTGGACAAGAGAGACTGTTGGTCATGCTGACCATGAATATCAATCAGAGTTCCGGCAAACTCCTCCAACACATGGACCGGCGTCAACATGCCATTCAAATAGACCCTGTTCCTTCCGGATCGGGCAATGACGCGCCGGATCACCAGCGTGGAGTCGTGTGGGCCAAGAATATCCTGATTTCTTAGTTGCGCACGGAGGGGATGAGAGGAGGGTATGTCAAACGACGCTTCGAGCTGCGCTTCATCTTCTCCAAATCGGATTTGATCACTCGAGGCCCGACCCCCAACCAGGAGCATAACGGCATCGATTAACAGCGACTTACCTGCCCCGGTCTCTCCGGTCAGCACCGTGAACCCTGAGTCGAGAGTCAGACTCAGGGTTTCGATGACGGCAAAGTTGGTGATTCGCAGCTCAGTGAGCATGGCTGCGGCAAGTAGTACTAGGCAGTCCCCGCATGTTGGGCCAGGAGTGCATCGATCATTTCTTTGAATTGACGTTTCGGTCTGGCCCCCACCAGCTTCTCAACCGGTTGGCCATTCTTAAAAAACAAGATGGTGGGTATGCTCATCACCTGATACCGACCAGCGACTTCCGGGTTTTCATCCGTATTCAGCTTGCGAACTTTGAGTTTGCCTGCATACTCGTTTGCCAATTCGTCGACGATGGGTGCAACCATCTGACACGGACCACACCATACGGCCCAAAAATCTACCATGACAAGCTCGGAAGCCTTCATGACTTCCGCATCCCATGTCGAGTCTTCAACCTTCAAGGCATCACCAGCCACGTCGTACCCTCCTTCAGAATTGATATCGTATCTACTTTATAGCTCTGACATCGTACCCTAGCGCTGTTTTTAGTGTCAATTACCGATCATCGTCGACCGGGATTTCCAACCGATTCCTCTCCAGTCTCCGAAGCTTGAGGAGGAAGGCCATAGGGGCCTCCTGGGACAGCCCAGGGGAGGCCACGCTCACCCCAGAGCAGCGGGCTCAACAATGTTCGCATCAGGGCCGTTCCAGCGCTGTCCGTCCAACCAATTCCCGTGAGACTCAGCATCGCGCTGTACTGCTCCCGATCGGGAAATTTTAAATAATAGAATCCGACCGACCAACACTTGCATGGATTCTGATACAGTGCCACTGCGTCAACCTCAGGACTTCGGCCATTCTTGACGTCATAGTAGGCTTTGGCTCCAACGGTCCAGCCCCATGGAGTCCGTAAGGCACCCCCCATCGTCACAAACTGGATCTCACTGGTCGGGGCAAATACCTCATTGAATGAAATCGGATTCCAAATATCTCCTCGACGGACTCGATTGCCGTTTCTCGTGAACCGTTGGCCTATTTCGAAATACCAATTCGTTCCCTCCTGAAATCGAAGATCGGTGTTGATCTGACTCAGTCCGGGCTGATAGGGGTCAAAGAAAGCATCAATGGTCACATAGCGATTGATAGGTGGACGCAATGCCCAGGCCTGCGCTGCCCGCCCAAATATCGGGGCATCCAACTGTGACATGCCAAGTTGTGGTGGAAGATTATTTCCGATCACGGCTCGCATCCAGATATCAGAAAACTTTCTTCCTTGGATCGGTACCGTGGCGGGCTGGATCGGTTGGGTCACTGACCCTAAGAAAGGAAGCATCCCTGGGGTAAAATCTCGAGCCCTCGCTTGCACCTCCCCCACGTGATAACTCTGCGCCACCGTCAGATCAACCCAATTAAAGGCCGTGTGTTTACCTTGCTCCAAGACGCGACTGCGGAGCATGTACGTCACAAGATTTTTCTTCGGCAGATCATCGACTTGGTCGATCTGAGCCAGTTTTGATTGATTTGTCGATGGTACATACTCATACATCACCGAGGGTTCGAGACTGTGAAGAACATTTCCGCCGTCAGCGAGCGAAAAGCGGCGCGTCAATTTTGACATGGCCTCCACCCCCACCCAAAACGTCTCTCGATGTTGTCCTTCGTCAGACTGTGCGCCCTTCGTGTAGTAGACTTCTCGAAACTTTGCTTGAGGCCGAATCCCCATGATGTGTCCGAGGTGAATCACCTCCGTCTCAATACCTGGAACCACATTAATCCGATTAAGGGTAAAACCCTCTTCCCGGTAAAAATTGACGTGATTCCCCTCTACGCCGAACAAGATCGGAGAATGAAACAGCGATGTGTATGGAAGTTGATAGCCGGTTTCCGGCAGACGTTGGAACGTATCTGTCCCTCCGGCTTGAAGGGGTTGGAGATAGAGACCTAAGAGATAGAGATTGCCATATGGCAACCGCTGAGTCGCCAGTAAGTTTGACTCACTACTCGGTAAGGCTCGTAACACGCCTGAATTGCTGAGTTGCTGGAAGAAATTGGGGTCCGTGACGAGATTCGCATTGGCACGGAGCAAGAGCGTATCTGTGATGTATTGCGTATGGCTTCCCGTAAGCGTCGCTCGCGCCCGCTCGATGTCTCCATCTGTTTGGGTTATCCCAGAGACATTAGGCAATTGCGTCTGTTGCAGAAAGCTCAGAAACCATTTCCCGCGAGATCGCCGGTCCAAGACATACCGATATTCGAAATCCGACCCATATCCCAGATTACTGTAATACTTCGGTGAAATCGTCAAGTCTTGGCTTGGATTGATGGCCCAGAAAAAGCTTCCTTGCATATGAAATCCGAACCGATTGTCATAGGTGACCGTCGGAATAAGAAATCCGGTCTGTCGTCTGGCAAGGGGATAGGAAAACGTGGGTAGCGGAACTGTCGGTACATCAAACAGGCAGAACCAGCCACCTTTAAACGCCAGCGTGTCTCCGACCCCCATGTCAAGGTCTTTAAAACGAAATCGCCACGCGGGGACTTCTCCATCTTGTACGTCGCAGTTCGTAAAACTACCGTCCTTAGCCCGGTAATGGTATTCCGAAAACCGCTGCATCAACCGTCCTGAGACGAAGGTGTTGGTAGACGGAATGTAGAGCTCCCCGTGCGTCGCCACGCCGGCCTCGGTATTGACATTGATCTCCATCCGTTCAGCGGTCACATCAGCCTGTGGATCCATCAAATGCACATGGCCAACAGCCGTCAGAATCCCTGGGAGCGTCTGAATAGTGACGTGGTCGGCCGTCAACTTCATCTTTCCTTGTCGGATCACGACGGATCCGGTGGCATCGTAAACTTCCTGGTCCTGACGATAGTCGATGCGCTCTGCCGTCACATCGAGAGGATCGGATCCGAAAGCTGAACCGACGACTCCCGTCTGAGCATGTGCGGCGGATCCAAAGAACGGCATGATCAGGAGGGGAACGACGAGAAGACGCCACCGGAAGATCCACGCGAAAGGATCCGCCATACTAGCCATGAATGGGTGATAGGCCGCAGCCACGGACCGCTGCTTTGACCTCCCCTACGAGCATGAGCGATCCAGCAATGCAGATCAGATCGTGCGAGGCGGCTCTGGCTTTGGCTATGACAAGCGCATTCATCGGATGGACGGCTTCCCACACAGGTCCGAGCCAGGTATCCAAGGCGGGACGGAGTTCACCAACCGTGGCTGATCGCGCAAGACCTGTCTGAGTCAATACGATCTCCGAGACGACCGGCTGCAGAGTGGCGATAAACCCTCGATGATCTTTATCCCGCATCATGGCCCACACCAGAATGATACGAGAAGTGGGATGACCTGAAGCATAATCAGCAAGGTACTGTGCCAGCACTCTTGCAGCAGGGAGATTATGTGCGCCATCAAGGATGACCTTGGGGCACTCCTCAATCGGTTCCAGGCGACCTTCCCAGGACACAGTCCTCAATCCCTCGCGCGCAGCTGCTTCGCTTGTCTGGATTCCCGCATGATCTGCCGCCTCGATGAGCGCCAGTGCACAAGCCGCGTTGTCCCACTGGTGTCGTCCAGCGAGCCCACAGGACAGATCATCTATCGTGTGCGTTGTTCCTCGATAGACGAATCGCCCTGCCTCATTGGGCTCGATGTCAAAATGCTCCCCCAGCTGCGATACCGGAGCCGACAGGTCCTTCGCGATTCGACCTAACACTTTTCCCGCCAGACGACCAATTCTTCCGAGGACAAGTGGCACCCCTGATTTAATGATTCCGCCTTTTTCGAACGCGATCGCCTCTTCCGTCCTCCCGAGATACTCTTGATGATCTAACCCAATTGTCGTAATTGCACAAGCAAGTGGCTGAGACACGACATTGGTCGCATCGAATCGTCCACCCAACCCAACCTCGAGTACTGCGACATCGACCTTCGACTCTTCAAAATGGAGGAAGGCCATAGCCGTCGTCATCTCAAAAAATGTCGGAGTGAGATCAGGGGCAAGGATGGCTCGCAGGCGGTTCACCAAAGCCGAAACTTGTTCCTCTGTGATCATGCAACCGTTCACACGAATTCGTTCTCGAAATTCGACGAGGTGCGGTGATGTATACAGTCCAACACGTTTGCCCGAATGCTGTAAGATCGCGGCGACCATCGCTGCAGTTGATCCCTTGCCGTTGGTTCCACCTATGTGCAACACACGGAGTGAGCGCTCGGGATGGCCTACCCGCTTCAACAGGAGGCGCATGGTCTCTAACCCCAGCTTGATGCCGTGTTTTTGAAGCCCGTAGAGATACTCGATAACCGGGGAATAGCTCATCCAGAAACCGGAAGGCGCAGGGGATTAAAAGTGATTCACGAGTGTGCCGATCGTCTCTTTGAGGCGCTTCCGCTCAACGATCATGTCGATCATGCCGTGTTCGAGTAGAAATTCGGCTCGCTGAAACTGGTCCGGCAATTGCTGCTTGATCGTTTGTTCAATCACGCGTGGCCCGGCAAAACCGATCAATGCCTTTGGTTCGGCGATAATGACATCTCCGAGCATGGCTACACTTGCTGTGACACCGCCAAACGTGGGATCGGAAAGGATCGAGATGAACGGCAGTTTGGCCTCACCTAATTTGGCCACCGCTGAAGAAGTCTTGGCCATTTGCATCAGAGAAAGGATACCTTCCTGCATCCGAGCTCCCCCCGACGCGGTGACTAAGATAACGGGCACCTTCTGTTCAAGCGCACGATCGATCGCCCGACAGAGCTTTTCACCGACGACCGACCCCATACTTCCACCCATAAAGCTGAAGTCGAAGACACAGAGCACCACACGACTCCCATTCACCAAACCCTCGCCAATGACGAGCGCATCTTTACGGCCTGTTTTTTCTTGATGGGCCTTGACCCGTTCTCGATAGGACTTCGTGTCATGAAAATTCAAGGGATCTTGAGCCTCTAACCCAACATCCCATTCTTTGAACGTGCCAAGGTCGATGAGTAATCCAATCCGCTCGGTCACCGAGATAGGGAAGTGATAGTCGCACTTGGGACAGACTTTGTTGTTTCGATCAACTTCCTTCCGATAGACAATTTCCCGACAATGGTTGCACTTCAGCCACATGCCTTCACTGCTTTTGGACCTCGGAGGCGGACCTGACTCACTTGATTTATCTTTCTTAAACCATGCCATTATATTGTTCTCTTACGAGGGTTTATGCGCCCCAACAGCCACTGACTGTCGGGGGTTCCTATGATAGCGACATCCCTCGCCGCTTGCTTCCTTTGGCAACTAAAATATCAGCGGATTCTGTGATCAATTCGAACTCCTCAGGAATGCGAATTCCTAAGGCCAAAGTGGTCGAGGCGGCGGCAACGTGATCACCATCCGGCGCACACCGAAGGCCAAGGACAAACCCGACTCCAAGGAGAGCCATCAATTCCATCTCCGGCACCATGTTCTAGGAAACCCACATAAACAACCTGCGCTCAAGTGACCGTCAGCGATGCAACTACTGAGGAATAGGAGGCCATTGTAGCAGATATGAAAAACAGAGTCTCATCCTCCACGGGCATGCATTTCTAAGTGAGGGTCTTCTCGCAGACGATCGATGTGAACAAGGCCTCCGGACCGAAGCCCGATTCGCTCAAGAGACTTCCGATCCTCAGCCCCACGATCACGACGAGCGGCCCACACCGATCGAATCAGCTCCTGCATCTCCATTGAGCTCGCGCCGAGACGAAGCGGCTTGCGCAGATCCACACCCACCGACGCGTACAGGCACAAATACCACAGACCATCCGCAGTCACACGGCTGCGGTCGCAGTGAGCACAGAACGGCATCGTCGTTGACGGAATGATCCCAAAGATAGCGCCATCCGGCAAGCGAAATCGCTGTGCCGGAGCCGTTCCTCGTTCTGGCATAG
This sequence comes from Nitrospira sp., assembly GCA_016715825.1. Taxonomy (NCBI): domain Bacteria; kingdom Pseudomonadati; phylum Nitrospirota; class Nitrospiria; order Nitrospirales; family Nitrospiraceae; genus Nitrospira; species Nitrospira sp. Next base: position 636,347 of record JADJXO010000001.1, on the reverse strand, counting down.
GAATCACGTGGCCATAGCGACGACCGAACATATCGAGGATCATGTCCTGCGACAGCACCTTCTCCATACTCCACTCGTTCGCTCCACCCACATCCATATACTCGATAAAGCGGACCTCGGCCCGATACAGTTTGGCGAACTCGACGAGCGCATAGAGCTCATCCTCGTTGAATCCTCGAATCGCAACCGTGTCGAGTTTCAGATTGCTGAAACCTGTTTTCCCCACAGACTCTATTCCCTCGAGAACTCGTGAAAACTCATCCCGCCCGGTCAATTGACGAAACCGATCAGGTCTCAGCGTATCAAGACTGACCGTCACACGATCAAGTCCTGCCTCGTACAGTTCTTGTGCATGATCAGCAAGGAGGATTCCGTTCGTGGTCAACGCCACTTCAGTAATTCGCCGATCCTGGCGAAGTAACCGCACCAGCCGTGCAAGATCCCGCCGTAAGAGCGGCTCGCCGCCGGTCAGTCGGACTTTCTCCACGCCCAGATCAGCAAAATATCGGGCGAGTGTCGCCATTTCCTCAAAACTGAGGATGTCCTCGCGTGGTAGCCAGACATATTCTGGTTCCGGCATACAGTAGTTGCAGCGGAGATTACAGCGATCCGTGACCGACAGACGTAAGCTGCCAAGCGGGCGACCAAATGTATCAGACACCTCAGAACGCCCGGCTATTGGATTATTAATCAGGTTTGCCATCGAGGTTGAGTCCGAGGGATTAGGGGTGTTCTTCTACCCACACCTCCCCATCCGGCGTATGCTCCAACTTCCAGATCGGGGTAATCTGCTTGAGTTCATCGATCGCCCATTTGCACGCACGGAATGCATCGGCCCGATGTTCCGCTCCGGCGATGATGAGCACAATATTCTCACCAATCGTGATGTCTCCGTACCGATGGATAATCAGCAACTCAAGAATATCGAAGTCTTTCAGCGCCCGTTCTCGAATGTCGCGCAGCTTCCTCTGCGCCATTCCTTCATAATGCTCGAACGTCATCCTGTCCACATCGCGGCCTCGTGAACGATCGCGGGCGATGCCTAAGAACGTGGCAATTCCTCCTATGCGCTTAGATCGGCTGCGTACTCGTTCAAGCTCCTGATCTATGGAAAAATTCTCTCGCTGGACCCGGACGAATTGGCTTTCATCCACCACATCACTGACGGAACTACCTCCCGCAAAGGGAGGCAACAAGGCAATCTCGTCGGTATCCTGAACAGTGGTTTCTGCATGAGCGATTTCTTGGTTTACCGAGACAAGGACTTTTTTCTTATGAATGAGCTCGGCGATTTGAGGATGGGTGATATTGATCTGGTCAATTAAGTCTTTCACCCGTCGTCCGTTCTCAAGCACCAGCAAAAGAGACCCCTGATTTCCCGCGAGTGATTTCGTCAGTCCGAATAATTTAACTGTGATCACCGTTTCCTACTTTCTACCTCAACCGAACCCTCCCGGGTGTAGGTCCCAGATTTCCCACCTGACTTCGACAGTAAACACACATCGCTGAAACTCATGCCACGGTCGACCGATTTACACATGTCATAAATGGTGAGTGCCGCAACAGCGGCTGCGGTCATGGCTTCCATCTCAACTCCGGTCGGCCCAGTTGTCTTAGCCGTAGCCAGAATGGTGATCGAACAGCGACCGTGAGAGTCCGGCTGAGGCTCTTCCTTAAATGCGATATCGACACTCGTGAGAAGGATGGGATGGCACATCGGAACTAGATCAGGCGCCCTTTTCGCACCCATTACTCCTGCTACCTGAGCAACCGCCAGCACATCACCCTTCGCAATCTTCCCACATTGAATCTTTTCAAGTGTTTCAGGAAACAAAAAAACCCTGGCTTGGGCTGTAGCCAATCGCTCAGTCGATTCTTTGGCACCGATATCGACCATCCGAGCCCGACCCGAGTCATTAAAGTGGGTAAAGTCAGCCATTTCTCTATTGAATCAGTATGTTGTGGACCATTGATGGTAGATCAATAGCGGATTATAGGTGCCGCTTGAGAGGAAGGTCAAGAAAGGGTCCTGGCTAGCGCCTCATCTGTTCACCTTGAGCACGCTCTCAAGACAAGTAGGGCTACTGTGATCCAGGCGATGCTGAAGCATGTAACGAGTGAACTTCCTGTCAACATTCTTCATTTATCCCTCACCGAGATAAGCTGGACATTTGGCGACCTGCCACAATGGCGAGCAGACACAGCACGGCCCTCCAAGAGAGTGCCACATCAGCTTCACCGAACCAGGCCTTTTCATCCCTTACCAATCCAAGCATTCGGTATGCCAGCACCACCTATCAACAGCGCCTGACCACTGCAGGTATGATCAGGAACGTATCGCACTGAGCTAACTACTGCTATACTATCCCGGTTAAAAGCTTCTTGGCATCGCAAAACGGGAACGTGCTCGTCCTCATGAGCACCAGGCGGTCGAAGCCTAGACAGAATATTTTTGAATACCTCGAGACATTTCATCCTGGCCCTACAATAGACTGTCAATAACTTAAGAAACGGCCAGGTGGAGAGGATTGTCAGAATGAATCGGGTTTTTTCAAAGGCGTTAAACCTTCTCAAGAATGGAAGAGCTTCTCATACACTCAAGAAATATTTCATGAAGCGCAGCCGGTATTATACCTATCAGGTTACAGGTCCCCTGACTCGAGAGCGAATCGTGAAGACACTTCGGGATCTGGATCTTTCAACAGGGGATCTTGTCTGCGTCCATAGTAGTTTTAGTTCGTTAGGCTATGTGGAGGGCGGACCGGGAACGCTCATCGAAGCGTTGGAAGAGGTGGTTGGAACTTCTGGGACGATCATGATGCCGACCTTTTCCATGGGTAGCAGCATGTTGTCCTATCTTGAGTCTGGAGAGATATTTGATGTTTCGAAGACTCCATCAAAAGTTGGAGCTGTTACTGAGACCTTTCGGAAGTGGCCCGGAGTCATGCGTAGCCTCCATCCTACCAACTCGGTTGCTGCCAAGGGCCCCTTGGCTCATGACCTGTTGGCCGGGCATCAGCATTCGGCCAAGCCCTTTGGATTGGAAACTCCGTTCGGCCGCCTCGCTCCATTCGGCGGGAAAATCCTCATGATTAATACGCATATCCACAGCTTTCTGCATCATGTGCAGGATCTTGTCGATTTTCCAAATTTGTATTTGGATGGAACTCGGAACGTTCGAGTCATTGATGACAAAGGAGTTGAGTCGACACTTGAGACCCAGGTGATGCGCGTACGAGTACCCTACTATCTTATCCTGCCAGGCACAGATGGCTTCCCAGAGGATTATGCAATTTTGCATGACTATGCACTGATTTTCCCTGAACGTCGTGAGCCTGCTCTCCGGAAAGCAGGCTTTCGACTCCATAATCACCGAGAGATTTGGGAGAGACGAAAACGCCTGGAGGCCAAACACATATTCCGAACTGCAGACCTCGGTGCAGCTCGCGTGGGGCTTCTCCAAGCCGCTTCTTTCTTACATGAACTTCGTCCGGAAATGGAATCGTTGTTAACTCGTTTTCGAACATCTTACGATCTTGAGAGGATTCAAGGATTAGATCTTCCATACTTATAAGTACGTTGCTCCCAATTCGCACAGTGAATTCAACCGCCTTTCATAACAGCTCCGCAGGACGGCTCGTCACCACCTGCCGACAGCTTTTTCTGCCATTAGAGAATGCGTATGCAAAAGAGTAATGATTTTAATCCGATGGAAGATTTGCTCATGGCTCAATTTGCCATGCCAGCAGATTTACGGGAGCTTAACCTTCGAACATTAACTCCCTTTCAGCGAGCCCTTATGGTAACCGACGGCACCGTAACTAAATTTATTGAAGCGTATACGATGGAACAGATTGACGTGATACGGTTGGGCCAGGAAATTAGGCCGTTGGCGGTGGATAATAAATGGTTGGAAGCAGAAAAAGGAACGAAGGCGCTCATGCGTCAAGTGTTGTTACGTGGGAAATGGAGTTATACGTGCTATGCCTACGCTCCCTCGCTGATCATTCTCGACCGACTGCCTCAATTTATCAAGGAAGGCCTCGAATTAGAAGGTGGAGGAATTGGCCGTATTCTGTACGGTAATCGGTGGGAGACTCACCGAGAGTTGCTCTGGTGGGGGAAAGAAACTCTGAAGAATGTTCCGGCCGCCATTGGTGACTTAGCTGGAGTTGAAGCGTTAAGCAGAACATACAGAATTATCGCAGGAGGAAAGCCCATCATGTTGATCAACGAGAAATTCCCTGCTCAAGGAGATGCAATGCCGGCGCATCACTAGTCGATGTCCCGCATGCGTATGGGTTAGAGGAACACGGCTAATAGCACCCTGCTCGAATAGGCGTCACGCACAAAAAGGACATCTGCTTCGCGAGAAAGGACATCCTATGAATTTCCAATACCTCGATCCGTTTATTGAGACGCTTGGGCGCGACGCATTACAGCAAATCCAACTAAAAAAACTGCAACTCATGTTGGATCCTGTGCTGAAGGACAATACCTTCTATCGTGCCAAGTTTGAACAGGCAGGGATTAGGCACGCACATGAAATCCAAACCTTTGCCGATTACCGCAAGATTCCTTTTACAACGAAGGAGGAGCTGTCTACCGATCAATCCCTTCATTCACCCTACGGAACAAACATGACGTTTACGCGGGAGGCCTATACCAGAATCCACCAAACTTCGGGCACCACAGGGCAGCCGTTGCGATGTTTGGATACGGAGGAGAGTTGGAGCTGGTGGGCCCGCTGCTGGGCAACGGTGTACCGTGCGGCCGGAGTCTCCGCTCACGATCGGATTTTTTTTGCCTTTTCGTTTGGCCCGTTCATTGGATTTTGGAGTGCCCATGAAGGCGCACGAGTGATCGGGGCCATGTCCATTCCAGGTGGGGGAATGTCTTCCCAGCAGCGCGTGAAGGCTATTTTTAGCAATGAGGTGACGGTTTTGGTCTGCACACCCACATATGCATTACATTTGGGAGAAACGGCAAAGGATGAAGGAATGGATCTTGCCAATTCAAGCGTCAGAATTAACATCCACGCGGGAGAACCTGGGGCAAGCATACCTGGAACACGGAAGCGCATTGAATCCATCTGGAATGCCAAATGTTACGATCACGCTGGGGCAACGGAGGTGGGCGCCTGGGGCTTTGAGTGTTTGGCGCAACAAGGTCCTCATATTAATGAGGGCGAATTCATCTGTGAAGTGATTGATCCAACTACTGGCGATCTTGCTCAAGAAGGGGAATTGGTTATCACGAACCTCGGGCGAGTCGGCATGCCGGTCATCCGATACCGGACTGGCGATCGAGTCAAGTTGAATAGTGAGCTCTGTGAATGTGGGAGAACCTTTCATCGCCTAGAGGGCGGAATTATCGGCAGAGTCGATGGGGTGATTGTGATTCGTGGCATCAATGTATTCCCCAGTGCAATCGAAACTATTGTGCGACAATTCCCAGAAGTCGGGGAATTCACCGTCGACGTGTATCGCAACCGGGAATTAGATGAGATGGAACTTCGAGTGGAAATCACCGCCGGAGATCCTGAAGCTATTGCTGCGGCCGTCGCCCATGAAATACGAAATGCGCTCACCTTGCGTGTCGCGGTCAATATCGTCCCGCATGGGACGCTGCCACGCTTTGATCTTAAGGCGAGGCGTTTTAACGATTACCGCCACGTGGGAAAGTCCGGCATATTAAAGAAACCCACTTCCTAAGCCGGGATAGCGTCACCGTCTTTTCAGATGAACATTTTTAACAAGACCCCCAGCCTCAGCAGGATATGCAATGAACCGGATCCTCTACAACCCTGACAGCCTCTGCTCGCGGCTGAGCGCATCAACAAGGAACTTGGTCGCCCAGTTCAGGATGCGCAAGCGACCGTAGTCACCCCAGACCGGCCAGGAGCCTGGTAGTCCACCACGCAGCCGAGAATCTGGATTCCGAATGTCGTGGTGCCTCATCAAGTACCGATTCACGCGCTGGACCGCCTCGCGATACTTCTCCTCACTGGTCAGAGCGTAGAGATCACTCCAGACGATCGACGTCTGTGCGGAGCCAGTCAGGCAACAGTACTCTGCCCCAGCTGAGAAATCCTCACGCTGTCGTCCAGGGATGAAGCCGTCTCCGTTCATGATATCAATCTGTGCGTCTGCGAGAAGTCGTGCCCCCGCAATGAGGTCCTTCCGGTCGGTTCGCAAACCGATCCCCAGGAGACCTTGCATAGCATACGCGAGAGTATGCAGAAGAGGCGCCTGTGCATCCGACAAACAACAATCAGGTAACCAGCCATTCGATCGTTGTCGAGAAAGACAGTTCTCTGCGTTACGTACGGCTGCTGAAATGTAGTGCTCCTCACCCAAGGCATGACCTGCCTCACATAGGCCCCAAGCGGCCTTCACGTTGTACAGAGTCGTCCCAAAAGCGGCAAACTGAGAGTGCCCTCGTACCCACGCGCCATCGGGCTCCTGGATAGACACAAGCCAATCGGACGCGCGTCGTGCGGCCGTCTTGAAACGTTCTTCGCCTGTACGGCGGATCAATGTGCTCCAGCCGAGAAGAACCATACCGGTATTAAAGACGGCTGGAGTCGGCTGGGAGTTGGATTTGCCCCCCATCACGGCACCATCAGGAAGCTGAATAGCGATCTCCCAATCCCCCATCTCGATCGCCCGTGTCAGCAAATCCGTATCACCCCTCAGTTCCCCCTGTTCAATAAAAGTCTGGCAGATGTAGCCGGTGGTCTCCGGATAGCTCGCCTCAAAGTCTCCTCCGAAACGTACGCCATAGGAAACACCTCGGTCAGTCCCGCTATCCTGAGCACGCTTTAACCATGCAATGGCTTCTTTGAGATGCTGTTCATGGTCGAGATTGCTCTCCCCTGGGGAGTAGAGTGGAGCGAGCAGCTCCCTTTCCCGGTGCCGCTCCCTCTGGGCAGACAACTTTCGCATCGCTTTTTTAACAAGACCGAGCATAATTCGACTCCTCCCCCAAATATGTAATGCGCAAGGTTCCTCGCTGCTTCCATGAAGGAGCAGGACTCTCGGGCTGGGACGTATTATTCACGCGCGCGGATGTCGGGGACGACCAAGAAAACTATGATCCTGCATACCCTCCAACACCTGTGTACAGCCACGGTGCCTCGCAGACATGCTCCTGAGCAGGCACCTTGCCACAGCCGACCGGGTCGCGCAACTATCGGATCGGCGCTGGCTACCCCATCTTAAGTATGGTTCCTGTTCATCCTGAAGGGTGACATCGCGACCAGCCATTGCGCGACCTTCACCTACAAGACATTGTCAAGAAGTCGAATGGCATCCCCGTGAGTTTACCCATTCGGCAGATGACCGGCCTTCCCATATAACTGGTGTGCTGATCCAAGGGGTAGAGACTCCAAGCGAAAACGTGAAGCGTCTCTTGATGTAGTGAGCCACACTCCCCTCTCATCCCGAAACGGGTAGAAAAACACACCGTAGTTTCAGTACACTCTTCGAAGGATAACGCTGCCTTGTCGGAGCGAGGGCGTTCCCTCCCTTTACACGATTCGCTATTAGGATTCTCATGGGATTTCTGAGCAGACTACTCAACATACCGTCATTCAAGGGCGCCACCAACGCTCTCCTGATGGAGTTGGCCATCCCTGAACTCACGGACACACAACGCACTCAGTTAAAGAACCGCGCTGTTGAACTGATCCAGACCCACCGATCCCCAGATCGGACACCAGAAGCCATTCTGCTGGAACTGAACCAAACGCCTCGGATCTTCCAGTTGAATGTCTTGGCGATCGCCATGAAAGAGCTTGGTCACCCACTTCCTCTGAAAAAAGAGAAGCTCAAGAAAGTCGAAGATCCCTTCGACCCAAACCATGCGGACGAACACGCCTTGAGGGCGGTCGCTCGGCGCCTGAAGTGGCACTACGGCGTCGAGGTCTGGCTTGCGGAAGAACCGATCAGTTTTGACTCATGGTAGCCGAAGAGTCGCTTGACAGATATATGAGGCACGGTTATTCTTCCACCGCTCGTTAATTCCGTCTGGAGGCATAAGAGACAAGATGCGTAATTCTGCATTGCCAAAGCTGTTGTTTCTCATCGCATTCGCCCCCGTTTTGCTGCTGGGCTCACACGTTCAAGCAGCCGACTTCAAGATGGCGGTGGTAGATCCGCAATCCGTACTGGAGAAATCCAAAGCTGGCAAGCGTGCGCTGGATGGGTTGAAAGAATACGTCTCGATCAGGCAGAAGCTGCTTGCCAAGGATGAAGAAGATCTGCGCAATCAAGAACGGCAATTGAAAGAACAGGCGTCCAAATGGAGCGACGCAGAAAAGAAAGAGAAAGAAACCCAGTTCAGGACGAAGGTTCAGGACTTTCAAAAACGCGCGCAAGACTTCAACCAAGAACTCCAGAAAAAACAGAAGGAGTTGGTCGACGAATACATGAAGAAAATCTCCGTTGCGACGCAGACGGTCGCCGAAAAAGGAGGCGTCGCGCTCGTGGTCGACAAGGGAAGTGAACAGACCGTGAAGATCGTGATCTACAACAAGGATACGATCGATTTAACGGACCAAGTTGTGAAGGAGTTTGATCGTACGAACAAGTAGGACAGGCGGGGCCACCCCACTACTCCAGCGGGTACCCAGCCTCCCGCCATGCACGGATTCCTCCCGTCATAGACCGTACGTGATGATACCCCATCTGCTGCAACGCGTCGGCCGCAAGTGCTGAGCGAAACCCGCCTCCGCAATAGAGCACGATCACAGCGTCCTTGTCAGGGACCACCGTCTCGATATCTCGTTCGAGAATGCCCTTGCCGAGATGACATGCACCTCGAGCATGATCGACAGCGAATTCGTGATCCTCTCTGATATCAAGCAAATGAAACCGCTCTCCCCGGTCCAGGCTTGCCTTAACCTCCTCAACACGACACTCGGTGATCCGGTTCTTCGCCTGCTCGACTAATTTCAAAAAGGCCGGATTGTGTTTCACCTTACCTCCTTAGAATAGCGATGCCTGCTCACCCCCAGGGCGGCGAAACGTCCGAGGAATGTCCATTGCCTGGTTCTCTGAAAAGCCGGTTTTTCGTTTCGATAGGGCGACTAACTGATCGATCATCTCCCAATAGCTACCTTGGCCGACTTGCCGACGAAACAATCGGCCCTCCGTGATGGCTCCCGACCGCATCTCGCGCAGGCGGCTCGTAATTTTCCCGATCCGTTCCGGAAAGGCCCGCTCCATCCTATCCAGAAACACCGGCTCCACGCTACCCGACAGTCGTAAGAGGCTGGAGGTTGCGGTGCAGGCTCCCGCTTCACGGGCTCTGTTGAGTAATTCGGCGATCATGTCCTCGTTCAAACCGGGAATAATCGGCGCGATTGAAATGCCGGTGCGAATCCCGGCATCGGCCAGCACCTTCATGGTTGAAAACCGTTTCGTGGTTGACGGGGCCTGAGGCTCAACTTTCCTGGCCGTCTCATCCGAGGCAAAGGGAATACTGAAATAGACCATCAACCAGGCTTCACGTTGCAATTGCAATAGGACATCAAGATCACGGAGAACCAAGGCACCTTTTGTAATAATCGCGACCGGGTTACGGTATTCCGCACAGACCTGCAGGCAGGCGCGGGTCAACTCATACGCTGCTTCAATCGGTTGATAACAGTGGGTGTTCCCTGAAAAGAGGATCAGCTCTCCACGCCAACCAGGTTTCTCAAAGTGCTGCCGAAGCAATCGTGGGGCATCTTCCTTCACCACAATCTTGTTCTCGAAATCAGTCCCTGCGCCGAATCCCCAATACTCGTGGGTCGGGCGCGCGTAACAGTACGCGCAGGCATGAAAACAGCCTCGATAGGGATTGAGACTCCACCGAAAGGGAAGATCCGGGCTGTCGTTGCGACTCAGAATCTCTCGCGTCTCGTCCGTGTACACCATCAGGTGCGGCGAACCAGCCGGTTCCAGGAGTTCACGTCGACGGGATTCAAATGGATTCGGTGGATTGGCAATCTGCCGCATGATCGACATCCTGTTCTTCATACCTCGTCGATGTCAATTCCAGGAGGACGTCATGAGCTCATGTCGGCTGCATCGACAGTTCATTGACTCCCTGGAAATCAGGTGCTAGATTCCAACCGCTTTTGGAGGAACGATCCGTGTACGATCTTAAGGCTCTCCGCGAAAATCTCGATCCGATCCGTACCGTCCTTGGACGACGAGGGAACGATGTCCCATGGGATGACCTGCGCAAATGGAGCGAAGAACGCCGCACACACACCATGCAGGTCGAACAGCTGAGACAGGAGCTCAACAAAGGCTCTGAAGAAGTGGCGCGGCTGCGCCGCGCCAAAGAGCCGGCCGACGAGGCCATGGCAGCCATGAAACGTTTGGGGATCGCATCAAGGATGCCGAAGGAGCCCTCAGAAAAGTGGAGGAGGCGCTCACCGACGTTGCGCTTCGCATCCCCAACCTCCCCCATGCTTCGGTCCCTGTCGGAAGCGATGCATCTCAAAACGTGGAAGTCCGACGATGGGGTACCACCCCGTCGTTTGCAACTCCACCCAAGCCCCATTGGGATATCGGAGAGGGGCTCGGAATTTTGGATTTCGATCGAGCCGCGAAAATTGCCGGGGCTCGGTTTTCAGTCATGACGGGAGCCGGCGCGAGGCTGGAACGGGCCCTGATCAATTTCATGCTCGACACACACACGACGCAACACGGGTATAGAGAGGTAGTGCCTCCCCTCATGGTCAATCGCGCATCCATGACCGGAACAGGCCAGTTGCCCAAATTTGAAGAGGATCTCTTCCGGCTGAAAGATGAAGATTATTTCCTGATTCCTACCGCCGAAGTGCCGGTGACCAATCTGCATCGTGAAGAGATCCTGAGCGGGGACAGTTTGCCGCTTCGCTACACGGCGTATACGCCATGCTTCAGACGAGAAGCCGGATCATACGGAAAAGACACGCGAGGTCTGATCCGGCTCCATCAGTTCAACAAAGTCGAACTCGTATCCTTTACGACGCCTGATCGATCATACGAAGAACTGGAACGGTTGACGGGTCATGCGGAGTCGATCTTACAGAGCCTGGAACTTCCCTATCGCGTAGTCGCACTGTGCACCGGCGACATGGGATTCTCAGCCGCCAAGACCTATGATCTTGAGGTGTGGCTACCGTCTCAGCAACAGTACCGAGAGATTTCCTCTTGTAGTAACTTTGAAGCGTTCCAAGCTAGACGAGCAAGCATCAAATACCGATCCTCGCCTGGAGGAAAGAAAGACTCCAGGAGCGACTTTGTCCACACACTGAACGGTTCCGGTCTTGCCGTTGGAAGAACGTTGGTGGCGATCTTGGAAAACTTCCAACAGCCTGATGGGTCGGTTGAAATTCCACCAGTACTGCGACCATACATGGGAGGTTTAGAAAGGGTAAAAAGGGAATAAAGTCCTGCGGTCTCCTCCCCGTCGTTCTACGGATCAATTCCATACGTGTTTCACCCTGCCTTTTCGATGTGATAGTCTTTCCCAAGACGATATTTTTATCGTCGTTACATGACGCCTCCCACTCGTCTCTTCAGGCAGTTTTGTTCATCGCGCCTCGTTTCACTCTTACCCCTGAGTCTGAAATTAATGCCCTCGACAATTTTCATCACCCCACCACTGATTTTTATATCTTGTATTGGCAATCCAACTCGTGTACAACCCCGCCTCCGCTAAGAGGCCCTCACAAAGATAGCAAATTGTAACAAAGGAGTCGAAATGGGAGCACAGTGGTCCCTGAGTCAAGAAGAAGAAGACCTGCATCGCCAGAATCTCTTTCGAAAGGCGAGAAAAGGTGACGAGAAAGCCAAGCAGGAATTACAAGAAGTCTATGGCGTGCGATTATGGGCGGAGCATGAACGTGCCGAGTTGGTATATGAGAATCCCCGATACGCTGCCAGACGCAGCAAGCAGAAAGCTTGAAAGTAACCAGCGATGGATCAGGTAACAGCTACAAGGAGATGTTGTAGGTGTTCGGAAACCAGGAGACATCGGTGCCCGCCTCCCTCAGAATCGGCACAACCTCCCACCGGCATACGCTTAGGTACCATTTCCACTTTGCGGCGTTATTTCAAAAGTGGCCTGTCTCAGCTTGCCTCCAACAAGTTCGTTGCGCCCAGCACGAGCTGCATCGTACACGCCAGGAACCCTGTGCTTATTGCATTAGACCGAAGATAGTGAATATGCTAAAGCGCTGGTCCTGATCTACCCACCCATCACTCTGAATGGGAGAATGGAGGAAAGCCGTGGATTCACTTGTCACCTGGACGAAGGTCGTATACGCCCTCCATGCCTTCAGCCTGCTGACCGGCATCATCGGGACTGCCACGGTGGTCGGCGCATTCCTTACCGGCTGGCCTTCGATCATCGCAGTCGTTCTGAACTACGTCAAGCGGAGCGAAGCTCGCGGGACCTGGCTTGATTCACATTTTCGCTGGCAGATTCGAACCTTCTGGTTTGGCCTGCTCTGGATGACCCTCTGCGGAGCCTTCATCGTCGCAACCCTTGGGATCGGCCTCCTCTTTGTGTGGCTGCCGATCACGTTGGTGGGGCTCTGGTTTGTCTATCGCATCATTCGCGGATGGGTGACGCTTGCCGACAGGCGGCCCATGGACGTGTGAGCGAAACAGCTTTCATAAGCCCACGACTTCCCAGTTTGCATTACCAGAACAACAAGACGTTTGCCGAAGTTCGCTGACTCTGTAGTCATCTCATCCCGGACGGTATTCCCCCCAAACAACTTCTCGGATGGAACCCACTACAGATGTGGGATTGGTTCGCGCGCAGGTTGAAGGCAGGATAGACGCGTGCTGCACAGGCATCGTGGTCAACACCCTGTTCTAGTCACTCGCGCGGAAAGGAGGCGATGATGTTCACATTCATGCAACTCCGGGAAGATCAGGTATTTCACAGTGGGTACAAAGGCTTGCTCACACTCGGCGCATGGCTGGTGCTGGTCCTACCACTGAGTGGTTGTTCCTCGTCACACACGGAATATGTCGTGGACTATACCCATGGAAATGATTCGACTGCGGAGGGTTCGCGCGAGCGTCCGTGCCAGACTGAAGCACAGTGCCAGACGTTGGCGGAGCGTGACGGGGTACAGTCCTATTGGATGGTCTATCAGTGAAGGCAGCAACACATTGAGCCAGACTGGCGGGACCGCTGCTGGTATCACGCAAGGGTAGCTCCACTTGTTATGACTGTTTCTTCACGACACCACGTAACTCACAGTAGCATCGACATCGCGTTGGATGTATACTCGCAACGCTTTGAGGGAGACCCTCGGCATCACAATAGTTTATCCGACGACTTCATAACACGAATGCGATAAATAGTCGACGGGTCAACCAAAGGTTGGTATGGAGGGGTGACGGAGCGGCCGAACGTGCCGGTCTTGAAAACCGGAGATGGGGTAACTCATCCGCGAGTTCAAATCTCGCCCCCTCCGCCATATCTTTCATCAACCATCATCCTGCCCCACGTTTTGGCTCAACGTCTCGGGTCGATCCAGCACACTTTAGTGTGCTGTCAGTCCAGTAATCACTTCCCTCTTGGTCTCACCAGCAATCTACTAGCAGTACCTTAGTTGGGCCCTGCCACCTACCAGGGGAGTAGTCCGACCTCGTATCTCTGTATTACTGCAAGGACTATTGTTGAGCTCTGGCTCAGAACAGGAGGGAAGATGCCTTCAGCACTGCTCTCACAAACCATGATCGAGTGCATCCTCTCAAAAGACAAAGAAAGGTTAACGGGAGAGGGGTGCATTTACGACCTCTCATCCTCCTCCCCTGCCATTTCACAGCCAGAACACTTGCACCCTGGCGACTATGTCAAACTCCGCCTGTGGCTGCCTGAGGAACACGTCTGCGTCTTCGTCGAATTGGCTGAGGTCCAGTGGGTTAAGAATCATTGGATCAACGTTGAGGTGCTCAGCGCGTCGCCTGGGGACCAGGCGCGGCTGAGGAAGTTCACGTCTATTGAAGATCAGTGCTCGCCAAGTTCGCGCAGGAAAAGTGAACGGATCTTGATTCACGCATAACGACACCGTCGCCTCTACATAAGCCATCTGAGCCATTGACGACCGCACACCTGGGTGAAGGGCGCTGCCGTGGAGCCCACCCACTGGTAGCAAAGGTTTCTTCCTCCCGGAGAAACCTACCTTCACCCTTATTCATGTCAGGGACACCAACACATATGAAACAGGTCTGGAAGATACACAAGAACCTTGTTGACCAGCCCAGATCGGGCCCCAATATGAACGGCCCCCCTTTGGCTCTGGTCACTGTACCTCCATGGTATTTGCGACTCACCCCTCCTCGTCTTATCTCACGCCATTCACAGTACGGCATCGCGAAGGCACTAAGCACCTACGGGAGACAAGATGAGAAAACAGGGGAGACCAGCAAAGCCAAACCCCAAAGCGATTCATGGGAAGGCATGCCCATTCTGTGGCGGGAACACCTATCAGCTCGTTCTCGAACACGCGACGACATCCGGAGACTCGAGTCTACTCGTTCATTGCCATCGATGCAGTCGCCCAAAGAACGTAGAAGGCGAATTCATGAGCATCTTATGGGTCTAATTCCACGCTTCTCACATCTGAATCATCACAGGAACCATCACGGAGGCTACGAGATGGCGCTTCACTACGTCCGGACCTACTTCACTCGTCAACGGCATAGACGGCAGACGCTCCAAATGCTGTCCAACAGTGGTGTCATACGACCAAGTCATATCGAAGTTCGATACACCACCCCTCTCCTGAAGGCAGAAGAACAAACCGACTTCTTCCTAGACAACACGATTCCCCTGACAAGTCACTCAAGTCTGCTGACCGGATTCATTGAGTCCATACAACCGCTCATCGTACGCATGCGCTCACTCCGCCCGTATCTATCCCGAGCGATCTCGTCGTTAGGTGTAGGATTAGCCTCCGGTCAACGCAGCCGTTCAGGAGAGCCGTCAACCACTGCCTTGGTTGTCACCGGGGCAATGCATACACCGCCATGCTGGAGCGAGTCTGCCACGGGATAGTCCCATCACACTCGGTAGGACATGACGCGCCGAAGCAGTGGGTACGTGGGAGGAGCCAGGGCCAGTTGCACCAGATCTTGGAAGGTAAAGGCACCACATATCTCCGTGGCATCCAGACGGAGGACCGATGTGACGTGGCACCGGTTGATCTGCCATCGGGGAGCCGGCACGGTTGTGGGAAAGCTGATCAGTCCCCAATGACCGGTGGGACCGTCACGGTCCTTCGCCCCAAGATCGTGGACCTCGCCAAACGATTTGAGCGCAAAGTCCTCCCACTGCTCACTCGGCGGCCTCGGGAGGTCGGTCGTATACCCTTGGGGCAGGATGCACAGGGGCTCGCCGCCGAGAACTTCGATGGAGCGTTGCAAAATCTTTTGGGAGAAGGGGGGCCGCTACCGGTGGGTTCAATCCAACGGCTCAAGATGTTCTTCCAGCTGGAATATGACGCGTGGAGGAAACGGGATCTGTCGCATCTGGCAGTCGCCTACTGGTGGGCCGACGGCGTCTATGTCAAAGCAGGCATTGACGATCAGAAGAGCGCACTTCTCTCACGATCGTGGGCACACTCATGACCGGCGAGCGGATTGTCCTGGCCTGTGACAGCGGAAAGCGGGAGAGCAAAGAAAGCTGGCTCACGATCCTGCACGACCTCAAACATCGTGGGCTCACGTTCCCGCGCCTCACGGTGGCTGATAGGCGCCTTGGCTTGTGGGCAGCCTTGGACGACATCCATCCCTCAGGTGAGCGGCAAGGATGCTGGAACCGCAAGATCGCCAGTGTCGTCAAGACACTCCCGAAGGACGCTCGGGCGAAGGCGAGAGAGCAGCTGAAAGCAATGGCGTATGCAGAGACCCAAGCCGAATGTGAGGAACGGCGAGACAAATTTGTACAGACATACCGGAAGACGGAGGACAAAGCGGTCAAGACCCTGCTGCGGGACTGGGAACGAATGGTGACTTTCTATGCGTTTCCGCAGGAACATTGGCGGCATATCCGCACGACGAACGTCGTGGTCTCGCCGTTCGACTCAGCGCAGCTCCGCACAACCGCCTCCCGGCACTATAAACGCATCGAGGGAGCCAAGGCGATCATGTGGAAAATGCTCCAGGTCGCTGAAAAGTCCTGGAAGAGGCTGCATGCACCGGAACTCTTACCCCTGGTGTCCTCCCACGTAACATTCAAAGATGGGGCGATGACACAGTCGAACACCTTCGTGAAGGCCATGCATCGTCAGTCGGAGAGGACCGCCGCCTAACCCATTTTAGCTTTTCTTCAGGCGACATCTCCTACCTCTCGCGTAACAGAACTTCCGTAAACTTCATGAGCCGATGTTTCTGACCCTCACCGGTTTCGGTGAGGGTCACCGCCCCTGACTCTTCTCTTGTACCGTTCACATCGGCTGATGTAAGATGCCCCCGCGTCGGTGATTTCCCGCCTGATCAACGGTTCCGCTGTGGATGCGGGGCGACCTTTGACGCGACCCCGAGGAATAGTGACTCCTGGAGAGGTGGCCGAGTGGTTGAAGGCAGCGGTTTGCTAAACCGCCGTAGGGACAAAATCTCTACCGAGGGTTCAAATCCCTCCCTCTCCGCCATTCCCTCTACGTTCTCTCTCTCCGGAGAGTTGCACGGCGGCATCCCTTCTGTTGACTGCCCTGCGATTTCTGTTGTCAGATAGACCTGGCGTGGAGCATTTTTCGTTAGTCCTCTCGCCAAGGCTTCACACCGGGTGGTTTCAACCCAGTCAGAAGGCGAGAACCATCAGCTAAAGAATCGCGGCAGTCGCCGGAAGGTACCGGTTCATTCTGCTCTTGTTCAGCTCGGGTTTCTCGACTATGTACAGTCCTTGAGACAGGCGGGTGAGATACGATTGTTCCCTACTCTCAAAAAAGGTAAGACTCCATTTGCCGATGCAGCGGGCAAGTGGTATGCACGTCTTCTGAAGAGAGTTGACATCAAAGACAAGGCGCTGGTGCTGTATGGCCTTAGGCATACCGGGGTGACTCGGTTAGCGAATGTCGGAGTCAATGACAAGATCCGAAGGGTCTTAGTTGGCCATGCTGGGCAGGATGTCCATGCTCGGATCTACAATCATGGGGCACCGTTGCCGATGTTGCGAGATGGATTGGAGCAGTTACAGTATCCTGAGGTCCTTCAGACGCTCCTGGGCGCCACTCAGGCTTTGAAGATCAAGGGCCAGAGGGATGAGGCGGCTTGACTGACAATGCTGAAGGATTCATCGCTGAAATGTACGGACGATACGGCGGCTGCGACGGCATCGGACATCATTCACTTAAAAACCCACCGGACCGCTATTTTCACTATGCGGAGGCGTACAGATCTGCGTCAGCTCTCCTGTGTCAGAAAGCTGAAAGTGATGCCACCTTCAACACTTGGTCGCACAGCGCGGTGGTGCTGATGCTAGCTGCCCATGCGGTGGAACTGTTTTTAAAGGGTGCCTTACTGAAAAGAGGAGTAAAGTTCGAAGAGGTTGGCCATGACCTTAACACCCTAGCTGAGAAATATCGTGCAACGTTTCCCGATCCACCGTTTGCATTTGAATGTGAAATCCCCTTTGCTTCACCTGTCTCTGAATCAGAGCTGATCAAGCAACGGAAACAGTCAGAGCCTAACCTTGACGAAGCTGAATATAGGAAATTTCTAAGAACACTTCCTGAGCCAAGTATTCTATATCGATATCCTGTAAACAAACGTAGAAAAGAGTGGCCTGGTCTTTACGGCTTCATTCCAAGCACATTGACCTTACCCCGATTTCACAGACACCTGTATAAGGAGGAGTTTGATGAAATTGGAGGGCAGCATGAGCACCAAGACGAGACGGCAGTATACGGAAAGAGTTTAAGACAGAAGCAGTGCGGTTGGTCCGAGACTCCGGCACGACCGGTTGCGCAAGTAGCCAGAGACCTGGGCATTGCTGACCATCTGCCCTACCGCTGGCGGTGAGCAGCAGGCGGCGGAGGAGCGTGGAAAGACGCGGCAGGACCTCCGAGCTGAAGAGGCCGAACTGGTCCGACTGCGGCGCGAGAATGCTGTCCTAAAGCAGGAGCGAATTTTTAAAACGCGGCGGCGTTCTTTCGCGAAGGAGTCCTGATGAGATATCGGTGATCCAGGAACACGACCGTCGCTATCCCATCCGCCTGGCGTGCCGAGCCTTCGCTCTATCTTCCTGCAGGATATTATGCCTGGCGGGCACGTCCCGAGAGCACCCGGGCAGTAGCCAATCGAGGCCTGTTGACTGCAATTCGGGCGCTTCACCACGACAGTCGCCAGACCTACGGGAGTCCACGAATCTGGCGAGCACTCCGTGCACAGGGCCACCGGGTTGAGAGCATCGCATCGCCCGGCTGATGCCACGCTGGCATCCGAGCCAAGACGGTGACGAAGTGGCGTGCTACCACGCAGTCCCAGCATGCGTTCCTCGTGGCCGCGAACACCCTGGCTCGGGTCTTCACTTGCTGAGGCGCCCAATCGAGTGTGGGCGGGAGATCTGACCTACATCTGACGGGAGAAGGCTGGCTCTCATCTGGGCCGTCCTGCTCGATCTGTATCCACGTCGGGTCGGGGCTGGGCCAAGGGCCAGCGATTAACCGGTGAGCTGGCTGGAGCAAGCCCCGACGATGGCCGTAATGAACCGCACTCCCGGGGCGGGGCTCTGCACCATCCGGACCGCGGCAGTCAGTATGCCGCGACGAACTACCAGCGCCGACTGGCTGAGTACGGCCTCATTCTGTATGAGCCGCAAAGGCAATTGTTGGGACAACGCGTGCGTCGAGAGTTTTCGGGACGCTCAAGCGCGAGCTGGTCTATCATCGGCACTATATAACCCGAGACGAAGCCATGCAGGAGATCTTTGAGTACATTGAGGTCTTCTATAATCGGCAACGACGGCACTCAACCCTCGGGTATAAGTCTCCAGCTGAGTATGAAGCGAGGGCCGCAGTCGCGTAACCACGTGTCCACGAAATCAGGGGAAGATCAGTTTTAACCATTTCTTGGAGTCTTGTTACCTCTTTAGATAGGACTCTAAACTCTCCTTGAAGGTCTCTTATGTCCGATCTAGTTTCATTCCACATGTACGCTACCAACCCCAGAATAATAGTAACTAATATGCCAATGATGAATTGACCTTGACCAGGTGTCATGCCAGAACCGGAACGCGCAGTGGTCTGGGTTCCACCGCCTTCTTCCTGCTTTACGGCCACCCCATTCGCCATACCAGAACCCTCATCTCGTAGCGAATCTCACACAGGATCAGTCTGCCACAAGTCTAATTAGCAAGTCTACCGACTACGGGCATAGTTGCGTCTCCATCTTCATTGACAACTTCTCATACCTTGGGTACCTATAACCTTCGAGGATGCCGAAAACATCTATGAGGAGGTCAAACGTGATTATCACGTTGAAACCTTCATTGGCTCTAGCGATGTTCATAGCCCTGTTGCTATGGCTTCGCTAGAGACTGCTCGCGCGGCTGAGGAGACTTGTGTCTGGCACTCTACCAGAAGCGTTGGGACATGGGCATCTCCTTAGAGATAGGCTGGAGGCTGAAGAAACTAAGGGAACCGGAGACGGGCAAATGCCTCTGAGCAAATGCCTTAGATCCCAATACTTGCATTAAGATATTGTCACAACAGACCTGCATGGCTATACTCCTCTTCTAAGACACGGCCAATCCTAACACGATGAGTGAATGTGATCATCGCGTTGAAACCATCACTTGTTTTTGCACTTTTCATCGCCTGGTTGCTCTGGCTTCGATAGATATCCTCGCCCGGTGAGATACTCAACCGGTTATTGTGGTTGTCCTATCTATCTACATTCCTTGGCAGATGGAATCAGAGCTGACGATGTCAGTGCTGAACACAAATCGCGAAGTGGCAAACCATAACATCGAAAATAGACGCATAATTAGGGGACTAGGGGAGGCAGTGGACGCCCTTGGATCATCCATCATGGCGTTCAAAGATTTCCAAGAGGAAGAGCGTACGAGGGGGGAGCAGCCTAAAGACGAGTCACGTGCCAAAGCGTTCCAAACAATCACAGACTTCAATGCGGCAACTAAAAAAATAGCGGAGACGAAAAGCAGAATGGACGCCAACGAAACTCTGAGCGCGAAAATAGCTAACTCACGCGAGAAAGAAGACTACCTAGCATCTCGCCTTGGAATGGTTCACCGTGTCTCACGAGCGGCCCAACTCTTTGGGCTAGTAATAATGGTCTTTGGTTTCGGGATGTGGTATTCCAAGTTGCAGAGGTATCGGGATCGGATCGTCAAAGCCTGCCGAACAGTGAGCCACGCCTCAAGAGGAGAGGGAGAAGGAGAAAATACCAGGATAGGACCTCACTTGAAAATCACATGAAGTTCGTATCCTTTGCCAGTCGGCCAATCGTCTCGTTCAACCTCAATGGTCGTCTGCCCCTCTTTCGCTGTCATTGGTTTGCCTCCTGTAATTGCATCCTTTATGGTTTGAGGCAACTTCACAGTAGCGAGCTTTATACTTAACTCCCCTGCCGAAGCAAGCAAGGCAGAATGACCAGATGTCGCCTGAGATTTATCGTTTACGTTTAGAACTAGCATCGCTTGAGTAACAGAATTCCTGTCGCCATCGACGTAGTAGGCAAGATCATTGACCAAGGGAGAGCCTGAACCGATTTCTTTGTAATTGCTGCTGCAGCCAAATTTGTCGCCGTGAACCTGTTTCCAACCTCCTGTTGCAAGACCATGGCTGTCTAGTAGGAAACAAACCGCATCTGGTGAGGCTATAGCAAGCGATGCCTCTGCAGGAGGCTGCTGCCCTTTCTGTTCAGAGCTTGAGTTCCCGTCACACCCAGCCAAAGAGAGCACGAGGAACAGAGTTGCTATAATCATTCGCATCATAGACACGCGCTGTCTTCTAACTGTTTCAGGTCATTGTTTCCAAACAATACGTCATAGCTGTTACTGGATTCAATACGTTGGGCACCTGGACACATGGCCGCCAAAAGCATAGGCTGATCTCAGTATCTCCACACCCTAACCTGAGGAGTGAGCCATGCCTGGAATGTTCGGCAAGAACCCTCCGCTCCTGCTGGTCGCAATCGCCTTGGCGATGATCGCCATCGTGGTGTTTGCCCTGATGACGGCGGGTAATTGAAATAGTCTGAATTAGGTATCTGCCAGCCTTAGATGGTGCCCTCCATTCCGTCTGATCCCCATCTCTTGAAATAGTCTCCCCACGGCATCCCTTTCCTCCCATGCTAGATGACTTCCGTTGTGAGATAGGCATCGTATCGAGCATTTTTCCTTGGGCCTCTCGCCAAGGCTTCATACCGAATGGTTTCAACCCAGTCACTGGACTAGGGCGGTTCCGCAACGAGTTGAAAGCCATTCTTTCCTCGTTTCCACCTTGACCTTCCATCGCCTATAGTGTAACCATTGGTAACTTCCATGTTGACCCGTCAAGACATCACCAAAGACATCTACCTTCGTCTGACTGCCTCCCGTTTTGGCTATCCTACCGGTCTGATTGGAACCGTTCACACCACCGGCACCGATTGGTCAGGCAACTGGTACTTCCAACTTCGCTGGCTGAACCGCCCCACAGGCACACGAAACAAACCAGTCTCAGAATGGAGCCTCAACCTCCGCGATAAAGACCTTGAAGATTTCGAATGGCTTGAGACTTGGGAGCAGGTGCAGGACCTATTGAGGGACTCGAGGTCTCAGCGCAAACCTAAGAGGAAGGCAAAACGGTTACCGAGGTTTTCCAATCCGCTTGGGCGAGTGCCGAGAGGAGAAGAAACCCGGAACCAGTTGAAGCTGTACCAATGGGGTTGACGCACGACTCGAAGCAATGCTGTGAGCTACCGCGCCTGGGTACAACTTCACTACCGCATCAACGTTGTCCGCCTAGCCTTTCAAGGCGGCGGCTTCCTGTTGATGGTCGATTTTCTGCGACAGTTCATGAACCATGCGAGTGAGCTCAAGGACCGCTTTATAGGAGAGGTCCTGATTGGTACTTGAGCTGTCTCAGTCGTAGTTCAAAGTCCTCAAGTCGTCTTGACAGTTTGCTGACCATATCGACCTCCCTTCGATTAGGGAATGTCCCGCAGCGGATTTCCACTCCACCTGTATTCATTGAACGACGCAGCAAGGCTCTTGTCAAGCAGGACTCAGGCGTCCGTTCCCGTCTTGGGCATGGAAGGAAACCACGGGATGCGGCTGGTGTCGGGAAGGCTTTTGGCGAGATTCTTGTCGCTTCGCTTGGGGCCTCCTAGGTTTCGAAGGCCCTTGCCCCTACGCTTGACCGTCTGACGAGGCTTGGAGTGTTTTTTGGTAGTCATGTATTGATTATACCAGGAAACCCGCAAGACTAACGAACAAAGAATGCCTATTGTACGCACTGTCGCGGGTGAACAGACGAAGTTGTGGTGTTCGCCTTGATGTTGCTAGGCTATTGAAATGGCTCGGAAGATTTCTATTGTGAGTTTGAAACGCGTATCGTATCCTTACGGTCTACATGAGTCCCCTCACAAGAAAGGACCAATCATCCATGTCATCCATGCGAATTCACATCCTAGGCCTCGCCACCGGGCTTTGTCTCCTAACGGCTCCAGTGCTCGCGGCCTCGTCGGATCCAGTTAGCGATGATCAAAAGACCCTGTATGCACTCGGATTGGCGATCAGCCAGTCGCTCGGAACCTTTTCCCTGAGCGACACCGAACTCGATATGGTCAAGAACGGCCTGACCGATGGTGTACTCAAACGCCCTCAAAAGGTCGATCTCCAAACATTTGGGCCAAAGATCCAATTGCTCCAGCAGTCTCGCTTGGCCCTGGTCGCCGAGGGTTACACCTTCCAATGTTTCCGACGACCAATTCGTGAATGAGATCATACCTCAAACCATCCAGAATCGTTACCTCCTTCGCCTCTCCGTTGGTTGATTCTCGGGCTGCTCTTCGCTATCAGCGTCGTGACCTATATCGATCGGGTCAATATCTCCGTCACCGCACGGCAAATGATGCCCGCACTTGGAATCACCGAGCAGGAGATGGGATGGGTCTTCAGCCTTTGTCGTGGGTATGCCCTCTTTCAGATTCCTGGTGGATGGCTCAGCGACCGCTGGGGCATTCGTCTCGTCCTTATGATTGCCTTGATCTGGTGGTCCTGTTTTACCGCCTGGACGGCTGTCGCGGCGACATCGTTCCTCGCCGTACCATTCGGTGTTGTAGGGGCTCTGGCCTGTGTGCGGTTTTTCTTAGGTGTCGGAGAAGCGGCAGCCCTGCCGACGTTTAATCGAGCGGTGACCGACCGGCTTCCCAACCATGAACGGGGACTCGGCATCGGCATCGCTATCGGAGGAATTGGAATCGGCGCGGCGATCACACCGCCCATCACCGCATGGGTCATGGTCAATTATGGGTGGCAGACCGCGTTTTATCTTTCGAGTGGATTAGGGTTAGGCCTCGCGGCCATCTGGTGGTACTTGGCCGCTGATCGTCCGACAAGCCACCGATGGCACAAGTCGCACAAGACCGAGCCTCCAGCCTCTCTGTTCCTACAACGCAGCTATCGATTCCGTGGTCGGTGTTCCGACGCACGCCAAGCGTCTGGTGGCTTGTGGTGAGTTATGGGTGTCTGGGCTATGTGGCCTATGTGTATCTGTCCTGGTTCTATCTGTACCTCGTCAACGTAAGAGGGTTTACCGTCCTCAGCGGCGGCTTGTTTGCCGCCGCCCTTTCTGATGATCCTGTATCCTGTCCGGCAGGTGGATGGGTCACAGACCGGCTGGCCATCCGTCATGGCATCACGAAAGGTCGACAAATCGTCGGGATGCTGGGAATGGGCCTCGCCGCAGGGTCGATCGCGCTCGGTGCAAATATGGAATTTCCATATCTGGCGATTGCCAGTCTCTCACTGCGCCGGTTGGCTGTACTTCACGATCGGCGCCTAGTGGTCTTCCACAAGCGATCTCTCACCGACTCACGCCGGCAGCCTGTCAGGTTCGCGAATATGGGGCTAATATCGGGGAGCGCTTTCTCCGACCTTCACACCATGGATCGCGCAACAGTGGGGCTGGACTGCTTCCTGAGCGTGGCGGCTGCCATGGCGCTGATCGGTGGGATCATGTGGCTCGGCATCCACCTGGTGACGGCCTCACAGAAGATAGGACCGGGCTGTGATCGGTAGGCCTCGGTCTTGTCCCAGCTCCTTGTCATCATGGAGACCGGCTTGATACAGTCGTGGCATGGCATTGCAGTTTCAAAAGAAAGACCCGCGCATCACCATCACGACGAGATTCGGTGAGATCAAGGTTCGCCTTTATTCCGACGCTGCGCCGCGTCATGTGGACAACCTCATCAATCTTGTGAAGATGGGGTTTTATAACGGCACGACCTTCCACCGTGTGGTCCCTGGGTTTATTATTCAAGGTGGGGATCCGCTCAGCAAACATCCTGATCGCCGCCTCCACGGAACCGGAGGGCCGGGATACTTTCTCCCGCCAGAACCGAACGACTACCCACACAAGCGTGGCGCGTTGTCCATGGCCAAAATGCCGCGTGAAAGTAACAGCACACGTGACTTCAACGACAACGGCTCCCAATTTTTTATTTGCGTGGATGACAATAGCGGTCTGGACCGTTGCTATACCGTGTTTGGAGAGGTCTTTCGAGGAATGGAGGTTGTCGACCACATTGTCGCGGTCCCGCGCGATAAACATGATAATCCGTTAGAACCGGTCGGAATTACCATGACGGTCAAGGAGTAGGACCTCAGGGTTGGCATCACATACCTATGGGCGAAGACAATTACCCACCGAAAGGCACAGTCCTCTCGTCCTCCGACTCGATGTCTATTCGTCTGGCAAGCAGCATTATCAGAACAGGCGGGCTGGTCGTTTTTCCGACTGGAACGGTCTACGGACTCGGCTGTGATGCGGTGAATCCCGGTCGCTGCAGCCAAGATCTTTGAAGCCAAGGAACGGCACAGTTCGATCCCCTCATCGTGCATATTGCCGATCGGTCACACCTGGACGCAGTTGTCACTTCGCAGCCCCCACTCGCCCAGAAACTCATGGATGATCTGGCTGGTCCACTGACGATAGTCCTGCCCAAGCACTCGGTCATTCCTGATCTCGTCACCGCCGGCTTATCGACAGTGGCCGTCAGGATGCCGAATCATCCGCTTGCACAAGCGCTGATTCGTGAGGCCGGCACACCCATTGCTGCGCCCAGCGCCAATCCATTCGGCTACGTCAGCCCCACGACGGCACAACATGTCTCCGATGGTCTTGGGAAGAAGGTGGATCTGATTCTGGATGGAGGCCCCTGTTCGGTCGGAGTCGAATCGACCGTCGTCTCGATAATCGATGCACAACCTGAACTCTTGCGGCCGGGCAGCATCACACTGGAACAACTCGTTGCCATCATTGGCCCAGTGCGTCATGGGGCCTCAGACCAGGACCAGCCGATTGCCCCAGGTCAGTTGACCCGCCATTAGCGACACGCACGCCCTCACCATTCTGGACTCTCCTGCCACTCAGACAGTCCTGAGCCTGGGGAACGAGCAGGATTACTGCTCATTTCACCATCCGGAAAAAACCAAAACCCGTTCGCCGCCGTTGAGATATTGTCCTCCACGCACGACATGTGAGGCGGCACGCAACCTCTTCGCCGCGCTTCGGCGTCTGGATGCGCTTCAGCTTGATCGAATCTACGCCGAGCCTTGCAAGGAACTGGGGTTGAATGGCCATCATGGATCGCCTCCGCTGCGCGGCTACCCTCCCCCAACACCACGTGGAAGGTCAAATCCACATCGACTCGGCGCACCTTAATTGAAACTTCCTGGCCTGGAGTCGTGCGCTCGATCAGGTAGTTCTTCAGGTGAGCGCCGTCGAGAATCTCCGTCCCATCGATGGCCAGCAGAATATCGTGTTTTGGACCCCTGCCGCCTTGGCGGTTCAGCCACATCTTTACAGCTACGCGCAACTTGGTTCCATCCTTCACCGAAGTCAGATGGACGCCCAGTTTCGGAAAACGCCAGCGGTGTGCCTGAGAGTGCCGCGTTGACGATGCGTTCTGCAAGACTCCCCCGGAATAGCAAAGGCCATCCGGCTGCAATACGCCTGGTTTTCCTCCTTGTCGGTCTGAATCACGGCGTGCAGAATCCCCACAATTTCTCCCTGGGCATGAACAATCCTCCTGAGTTCCCACTACAGACAGAAAGATCAGCCTGAATGAGACGGGTATCGACCGTTTGCAGAAATGTGTTGGTATTTCCAAGGCGCCCAAAGGCCATCGTCGGCCCCAGCCGAGCGGATAGCCGACCGTGAACACCGCCATACCCGGTACAGTCTCTCCGGTTGAAAATGCTGTCTCCGTCGTGAGAATCCCCACGATGAGCTTCGCTGACTCGGTAGACCACGACATCCATAAAGGCACTGTCGCCGACAAGATCCGCCGAAAGCTCGTGGAGATCGTTGGTCAGCAGACGAATCTGTTTTTGAATGGTCGTTCCCATGGTAGGTCGTGCTTTTCCGCCGCATGCCTGGCGGTAATCACATAGCCGTCTCGCAGGTGGAATCCGGTTCCTCGGATGGCGACCTTCCCATACTTCTCCGGCACTCGCTGATCTTGTGTATCAGCCAGAATTCCCACGGTCACCTGTCTGGCTTGAAGAACACGTCTTGACCGAGTATCGGTGTTCCGCCTTGACGGAAAAGGCGAGCATCGTCGTGACAACCCCAACGCTCACGGCACCTCGGCACAACCAGCGAGCCAGGACCCATTGAAGCTTGCTCATTCATCGCTCCTTTCAACGACAGGTCGTACATGTCCACCACATACTATAATTCGGGTGTCGTTCGTTCCGAAAGGGTGCCAGAATGACCAGACCTCGTCGCGTACATCAATGGAAAGAGCAGCATCAATTGATGCAAGAACTCTTGCAAGGGACAAACTGGGGCCTAGTTTCTCGCGGCTCGCGTGCACCGCAACGTTCTGCTAAAGGACTGATGTCGAATCGTTTAGGCCGGTCTCTACACTCCTTGCGTTTTTTCTCTTTATGATGACTGGCCCAGCGATGCAGAATCCGGATCGGCCGACCCCGGACTTGGCCAACACCTGGTGAGGATCGCGGATCTGGCTCCGGCTGTCACCGACGGGTCACGATTCCTGCGGCCGGTTCTTGCTCGGCAGCAAGCGTATCGATGGTGATCCCTACGAACTGGAGCAGTTCGACGATACGGAACTCCCTCAACAACCAGTCTGGTTGATGCTCGAGATCGTGACCGAGATGAGGTCAGTCTCGGGAATATCTGTCCTACCTCCAGCTGAAGACACTCGATCCTTCTCTGAGCTACAGAAGCTCATTTGGCACGTCATTACCGTCCATTTCGTGTCCGACCAGACGGTGACTCGCTGGCCAGCACTCTATGTCACATGGTCTGAGGCACAGGCCTTGGGCGCGGCCAAGCACGCGAGGCTCCCAACCGAAGCCGAATGGGAAAAGGCGGCGCGCGGTCCAGAGGGTAACCCCATCCATGGGGCGAAACCGCTCCCAGTTCCACGCTGGCCATGTTCGGACAACATCATGCATGAAATCCCCATTTTGGCGGCCCGTCGAGTCCCATGATGCAGGGAAAAGCCCCTAGGCTCTCACCATATGGCAGGAAACGTCGCGGAATGGGTACAGGACTGGTTCGGCTTTGACTACTATGCCTATATGCCGGCCCGCAATCCACAGGGTCCGCCGACAGGACGTTATAAAGGAATCCGGGGATCCTGAAAAGCAGACGAGTCATGCTCCGCACGGCGACAAGAGGTGGATCGGCTCCAGATCAACGTTCAGCGACGATCGGATTCGGGTGCGCACGATCATCTCCATCCACACCCCTTAGCCAGACGTCTCGACTCATCAGAAAACAGGCATCAGCAGTCGGTGGCAAGGTCCAGATCAGCCAGAAGAAAATGTGAACGACTTTGGAGGATTTTCCCATGCGTCGGATCTTGTTGGTCTTGAGCCTGACCTGTAGCCTATTGCTCCTCGGTCCGAGAGCCTGGGCCTTAGAATTTTCCGCCGATCAGGTGACGAAAATTCAGGGCAAATTACAGAAGGCGAACATTTATTATCGTGACACCATGTGGCGGATTGAGCACCACACCATGGGCCCTGTCAACGGAGCATCGTACGCAAGGATAAGAGCTCGTGTGGCTGCTGCTGTCGGGACGAAGCATTTTCAAGACCGTCCCTTATAGCCCCGATCAAGACCTGAGAGTCACTGAACAGTTGGACGGAGAAATTTCCCTGCAAGAAATCGGGAGCAGAAATGAGACGGGCATCCGACGATCCTCTATGAAGTGACAACCAAACATGGTGAACATCTCGAAGAGTACTACCAGTGGTTGGCCACGGATATTCGTTTTCTCCATGAAACTTGGCCAAGAAAGACGGCAGTTGGTTGTGGAGTATCACCACGGGAAAATGCGACCGGTCTCGGACTACCTCTTCAATCTTCCGGTCGATCAACCACTGGAAGGCTTCAACACCCTACCACCCGAACGAACCGAGTCGGACCTACACTAACCACGGAGGATGGGCCGTGCGAGTTTCTGGAATCGTGGTGAGTACTGCGATCATGGGCATGATGGCTGTGACGGCAACGTATGCGTTGGACGTTGCGATGTCGTCCGGCAATGGACTCTGAAGGGAAACAACTGGCGGAGGAGCAGGCCAAGCTGCCGGCTCACGACGAGATGATCGTGATTCCGGCCGGCGAATTCATCATGGGGAAGCGATAAGAAGATGGATCGCAACGCCTATCAAGCCGAGTTTCCGCAGCGAACGGTGCATTTGAAGGCGTACGAAATCGACAAATTTGAAGTCACGACCGTCCAATTTTTGAAATATGTCCTCGCGCACGATCAGCCACCGTTGATCGACTGGCAATATGACGGCGGCAACTTCCAAGAAACGATGTCCAACCATCCCGTCATGCACAATATTCGTGGGACGAGGCGGATGCCTATTGTCGTTGGGCCGGCAAACGCTTGCCGACCTGAATCCGCCTGGGAAAAGGCCGCACGTGGAGACGGACGTATCTATCCCTGGGGCAATCAGATGGCCGGATTATCGAGAGCGAACCAGCGGCCCGCACGGGTTTGTCGGGCCCCGTGGGATCGCCCTCGAACGCCTGTTGCTCTACCCACCGATTGTTTCCGTCGATAAGTACGACAATGCCGTAAGCCCATACGGCGTGTTTCAGATGTCCGGGAATGTGGCTGAGTGGGTGGCCGATTATCGGTTTGACCGCCAGTGCTATGCGACCGCACCCGACACGGATCCTATGGGTCCCGAGAAGGAACGCAGCGAGGGTTTCGTGGAAAGTAGCTGGATCGACAGCACACAGCGTGCGAGTCGCGCAGCAAACCGGACCGACCCGAGCACGAAAATGAATTGGTTAGGGTTCCACAGCCGAGATGTGAAGCCCACGACGGAACTTCAGAACAGGATTGCGGCGTAACCGGGCTTTCCGATGCCGGTGGCATCGGAAAGTCTGTCGCGCAGCGAAATCCCGTCGACTCGTTACGAATGGTCGGATCACTCTCACGCGGGTAAAGTGCGAACGCTGGGCGTCTCGTTTTGCCACCCAGCACCTCGAATGACTTTTTCGTGCCGGACCCACGGCCCCTTTCGGGTTCTTCGTCGGGCTCTTCTCATAGTATCGAGGATCCTTACCAGTCGTTCATCATTCTGCAGACGTTTCCCTGCCATGTCATAGACGCCATAGGGACTCTTCCCTGCTTCATAACTCCCGACGGGCATGAGGGTCTTTTCACCGATCCACCGTTGATTGTAGTTGAGATGTTTCGCCGTGGGTTCGACATTCCCCCAAGGGAACCGTTTGTCGGATGTTCCCTTGGCTGCCTTTTCCCATTCCGCCTCCGTCGGTAATCGCTTACCCGCCCAGGCGCAGTACGCATCTGCATCGAACCAATCGACGTTAATCACAGGCCGATCGGCAAGCGACTCCGTGATGCTGTCACCTTGCCACAAATTTCGCGTGGGATTCGTAGGATTCTGCGGCACGCGCTGCCCGGTCGTCTTCACGAAGTCCAGATACCGACCGTTCGTCACCAAATTTATCGATGGCAAAGGTATCGATAAACACTTCGTGGCGCGGGTATTCATCCCGTCCCCCGTCTCGATCACCGGAGGGAACTCCCATTGGGAACGAACCGGCCGGTACGACAATCATTGGTGCGCCGTCTTTACCGACCGGCAACTGACCTGCCCCCTGAGCCCCACCTCCGTCTGCGAACGCCACCGAGACCCCGAACACGACATATGACACAATCAACGATCGTACCAGCATCGACGCATACTCCTTCCCCGAGATTGCCCATGACTGCACCGTCCCATCGTCATGGAACGGAACGCTGGGTCTACTCGCTCTGTATACAACACAGCAGCCAAACACTCGTGTGCATCTAGTTATTCACGGGCAAGCACACTGAGAAGTGCGCCACCCGCCGTGGCCCGAACCGCATCATCTTCATCGCGGAGACCCCGCTGGGTATTGAATCGCACGCGAGCCCTCAACCTTCGTCATCGACTTGACCGCAGCAATTCTCACGCGAGATACCGTGTCTTGAATCAGCAGCATCAAGGCCGATCGCGCCGGTGCCCGATTATCCTCCGGCATGGCCCAACGCTCTTGCGACCGCGGCATGAAGCGCCAGCTCTTCATATTGATCAAGCCCAGAAACAGCATCGGCTACCACCTCATACCGTTCATCCTGTTCCAACAGAGCTCCGATCACAAAAGCTCTCACAGCGTGGTCACGATCGCCGAGCGCCTGGGTCAACGGAGGACCGGCATTCAAACCTTCAATTGTCCCAAACTGACGGCAGCGGCAATTCGCACCGGGGAGAGGGATCTCTCAATAGACGCGTCAACGCGGTGAGTGCTTCTGCCGATGGAACACGTCCAAATCCGGTTGCGGCGGCACCACGTACCGATGGTTGTTTGTGCTCGCTTGCCTCTTTGAGAATCGAGACCACCTGCTTCGGCTGACGTTCCACCAGTGCACGAATAGCAGAAGTTCGTTCATCAGGATTGGGCGCTCGGGCATAGCGCAAGAGCAAGTCACAGCCGTTCGAACGTTTCAGATGGCAAAGGACCTCGGCGGCCGCCACCCGCACACGCACCTCAGGGTCCTTGAGCACCGGCTCAACCAGCGACACGACCGAGGTATCGCTGGATTTTGTAAATCCTTGAGCACCGCTTCCTTTACCAACACGGCTTGGTCCTCCAAGGCCTGCCTAAATTTTGGAGACCTTCGCCCAGCATCGAGTTTGGCAAGCCCCTCGGCGGCCAGGGCTCGGACAAGACCGGACCCGTCACTGAGCCCATCCTCGAAGAATGGAACGGCGTCGGGACTCTGCCATTCCTTCAGGGCCGTAAAGGCAGCCCCTCGCATCTGCTCTCGCATATCTCAGGTGAGAACGACGACGAATCCAAGTGCGACCTCCGCAGCGCAGGCGTTTCATCTTGTTTCGACAGCTGAATGAGCCGGTCGTATTCAGTCAACGCATCCTTGGGTTTGCCAAGCCTCAGCAATGTGCGAACCTTCAGCCGACGCACATCGGCTGTATCGGCCTCCTCATTCGTGAGTGTGTTCAGCTCTTCAAGTGCTTTTTGGAATTCCATGTTGTCATACAAAGGTGTGAATCGACTGAAGATCGGCTTCATCCCGCTCCATGCCGGGTCAGGCATGGGAGAGATAAACCAGACCAGCCCACAGCACAGGCATGCAGCCCGTCGAAGAAATCGGTTCATCACTTCTCTACTCCTCACGCCTTTGAGTGGTCCCGCCACGGCGTTTTCTATATCCCGAGGCTCTTCAAAATATCGATTGGATTGAGGTGACATGCGAATTCGCTCATACTCGAAGGACCACTCGCGGTTCTGACTGACCAGCTTGAGGACCACCCCGGTCTCTACATCGACCCATTCATAAAATCGTTCGCGAGAACCTTCCCGTTCCACCTGTACATCGAACAACAGCGCAGCCCGACCCGCCGCTGCTGCATCACCAACGGCAGCCTGCTTGTCTCTCCAGCTAGTTCCGCACGCATCGACAGCGTCTCATCCGTGATCGGCAGAACCAGGAGCTGCTTCTGTTGGGGAAGGACGAACCACCGCTCACCGACATCAGGCCTGATGATTTCAATCGCCGTGAAGCCTAGCTCGGTTCGAATGGCGTACTTATACTCCAATCTCAGCCGATCACCCTTTCCGAAGACTTGCGCCTGATATTGCTTGCCGTCAACCCGCTTGACGAGTGTCCCTGAAAATTCAGCCTCGGCCGGGACCGTATCGTTACCTTCGGCGATGGAGATGGTCGTACTCAGCGCGACGACCCCCAGCACCGCAATCATACTCGACCTGTCGCTCATCCTCGCAAGAGATAGATGCATCGGTCATCAACGCTGATGTTCGAGCAATGGCTGAATATCGACCGAATACCCTAACGATTCGAGACCAAATCGAGGATTATCGAGGATTGTATAGGCGGTTCGATTCCCTCGTGGAGCCGGCAATGTCAGTTGCTCGACAAGTGTTCCATCCGACTGCACCACAATCGACTTAGTTTTCCCGGGTCCGGTCTGAGGATGCCATACGACCAATTGATAGGTACCGGGGAATCTGGTCGATCTTGAATTTTCCCTCAGCATCAGTCAACGCATAGTACGGATTGTTCACGGCCATGGCCCAACTTTCCATGTACGCGTGAAACCCGCACTGCATGTAGAAGGTGCGCCGACCTTTATTCAGATAAATGGGCCCAACCAACGATTTCCCTGGGGCATGGTTGTGCAACGCATGGAGATCCCCACGCCGATGCTGATGGTTCATGACCAGAGGAGTGTTGAACAACACCCGAGCTCCCGCTTCCAGCGAGGCCTCATAGCCTTGAATATCGTGCATGACGGGATCCATGTTGATCACTTCCACCGCATGCCCGTTCCGGACAACCGTCATAAACGGCTGGAACATGCAGTCGCGAGCCTCGATCAACGGAACCGACACCTCAAACGGCTTTCCTGCTTCAACCCCTTCCAAGAGCACAACGGCATCCTTCAATCCGCCTTGATGGCCGACGACAAAGTCATGCAGCAGACGCCAGCCCCGTCCGTTCGAGATACGCCCACAGTACGCGGGATCAGGAAAGGTAATGAGATTGAACGCTTTCGGTTCCGGCACCGCTCCGTCGAGTGTAACCGTACCTTCTATCGTCCCCCCATGCGCAACCTCCATGACGTCATACGAATGCGCCTGTCGGATCCCCAGGGATAGTGCCAGAACTCCGCAACCAAAATCACTCCCTAGCCCTTACCGTTCATGCCCCTCTCCTCTGATGCATCTTCGCCACAGACCGTCCGATAGACTATCAGCTCAATTTCCTTCTTCGTCTCATCCCTCATGCAGTTTATTCGATCACCCTGTCTTTAATTATATCGAGTTCCACTTCCGATTGCAGGTTTCCCCTACAGACAAAAAAGGGGAGCCATGCACTCAGCATGGCTCCCCTATCCTCTTCCCTCAGAAGCCCGAGGCGTTTACTTCATCGCCGTTGGAACTGCTTGAGCTTGTTCATCTGCATCCGCATGCTTCGAACCTACTCCACCAGCGCCCAAAGGCTGAAGTCTCTTATCCCCAGCCGGCAAGACCCTCAGGTATCCCCACTGCCCAGACTGGGAGTACGGCAACCGCTGGTTGCTATACACATAGTCGCCAGGCAACCGGTATGGACCTCCAGCTGAAGGGATGAAGGCATCAAGCGTTTCGGAGCCGGAGAATTCCACGACACTGATCTGATCCGCGCCCCGCATAAATGGCTCGATCGGCCATTCATGTTTTTCAACGCCGAACATACCGTTCTGTTCGTTGTTGACGCCGATCACATGGATGCGCACCGGATCACCGGCATGTGATTCGATGATCGGTGTCATCGGATCTTCCGGCTTGTCCGCCTTACAGGCTGGAACATTTTCCCCAGCGAACAACCTGATTCTTCACGGTACAAGTACGGCTCGGACCGGTAATTGATCCCGGTTAAGCCCGCGACATTCTGCACATAGGGCATGAAGCTCGTGCCGATAATGTTGTCTTCATCCTGGAAGAATAAGGCCACATCGCGATAGTTCGGACGCATCTCATTTCCAGGAATGGATCGGTCCACGATGAC
Organism: Nitrospira sp.; assembly: GCA_016715825.1. Taxonomy (NCBI): domain Bacteria; kingdom Pseudomonadati; phylum Nitrospirota; class Nitrospiria; order Nitrospirales; family Nitrospiraceae; genus Nitrospira; species Nitrospira sp. The sequence continues at coordinate 602,031 of JADJXO010000001.1, read as the reverse complement.
GTCGGCCGCCCAGGCATTCTTATTCGACAGATCAACACCGGTCTTGGGATCTCGGTACTTGGATCCCTTCGGACCGACCACGATCGCGCCGAACAAGCCGTTCCGTGGGTTCGTCATCACATTGCCCCAATCCCAGACGAGCGAGGTCGTCTCACCGTTGAATGGATCTGCGTAGTACGTGTAGACCCGTTCACCGCCTGGAGCGATCGTTTGATCGCCTGGGTTTTTCCCGATATTGGCCCCCATAGAATCTTTTGGATCGAATGCGAGTCCGATCGCGGAGAAGGAAGCCTTACTGTCCTTCATCTTATTCTTCAGATTCACCTTGACGCAGTCTCCGATGTTCACCCGAAGCGTCAGTGGCATTGGTTGAGTGTTTCCAGATACCTTCGCCACATCGTCCTCAAGCGCATAAATTTTTGCGTCCGGGTTGGCAAGCTGTATCTTCCGTTCAAAATCGACCTCGATGGCTTCCGGTGCCTTTGGATTGAAGGTCATCGACGGGTAGTCCATCGCAACGACGTTGAAGCTCTTCACCGGAGCATCGGTAGGACATACCGGCAAGGCCTCTGGAATCTCACCTTTGTTTGAGAATCCAGCCGGGAGTTTCTTGAGATCCTTTTGCTCCTTGTCATAGACCCGAACGATGCCCCATCCACCTTCAGACAACTTCGAGGAGCGGCCGTTAAAGTGGATGAAATCGCCCGCTTGATGGCGTGGGCCACCGGCCTCCGGTACAACCAAGTCATACCGTTCTGCAATCCCGACGTGAATTGAGTTCTTGCGGTTCGCATCGGGTGCATACCGCTCTGTCCAGAACGAATGGCCGGACAAGGTCCACGTCATCGTTTCGTTCATCAGCGTATGCAACAGTCTGAACACCATCGTATCGCCCGTATACGCTCTCAACAGCGGCGTATAGGGATCACCATGGATTTGACTGTTGAAAATCTGAGACACATCCGGATTTGTCGCCAACCGTTGTGCGATCGGTCCGGCCCGGAAGTTCAGCCCGCTTCCGGTCGTATGTGTTCCACCGTTCAAGAACGGCATCGGAGTCATGTAAATTTTTTCAGGCATGACGAATGAGACGGTCTTCCCTGCCTCCAAGGCCACTTCGATCGGTTGTCCAGGCGGATTCCCGGCCGTCACGATATTGACCGTGTGGCACCGTATCATGCACTTGAACCATCAGCTCACGGAAGCTGTTGTTGACACCATGGCCCACCGGTTCGTTGGTGTGAATATCCGCGATGGGACCGCTTCGAATCTGCTTCCCGGTCGTCGGATCATGATACGTCGACCCCACTGGTTCGGCGATAAACGTCCCGAACCCACCATGTGGCCAAGTCGTCGCACCGAACGCGTGATCGTGCCAAAACACCGTCCCCACGTCCGCATCCACCCAGAACCGTTGACGGACAAACTCGACCGTCACAATGTCCTTCGCCGGGTGATCGTGCTTTAGGCCCTTTGATAACGTGATTTGATTGCCCTTGATCGCCTGAATACGTGAAATCTCGTTCCCTTTCACGTTATCGGCACCAACCATGATCAAGGTTCCAACGTGATACTGCTTGGCGTTCTTCACTGAAATGGTCTTGGACCCCTTCTTCACCGCAGAGGTCAAGACCGTGTTCATCGGGACGGGAAGTCCCTTTTGATTCTTCTTCTCCAGCATGGTGAAGGGACGAACCGACTGTTCATAGGAGAACCCGGTGATCACCCCATCCGATGCCTGGTTATCGAACTGCAGGAAATGCCAGTGCGTGTTGATCTTCGACGCCTGGAAATTGGTGTAGTCGTCGTCGTCCCACTCACTGGTTAAGGTCCAATCCACACAGTCGTAAATGTTGCCCCGCACGACCAACGGATACTTGAGGTCATCGTTGGCGCGAATGGCTGCTTCCTCTTCGTGCAACACGTAAATCAAGCCGTTCGGATCGACCACCGCAGGCTCCTTCCCTTGAGCCTTGGCAATCTTAATCGGCACCCTGATGAAATGGACGTTGAAGTTCTTCCGCCCGGCATTCTCAGGACAGAGACTCCAATTGCCCTGTTCTCCAGGCTTGGCTTGATCGAGGCTCTCCTCTCCATTGTCGTCGCGCCGGACCATCTCCAACCAAGGCGCTCCGACGTGATTCGGCGAGAACATGACACGCTTCCCAAAGTGCGGGGTGAGATGCGGCCAAGCCACCTTGCCCGTCAGCGGCTCGAACATGATCGGATGCCGCTTCCCAGGATGGGTGGACGTGTACTTAGGATTCTTGACATCACTTTCCTTCTCACTCATGGCGCGACTCCCGTCCCACACCCAATCCAACACGGTCGCGTCATAAGAAAGAATCTGGCCCTTCTCATCATCCTTATGCCCAGGCTTTCCGGGCGGGGGAAGCTGCATCGCAACCCAGTCCTTAATCGTAATCGTGGCAGGGTTCCCTTTCCAATTGCTCTTGCCCTTCTCAATGATCTTAAACTGCGTTCCGAACCAATCCACCGTTTGGCCGACCAGCTTGTCTGATGAGATCGGCGCCTTAATGCGACCTTTCCGATCCGGAAGTTCTCGCAGATCCGGCATCACGTCATTGCGCATCTCACCCTGCTGGATCGTGTTGTACACGCGCCAGTAACCCCACATGCCGGACACATAATGATGCGCCACGTGGCAATGGAAGAGGAAATCGCCGGCCAGCTGTTGGCAGAGACCGGAACCGCACTCGGTTTCCAGGTCCAAGGCCTCTGACGGGCCGATGACTTCGACGTCGACACGATCCGTCTTGTGACGAATCACAGGATACTTCACCGGACCATTGACCGCTGCAGCCCAGAGGTTCATGTCATCGATGGCCCGGGGACTCCGCGGCCAGCGAATCGACCCTCCATGCGGGTGGTGGCTGTGGAACACTTCCGACCCGCCATGGACGAGACGGAATTTTGCCGGGTCCCCAATATAGGAACGAGGGATGGTCGGAGCCGCATCGCCGAAGGTATAGGAGCTATAGCCCATCGACTCATCTTCAAACCCGAAGTATTCGTGCTGCAAATGCATGTTGTTGATGCCGAACGGCTCGCTTCGGTAATTGATCGCGCGGCCGCCTGGACGGTAGGTATCCGTCAAGGGGTCGCGTTGGGGCAAGAAATCGCCCTTCTTGTTGAGCGGACGGAACGCTTCATCGCCGACCTCATGGTAATACAACACGAACTCACGGAAGTCAGGTCCGGTGCCATTCTTGATCATGACCTGCCAGCCGCTGGTCGCCGGAGTGGCGTCCCCACTGCCGAGCGCTTCCCAGTACGTGGACCCACGAGGTTCCACGACGAAGGACCCGAACATCCCCATCACGGTCAGCTCACGATCGTTGCTGTACGTATGGAATTGCCGCACCCCCTCCTGCGTATTCGGATGGATATACCATTCCAATTCTACAGACTTATCCTTCGACGCAATGGCATCGGAATTGGTTGTGGTGGCCGCTGCGCCGGTCTTGCTCACCACCATCGATGAACCATGGATATGCAGGCTGACGTCTTCGTCACCCTCCAACTTGTTGGTCAGCTTCACCTTGAGACAATCGCCCTGATTCGCGCGAATCGTGAGCGGCTGAATCCACTGCGCTTGCACACCAGGGATAACGGCTCCTGGATCAAACCCCTCTTTATCCCGCGCCTCACGGTTCTTGGTTTCTTCAGCTCTGACCTTATCGATATCCTCATCCAACGCGTACATATAACCGGGATAGAAATCGAGCCACTGGTTGAGCGTGATCTCGACGTTGATCGCGGAGACATTGTACTGTTTCACCGGCGCAGTTGCGGGACAACGGCCTCCCCCCGTCGCAGCCACCGGTTCCACGCGAGGATCGGACATGAGCAACAGATCCTGTCCTCCAGCTCCATACTGGTGCATCATGGCCGAGGTGTTGTACATCCCGGTATTCACCGCCTGTACCTGCGGATCCTTGGACATCTGGTCCATGATGCGCTGGTGTTGCTGCTCGACCATCGCGGAACGATCGGCCTTTCCGGACATAGCGTCCTCGACGATCGTCTGCCCCTTGAGCTGCTCCGCCCAAGCCGGCAACTGATGGTTCATTGCCACAGACGTTGATGGGGTTTCTGCGAATATGAGTGAACTCCCAAAGAGAGTCACACAGGCGGTGAGCCCAAGTAGACGGGCGCACACAGGGTAGGAATGTGAAAACATGGACCGGCCTCCTTGTCTTGTATTGAAAACCGACACTTACAATGTGCTGCCGATGGTCATTCTCACGGATTAGCTGATCTCAGTGACTGTCAAAAACCGATTACATTTGTATTCAATTGATTGAAGCGCTGCCACGGTACTGCAGTCGATCTGCGTTGTCAATATCGGCCCAGCATTTTCCTGCATCATGATCACGTCAGCCAGAGCCCGTTCGACACAGCCCATGGCTGTTCAGCACTTCTGTTTTGATGTCATCACCTCTCCGCTTCTCAGGTTCGAGCTCATTGGCTGATTGGGCCCTTACGGGCCATGGTGCTCTGGAGATCCATTTCGAGCACGACCGGACCGTCACGTTTACCTGAATCACGCCGTCGCGGCATCTGATCCGCCATGAGCTTCTCCAAGGGAACCGCTACAATGAGCGGCGCCTCGTCCGAAGAACTGGAATGGAGGAAAAGACGGAGCGTCTTGGGCCGATCTTTGGGAGCAATCTGCGAAGCCATATTCTTTTCAATAAACCCTACCAACAATCCACTCCCATCGGCAAGTTTATGGATCTCATAGGCATTCGGTACGCTCGCGACGCGCTCCAACGCGAGATCCGGGCTCTGGGTCACCAATACCAACCCAAGAGCCGGCGGTGCGATGAACCCAAAGCTCCCGGTTGGTGCCTCTGAGAACCGCATCGTCCCAGCATGGAGTTCCGTGACCCCGGTCTTCTCACGCATCTGCCGCCGCAGCTCCGCTTCACTCCCCGTCGTTTCGATGACCACCGCTGCGGGTGCGGCTTTCTGGACGGGTAACACCTCGGTCTTGCCGGCTGGTGCCGCCTCAAGCTCAACGCTAAGGAACAGCACACTCACAAGCGCAACCAGAGTCAGCACACGTAAAAGAGTGCGCTGGTTGATGCGAGGCTTACTGGAAGGCATAGTATGACACAGCATTGAGTTCTCCTCGGTCGAACCTCAAACAAGCGGACAATCTCGTGAGATCTTAGGAAAGGCGATTGGGAAAAAGCAAACCGGCTGGGAGTTCTACTGTCCCGCGCGTACCAATGGAGGGTGCACCTCTAGATCTTTTCGAAACCGCATGGTGTTCGCAGCCTGATACTGATGCCACTAGACGGCTATCGCCACGGCTAAACCCCACCCTAGCGATGGCATCGACGACCGAACATAGACGAGTTAGTCGTGAGAGGCTGGGAGGTTCCACCGGATGGAGAAAGTTTCGGAGGCTCTATCATGAAACAACCAGACCTTCGCCATCTCAAGGTTGACCGCATAGGCACTGACATCATTCGCAAGGCGCTCCGGAAGAGTCGGGTGACAATCACCTCAATTCTTAACGCAGCGGGTATTTGACCCCGAATTTCTCGCGTGGTCCAGTCCACCCCTCACCCCCGTGGACGCCCAGCCAAATTTACGTAGCCTGTCCTTTAGACCTCCCCAGCGTTCTGCCATCAGTGTTTCCTTGCCCGATACGACTTTCCTCACTTACACTTAGCCAATAGTGGCATGCCTCAGGAGTTGCCGATGTCTTCAATGCATTAACAGGTGATGACCGATGACCATGGTCGACCCGTGAGCGTCGTCATCCCCTATCACGAATGGCTTGAGATCGAACGTGCGCTGCAGAACCAGCCGCACGGGACTGAGGGCAGCAGACTGCGCACGCGCAGGCGCCATACACGTGAGCAAAGATCCCGTTGCGCATCAACGGCAGTTGCGAGACGAATGGACGTAACTCCGGCCCGCTTCGTCCTTGATACCAATGCGGTCCTCTATCTCCTCGGCGGACGCCGAGCCCAACCTCTCCCAGATGACACCTACTGTCTCTCCGTCATTTCAGAGCTTGAATTATTGGCATATTCTGACCTTACCCTCTCCGAAGAAGCACACGTCAGAACCAGGTCACCTTCCCTCACACAATGGTCCCTGCAGCTGTTTTCGTCCTGGCTCTCGCTCTTGGGCTCTCGGTCTTTGCCAAGCCACTAAAAATAGGGTATGATACTCGACAAGAGGCTGGTGCGATGATAAAGACCATAAAAGGAAAAATTCACGGTACCACGATCGAACTTGAGGAGCCCGTTCTTCTTCCAGACGGGACAGAGATCGAGATCCAGATCCGCGTCGATCGGCTGAAGCACCTGGAACACGCCTTTGGCGGATGGCGCGATGACCCACAACTGGATCAAGCCTTCGATCAGATCGATCGTGATCGGCACGAAACCCGCATCTCCCTTTCCTAACCTGTGCGCTATCATCTCGATACCAACGTGTGTGTGGCGGCGCTGAAAGGTGTCGTGACTGTTCAAGATCGGATACGAGCCCTTGCCGACGATTTGGCAATGAGCACCGTCGTGCTGGGAGAACTCTACTGTGGGGCGTTCCGTTCTCAACGCGTCACGCACAATCTGGAAGTATTGGCCGAATTCGCAGCAGGCATCGACATCATACCGTTTGACAGGGAGGCCGCCAGAGTCTACGGAACCCTCTGCGCAGAGTTACTGCGCATGGGCCGACCGACCGGAGAAAAAGACGCCTTGATTGCCGCCATTGCGAAACACCATGGGGCGACGCTCGTGACACATAATACCCGTCATTTTCAGCACATCTCCGACCTTTCTTTGGAAGACTGGCTCACATAACGCCTCCGAAAGAAGGGCACGGCTCCACCGTTCATGTTGCTCAAACATGTCTCTATTCGTTCGAGCAGGTCTTCCACAAATTGTCGAGACTGCAAGTCTACCTCCTCCCTGTTTCTCTCGGCGCTTGTGTAGGCGGGGAAGGCGAAGGTGCTGGCGTTGGCGCACGTGCATGCGGAAGCTGCTCGCGATTCTCAATGCGATGGTGAAGCGTGAAGCGTCGTGGCAGGTGGCGCGGCTTTAAAAACAGGTGTTCAGACATGCTCCTCGTACAGATGTAACTATCACATGAAGCGATGAACCATGTTGACGAGCCCCCGGAAGACGGGTTCCCATCGTCCTCTTCGATTTCCTCTTGACGATCACACAGAGATTCCCGGCTCATGTGAGTATTCCCAACCTCTTTGATCTGCACATATTCAGCTGGACGTGGCGTGGTGCTCGTAGAATTGCAACTCAAGCTTGCGGAGGTAAATTCGCATGGAGTACACTGAGCACATGCCTACAGTGGCCCACCCTCATATCACAAGCGACCCAAACATCTGTGGTGGCAGTCCGTGTATTGAAGGAACGCGCATCACCGTGCGAACCATTGCGATCTACGCGTTGCATCACGGGCAGACTCCGGAAGAGCTACTCACGCACTATCCTCACCTCAGTCTCGCATCGATTTATGATGCCCTGTCCTATTACTACGACAATCGTGCCGTCCTCGATCAGGACATTGTCGAGCATCTGTCAGCCCCGGAAGCTGATTTGCGGTCATAATCCCACTCCCCGTCTTTCCTCATGAGCCTTGTTGCATGAAAATCTATCTGGATGAAATGAGCTAGGCTCGAAAAAGTGGACGCCTTCAACCTACAATCAGAGGTCTGGAGGTGTGAGATGGAACAGATACCGCGGCAGCAGTATACGAAGGAGTTCCGAGAGCAGGCCGTGCGGCTAGTCCTGGAACAGCAGGTGACGATTCCGGAGGCAGCCAGGCGCCTGAGCATGTCGGGCAAAACGCTCAAGAACTGGGTCGGGCGAGCTCGGCACGGCCAGCTTGCGACAGTGGGCGCGAGCCGACGGCCCGTGACGGGCTAGGCACGAGCTGTCCCGGCTCAAACGTGATCTTGCGGAAGCACGGATGGAGCGCGACATCTTAAAAAAGCCACCGCGTACTTTGCGAAAGCGCAGCTGCCCGGTACGCGCTGATGAGGACGCTGCGTGCCCACTATCCGCTGAGTCTGTTGTGCCGGGTGCTGGAGTGTCTCGAAGCGGCTACTATGCCTGGCAGTATCGGCGGCCGTCGAAACGCGATCAGGAGAATGCGCGGCTGGAAGTGGCGATCCAAGCCGCCCATGTGCGCACCCGTCAGACGTACGGCCCGGAACGGCTTCAAGCCGAATTGCATGCCGACGGGTTCCCCGCTGGGATCGGCCGCATCAAGCGACTGCGGAAGAAACTGGGCCTGCGCTGTACCCAGGTCCGCCGGTTCACGACGACCACGGATTCGACGCATGCGCGGCCGGTCGCGGACAACGTATTGGCGCAGACCGTTGCCGCCACACGACCGAACGAGACCTGGGTGACCGACATCACGTACGTGCCGACCGCGGAAGGCTGGCTGTATCTCGCGGGCATCAAGGATTTGTTCACCTGCGAGGTCGTCGGACATGCGATGGGGCTCGGATGACGACGGCGTTGGTGAGCCAGGCGCTGGGCGCGGCGGTATGGGCAAAGCGCCCACACCCGGGACTGATCCACCACTCCGATCGTGGCTCACCGTATTGTGCCCAGGCCTATCAAGATCAGGTCCGCCAATGTGGGATGACCGCGTCCATGAGTCGGCGAGGCAACTGCTACGATAATGCTCCGATGGAAAGTTTTGGGGCACGCTGAAGAACGAACTGGTGCATCACCGGCGCTACGAGACCCGTGAGCAAGCACGGCGCGAGATCGCGGAGTACATCGAGATCTTCTATAACCGACAGCGGCGGCACTCACGCCTCGGGAATCGCTCGCCAGTGGCGTTTGCCCAGCAGTGGGCCCGTCAACAACCGGCGGTGTGAGGCTGTCATTCATGGCGTCCACTATTGACAACCGAGGTCAAACACATCCACCTGACCATGGCTTCGTTGCTTCACGCACGTGGGATTGACTGCGTCACGACACGGGACACTGGGAACTTGGGCTGTTCTGATGAAGCCCAATTGGTCTTTGCCGCACGCCACGGACGGGCAATCCTCACGTTCAACCATAAAGACTTCCTCCAGCTCGCCACACAATGGCATGAAACCGGGCGCTCCCACGCTGGCATTATTCTTTCCAAAGAACTCGCCATTCCTGAACTCATCCGTCGGCTTCACCGATTCATTACCCACTACGCAACGACAGATCTCACAAACTGCGTCATCTGGCTCCCCAGCATCCCGCATCACTCCTGATACGGGAAATTATCCTCACGCTGTTGAGCCAACCGTCATCACACAGCACTCCGGAAATAGGACGTGGCCATACCTATTGAGAAACGCTCGTACTGCTGATGCCCCCCGGAGGACAGGCTCTCCGGCGCTCCCACCGACCTCTTCGTGTTCGTCTTGACGATCAAACAAAGACTCCCGATAACCATCTCGAAGTCTCCTCTTGTGGAGTATAGAGTCGTCGCGTGTGACGCGGCGGCTCTCATCCACCTTAACCGAGGAGGTTGCGATGATGTGTTATGTCGGGATCGATCTTCATGCCACCAACAGTGTGGTGGTAATCATTGATGACGCGGATCGGATACTGTATCAGAAACGCCTCCGCAATGACCTTGCCGTGATCCTCACGGCCTTGACACCGTATCAGGCCACGGTGCAGGGCGTGGTTGTTGAATCCACCTATAATTGGTATTGGCTCGTCGATGGACTCATGGACGCGGGCTACCGCGTGCACCTCGCTCATACGCCGGCACTCCCCCAGTACAGTGGCCTCAAGCATGCCGACGATCAGCATGATGCGCGGTGGTTGGCGCATCTGCTCCGCCTGAGGTTACTTCCCACGGGCTACATTTATCCGAAAGCGGAACGCGCCGTTCGGGACTTGTTGCGCAAGCGCAGTCAGTTGGTACAACACAAGACGATGGTCGTCCTGAGTCTGCAAAGTCTGCTCACGCGACTCACCGGGAACCGCCTCTCTTTGCCGCGACTCCGGGCCCTCACCTCGGAACACATTCAGACCCTCGTGCCATTTCCCGAACAGGTCCAGACGGTTGAGAGTTCGCTGACGGTGCTGCGGTGTTTAGAACACGAAGTTCGCACGATCGAAGACCAGGTCCGGGAGACGGGGCGGAGCCAGGCCGGGTATGCGCTGCTGCAGACCATCCCTGGCATCGGGCCCATCTTAGCGGGCACCATTCTTTTGGAAGCCGGCGACATGCAGCGGTTTGCGACCGTCGGGTACTTCGCCTCCTATTGCCGGTGTGTCGGCAGCGAACATCTGAGCAACGGCAAACGCAAAGGGGCTGGGAACACGAAAAACGGGAACAAGTATTTGAGCTGGGCTTTCATTAAAGCGGCCCACTTCGCCATTCGCTATGAGACGGTGATTCGGACCTACTATCAACCCAAGCAGGCACGGACGCATCCCCTGGTGGCGCTGAAAGCCGTGGCGCATAAACTCGCACGCGCCTGTTATCACATGTTGCGCGAGCAGGTGCCGTTCGACCTGCACCGCGCCTTCGGGTAGACGCAGATGATTTGGGGTGAGGCTGGGAGCTCGCAAAGGGGTTGGGGCATGACCCCGCACTCCCGATTAGCCGCAGTCTTCACCCCGTTCTCCCCATCGCCACGGGCGTGGGGACTGAGACGCCTCGGCGGTGAGCCATGATGGGGTTGGCACCAGCCCGCTGGTAGCCAGACGTCCTGTGCGTATCGACGGTGGACACGGCCGGGCACCGACGGTTGTCTGGGGCACGAGGTGCCAGGGGCCGGAGCGGATCCCCATGGGGCTCGCTCCTCCGCCTTGATCCTGATGGGTGACTGGTGCGGCTCAGGTACGAGCCGACACGATTGACGAGGACAACCGGGATGCGACGGGGTCCTGTGTCTGGAGGCGATGGGCGATGTGACGGTCTCGCATAGCCCCACTGCAGAAACGAGAGGGGGCGCGATGTGTGCTGCCCTCTTGACCGGGCCTTCGAAATGGGCGACCCCTTTGCTTGCACCCTGATTCGATGTCACACCTCCACTCGAACAGTACGGGCACACTCAGCCGAGTCGAACCAGGCCGAAAGATCATCAAACGAACCGGCGTGTATTTCATCAGTGTTGAGGCCATGCGGCAGGTCCTCACGGAGCCTCGAGTATCCCTTCTTCATGTGATTCGGACGCGCCGGCCACGGCCGTTGGCCGAACTCGCCAAACTCGTGTACAGGGATTTTAAGAACGTGCGTGCCGATGTCACAGTCCTACACGATCTTGGACTCGTTGAGGCAAAGGCAGGACCTCGGTTACGAGATGCCGTGAGCCTGTCAGTGCCCTATCAGCGCCTTCAATTAGAGATAGCCGTCTAGCCATGAAAACGCATGGCCTACTGTGTAAGGCTCCGCGCGTTACCTGGTTCGGAGGGAATCATGTTGTTCACCCGAATCACCAATTTCCCAGGAGAGCACAGCGCGCTCATGACCGCTTCACTTTCTTCTTGACCACCAACTAAAGACTGCGGACCCCTTTATCTTCTGCGCTGTCAGTTTCTTCTGCTTTGTATTACAATCACGCATATTGCCTGGAGGACTTGCCAATGCGATACCGCGTCGTTTTTGAACAAGATGAAGATGGGGTCTATATAGCCGAATGTCCATCCCTTCCCGGGTGTATGAGTCAAGGAAGCACACGAGACGAGGCGTTGACCAATATCAAGGATGCCATGGCGGGCTACCTCGAAAGCTTACGAATTCACAATGAGCCAATCCCCCCATCCATTTGGGAAGAAACCGTGGACATCGCCCTGTGAGCAAATTGCCTGTCCTATCAGGCCAAGCCGCGGTTCGTGCACTGAAGAAGATTGGCTATCGAGTAGATCACCAAACCGGAAGTCACATTATCTTACGACAATCCAATCCTCCGCACCGACGACTCACTGTTCCTCATCACACTGAGCTGGCAAGAGGTACGTTACGCAGCATCATTCGCCAAGCCGGTCTAACGGTTGAAGCATTTAGCGCATTGCTCTAACGGATGCACGCACACAGCTGAACGCTACCACCTTCTCCTGCTCCTCCTTCCCCTTCGGTCCCAGCAGCCCCTGCTGGGGGGGAGACCGGGGCGATGAAAGTAAGGCGCGGGGAGCAGATGGCGCGCGCACTCAATTCACCATGGCGCAGGCGCGCAGCCTCTTACCTTGCATCCGGGCTCCAACGAATACTTTTCAACCTTGTGCCCCATTCACCATTCCGCGATGCACAAAACAGGATCTGCTCCCAGAGTTTTATTCGCAATCAACTGCTTCAGGCAAGGCGTCCCTCTTGCGCGAATTCGCCCAGGACGGCTGCTTCCAATTGGTGGGAGGTCACGGCGCAAGAGCGCGGTACGTTCATGCATGGCGGCGACTACTCGCTCATAGCGGGCTGCCGTCTGGCGCGATCATCACCCGTTCAGGAAGTGTTCCCGCCACTTGGTGTTCGAAACCGATTGCCGAGCAAAGCATTCACTCCGCCCTACACTCCTCCGGAACCTATCGATGCACAGAACAAGATCTGACCCCCAATTTCCGCTCACGCGTCATTCGAGATTGGATGCAGTGGTACAACCAGGAGCGCCCGCATCAGGCCTTGGGCTATCGAAGCCCCGTCCAATATCGGGCGCGACAAGTAACCCAGGTGGCTTGATTTCAGGGGAGCACTACAGATTCCGCTTATACTATGGCCCCGAACTGGTCGCCGATCGGTTCGTCGCCTGGTGTGCGGACCGAGGCATCGAGTTGCGTTACATCCAGCCAGGCAAACCCGCGCAGAACGGTTTCATCGAACGGTTCAATCGGACGTATCGTACCGAAGTGTTGAATGCCTATGTGTTTGAGTCGCTGGATCAAGTGCGGGAGATCAGTGCGGACTGGTTACTGACCTATAACGAAGTGCGGCCCCATGATGCCTTGGCAGGCTTACCGCCGGCCACGTATCGGGCTCAGCTGAACGCTGAAAGTTCTCCATTGCCAGTGTCTCGTTGACAGGGGAGCTTACACGCCTTAATCTTTTTATTTTCAGCGTTGTACGGATTGCTGATTAAGACTACACCTGTTGAGGGGACCGTCAAACCCAGGCTAGCTCACGTCTCTTTCGCAAACATAATTCTGGCAAAATCATTGTTCTTGTAAAGCTAACCCAATCGAAGTTTAAACTGCTCGATATCTTTGAGAACGTTCGATGTAAGTAATAAACCGAAGCCATGGTGTCCACTAATTCCTACTAGTTGTAGCGGTCCTGGGCTCCTCTGCGTTGGTGGCCAATCATGAATCCAGATAGGACCACCACTCATTCCTTTTTCTGCCAGGTGGTGTGAATACATGATTAACGACCTCTCTGTTTTATCATCGGTATCGATCGTATCGATTGTTGTTTGGGCTAGATGCTGGAGAAATCCGATGTCATCCACTTTGTCAGGCCCATGAAAATCATAAGTATCATATCCAGCGATATTTATAGGCTGTTTTCTTGGGCTTTTTGGATTGATTTTTGGATTGAATGTTTGTATCTGAGATTTTTCATTACTGCCCCAATAACCCAAAGGACTATTGTCGAGTTCTTTAAATTTTAAATCACCAATGTTCTGATTAAGTTTAATGAGTCCATAATCGGATCTGGCTGTCTCCTTATCTACCCCGATATCAGTAACGTGTGCTCTCCGTGCAGGCGGTAGGGGTTGCCTTAGATAGGCTTTAACTCCTGCCTTCCAGCTCATAGTGAACGCAACATTTCTAGAAGCATCTGCTATCTCATGTTTGCCAAAGAAAACTCCTTTCTATTGACGCCAGGAAATACAGATATGGAAGATACTTGCAACGGTGTGGGGCCTCTTTCTTTTGTAGATACAATAGCAAAGAGATTGTGTGCCGCCGTTAAAATATGATTAGGACTTATAAGGAACCCGGATCCTTGGAAAGGCATCACCTCCTGAGTATCTGGATCTTTAAAATCCATGAGCAGGGCACAGTTCCACCGCCAAGGAATTTCCAGAACATTTTGACGTTTGTCTATTAATCTTCTTTTATTTCTTACAAAATCTTCCTGCTCGACTTCGGGCTCCAGTACTTTGTTCTTTAGACTTTTACCCAAAAAGAATGATAGTTATCGCTATAATTGGGTATCCAGATTACGGCAAAACATTTTCCCGTGAGGGTAGCTTTAGTTGCGAATAAGTTGGCGGCGTCACAGTTAAATGTTGGACGAAAGGAGATGACCCCTTCAGGAAAATGTTCTTTTGTAAAACTCTTCCCACCTTGTACGTAATATCGATGGTTGAACGGATGTCCATTGATATATTTTGCAAATGAAAGCCTTTTTTGCCCTGCGCCAACTTGGTAAGCTTTTCCAGCAACTTCTAGGAGATTTTCTCCTTTCTTGATCCGATAGAACATTCCAGCTTTGGGTTGACTCGAAATTTGTATCTCATGCTGTACAGCTTCGTCATCATATTCTTCCTTCAAGCTTTTCTCATCTAGTCTATCCAAAAGCTTCCCAGAAGTTATTAGTTCTTCGGCTTCTTCACTTACTTTATCTAATACTTCCGACTCCAGGGCCTCCTCGGTCCCGGGTTCTGCTAATCCTTCCTCAGCATCTTCAGCATCTTCAGCAACTCCACCCTTGTCATCAAAGGCGGTCAGGACTTCCGTTGCAACCTCAGGCTTGACTTCATCTTCATCGTTCCAAATCTCTGTTTCACCCCGAGAGTTTTCAACTTCGGGATCAATTTCACGCGAGAGTCGGGTGCCCTTGATCTTTTTCTTGAATAAAAATGCAAATTCAGTCCAAGCCCGACCACGGCTATCAGTCTTGAAGCCATCAAGAGTCGGCAACCAACGGGTCTTCAAGGATCCGAAAGCAGGACCAGTTGGTTTCTCTAGTCTCGTAAAAGGATCCATTTCCCCGATAAAACCATCGGAAATTGACACACCGAATATCACAGTTCCATGGCCCAATCCCTCGTTAAATTTTAAGACAATGACAGGCCCCCTGCTCTCCTGAAGGACGTCGCGCAAATCGGCCAAGGTCAACTTGACATCTTTCACAATCAATTTTGCGCCAAGCTCAGTTGCGAGTGACTCAAATGTTAGCTGCGCAGCCGGAACGGTCACGCGCTTCCCTGAAGACAATTCAAGGACCATGCTTTCTTTCGGCCATCGCGCAAGTGCATCGCTCTTGTTTACAAGCGATCGTAGTTCGGTGCGTCCACCACTATAAATGAATTTTACTTCCAGTTTGCGAAACGTATCTATGACATCATTCAGCGACGTATATTTCTTTGCACCCGGCGTCACTTTTGACCAGGATAGAATAGCGGCCGCCCAACACTTGAGTCCAATAGGTTGGACCACTTCGGGGGGTGGCATTAACCAAACATCCGTTTCTGGAGGAATACCCACCAGCGAATAGCACTTTCCTTTGGGGGGGAATTCCCACCAAGGGATATTGAAGTCCGTATCAACACAACTCACTCGTGGAGAAAAAGAGATAACACCTTCTGGAAAATATTCTTTAGTGAAACTCTTTGTTGCTGGTGTGTGGTAACGCCAATTGAACGGGTGGCGATTGATGAGCTGTGCACGTTGTATACGCACAGACCCCGCTTTCTTCTTATAGGCGGTCCCAGCAATTCCTAGCAGACTATCGCCTTTTTGGATGCGATAAAGGTGATTTGCTGCTGGGGATAATTTAATAGATTTCGCCGATGACACTGGTGGAGGAGCCACAAATTCACTAAATTTTTCCGGTCCGACGATACTCGGAGTTTCGTTGATCAACTCGCCCTCAAGTTTCTGCTCCCAGGAGATCACGCCTAATTCCTCGTTTTCTGGCGCTACAATCATCTCCTCTCTAATATCTTCTTCAGCTTCTTCGGCAAATTCCCCCTCATAGAATTGTTCTTTGTCTTCCTCATTTGGGTCTTCCCACGCAACTACAGCTTCATCTTCATCATTCCGTGATTCTGCCATCAACTCTGCTTGCAAGAATGGACTTTCGATCCGTTGTTCAGAAACACGGACAGGTTCCAGCTCCCTCTCGAACTCGTCATCCAAAAATGGCGTTTCTGACTCTTCTGATTCTATTGCATCTGGATAGTTTCGAGGGTTTTTCATAGCACTCCCCTAATCAAGTAGTCCTGTGATTGAGAACCATCAAGTCCATCATCCGATATATTTTTTAAAAGATGTGTCGGGCGAAGATCACACGCTGTGTGCCGGCATAGGCACTACCCGTACTGAGGCCGATAGGCTGCGTTCGAACGCCGTGACTCGTCCGTCCTCTTTGTACCAAAGTGCGCCGCCCCTTTCCGCGACGAGAGAAGAAGGTCTGCAGACTGGGAAATGGGAACACTCCTCCCGTCGAGGTCGCTCCGCTCCCCTTGCTCACATTCGAGAAAATGGGAATCTATTCCACTCTCGCTCCGGAACGCGTATGGATATGGAATCATGCGCCAAAGTCCCTCTCACTTCACGTTGCTGTAATCGCGTTTACGGATGTTGTGGCCTGAAGACTGCTCCCAATCGGCGATGATTTGGAAATTGAGATTGCGCAGGCTGCCAGGCGCGGCGGCGTCGTACAGTATCCGGGCGTCGGAGGCCCGACCAACACCGTCCGATTCAATGACGTTGAGCAGTTGAGACAGCAGGGGGGCCATGCGGAAGAACTGCTCCGACTTGCTGTGCGCCGGGCATCCGACCCGCTTGGCAATGTTGAACAGGCGCTGTTCTGGGCTGGGGCCCTCCGCGCGCAGATCTCGGACGACCGGGTTGTCTTGCTCCAGCGTCAGATGAAACCAGGACATCATGCAGACAAACCAGTACTCCTCACGCGAGAGGCGGCCATACTGTCTCCGCATGAGCAGCATGTCGCGGAGCTGGTTGGCGAAGTTGAAGATGCTGGAGTCATCGGTGGGATTGGGACCACTGGTGGTGCTGACATTGATGATCCCAATGTAGATATGGTGGAGCAGATTTTCAAAAACATTGACGAACTCTGTATTGGCAGCGTCTGGCTTGTGGAGCGGATAGACCTGGTCTTTCTCCGTTGGGTGGTTGAGCTCCATGCCGAACATGCGCCAATACCCGTTTCTGCGCGTGGCGCCCTGGTCCGGACGGATATTACTGTCCACCGTGGATATGAGGAAGGGAGCCGGCATGCGATAGAACAGCTCCTCCGTGATGCGCAACCAATGCTGGGTCTCGGGCTGAGGCGCGCCAAGTGTCTCGCCATAGGAAAACCCCTGGATGACCTTGCGGAAGATTTCGTAGATCCTCGTGTTTTCGATCAGGAAGGCATAGATCCAGTGCGGCCAGAGCTGGACATTGGGCCAGGTCGCGCGGATGAAGGGTTCCGGCGTGCCACCGCTTCCTTGCTGCGTGAAGGAGCACAGCAGCCCATCTAACAGGCAGTCAGGCAAGGCGCGCAGGTCGCTCCGGCGGTCGGGTTGGCCCAGTACCACGTTGCCGTTAGCATGCTGCCGGACGCTCCAGCCCAATTCCAAGAGGATGTTTATCTGGACGGGATGGGCCTGGAACAAGGCGCGCACACGTTCGGAATTGATTTGTCCTGTTTCATCAACAACGATTCTATTGAACATGATAGATCACTCCTCTAGTCTCTGATGCCACGGTACTGTTTCATTCAGTCGGAAGAGTCGTAACCTGCTTGCTGTCCGGAGCAGGAAGCGGCCACAACGGCTGGGGTCCTTCCACCAAGGTCCGCAGCCGTTTCTCGATCTTGGATTGCCGGTTCTCTTGATTCGTCCCTGAGGCAGCCTCCTCCGCAGTTGTGGCACTCGCATCCTCTGAGCTTCTCCGCTCGCGTCCCGAAGCGGTTCTCCGTCTTCCTTCAGATTCTGACGTTGACTCCATGCTCATATCTGCGCCCCTTTCGTGTAAGGATGGCAGTTAAACGCTGACGGTTTCGGTTTCAGTTTCAGTTTCGATTCCTGTCCCAGCCCACCGCATCCAGTCCGCTTGCTGCCGGACCAGGGCGACGGCCCGCGTGGGCTCCACGGCAATGCGGTAACCGGTCAAGGCCAGAATCCGCAGGGACTCGGTCTCCCGCCAATGGGAGGAGAGATAAAGGCTCTTCCCTAGCTTTTCCTCCATATCCAGAAGCGATTGTGGGGACACCCTGCCGGGGTCGATGAAATGGACAAGCGACCGGGATCCGAAAGCCCGCAGCGGTTTGCGCAGGCAGAGCGTCGCCACCTTGGGCAGGGCCTGAAGGGACTCGCGCATCAAGGACCTGACCCCGGAAGCGGCCTCCGACAAGGGGTAGCGAAACCGCCAGGCTTTCTCCATTCCATCCCAGGGACCCCGGCCGTACCACTGCCGACACATCTCGACTCCGAGGAGGACCCGGATATAGCTGATGGGATGGGGATCGCCATCTAGGAATCGGAAGACCGAGCGCGGGCTTTCCGCCACCACGTCGTGCAGGCCGGCCACCGCCGCGTAGCCCGTATGGGCGAAGGCAAACGTATCGGCAGTGATCTCCGAAGCCCAGCTGGCCCAGGTCGGCGCGATCGGCTCCGGCAGTTCACGGGACAGAGTCTCGGCGAGTTCCCCGTTCCATCCCAGGATATGGGCAACCTGGTGTCCCGCCTCGTGAACGAGAGCCGTAGGCCGGTAGAGATTGTGGCGGGCCAGCTTGATGGCTGCGGCGGGATTTATCGTACGTCTATCCCAGAGGCGAAGGCCCGCCTTCAAGATGGAGGCGCCGAGGCCCTTGTCGATATAGGTCAAAACTGCGGGCGTTGGTCTATTCAAGGGGCTCAAGAGGGCCCGCATACTGTGGAAAGCCATCCGGTCGCAGGCCCTCAGGAGGGCGACTATCTGGGGGTTGGCCCGCGTGTTGATGGCGTCGAGGTAGAAATCGAGCAGCGTCTCCACCCGCTGGTATTGAAAACGCATTCGCACGATTAGCTGTTGTAACTTTTCCAAGGCTTGTTTCGTGTCCGCCAGCCGCCACAGATGGCGCAATTGCCCGATTTCACCCTGTAAATTTGAAACGGAGCCCTGCAAGGATTCACATAACCTCAGATTTAAATAGTTCTCCAAGCCAGCCAAGGCGTCAGTGGCGGCGAATAGATTCAGCTCTCCGAGCCTGCCACTGGCGGCCGCCCAGTGCTCGATCTGTCGGCCCAACTGGGTGCGGACCTCCATTTCCAGGTTAACCATGGCGGTATCCCGGTTGAATCTGCAAGCGTGTGGAATCGGGTGTTCCCTCGAAGATATCAGCCGGTATGCGACCGGGAGTATTCCCCAGGATCTGCCGGACTTCTGCCAGGCCCGGAACCCCAAGCAGCGTGATATGGATCGTCACACCGTCTTCCAGATGTTCCGTCGCCGAAACGAACCGCTCCTCCTGGTTCCTCAACCCCTGAGACAAGACGCCCAGGACCCAGTCCTTCAGGCGGGATGCCAGCAGTTCGGTAAGGTACGGGGGAACCCGTCTCCACGCAGAGCCGGAGCCGGCCCCCGGCATGACCGCTGGATGCGCGATGCGGATTCCGTGTTGCCCCACCGGCGAGAAGTTCCGCCTGAGGCCTTCGGACAAGAGGCTGCCGGCCATGGCCCAGGCGCCGGGACTCGTTCGCGCCGCTTTGAGTCTCACGGCAATGTCCTGAGCCGCCTTTTCGCCTAGAAAAAGATCGATTTCGATTTTCCCTGTGACGAAATCGAGGGTCAAGTTGGTCCCTGAAGGCCGTCGGAGCCCTAGGAACCCTTCTTCCAGAACGGTTTGGGGCTGGGTGCCAGGGAGTTCCAGGTAGTAGAAACGCTGGCCGGGCAAGATGCGATGGCGATCGCTCAGGTACGGGGCCGGGACGTTTCTGCCCAGGGCCGGCTCCCCCAGAAGAAGTCCGGCCGCCTGGGTGGTTAAGGGGTGCAGTAGGGCATAGTTGAAGCCATATCCGCCACGCAGCCCGGGTACGTAATTCTCTTGGTTGGCGATGTCGAACAGCTCCGTGCCCGGAAGGGCTTCGTAGAGATGGATCTCCGCTTCCACCCCGCTGCCGATTTCGATACCCATTTGCTCATTTAGGAAGGACTCCAGGGAGACCTCGCCGAAGGACATGACTTCCCTGGCCGCCTGGGCGCTGATTCTGCGCCGTATGGATCGAATGGCCTTCTTGTAGCGACGCCGGGCACGACGCCGGTGCCGTCGCTTGCGCAGAGGCAGGCGTAGCCAGGCGTTCTTCGTGTTCCCTGACGGCCGCAGATGGGGCCTTCGCCGGTAGGCTTCTTCAGATAGGAGAGGAGGCAGGTTATCGGCGGCCGCCTTCTCGAAGGCGGCCACCACCTCGACCTCCAGCAATTCTTCATGCTCAAAGACCGAAGCAGGCAATTCCAGGCTGTTCCGCACCGTATCTTCGACCATGCCCGCCACAGCTTCGGCTGCCGCCTCCCTCTCGTCTTCGGGCTCAACCTCCAGTTTCATGAGCCGCAATCCGACGTCCACAAGTGCCGTAGCAACGAGGCCATTGAGATCTTTCTTCTTGATGAATCTCCCGGTAAGCTTGGCGACATACTTGGCTAGATACTTGATCACCTTGTCCCGGCCGACAGCCTCGATAATCGGCTTGGCAATGAAGCGGATCGTTTGCAAAACCGCGACGACGAACTGCTCGATGTGGGGGGTCGGATCCTCGTGCTCCTTCAGAGAAAGCAGCTGTTCGACGAACTCCTCGCGCGCCTCATCCAAGGCCCATGATGGCGCCTCCGCTTCGGGCATTGAGTCGACCTCCGGCACTTCTTCTTCAATGGCGGAAGCAGAATGCTCCCCTAGCAAGGCGGAGGCCAGGTGGAAATCCAGTTCGTTTTGTAAGGGTGCCATGCCGGCCGAAAGCCATTCCCGTAAAGGCTCGTCGTCCGCATGCTCTTTCTTAATCAGTCTCTTGCGCAGCATGTCAATGAGAGGGAGATACCGGGTCGGGATATGCTTTTTGATGGACTTAATTTGCAGGACCTTCGTCAGCAGGGGCTTGGCAAGCTTGGCCAGCTTCCTCAAAGCAAACTTGAGCGCCGGCTTGAGGATCCGTTTCCCGACCTTTCGCACGACCTTCTTGATCTTGTTCTTAATACCCTTCCAGCGCCTCTTCCTCTTTTCCTTGCGGCGTTTCCGTCGTCGTTTCGCCCGACTTCTGAAACCTTCCTCTATTTCCGGTCCTTCTCCCTCGATCTCCCCTTCCTCGGAAAAGAAGGATTCCACCCACAGATCCTTCTGTTCGTCAGGCATATTTTCCAGGTCGACCTCGTCGATCTCGGCGATCATGTTTTCCAGGATAATTTCCAGGTCTTCTTGGACGGGCGCGAAATGACTCTCCAATTCCTGCAGGACTTGCTTCTCCGCAAACCCGCTGTTCCCGTTATCACTGGTTGGAACTCGGCCCCGATAGTGATCCGCAGCTTCTGCAGCGAGTTGGTACATCTCTTCGTCGAACTCTTCGTTGTACAGCTCCGACATTAAGGCCGTCAGTTGGGCTTGGCGGGAATCGACTGGCTCCTCCGTCCCTTCGAGAACTTGGTAGTCGGAGACGAAGGGGGTCTGCAATCCGTAATCGGAGGGTGCTGCGGATTCGGTGTCAATCGCCTCCTCCCCCTCTTCCAAGGGGGCATAAGTCTGCGACTCCAGGAAGGGACTCACCGGTTTGTAGGTTGGGGTGTTGGATTTCATGCTTGCTCCTTCTTAGGACTTTTCCGGTAGTACCCGTCAAAATGTTTTGATACCGAATTGCGCGAAAAGAGGTATTACGCACATGCAACCGAAAACCCCGAGCAGGCACATGGCCATGTCACAGCTGCCTACCCCACGTCTTTCCCTTCGAAGATGCGCGCGGTGGAGCTGCTGAAGAACCTGGGCAGCCGATCCTGGGCGACTCGATCTCGGAGTGCGCCCTGCGCTAGGCGATTTGCGCGAAGATTCCGATCGACGACATGAGCCGAGTGGTGGTCGGATGTCGCACGACTGGTCTCTTGAAGAATCTTCATCGCCCCTCGGCACTCACCGACCAGCTCCATATCCTCCTGTTCCGCTACCAGCTGTCGAATGGTGTTAGGGATCATTAGGGGATAATTCGCGAAGAGCACTCGAATCGTGTTCACCAGCGTACCTCACAGCACCGCTGTGACCTATCGTACCGGGCACACCCTAGACGAACCGTGATGAGTTGCCCATAGATCTGTGGATCTAGAGACACCAACACAATGGATCTATAAAAACTAGATCTTTGTTGGCCCGGACAAGCCGTGACGACGTGACCTGAAGCAGAACATTCCGCACAGTTGAGGTGAACGTTGGTGCAGTCGTGCGACGGAAGGGAGGGTCAGGATCGAGGCGCTGTGAAACCCTGCTCTTTGAGCTGGTTCACCGCTGCATGGCGACTGGGCAAGTGCAGTTTGTCGAGGATGTTGTGGACGTGGTTTTTGACCGTCGAGACTTCAATCTTGAGCCGAGTGGCAATTTCCTTATTACTCAAACGATCTTCTATCAACCGTACGATCTCCGCTTCACGGCGGGTGAGGCGCGTTCCATTGTTCCTCGGATCCTCGTCTCTCCGGCACGCGAGCTGTGACATGCGTCCAAAGGAAAGGTGCGCGATTCTTGCCGAGCACAGCGTTTCTCCGCGCACAATCGCTTTGATATTGTTCACCAAGCCCTCGACCGATGCGTTGGTCACCAGATACCCGGAAGCCCCGCCCGTCTCAATGCAAGAGAGGATGTCGTCCTCATTGTCCGGTACGTCAATAACCAGTCTCTTCACTTCTGACGACAGAGCGCAAATCTGCTCGCGATATACTCCCCCTTGACGCAAAAGACCAAACTCCACGATGAGCAGATCCGATCGGTCCGAACCGAGGACTTCTTCAAGTTCTTCCAGCCTGGACGCCGTCTGTGCGATCGCGAATGACGGCACGTGCTCGAGGCAGCCATGTAAGCTCTCTCGAAGCAGCTGATAGCTATGGAGGATTGCTATGCGGATTCTCTGGTCCTGCATTACGACCCGTGATTATCCACTGGAGACATGCTCGAGATTCTTCTCTAATGCGTTCCTAATGGATTGCAAACCTACCCTTGTCGGTCGGCTTCGTCAATGCTCATCAGTGTCACGCAAGAAGCATTCCGCTACGGTGGAATGCTTGTCACATCGATGATGATCCCTCAGCGATCAAAACATTTTCTGGTTATCGTTCTAAGCCTACTACTTCATTGAACTTTCTTCTTGTCGCTCGCACAGGGTTTGTTTTTGGTCTCAATCGGACTGTATCAAAGCGATACATCCGTAGGAGGTTTGAATGAGACCTGTATCTAAAACGATTCTGTATCCTAAACGATTCTGTGCTGAACCGTTTTGGATACAGGAGGGTTTGGATTTTCCCTGTTGTCATGGACACAGGGAGAAACCTCCATTCATGTCGTTCCCGACGCCAACTCATCCCGTGACCGAAGGATGTGTGAGCGAGCCGGTCTACCCGTGAGCCAGAGCTCTGAAGCACAGCCGCCTCCCCGAGCCTCTGGTCCGAAGCACTTCGCTGTAGGTATTCTTTACTTGGCCTCGCGCATTCGATATGAAATAATGCGCGTGTGGCTAGGCCGTTTCAGTATCACTTCGAATGGGACCCTGCAAAAGCCACACAGAATCTTCGCAAGCACGGTATCCCCTTCGAACAAGCAGCCATGATCTTCAAGGATGCAGCCGCCCTTTCGCACTTTGACGAAGGCCACAGTGAATATGAAGAGCGCTGGATCACGATGGGAATGGATGCCACAGAAGTTTTATTGGTCGCTTGCCATACGTTTCAGGAAACAGCCGACGACAGCGCCACGATCAGGCTCATCTCTGCTCGCAAGGCAACGAAGACTGAGATGAAGCAATATCGGAAAGGATAACATGAAACCCGAGTACGATTTCTCCAAAGCTGTTCGAGGAAAATTTTTCAAGAAGGGGGGCGAGTTAAATTTGCCTATCTACGTCGATGGCACGACGCGAAAACGACTTGAGCGTCTAGCCAAGCGGACTGGCAAACCAGTGGCTGAACTTGTCAACCATCTACTTAAGAAAGACATCGAGCTACTGGAAACGCTGTCGTAGGTTCATGGGGCACACAACTGCGCCTCAAATTTCTCCCGCCTTGACGAGCTATATCTCCCGCAGGATTAAAAAAACGCCATGCCGGCGTAGGTGACGGTAGAGTTATATTGGTCGGTGATGCCGCGGTCGTAGCGGAGCACTTGCCCTTTTTCCGCTTGGATGAGTCGCAGCAGGCTATAGATAGGCGAGAAGCCGGAGATGCGACGCTGGTCCTGTTCCTTTTGAATATATTGAGCGAACGCTTCCGGCTGCAGTTCTTCCACGTGCTTGAGCATCTCGAGATCTCGCTGCATGGAGCGGTGAAACGAAAAATCGGTCGGTGGCGCACTGTCGCCGTACCGCATGCCGAGGTGCGCCAACTCCCCGGCCGCAATGATGCCCACACGTTGGGTGGAAACACTCATGGCGTCTCGAAGGGCTGTGAGAAATCGATCCACAGAAGCTCGAACGGTTGGATCATTCAGGCTCATCGCGGAGAAAGACGACAAGACCGGAACAAGCGTGAATGGTTTGCCGACGGTGGTTTGCAGAAATGGGAGCTGAAACTCGATGGCATGTTCTGATTGGTGGGCGATATCTTCTTCAAAATATTCCGGCACACTTCCCTTCACATGATCCACGATCGTTCGGTCGGCCTTGACGACTCCCAACGGCGTCTCAAAATCCTTGTCGGTCACCGCAAAGAGATGCTCCAGCCCCGCATGAGCGGTCCCGATGATCACATAGACATCCGGCTGTTCACATTCTTGCAGTTCCTTATAGGCCCAGGCGTAGACCGGCCCTGCTTGCTTCGGCTCATAGGTCGGCGTAACGAGTCCTTTGATCACCTTTCCACGATTCTCAGACGGCTTAAAGTCAGGCCCTTCACCCGACGAAAAGAATCCATCGACTTGCTTCTTTAACTTCGGGCCATCTGCCTCGTAGCTCCGCCCGGCACATGCCGCCGGCCGGATCGCTTGCTGTCGATACGCGAGTCGTGCCTGTTGCCGCGCCCGTTCGGTTCGAGCGCCTTCCAGAAACAGCTTCTCGTCCAAATCGGCCACCAGCTGCTCCACTTTGCTCGGCATCAGAAATTCACCGAACCGTTTCAGATACAGTGCACCGATGTCCTGGATGGAATGGTCTCCATCGAAATGTTGCACGATGAAGAAAAGTTGAGCGGGAGGACCAACTTCTCTTTGCTCAAGCGGCTGGGGTCCCAGAGCACGACCAGTTGATCTTCCCCCTGC
This sequence comes from Nitrospira sp., assembly GCA_016715825.1. Lineage (NCBI taxonomy): Bacteria > Pseudomonadati > Nitrospirota > Nitrospiria > Nitrospirales > Nitrospiraceae > Nitrospira > Nitrospira sp. Next base: position 576,654 of record JADJXO010000001.1, on the reverse strand, counting down.
TTAATAGGAGAAAATTGCAGATTTCGCAGGACCGGATACTGAGTAGAATCTTTCACGATTTCGGACGTCATAGCGGAGGCTATTTTATGAGACGGACGACAGCAGCTGCAACCGGCTAATGACGGTCAGGCGGATGTTCTTGGCTTTTTCGTGACAGCAGGAAGAGCGCGCCCACGACAACCATCAGCAACCAGATCGTCGGACGACCGTAGGAAGCATCCGAGTAGTCAATCAAGTCAGTTAACCGTCCAATTAAGAGCGACATGCGAGCCATGACCGTGTAGCCGAAGGCCGCGCCGAACGAAATCATCAGGAACATGATGCCGGTTCTGGCCACCGCCTTGCCCGCCCCGGTATGCTCGATTGAAAAGAAAAAGTAAAAGAGGACAGAACTCACCCCAAGCAGGATGATGATCGCGTTCAGATTGCTGGCGGGATTGAGGAGATTCATCGAAAAGGTGACGCCGTCCGACCCTGCGAGCGACAGGAGTGGTCGAATGGTATCCTCGACCTGCTTCAGGATGAAGGAGGAAATGGTTCGAGGAATCGCCAACCCCGCCCCCATTCCGACGATCAAGGCGAAGGCATAGCGCGACATCCAGGCCGCCTTCGGCACATACCTGGTCAGCATGAGCATTCCAATAGCCACAGGAATGAGGAGGCTGATCTCCCCCTGTTCCACGATCGGCTTAACGACCAGGTGGACGAGGACGGTATCGTAGGCTTTGACGATCGTGTAGCCGACCGAGACACCGACATAGAGATGTTCCGCCAGCTTGAATAACGGATTGTCTTTGTACAGGAATGAGAAGATCAACAGGGTCAGCCCCGTCGCCACCCAAGCCCCGAATACCGTCGCGTCCATGCCGTTCCTTACACCTCACCCAACCTGGCCCTGTGCTCGAGCAGCCCGCCTGAGTGAGAGATAAAACACGTTACAGATGATCACCAGCACGATGATCGCGAGATGCGTCGCCGACTGTGCATCCATGCCGGCCACCGCCTGGCCGTTCTGACCGATCAGGCTCTCGTATTCTGCCGCGCCCCGGAGCCCGCCGATCAAGCCATTGATCTGCCCGCTTCGCAGGAGCGGATACAATCCCGGCGCCATAACGCCCGTGCAGCCGCCGCCCAGCTCGAATTTATACTTGTCCTTCCCAAAGACGTACCACTCCTCCACTCCCGGACGTCCGGCGCCTAAGTCAACCATGTACCCAACATCTTTCAGGTTGCGGACTCCATCGAGCACCGGCAACTCCTTCGTCGGCCTTCCTCCGTAGTCACTCGGAAACGCCGAGTAGAGATCCTGCCCCATGTTGATGATCACGGCTTGGCCGCCCGGGCTCCATCCAAGAAAGGCATAGTCAGTGCCGTATTCCTTCCCCATTTCCTTCGCAACTTGCGTCACAATCTGATCCGCCATACCCGTACCTGACACCCACAGTGTCATGGTGACCACACGAAGATTCTTCCGGAACGCATGGCGCAGGAGCGCAATCGCTTGCGGATACAGTTCAGGCTTGGACGCCGGATCGAAATCGATCGACAAGAGAAAGACCGACCGCTCCGGCAACGACTCGATATGATCGTACACACCACGGACCTCCGACGAAATCTTGATCGGCAAGCCGACCGGATAGAGTAACGGCAGAAGCGTACAGAGACCGATCACGAGGAAAATGATCCGCCTGTCGATCTTGAGCATGCGCTCCGATAGAGTCATGAACCGTTCCTCGTGAAGCGTGAAGCGTATCGACCAAAGGTTTCAGGTTTGAGGTTTGAGGTTTTGCACAACGTGAAACTTTGAACGTGAAACGTGGAACTCATGGGAGACGAACGACGCTTCACGTTATTCCTTTCCCCCACCCAGATACGAGCGCTCCACACCGAAAATGATCTTGAACGACAGGGCGATTGCGCCGAGACTCACGCCGATCAAAATAGCGCGGCGTACCGACGCGTTGAGCACATTCAAAATCCAGGAAGCCACATCGCCGCTCAGAGGAACCAGATACTCACCGAGCGGTACTCGCCCCATCATGACGATGACGGCCGCCACCAACAGGACTGCGGCTTCACGACTTCTCGCCCTGAAGGAACGATAGGCAGCGGACGCGATGAAGAACGCCAGGATGGCAAACATCGTCCCTTGCAAGGGGACCATCATGTAGTTGTAGACCCAGCCGAACGATGTCATGGCCCCTTCGATGCTTTCCTTCCCATTGGCCCACAGCCCGACGGCAATCGTGCCAAGCATCCCGGCATAGAGTACGAGGCTATAGCCCCACCCGGCTTCTTGGCGCCGAATCTTGACGGCATGTTGGTGGAACAAACTGGTCACCCCCAGGACCAGTGCAAACCCGCCGATGATCTGCAGCCACTTGGTCGCCGAGGTCAGCATCTGTTCGGATGCCGGATGCGGCACATAGTACTGGGCGGCAAAGAGAAGACCCGCGACCAGCGTGATCAACAGGGGGAGTTGTCGTCGAAGAACAATCATTTCACGTCACTGAGAAAGTCTAAAATAATCTGCGGCCATTCTGCACCCGTCACGGCCCCGAACGTGGCCAATCCCGTTCCTACAGCAATGGCCGTGAGGATCACGGCCTTCCCGATATCCTGCCCGCGGAGCGTCCCGATCTGAACCGGCTCCCTCGAAAGGTATGCGCTGGCCGCATAGAGCTCCTCGCCGATCAACGTGTAATCGCAGGTCGTCACGAAGAACGGCAGTTGGTGGTCCGCATCCGTGCCGGCGATTTGAATCGCCCCGGTGCTCGCGCCTGTTTCGGTGAGCAAGAGCGACTCGGCAAAGTAATGGCCCATGAAGAAGTTTGCGGCCGGCTTTTTCCTCAGCATCAGACCGTCTACCGCCGCAGCATAACTGAACTGATCCGACGTGATAAAAAAGTTTGCGTCTTCCTTAAAGAGATCAGGCTTCCCCGCTTCCAAATACGCTTGCTTCGTAATTTCCTGACAGACTGCCATCGTGATCGGTTCGCGATGAGGTACCATCAATTCCGTTTCATAGAGCGCCGCCCGTTTCGCGACTTTTCCCAAAATAACCGCGGCGGCTATCGTCGAGGGATCATGTAAGTCATGCGCGCCGGTCAAATACAGGATTGGTTTCCCCAATTCGGTGGCACGGCCGATCGCTTCATCCACCGCGTCAAGTCCGGGGATGCGGCGCAAAAAGATTTCGTTCCGCTTTGCATGACTGATTGTGTAGAAGATCAGCCCCCCGAACGAGACCGCGATGAATAGGTTATTCAGTTGGTTCCAGTTGAACCAATTCGGCGATGGAACGGCAACGATGACCGGGCTAATGATCTGCTGGTCGTTGGAGACCGTCGCCACAACTACGGCATACGACCTCCCATCTTTGAGCTCAACGTCTTTTGTGCTCCTGACCAGGACATGATGCCAGGACTTGTCGACCTCCCTTGTCCACCAGGCCGTTTCCGTGTCTTTGACATATTTAGTGTGAGCTGGAAACTCCGCCATGACCGTGAAGGTCGAGGGATCTGTCGAGGAGGCATCACCGACTAAGACCCGATACCGGACATCCGCACGATCCCACGACGCGGGAGTCCACTGTACAGTCAGGCTCCCCCCTCCGTCATTCGGCGTATCGAAGACTCTGACCTCTTGAGGAGGACCGATCTCGGTCTCAACCGCGGCGTAAGACGGTAGCGCACCGGACGCACAGAAGACCACGGCCACCAGGGGCCAGAGGAAACGGCCGGCATCACTTTCCACGAGATACGTTTCACGCTTCACGCTTCACGCCCCTTCGATCACCTCGATATTCGTCCTGGGAACAACGACTCGGTTTCCGTCCGACAGTGTTACTTCCAACACTCGCACCTCACTCTCGGTGGGAATCTTGACCAGTTCCGGCGGAAGGGCCGACACCTCGCCGATACGTCCGAACATGGGATCGCGGATGATCCGAACCGGATCACCAAGCCTGATGCCTTCATGTTGGGATCGCGCCGCGCCCTTGGCCCCTGTGCTTGCCTGGGGAACGATGATTTCAGGACGAATCACACCGGCCCTAATCTGCGTTGCCCCAGAGATCGAGGCCTGCCGACCGGCGTACGTCGCGAGGAGATTGAATGTCTTCGTCGCCATCGGAATCGTCCCGAACCCCTCCGTCAAGATCAACGTGAAGCCCACCTGCTCCGTTCCCGTGATGGCAACACCCAGGTCATACCCCAGCAACGCGCGCAGATCTTCATCGTGAATCCCTCCGACCACCAAGCCGGCTACTCCGACCGTCTTGGCCTGCTGCATCGCGTCGGCGGAAAGAAATGAACCGCCAACGACCACCTTGCCCTTCATGGCAGCAGTGAGGTGGCTCGGTATCAACGGCTCATCAGGCGCCTTCACCGCCATCACAATCTCACCCGACGTTTCTCCACCGATCCCGAAGATGCCTTGCACCAAACTGCAGGTCGTTTCGACCACGACCCCCTGCTGTGGAATGGTGTCCACGATGACACCATCTACGTAGGCCAGCAGATCGAGCACACGAGGAGGCTCGCGCAACAGGACCTGTCCCGTCACGGTCGAGACCGATTCGATCGTCCCCGCAACCGGCGAAGGAATCTCCGTCTTGAACCATGTGATCAGCGGCTTATTCTCGGCCAGGATCTCGTCCTTTTCGACCTGCTCGCCTTCCTTCTTCGTCAGGTACTCCTTGATTTCTCCCGGTGCGACGCTGAGCTGATTAGCCAGATTGACTGGAAAGACTTTTCCCGGCAATGCTGCCCTCGCCACGACATGATCAGAACGGACCGCATCGCCTACCTTCACCAGTACGTTTCCCGGTAGCGGCAACATGCGGCGGCGATGGATGACCGTATGGTCGGTAACGGTCAAGCCTGGAGTGTAGGAATGCGCCATTTCCTAAGAGCACATAGCTGAGGGCCTATAGCTGATAGCCCAATCCGCCATTAGCTTCCATTTGGATAGAGATCAACTGCTGTGAACCATTTCGTCAGAGCCGCGACGCGAGCCTGTTGCTCAGCGGGAAGTTTGAGCGGTCGCCCACGGCCATCGAGTAACAACCCGACGACCCCTCCGTAAACCTCTTTCGTCACGGCCACGCCGACTCCTGCCCCCATATTGAATCCCTTGGCAGGCTGGACTTTGATCGTGGCGGGTTGCTCGGAATCGAATGGATAGAGCCGCAGCTCTCCGAACGTCAGTTGTTCCTTCGTGGCCTGGCCGTCCGGCCAGACTATTTCGTAGTCCGCACAGACCGTTCCGTCCTTCCCCTGTCCGATCGGCGCGACACAGGTCCCAAGATAGACCATGCAGTCGCTGACGAATACGTCGGTTGCCGCCTTCTCATTGATGGTGGACAAGACGCCGAGGTGCGGCATCATAAAGATGCTATCCACGGACAATCTGGTGCAACCGGTCGGTTCATAGGCATCGACCATCATCAGCATCGATTGGGTACGGCGTGGCGCATGCGAAAGGATGCCCCCGCTCCCGACGATCAAATCCAGCTTCAACATCTCGATCAGCGATTGGCCGGACGTCTGTTGCTCGAAGACATCTGAAATCGTCCGCTCCTGCTGCACACCCTTCAGCCCTGTCGCCAGCGACTTATGGTGAATCAGAGCCAGCCGCAAGGCTTCCCTTGCAATCGCCTGTTCGATCTGCAGTTCGTCGAGTGTTTGCGGAATCGTGGTCGGACGGATCATCTTGTTTTTAATGCGGTTACGCAGCGTCTGCTCATCGATCGTAAAGGGCACCCAGCGCATGATATTGGCGAGCCCTGCCTCCGCCAGCACATTCGACACGCTGTAGGACATGCCGAGATTGGCGCTGACCGTGCGGTGGAATACGCCATCAAAGACGGAAAACACGTCCGTCGTCGCCCCACCGATATCCACACCGATCAGATTCAGATGCTCTCGTTTGGCAATCGTCTCCATAATGAGACCGACGGCAGCGGGCGTCGGCATGATCGGGGCCCCGGCCATCTCGATCAGCTTTTTGTAGCCGGGAGCTTGTTGCATGACGTGTTCGAGGAACAGGTCATGAATCTTGTTGCGTGCCGGAGCCAGGTTCTCTCGTTCCAAGACCGGCCGGATATTGTCCGTCACCACCAGCGCCGACTTGTCTTCGAGGATTTTCTTGACCTGTGGTTGCACGTCCTTATTCCCTGCATAGATCAAGGGCAACTTGTACGTCACACCGAACCGTGGCCGAGGCTCAGCCGCCGCCACATATTCGGCCATCTCCACGACATGCGTCACCGCCCCCCCATCGGTTCCTCCCGACATCAGGATCATGTCCGGCCTCATGGAGCGGATGCGCTCGATCTTTTCGTGCGGCAAGCGGCCATCGTTGGCCGCCAACACATCGATGACGATCGCCCCAGCCCCCAGCGCCGCGCGCTGCGCGCTTTCACCCGTCATGTTCTGCACCACACCGGTCACCATCATCTGCAACCCCCCCCCGGCACTGCTGGTAGAGACGTAGATGTCCACCCCCGTCTTGTCGTCACGACAGGGAGTGATGATCTGGTCACCCTCCAAAATCTTGCGCCCTGAAAGTTCCTCGATCTCCGCGATGGCGTTCAACACACCACGTGTCACGTCCTCGAACGGCGCTTCGACCGTCGTCGGCGCCTCGCCTCGGTACGTTTGCCGGTAGGTATCTCCGATTTTTTCAATGAGGATGGCTTTGGTGGTCGTGCTGCCGCAGTCGGTGGCGACGATGACATTGAGCGGACGATCGGTCTTAGCCGGCTCCTGAGAAATCATCGGCAACCAACCGAACTAGGACCGCGTCGCTTGTCGTTCGTGAAGCGTGACGCGCAAGATGGATAGAACGAACCACACTTTACGAGATACGCTTTACAGCGTCGAGTCATTGAGCCGTTGCTCCCTTTGGAGCAGACTTGGCATCAATGAGGGTGATCAGCCGAGTGATGGTGTCCCGGCGTTCAAGTAACCGCGCCACCTGTTCGACTTCTTTGACGTTACACGCGCAATCGATGATCGGCGTCAAGAAATGGAGAGCCTGACTGCCCAGAAAATTCATCGGCCCCATCGATTCCAAAAACATCGTGGCCGGAGTCGCCATCCCACGCTTGACGATCGTCTCGGCAATTCGTTCGAGTAGTTGGACATCTTCAATGGTCAGAGATTGAAACGCCGGTTGAACGGCAAACGCATGGCGCAGTCCAGCTCGCAAACCGGCGAGTTTTTCGACTGCATGTCCCTTGAAGAACGATCGCATACGTGCAGGTCGGATAAGGAAAACGACGAACGGGTCGCATTATATGAAGGGGGTACAAGAGAGTCAATTCGATGGTCGACCCTATGACCGTTGTTCCCACATCGCCTTGCAGCTTCCAGGCATTCATGATACTCAAAAGCATGCAACAGCGGGAATCTCTCCACACACCTCGTGAACTTGATCGGACGATCACGGAAGTGATGACTCGTCATCCGTCGGTAGTATTGGCTATTTTGTTCGGATCGACAGCTAAGGATCGCGCTCGCAACGATAGTGATCTGGATATCGCGGTTGCAACTACGACCCCACTTACTCCTCAGACGCATATCGCCGTCATTGAAGACCTTGCCTTAGCCGTCGGTCGCCCGGTGGATCTCATAGATCTTGATCGGGCTCACAACCCATTGCTCCGGCAGATCCTGACTAGGGGACGCAAAGTACTGTGTCACGATCGAACACGCTACGCCGAACTCATTCTGCGTATGGTCTATGAAGAAGCGGACGTCATGCCCTACTACCGCCGCATCTTGTCTGAGAGACGCAAAGCATGGATCGGGACCTAGTCGCCTTCTTCATGAGCAATTCTGCTGTACTAGTTGATTTTCCGCTGCGGACTCTCGGCTGAGCAACAGGTCGTTCTGCATGGCACAAGGGGCTATATTTGGCCATGAAGTTTGAGTGGGATCCGCGCAAAGCCGAAATCAATCTTCGTAAGCACGGAATCTCGTTCGACGAAGCGGCTTCGGTATTTCTGGACCGACTGGCTCTTTCAGGCCCTGACCCGGATCACTCCATCGGCGAGCTGCGGTATATTACCTTTGGAATGTCCCGATTAAGTCGGCTACTCGTTGTCTCACACACCTATCGACCAGACGCCATTCGAATCATCAACGCCCGCCGCATGACACGCAATGAAAGGAAATTATATGAAGAAGGATAAAGACGACACACGTTCGGAGTACAAGCGCTCGGACTTTACAAAACTTGAAAGAGGGAAATTTTACTCGGCAGTAGCTGCAGGGTCTTCGGTCGTCCTGTTAGAGCCGGCCATTGCCAAGGCGTTTCCCAACTCAAAGGCAGTCAATGAAGCATTGGCTGGGTTACTCGTGTTAACTGAAAAGACAGCACGCATAACGCGACGCTCAACCCGGACACGGAGAAAAACTTCGCGTACTGCTTAGCCCTGCCGTGCGTTAATTCATTCCATAGGACTAGCCCTCTTCATGAGAACAACTTGGCCTAGTCCTCACGGCAGAACGTTTGGCCTCTCTTAGGACAACTGAGAGCAACTCCTCGCACAACTCGGTTACTCAGCACACGTCAGCATCGTCGCTACGTAATGTTCTTCCTGATCACCTGAAACACCGGGCTAAGCAGCCTCCCCACCTTCCGAAATATTTTTCTCACTCCGCGTTTACACAGACCAGCCACCCACGTCTAAAGACTAGAGCTGTACAGAGTTCTGGAATCTTACAGGGAGGTGAGACGTGATCATGCGCGTGCTGAAACGACCGGTCGTCTTGGTGGCTCTAACCGTCGCTCTGGGGGGAATGCTCTATGAAGGAAGTGCCAAACCAGCTGCAGCGGAAGGGCTCTTCGATGACATGAATATTGGGCTCTTCTCTATTGGTGGTCGTGCGACCTATTTCGATCCGAAAAACGGAGACGAGAACTGGTTTGGCGGCGGTCAGGTCCGCATTCATCCATTCCACTTTCTTGCCGTTGAAGGTTCGGTCGACTATCGTAGAACAGAAATCAACTCTACCAAGGTCCGAACCTTTCCGGTGCAAGGCTCAGTATTGCTCTATCCATTTGGCATGAAACGACTTTCTCCCTTTATTCTAGGCGGGGCCGGGTGGTACTTCACGAACGTCGAGGGTCCCGGCGACTTCGACAAGACACAACATCGGTTCGGCGCACACGCGGGAGGAGGACTCCAGCTCTTTCTCACCGAATATGTCTCGCTCGATGGAACCTATCGACATATCTGGCTTGAGAAAATCGAGTCGAAGGATGCATCCCTGCGCGATAAGCGATTTGAGGACAATGGGCATATGGTGACCTTTGGTCTGAATGTGCACTTTTAACCTCGCATCACGTTGAGGCGACCATCGGACCTGTGAGGGATAGAGCTTCAACCAGCCTATTGCAATTCTTAATCAGGTCGTGTCCAGTCGCCTACTTCGCCCCACACACCCTCACCTTAAGAGACTGCAAAAAGCTCCTCACCTACCCCGCACAGTTATAACCGTCGGTGTAACAAGCCGACGCGGTGCTTTAGAGAGCGTTGACAAGTGCTGCCGCACACGTAAGAATCACTACCCAGCCAAGGATGAGAACTCTACGAATCAGAGTACTCCGTGGCGACACGTATCACCCAGATCTTGAAATTGAGACGACGTAGATGACTGCTGCCAGGACCGCCAAAGAACGATTGATTCAGACGTTCAAGTTCCTGAAGGGTCTGAACGAACTTCGCAATCCCGTGGTCCGCGATTTGTCCGGGTCGGATGTCATGCGTATCGATAGCTGGCCCCTGCATCCCTGTGTGTGGGTCCGACGCGGCGACCGCACAGAAGATGAGACCAATGACACGGCAGACGTCGAATTGGAAGCACTCATTCGGATCCAACGAGCTCGATTGACGCCCTGCCCAGGGCCACCTTCACCTTTAGAGGGCTGGCTCAAGCCTGGATGGCAGTCAGTAGAGGGAGAGGTCCAGGTCGTGGAGTTCCGTCATGTTCGACCCAAGGACAAACAGCCCAGCACCGTTGCCCTGACCGATGACCCGGAACGCCTCGAAGCCTTGAACGCGTGGCGTCTCGTACGGACGAAGTGGGCTGAGGCAGAGCGGCCGGCGATTGCGGCACGTCATCTATTCGACCGCATTCATGCACTGTGGACCATGATACAGCGCGAAGGCGACCAGGTAGACCTTGTCCTTGCGGATGGGATGCTCAGCGTTGCGGAACACAGTATCCACCATCCGGTGCTCATGCAGCGAATCCATCTGGAATTCGACCCGCTGTTACCAGAATTTCGCTTCAACACCGGGACGGAAAAAGTAGAGTTGCACCGCGCCCTGCTTCGACTCGTACCGAGCATTGAAGGCCGGCTGATTGCTCATTTCGACAAAGAGTTGGAAGAGCAGCCGGTGGAACCGCTCGGCGGCGCGAGCACAGAAAGCTTCTACCGTCGACTTGTGCAGGGGCTGTTCCATGACGGTGAGTTCCTCGACAGCAAGATGCGTGGCTCGGTACCCACACAGCCGAGCATGTGGCGCGAACCACTCTTGTACCTCCGTCCACGGACGGCTGGGCTGAGCACCACCCTCGACTACATCCTGGAGGATTTGGACAACAAGGACACGGAACCCCCCGAGGGACTCTCGCGTATCGTGGGCGTGGAGACCACGGCCACATCCGAAATTCCCATACACGGTGATGGCGAGGGGCCAGAGGTCCCGGATGAACCGGAGCCGGATATCCTGTTTAGCAAACCGGCAAACGCAGAACAGTACGACATTGCAGCGAGATTGACGACGGCGAAGTCCGTACTCGTGCAAGGCCCACCAGGCACGGGTAAAACGCACACCATTGCGAATCTGCTGGGCTACCTCCTCTCGCAGGGAAAATCCGTGTTGGTGACCGCCCACACGACGAAGGCGTTGCGGGTGTTGCGGCGGCAGGTCGACGAGGCGCTCCAACCATTGGCCCTCAGTGTTCTTGAAAGCGACGCGGAAAGTCAGGCACAGCTTTCGACAGCGGCACAGGATATTGCCGACCGGCTCTCACGTTCCGATGCGGCAAGCTTGCGACGCGAAGCCGGGTTGCTCCGCGACAAACGGCGAACGTTGCTCCACGATAAAGATACGTTGCGTCGGCAACTCCGGGATGCCCGGTTCAGTGAAATCGAAGAGATTGTGCACGGTGGCGAAGGGTTCAACCCTATCGATGTCGCGCGGCGGGTGAAGGCAGATACCGAACGAGATGGGTGGATTCCAGGACCGCTTCAACCTGGGATGGTGTGTCCGCTCACGGACGCCGAGGTTCGGCGCCTGTACGCTTCACAAGACACCCTTGCGCCGGAAGACGAGGCACAACTTTCGGTGCCTCAACCGGCGCTGGCGGAGCTCGTGAGACCGGCTGATTTCCGCCTCCTCGCGACGGAGCGAGCGAGCGCAGATGTCCGCGCGCAAGCGCACCGGCCCGACCTGTGGAACGGTCACGCTGTAGCCAATTACACTACGACCCAGCTTCAGGACCTTCATCAGCGCGTGCGGCAGGCGGCGGCGATACTGGCCGAAGAACAGACCTGGCTACGCGAAGTCCTGTTCGCCGGTTGGACTGGTGGGGAATTACAAGAAGCCTGGCAAGACCTCCTGGCAGTTGTGGAGACGTTGGCACATGAATCTGGAACGGCTCACCGCCTCATGATGGCGCATGGACCCGAGCTCCCACCAGATCGCTCGCTGGATGAAGCAGCATCGATGCTCGGCGACATGGTGGCCTTCCTGGAAGGAGGCGGATCATTCGGTTTGAAGACGAAACTCACTCGTCGGGCCTGGCATCTGCTCATCGAATCCTGCCGCGTAGAAGGTCGTGAGCCACGCACTCTGGATGAGTTTCGTGCCTTGCATGCGAGGGCGCAGTTGGAGAAGAGCCGGAACCGTTTTGCCGCCCGCTGGCGCCGGGCCGTGGAAAGCCTCGAGGGGCCGGCGGTTGAAAGCCTCGGACGTTCACCGGAACGCGCGGCTCAAGGATACGCGGCAGAAATACGCAGGCGTCTTGAATGGCGTGGAGCGGTCTGGGAGCCACTGATTGAAGAACTGCGCACGGCGGGCTTTCATTGGGACACGTGGCTGGCTGCCCATCCCCCTGTACCAGGCGATCATGGTGAGTTGGCGCGCGTACAACGTGCTGGGTCCCATGGGTTGGCGGAGATTGTCGAGGCGCAGGCCGCGCTGCTCCGGCAAGCAGAGTTATCGGCAGCCTTACAGGCGCAACGGACCTATCTCACAGGGTTCCCAGAGAGTGCTGTTGCATCACGACTGCTCCAAGCCCAGGACGCCTGGGACGTCGACAACTACGAGGGCCTCTCGATGGAGATCGCCCGGCTCGAAGGTCTCCGCAACGTTTACGACAACCGTCTGACTCTCCTGGCAAAGTTGGAACCAACCGCGCCTGCATGGGCACAGGCCGTCGCCAAACGCCACATGCCACACGACCATTCGCAACCGGCGGGCAATGCGGAGGCAGCCTGGCGATGGCGGCAGTGGCTTCAAGAGTTGGAACGGCGCGCGGCCGTTTCGATGACGGATCTTCAAGGACGGCTCGACCGAATGGAAGAGGAGTTACGGCACGTCGCCGGAAGGATTATCGAGTACGAGACATGGGCGGCACAGCGTGATCGCACCGCATTACACACGCAGCAGGCCTTGATGGGCTTTGTGCAGACGATTCATAAAGTCGGCAAGGGAACCGGAAAGCGCGTGCCGGAATTAATGCGCCGGGTACGAGAACTTCTCGTTTCAGCACGCCGCGCAGTCCCGGTGTGGATCATGCCGTTGAATCGCGTGTATGAGAGCTTTGATCCGCGCACTACGAAGTTCGACGTGGTGATCATCGATGAAGCCAGCCAGAGCGATGTGACCGCGCTCGCGGCACTCTATCTCGGACACGAGCACGTCGTGGTGGGCGACAAAGAGCAGGTCACGCCCGATGCCGTGGGTCAGCGGCTGGATGAGGTGCAACGGCTCATTGCCACCGACCTCCAAGGTATCCCGAATAGTCACCTGTACGACGGACAGACATCTATTTATGACCTCGCAGAAACTGCCTTCGGCAGCGTGATCGCCCTACGCGAGCATTTCCGCTGCGTGCCTGAGATCATCGAGTTCTGCAATCAGCTTTCCTACAGTCACGCGATTCGTCCGCTGCGTGAGCCGCTGTCGGCGAGCCTCCGCCCCGCTCTCGTGGCGCATCACGTGCAAGGTTTCCGTGACGGCCAAGGCAAGATCAACCGGGTCGAGGCCGAGGAGATTGCGTCGTTAGTTTGCGCATGCCTGAATGATCCGGCCTATGCCCGGAACGAATCCAGGCGTCCGACGAGCTTCGGCATCATTTCGCTGGTCGGTGATGAGCAGGCGCTACTGATTGAGAATGTGCTTCGGCAGCGGTTGCCACCGGATGTGCTTGAAAAGCATCGCTTACTCTGCGGAAATGCCGCACAGTTTCAGGGCGACGAACGAGATGTCGTCTTCCTCTCAATGGTCGATGGACCGCCGGACCACGGCCAACTGTCTTGTCGTGACGCCGGACCGAAGGACCTCTACAAGAAACGCTACAACGTCGCGGTGAGTCGTGCGCGCAATCAACTTTGGGTCGTGCATTCACTCGACCCGGACACTCATCTTAAAGACGGCGATCTCCGCCGCCGACTCATCCAGCATGCACGCGATCCGCAAGCCATTCTTCGAGCGAAGGAGGATTACGGCAAGCAGACTGATTCAGTGTTTGAAACCGAGGTACTCCAACGACTGCTCGCAGCCGGGTACCAAGTGCAGCCACAGTGGCCGGTCGGTGCGTTCCGAATTGCACTCGTTGTGGAAGGAACAAGACGACGCCTTGCAGTGGAATGCGACGGCGAGAAGTGGCACACACCGGAGCAGCTTCAGCGTGACCTCGAACGGCAGGCGATTCTTGAACGGCTTGGCTGGGTCTTCGTCCGCATCCGCGGCAGCGTCTTCTTCCGCGCCCCCGAGACTGCCATGGCACCGGTACTTTCGAAATTCAATCAGCTTGGCATTGAGCCAATGGGGAAAGGCGAACCCCACGAGTCCAATCGCGTTGAGCCCTTAGTTGATAGAATCAAAAGGGCAGCTGAAAAGATCCGCCAAGACTGGGCCAATGAACCGATGGCGCTCGGTGAGAATAGTGAACATGAGTATGCAACCCAATCCGCAGGCAACTCAACCGAACCGGCTTGATCACCGAGCCAATGAGCCGTCGTGTGACTTCTCTCGGTGGAATGGGCCACCACAGGATGCTCGGAAAATTGAGGTCAGAATGGTGTTCGTGAACGCCAAAATGACGTGAGCGGCTCTCTCGAAATGGCACTCTGACCATGATTTCCTACCGACTTCTAAAGGGCCATGACTCGCATCCCACTACCATCGATAACAAGTATGGAACCGTGTAATGCTCACCCATTTCCATTCCAGATCAGCTATCAGACACTTGAGTTCCTGCAGGGGACGCTCTTCTACGCAGCCTTTGCAGACATGGCCGCAGGTCAGCAAGTCCGACGCTCTGGGGGGTTGAATGAAGTCGAAAACATGATGAGGGGTAGTGGTCTGGAATCAACAACGCTTAATCAAGGTTGGAATATCCTTCAGAAGTACAAGATAGTGTTTGAGGGATCAGTGTACCAAGCCGCCCTCATCGCTATGAACTCTCATTGGGACTGGTACGTTCGTCGGCTTGCAGCCTTTATCCGATTTTCTAGAAGCCATCTGAACCTACCTCCACTAAGCAAGGACAAAGAGTCTAATCTAGCACGCGCCGACTTTCTCCCAATGGCAGATCAACTGTGCATTATCCAAGATTCAACAGGCATAGAGCTTCTTCTTTCAGAGTCCGACACGGCTGAGCTGTCTGAAATGACCCTGGTACGAAATATCGGTCTACATAATCGGTGGGAGTGTGATGAGATTTATTTGCGCAAAACGCACAAGGCAGGGGCTTTCTGTTGGCGACCTCCGCTTTGTCACACCAGATGAATTACAGCGTTGGCATTCGTTGCTCACAAAGGTCATCAAGCATTCTTCGGCTGAACTTGCCAAGGTTTACCGCCAGGTTCCAATCACCGAAATCTGACAAACGATTCTACGCCGAGCACCAACATCTACCTCTTCACTTACTCAACGTGAACAAACCACCACGAAGATCGTTGACAAGATATTGATTCCGCGCAAGAATCTCTCGTCAGATTTCAATTCACCTGGACTTACCATACTGGTAAGCATATTCAGCAGTTAATCATCTTGGCCGATCTCGATCCATGGCAACTCTCAATCCTGGTCGCGACAGCAGGCAGTCTAGGGTCGCTAACCATTACCCTGGTGTGAGTGGTACTTCGTCTCAGGATTTCAGTCATCTTGCTAAACTACTATTCCAGACATCTGCTGAATACGCCAAGAATGCTGACGGCAACTGCTCTATTTACACACTGGCAGGTATTCCAATTCTATTCAGCGCCTTGCACTGTCTACTAATTGAACTCAATGCTGGAATGTGGGCTAATTCCCACTTCGACAAAACTACGCTGGTGGAACTGGCTAAATCCGGGAATGACGTTTCCGTAATTGCTAAGTGTTATCCAACATTCCCTGACAAGCTCAGACAAAAGCTTGACCTGTTGATCCAAGTCAGGCACGAAATCCTTCATCCCGCGCACAGGCCAGGACCTGAGGAAAAGAATAATACACCGGAATATCTTGTCTCGTTAAGAGAAGCTGGCTTACTCCAAAGCACAGGGAATGATGTCGATTACATTTGGCTCAGCCAGCTACAGTCACACCGGTTGTTTCGATGGGCCTTCAATATCGTGAGAGATACCGTTGACACCCTGCTTCGCCTGCACGACTTCCATGCGGACATGACCGCAGGAATACTTCAATCGTACTCAACCGACGAGACCATTGACGCGAGTCTATAAATTTTCCGTTCGAAGAAAAGAGGACCAGAGTGCTACTATATTCGCGAACGCCCTATTCGGATGAGTGCTTCTCAAAATTATATTTTGGACCTGTTTTTCTCACACTCCTCTCATCACCGGTTATCGGCCAGTCCCCGACCGATGGCAGGACGGATTCATGAGCAGGCATACATGAAGAAACACCGGCGAACGAAACTTATTCACCAGGGACGCTATCTGGCCGAAGTCGACGTTGAACTGTTAGTAACCGATGACGAGTGGTCCCCCTACCTATCGGTCGAAGACGCCTACAAGCTCGATGATGTGCGTGAAGCGTTAAAAAATGGAGACACCGCGACAGCTGCGCGGTACGGTCGTGTGTTCGCTCTGACTCCCATTGCCGTCTAACCTTTGCTACCAGATGACATAGCGATGATGACGGTCATCACACGATGGCAGCGAATTCGATCCCACCATCACAGACCATTCGAGATGTTGTGGCTGGGTCGGAGTCGACAATGAACGCGCATTCGGCCACAGCTGGAAAGACTGCGAACGGCTCCTCGCCCAGTTTGGCTACCCCGCACAAATCAGCATCGTCGCCCGATATTTTCCCGTAAGATACTTCGATGCGGCCCCATAGAAAGCGTTGACAAGTAATTGAACGCGCGCAAGAATCACACGCCAGTCTTCAGTAGCTCCGTGTACTTTGACGGTCAGTATACTCAATAGTTAAACGGCTGGGATCTACCTCCAAACCGATGCCTAGTTTGAAGGACATCATGATGGAATTTATGACCGCATATCCAATGTGGGCCAAGGTTACGGTGATTACTCTGATAGTACTGCAGTTAATCATTTCGGTGTTTGCGCATGGTAAGACTGGTGAACCGGATGTTGGCGATGCGTTTACAATTACTCCGGTTGAGGCTCAAGGCAAGAATATCTACAAGCGCGCAGATGATGTTAGCGGCTTGGAGACCGAGAACTTCTTCGTAAAGGTTGAGTTCAACCTCTGGTCGAAATTCAAGATTGAACTAATCAACATTGACCTTCAGTACGATGTGCCCGCGATGTTTGGCGACAAGAGGATAGCGTTGGATGGCAAGGCTGACGGGAAGTATGAGCAGCTTGACGGGTCGAACAGACTCATCTCCCGAAGACAGATCCCGGCGGCGAGTACGGTCAACATATTTGCTTCTCAGCAGTTTGTCTCGAGATACGGACGTTCGGCGGACTACCGCGTAGTTACAGTCGCCATTGAATTTGCTGGCGAAAACTGGAACGGCAGTCGCGTTCTAAAGGCCTCTGGCCCGCTTGCTACAGGTGGCAAGTGGCAGATATCAAGCGTCGCCATAAACAAGAGCCCGTGAAATTGTTTTACAGGGTGGTTTCAAGTTCCAAGTGCAACGGGTGAAAAAAGAAATTAGGGTCAGAGTGTCATTGTGTTCGCGGGCGCCCATACCACGTGATCTGGCTTTTCGAAAATTGCACGCTGACTCGAATTGTTTCCTGCTGTTACACCCTGGATGGTTCACGCAGCGCGGCGCTTGGGCGCGCGTACGCGGGAACGAGCACCCGATCGGCGTGAAGCTTGTTTCTGGGGGACTTGGGCATGAAGCGTCAGGCCCAGCGCACCTACCACTTTAAGAATGGTATCGAACCCAGGACTCCGCTCGCCCGACAGCGTCTTATACAAACTTTCACGAGAAAGACCGGCATCTCGTGCAACCTGAGCCATCCCTTTGGCCCGTGCGATATCGCCTAATGCCTTGGCGATAAACGCCGCGTCGCCCTGAGCCTCCTCGAAACACGCCTCTAGGTAGGCGGCCATTTCTTCCGGTGTTCGAAGATGTTCGGCGACATCAAAGCGAGTTGTCGTCGTTCGTCCCATACACTACTCCTATAGGTTCCGAGCAAGTTGCCAGGCTATCCTAATATCAGTGGATTCCTTGCACTTCGTGCAACCGCTGATCTCACTCAGAAGGACGCTATGGTCATACAGGAATATTCCATTCATGGACTGTGATTTTAGAAAGGCCTTAGGATAGCGATGTGGACTTTGGTCTGGTTGAAGCCAAACCTGCGCGCGTGCATTTTCTTGGTGTCCGCCCCCTCACAACAAAGAACGGGGAGCAGTCAGGTTGTCGTTCACTGCGCGCATCGAACGAGGCCCTTCTGAGGGCACGCGTTCGGCGAGCAAGAAGGACGGCCTGGCTGCCAGTTACCACATAAGCTTATCCTCGAATTTCTCTCTAACCCTCTCCCAAGGGCGGTCTGGTTGAATCCAAAATTGCGCGCATGGAACGACCACGTCGTTCTCCTCCAGTGGAATACGATGGGCAGACGTGGGGGTTCCGCGAGCACTTGGATCAACCGGGCCGACCTTGTCCCATCTTACTCTCCGTCCCTTCCCACAGCCTCTCAATATTTCCCTTATGCTTGATCACAATAAGACCTGTCACCATTACAGCAAACGAGACGAAAGCCGCGCTTGGGTGAAGCAGCGCAGCGATAACGGGAAACAATCCGAACGCGGTCAGTGCTCCCCCCGACGAGTAGCGCCAGAGTGCCACCGCTCCGATCCAGGCCAGCAGGAGCAATAGGCCTATCAGCGGTGCCACTCCAAGGACAGAACCGAGCGCGGTTGCGACCCCCTTGCCTCCTTTGAATCCAAGAAACGGCGAAAAGAGGTGGCCCAGAAATGGAGCGAGCGTAACGGCCAGAATCGCCCATTCGTCTTGCAGCAGCTGCGTCGCCGCGAAGCCCATCACCCATCCCTTGCCCATATCCCCGATCAAGGTGAGAATGCCGGGCGTCTTGCCCGAGACACGCAGCACGTTCGTAAACCCGACGTTCTTGCTCCCGACCGTGCGGGGATCCGGCAGGCCCATCGCCCTTGAGATGACCACCCCGAAGGGGACCGCGCCTAACAGATATCCACCCACCACAAGGCCAATGATCAGTCCGAGATGCTCCATAGTTTATTTGCAGGTCTCACTGCCGTGTATTGCCGCATTACCTACCACAAGCTTGAGCCTGAACGTCATTGGAACTTTTCCGGATGCACAAAGAAGTCGAGCATCATACGATTCAGATTTGGCCAGTCATGATGGCTGCCGGTTCCTTCACAATAGAGCGTCGCCCCGCCTGAAGCACAGCCTTGATACGCGCGACAGTCGCCCTCCAGTGGTGTCGTCTTCGTCACATCACACTGATTACAGCCCGCCCACCAGGCTGCTGTTTCGGCACCCCAACCAGGAAAGAGTTTGTCGTTCTTACTGTGCATGATCATGACCGGCAGGGGATCTCGGCATTGAAATTCCTCGAGATCCTTGCCGGTCCATCCGGCTGCACTCGGGGCGATGGCTGTCGGAATCTTCTTCGTCTTCTCAAGCACGGCCATCGCCATTGAGGCCGTGCCGCCATCCGAGTGACCAGTGACAAACACACGTTGTTCATCGATGCACCACTCCTTCGCTACCTCCGAAGGAATGGTTCCAAGCTGTTCAATAGCGGGAATGTTCAGCTGCTTGTGGTCAGGGTAGACCACGAGAAACCCCATACCAGTTGCTGCAGTTGTGAGTCCGACGAAGCGCTCGGACTCCCACCGACTGTGTCCAGCCGGAGGGTAGACCATCAGCAAGGGATGGGCAAAGGTCGCGTCATAGTTGGACGGTGTGCGAACCATATACTTCATACCGCCGGTTGAAACTGTTCCATCGGTCGCACCGGCTGCTCCAGTCCGAGATCCTGCCAGACACTGTCTCCCCTCAGTTGGGTAAGCAAACGCTTCGAGTGGCGGCGGCGTTGTGTTTTCCGTACAGGCTGTGACGAGGAAGAAGAAACTGGCACCGATAACGAAGAATGGTGCTCGCAGGAGAGCCTGCCATTGCACACCCATGTCAGATCCGGCTTCTCGAGTTGATGAAGCAATCCAATCCAATGGGCTACAGGATGTTCACACGAGACATCCGGCGAGGCCGCAGCGAGTGAAGGGCCGAGGCATAGGCTTTCTCACCCACCCCACCCCGAGCAGCCACAGCAGCTCTCTGCCGCCGGGGTATGTTGAGGGTCTGAACGATGCGAGAACGAAGCTGAGGTCTCGTTTCAACATCCTGGCTACAGCCCCTTCGCGACGACCTGCTTCCAAAAGCTCCACACATATTGCCCACCGGAAACATAGCCAAACACCAGCGAGAGGTATAGGGTGAAGCTCCCCGCCAAATGCATGTTGCCGAGAGCGGCCAACCCAGTCCCTTCCAGGATGAGCAGGATGATCGCGACCACTTGCAACGCCATCTTGTACTTGCCGGTCGTCTCCGCAGGAATAATCATACCCTCCCCTGCCGCAATGGCGCGCATGCCCGTGACCGCCAGTTCTCGCCCGACGATCAGCAACACCACCAGCGCGCTGACTCGCTCCACGTTCATGAGGAGGATCAATGCGGACAGGACCAGGAGTTTATCCGCGAGAGGATCGAGCAACTTACCAAGTTTCGTCACCTGGCCTGTTCGCCGGGCAATATAGCCGTCCAACATATCCGTGACCGCCGCCACGGCAAAGATGGCCGCGGCCGCCAGCGATTGGTCTGGTGTGGGGTTGACGAAGAGAATGATGAAGACCGGAATCAAAAGAATCCGGGCAAGCGTCAACACATTGGGGACATTGATCGAGTCCGCCCCGATGTCTCGCCATGCTTCCAATACACGGTTCATCGTTCGATTCTTCCCCTAAACAATCCCATTTTTCAAGAGGTCATGCAGATGAATCACGCCACGGATGGTCCGCCCATTCTCCGTCACCACCAACGTCGTAATTGAAAACCGTTCCATCATTTCGACTGCTTTTGCGGCCAGTTCATCAGGCCCGACGGTCTTGGGGGTAGTCGTGGCCAACTCTCCGGCCGTCGTGTTGACCAAATCCGTCCCACGTTGGAGAAACCGCCGCAAGTCTCCATCGGTAATGACCCCGACCAACAACTCATCCTGATCCACGACGGTCGTCATGCCGAGCTTTTTGGCCGTCATTTCCAGCATGGCCGCCATCCCGCCGACTGAGGCCTGGACCTTGGGGATGTCTGGTTCGGCATGCATGACGTCTTTCACTTTGACAAGCAACCGGCGCCCTAACGTACCGCCGGGATGGAATCTGGCAAAATCTTCTTCTTTGAATTCCCGCTTCTGTAATAACGCGACAGCGAGGGCATCGCCTAACGCCAGGGTGGCGGTCGTACTGGCGGTCGGAGCCAATCCCATCGGACAGGCTTCTTCCGCAATCGAGACATCGAGGACGACATCGGAGTTTTTGGCTAGGGTAGAGGTCGTCCGTCCCGTAAACGAAATCACGGGAATGCCCAATCGCTTCACGAACGGAAGCAACTGCAGCAACTCTTGGGTCTCCCCGCTGTTGGAGATCGTCACCAACACATCTCGACGCGCCAACATGCCGAGATCTCCGTGCACACCCTCGGCCGGATGCAGAAAGAATGAGGAGGTCCCGGTGCTCGCCAGCGTCGCGGCGATCTTTTGCCCGATAAGACCGGACTTGCCCATTCCTGACACGACTACCTTCCCTTTACAGCGAACCAGCACATCCACCGCCTTGACGAACCGATCGTCCAGTCGCTCGATTAAGGCTTCGACCGCACGCGCTTCGATTTCGAGCACGCGCCGTCCCTCGGCAAGACTGCCTTGGCCTTTCTCTGCCTTCGAGGGTCGAACAGTCTGTGTCAGCTTCGCTGGTTTGTCGCGTTCCATACTCGCAGAACCCGCTCTAATAACGGTTTTAATTGATGCAACGGAACCATATTGGGTCCATCTGACAAGGCTTCGTCAGGACTCGGATGGACTTCCATGAAAAATCCGTCGACACCGGCTCCGGCCGCAGCACAGGCCAACGGCTCCACAAATTCACGTTGGCCGCTTGAGGTGGTGCCTCCCCCACCCGGCAACTGCACGCTATGGGTCGCATCAAAGACCACAGGATAGCCGAACCCCCGCATGATAGGGAAGGACCGCATGTCGACGACGAGGTTGTTGTAGCCGAATGACGAGCCGCGTTCAGTGAGGACAATTCGACGACTTCCGCACTCCTCGATCTTCTTCACGGCATTGCCCATTTCACGAGGCGAGAGAAATTGGCCTTTCTTGACGTTCACGACGGCGCCCGTCTTGGCGGCCGCGATCAGCAGATCCGTCTGCCGGCAGAGGAATGCCGGAATTTGCAACACGTCCACTATCTTCCCGGCTTCCGTCGCCTGTTCTTCCGTATGCACATCCGTCAGGATGGGCACGCGCAACTGGTCTTTGACTTTCGTGAGGACCGCAAGCCCCTTCTCAAGACCAGGGCCGCGAAATGATGTGATGGAGGTTCGATTGGCCTTATCGAAGGACGATTTAAAAATGTACGGCATTCCCAAGGCCTTGGCAATCTCGGAGATCCGGCCGGCCGTCTCCATGACGATCTGTTCGCTCTCAATCACGCACGGTCCGGCAATGAGAAACGGAGGTTGCCCTTGGCCGACTCGGAAAGAACCGATTTGAACTTCGTGCGCCATAACGTTTCGCCGTTCTTCACGCGGGATGATCACACCGGCATTCCAACAAGGCCGCAGGCGAATCAAAACCGGAGGCGTACCCTCTGGGGTACGTTGAGGATTTTGATAAGCCGAGAACGCAGTTGGAGGTCGGTTTCAGCATCTCGCCCTAATGCCCAAGCTTTCGTCGCAACGCCGCTCCCACAAACCCGCTGAAGAGCGGATGTGGGTGGTGCGGACGGGAACGATACTCCGGATGGAACTGGGTGCCCAAAAACCAGGGATGATTCTTCAACTCGATGATCTCGACAAGGCGACCATCCGGAGACAGCCCGCTCAGGACCAGTCCCTTGGCGGTCAGTTGTTCACGATAGGCGTTGTTGAACTCATACCGATGACGATGGCGCTCACGGACTTCACCCACTCCGTACATCTTCTGCGCCAGCGTCCCCTCCCCCAGTTTACAGAGATACGAACCGAGGCGCATGGTCCCGCCTTTATCACTCACGGCATGTTGATCGGGCATGAGATGAATGACGGGATGTGGCGATCGCTCGTCGAACTCGGCGCTGTTGGCGTCGGCCAACCCGGCCACATTCCGCGCAAACTCGATTGCGGCGCATTGCATGCCCAAACACAGACCGAGAAACGGCACCTGACGTTCCCGCGCATACGTGATCGTGGTGACCTTTCCCTCGATTCCTCTGTTCCCGAACCCGCCCGGAATCAGGATGCCGTCCGCCTCGCGCAAGATACGTTCGGTCCCTTGGCGTTCGATGTCTTCTGATTCGATCCAACTGATATGAACCTTCGTTTCATGGTCGATTCCGCCATGGACCAGGGCTTCTCCCAAGCTCTTGTAGCATTCCTTCAGCCCCACATATTTCCCCACCAAGGCTACGGAGATTTCATGCTTGGGCCGCTTGATCTTCTGAACCATCGCATCCCACTCGCGAAGATTAGGCTGGCCGGTTTCCATATGGAGCTGACGGACGATCAATTCGTCCAATCCCTCCTTTCGAAACACGATCGGCACCTCGTAGATGGTCTCGACGTCTTTCGCAGTAATGACGGCATCCTTGTCCACGTTACAGAACATGGCGATTTTGCCCTTGAGTTCCGGTGGAATGTAGCGGTCGGTTCGACACAGCAGAATATTGGGTTGAATCCCAATCTCACGCAACTTATTGACCGAATGTTGTGTCGGCTTCGTTTTTAGCTCACCTGCCGTTCCGATGTATGGCACTAAGGTCAGATGGACATACAACACGTTGTCGCGGCCCACATCGTACGGCATCTGCCGGATGGCTTCGAGAAACGGTAAGCTTTCAATATCACCGACCGTGCCGCCGATTTCGACGATCGTGACGTCGATCCCCTTCGAGATACGCATGATCGTCTGCTTGATCTCATCCGTCACATGCGGCACGACTTGCACCGTTCCCCCAAGATAATCACCGCGCCGCTCCTTCGTGATCACGGAGTGATAAATCCGACCGGTCGTGTAATTGCTCTCCTTGGTCAACGACAAGCTCGTGAACCGTTCGTAATGCCCGAGGTCCAGATCCGTCTCAGCGCCATCGTCCGTGACATAGACTTCCCCATGTTGATAGGGATTCATCGTCCCGGGATCGACGTTAATGTACGGATCCAGTTTCAGGAAGGTGATCTTCAACCCCCGGCTCTCCAGCAGGTTTCCGATGGAGGCCGAGGCCAGGCCTTTCCCGAGTGACGAGACCACACCCCCGGTCACAAAAATGAATTTACTCATGATTGCCCTCGTTGATGGCCATCAGCTCGATCCGATCCGAACTGGATCTGTGCGACTTACTTAAAAAACACCTTGCTGTTCTGCAATTCACGCTTGACTGCCTCAAACTCCCGCAGTTGCTCCTCGACGCCGGGGACATCTTCAGGTTGATCGACCCGCAACGAGGCATGCTTCGTTTCCCATACGCGGATGCGAATCCCATGGTCCAACGCACGGAGCTGTTCCAGCTTTTCAGCATCCTCCAAGCGGCTCGTCGGCAACGCTGCCAATCGAAGCAGGGTCTCTTTCGTATAGATGTACAGCCCCAGATGAATATAATGAAGTCCTCCGACTACCTGCCTGCTCGGATCATCTCGGACGAATGGGATTGGAGCTCGTGAAAAATACAGGGCATCGCCTTTGGTATCGGTCACTACTTTGACCACAGCAGGATGGAGCAGATCTTCCGTCGGATCCATCACCCGTTTGAGCGTCCCCATACTCGCGCCGCTTTCACAAAACGGCTCGATAAGATCGGTCAGCAACTCTGGATTCAGCGGAATTTCGTCGCCCTGTAAATCGACAAAGCAGTCGCCGGTAAACATGCGAGCCACCGCAGCGACCCGGTCTGTCCCGGTCCGGTACTCGCCCGTGACGAGCATCGCTCGACCGCCAAACCGTTCGACCGCCTGTTTGATCCGCTCATCATCGGTCGCCACCAACACGTCTGACGCCGCACGGCAAGCCACCGCCCGTTCATAGACATGCTGAATCATCGGTTTGCCGTTCAGTTCGACAAGCGGCTTCCCTGGAAATCGTGAGGAACCATACCGCGCAGGAATCACAACCGTGACCGATCGTGAAGACTTATTCATCCCCAAAGGCCTCGGATAATTGTTTCGGCAAAACGGTCGCCGTACCGACCATCCCCACCACGATGCCGGCCGCATAGTTGGCCATGATCGCCCCGGTTTTGATATCGGCACCAGCCCCAAGGGCCAACGCAAGCGTTCCGATGACGGTATCTCCGGCACCAGTGACGTCGTAGACCTGCCTGGCCTTGGTCGGCAGATGCCAGGACGCGCCATCACCGCCGTACAGACTCATGCCTTTTTCACCGCGCGTGATCAGAACCGACTGACACCCCAATCGCTGACGGATCATGGCTCCCGCTTCGTTGATCGTTTGGTTGTCGTCTCCATGCATCCCCGATGCCTGCGTGGCCTCCAGATGGTTCGGCGTGATGACGGTGACACCTTTATAGAAGTTGAAATGCTCAACCTTGGGATCCACGATGACCGGAACCCTTCGTAGCGCGGCAAGCCTCGTGATTTCTGACATTAAGACCGAGGAGACGACGCCTTTGGCATAGTCAGATACGACGATGCAGGACAATTCCCGCATCCTCGATTCCACATACCGAAGAATCTTCTGTCTCAGGACCGCCTTCAACTCGCTACGACCTTCGATGTCATACCGGACGATCTGCTGGTTATGCGCGATGACTCGACTTTTTCTCGTGGTCGGTCGCTCCCGATCGACCACAATTCCACCAAGCAATCCCCGGGTGTGCCCCAATTCCGCGACCAATTGCTTTCCACTTGGGTCGGCCCCGATCACACCACACAGATGAGCCTTCCCACCCA
The DNA here is from genome assembly GCA_016715825.1 of Nitrospira sp. NCBI lineage: Bacteria > Pseudomonadati > Nitrospirota > Nitrospiria > Nitrospirales > Nitrospiraceae > Nitrospira > Nitrospira sp. Next base: position 550,762 of record JADJXO010000001.1, on the reverse strand, counting down.
ACGCCAGGATATTGCTGTAGACGTTGGCGGCCCCGCCGAGTCGGAGTGATTCGGATTCGACGTGGACCACAGGGACCGGTGCTTCCGGAGAAATCCGGCTCACCCTCCCCATGACGTAATGATCGAGGATCAGGTCGCCGATAACCAGGACCGACGCCTTGGGAAATCGTTGCAGATGCAGGCGGAGTGCCTTCGGTGAGGGAGCCTCGCTCCCCTCACTCGAACCTCCATGCGGACGCGAAGCGCCGGTGTCGTTTTTTACTGGATGGCTTTGCCGAATCGTTCCCATCGAACCCACTCCGTCCAATTCCCTTGACCATTCCAGGACCAATAGATCCGAAATGCCTTGCCGCGGATCTTTTCTTCTCGCACATAGCCCCAGAACCGGCTGTCCAGACTCTGGTCGCGATTGTCTCCCATGACAAAATACGATCCTTCAGGGACCATCACTGGTCCAAAATTATCACGCGGGTTGATGGTACTCTCGATAATTCCTGGGTCGATTCGTTGGGTAAAGGCTTTATCGTCGAGCGGTTGGCCGTTCACGAGCACGACCTTGTTCCGAAGCTGGATCGTGTCTCCAGGCAGTCCCACGATCCGCTTGATGAAGTCCTTTTCTTCGTCTTCCGGAAAACGAAATACGACGATGTCGCCACGCTGCGGCTTGCCGAATGTGACCACGGTGGTGGAGGTGTAGCAATTCACCGGGGGAAAGCTCATGAGCATTTTGCAATCCGTCGGCCACTGGAGACCGTAGGACAGTTTGCTGACCAATATGTGATCTCCGATCTGCAGCGTGGGAATCATCGAACCCGACGGAATCTTGAACGCTTGCACCACAAAGACGCGGATGGCGAAGGCGAGCAACATGGCTACGATGATCGCTTCGGCATACTCCCGAACGATGGACTTCCGTCCTGATTGGTCCGCGTTCTCCGTCACCTTAGCCCCGGAAATTGAGGCGGGATCCCCGACACGTGGAGAACCTGACAATTTATCTGCATTTCTAGGGTTCTGATCAAGGCTCATTCGTCTCCGACCTTTAAAATCGCTAAGAACGCTTCTTGGGGAACTTCCACGCTGCCGACCGCTTTCATCCGTTTCTTCCCTTCTTTTTGCTTTTCCAGCAATTTGCGTTTCCGCGTGATATCACCGCCGTAGCATTTGGCCGTGACGTTCTTCTTCATCGCGCCGATGGTCTCGCGCGCAATGATCTTGTTACCGATGGCCGCCTGAATCGCGATTTCGAACATTTGCCGCGGAATCAGCTCTTTCATCTTTTCCGCCATTTGACGACCGCGATGGTACGCACGCTCATGATGCGTGATGAACGACAGCGCATCCACCGCCTCGCCGTTGAGCAAGATATCGATCTTCACTAAATCGGATTCGCGGTATCCGAGCAATTCATAATCGAGCGAGGCATAGCCCTGCGTTCTGGATTTCAGCTTGTCGTAAAAATCAAGAATCACTTCGTTTAACGGCAGTTCGTAACTGATCATCACTCGGGTGGGATCAAGAAACTGGAGGCTTCGCTGAATGCCTCTCCGTTCCTGGCACAGCTGCAGGATGGCCCCCATGTATCGCTCGGGCGTAATGACCGTCGCCAAAATGAACGGCTCTTCGAACGTGGTGATATTGTTAGGAGGGGGCAATTCCGCCGGGTTGTCGATCTGCAACACCTCACCCTTGGTAGTGGTGACATGGTACACCACGGTCGGAGCGGTGGTAATCAGAGTCAACCCATACTCTCGCTCCAACCGCTCCTGAATGATCTCCATATGCAACAAGCCCAGGAACCCACAGCGGAACCCAAATCCCAGGGCAAGGGAGGTTTCAGGCTCGTATGCAAACGACGAATCGTTCAATCGAAGTTTGACCAAGGCATCCCGAAGGTCCTCGTACTTCGCGGTGTCCGTGGAATACAGACCGCAAAAGACCAACGGTTTGACGTCTTTGTACCCCGGAAACGGCGCAGCGGTCGGTGTGACGGTATCCGTCAGGGTATCACCGATCTTGACATCGGCCACTTCCCGCATATTGGCGCACAGGTAGCCGACTTCACCGGTCAGCAATTCGGCCTTCTTGGTCCGTTTGGGGGTGAACTGGCCGACTTCCATAACTTCAAACGTCCGGTTGTTGGACATGACTTTGATCTTCATGCCGGGCCTGATCGATCCATCTACCAGCCGCGCGAGGACAATCACACCTTGATAATTATCAAACCAAGAATCGAAAATAAGCGCTTTGAGCGGAGCTTGCGGATCACCGGAAGGAGGAGGAACCCGGGCGATGATCGCTTCCAAGACTGCCGGCACCCCTTTCCCTTCCTTCGCACTGATGGGGAGCGCCTCGTCGGCTTCGAGTTGGAGCACCTCGGAGATCGAATGTTTGGTGCTTTCGACATCCGCACTGGCCAAATCAATCTTATTGATCACGGGAATAATCGTGAGGTTATTGGCCATCGCCAAATTCACATTGGCAATGGTCTGCGCCTGCACGCCCTGCGTCGCATCAACGAGCAACAGTGCCCCCTCGCAAGCCGCGAGGCTCCGTGAGACTTCATACGTGAAATCGACATGCCCCGGCGTATCGATCAAATGCAAGGCATACGTCTTTCCATCCTCTGCCCGGTACTTGATGGCCACTGCGTGGGCTTTGATCGTAATGCCACGTTCCCGCTCGAGGTCCATGGCATCGAGGATCTGCTCTTTCGCCTCTCGTGCAGTGACTGCGCCAGTAGCTTCTAGGAACCGGTCAGCGAGGGTTGATTTGCCGTGATCGATATGAGCGATTATGGAAAAGTTGCGTATAAGGCTTTGCAAATCCTAGTCCATGAGTAAAAAATCGGTTCATTATAGTAACTGCTTTGGAGGTTGTCAAAGACATCACCCACCCTTATAATCACGCCCCGCACCAGACTGATTGTCTCGTCACGCGATCTTCACTCTGCCGACGTGTAGGAGCGCTGCCTCGATTCGCGATGGAGAACCGCATGGTATGGTGCTGCATGATCAAGATTGAAGCATCATGGCACGACCACCCTCAACGCGTCAGCTGATCAACTGGGACCATCGATACCTCTGGCATCCGTTTACCCAGATGCAGGAGTGGGAGCAGGATGAGCCACTCATTATTGAGCGTGGAAAGGGTTCCTACCTGATTGATACGGAAGGGAAGAAGTATCTCGACGGCACCTCGTCCATCTGGGTGAATCTGCACGGGCATCGACATCCGGTTCTTGATCGTGCACTCAAGACGCAACTCGACAAAATCGCCCACTCAACCTTCCTAGGTCTTTCCAACCCACCAGCCATCGAACTGGCGCGAGAGCTGATTCGAATTGCTCCGAAGGGACTCACCCGTGTCTTCTATTCCGACAACGGCTCGACGGCGGTCGAAATCGCATTGAAGATGGCTGTCCAGTACTGGCAGCAGCGACATCCTGAAGCGGGGCCAAAGAACACATTTCTCCACCTGAAACTCGCCTATCATGGAGATACGATCGGGGCCGTCAGCGTCGGCAACATCGACCTCTTCCATTCTCGCTTCAAACCGCTGCTCTTTCCCACCCTTGAAGCGGAACCGCCACATTGTTACCGCTGTCCGCTCCACCTCACCTACCCGACGTGCAAGATGGCCTGCATCGACCCGATCGAACAGATTCTAAAAGCGCGTCATCGTGACCTCGCCGGTTTCATCATCGAGCCAATGATGCAAGCAGCCGCGGGTACGATTCGTCACCCAGCAGGATATCTCAAGCGAATCCGAGACCTCTGCACACAATTCGACGTGCTCTTGATTGCCGATGAAGTCGCAACCGGGTTCGGAAGAACAGGCAAAATGTTTGCCTGCCAGCACGAACAGGTTACGCCGGACCTCATGGCCATCAGCAAAGGACTCACGGGTGGCTATATGCCGCTGGCAGCTACCTTGGCGACTGATGAAATCTACCAGGGCTTTCTAGGGAGATACGACGAGTTCAAGACCTTCTTCCACGGCCACAGCTTCACCGGCAATCCGCTCGGCTGCGCCTTGGCGCTCGCCAATCTCGAGGTCTTCCAAAATGAGAAGACGTTGGTACGGTTACAACCCAAGATCAAGCTATTGGCGCGACTGCTCCGGCCTTTCCAAGACCTGCCGCATGTCGGAGATATCCGTCAAGCCGGATTCATGGCTGGTATCGAATTGGTCTGCGACCGGACGACGAAAGAACCTTATCCGTTTCGGGTCAAAGCTGGTCATCGCGTGGCAACGATCGCCCGGTCCAAGGGGCTGATTCTCAGACCGATCGGGAACGTGCTTGTGCTTATGCCACCGCTCTCGACAACCGTCGACGAGCTGAAGAAAATGATGGAAATCCTCAAGGAATCCATAGAGACTCTGCAGATCGACTAACTCTCAATCGCATTCCTTACGGACAGACCTATTCTATGCAAACCTGCGATTTCCTCGTCATCGGCGGTGGAGTCATCGGCTTGAGCATCGCTCGAGAGCTGCGCCGACGCCGTAGCGACGCACGCGTGTTGTTGATCGAAAAGGAGCCCTCCTGCGGCGCCCATGCGAGTGGCCGAAACAGCGGAGTGCTCCACGCGGGCTTCTATTATTCGCCGGACAGCCTGAAGGCGAAGTTTACGCGGCTCGGCAGCGAACGGCTCACAGCCTACTGCGAGGAGAAACGCATTCCCCTGAATAAATGCGGCAAACTCGTCGTGGCCAAGGATGCCACCGATTTACCGGCGCTCGATGAACTACTGCGACGAGGTCAGATCAATGGTATCGAACTGCAGGCCATGACAGACCGAGAGGCCAAGTCCATTGAACCTCGGGTCAAAACGTACCAACGGGCATTGTTCTCACCTCGCACCTCAACGGTGAAACCCCTTCACGTCATCGAGGCCATGCAACAGGATGCAACCCGAGAAGGCGTCACCATTCAGTGCGGTACCGCCTATCGAGGGCGCCTGAACAGCGCAGTCCGCACAAACCATGACACCATTGAAGCAGGCTATGTTGTGAACGCCGCAGGCCTCTACGCGGATAAGATTGCCATGGACTTTGGATTCTCGGAAAAATATCGGATTCTGCCGTTCAAAGGCCTCTACCTTTACTCCGATGAGCCACCCGGCGCAATTCGCACCAACATCTATCCCGTTCCGGATCTCAGGAATCCGTTTCTTGGCGTTCACTTCACGATCACAGCAGACGGGAAGGCGAAGATCGGCCCGACGGCCATTCCGGCTCTCTGGCGGGAAAACTATGAGGGAATGAGCAATTTCAATGTCGGTGAGTTGGTTGAAGTCGCAAGTCGTGGGCTCGGCCTCCTCACAGGAGCAGGATTCGACTTCAGACGTTTGGCGATAGAGGAAATCGCCAAATACTCTCGGAGCAGAATGGTCTCACTGGCATCGGTCCTCGCGGAAGGAGTGGACGAGCGGAACTACCAAACATGGGGAAGGCCAGGAATCAGGGCTCAGCTTCTCGACATCACAAAGAGGAAGCTTGAAATGGATTTCGTCTTGGAGGGCAACGATCGCTCCATGCATGTCTTGAACGCCGTGTCGCCGGCGTTTACCTGTTCAATTCCATTTTCCAGTCATGTCTGCGATCACATCGACAAGGCGATGAAGTAATGCCTTCAACAGAGTCGCAACTCCGTTCCCACATCGACTTGGAGGCAGCAAGCCGCGTTCTCTTCCTGAAGGAAGATTTCCAAGAACCCGCTACTATTGATCAGGGCCGCAGGAATCTGCCTATCACCTTGGCTGTAGCTCCCCACCACCTTAGTCACGATATGTGTTCCGATTTGAATCTCGATCTTGGCCAGTCCGATGGTCGCTTGAAATTCCCGAACCTGCTTTGCCGTGACATTCGAGATCAGGTTTCCGAATCGGTCGATATATTCAATTCGTCCGACCACAATTTGCCCTTGTTGCTGCGGGGCCCAGACCAAGCTCTTCATGGGATCGTTGATCACTGGTCCAAAAAATGACGGCGGTTCTCCATTGGCCAGCAAGGCGGCGACTGGGGCGAATAGATCGCGTCCGTCAAATGTCGTCCCTTCGGACGGCAGCCGATAGCGTTCCTCTTCAATCTGCCGGATCTTCACGTCCTGTTCCTGTTCGAGCACATGACTGAGCAGACCGTTATCCGGCGCTAAAAACCAATAGCGCGATGTGGTGGCAAGAATCGCGCGCCTGGCGCTGCCGACTCCGGGATCGACCACACAGACATAGATGGTCCCTTGTGGAAAATGGCGATAACACGCGCCGAGCACGTAACTCGCTTCATCGATGTGATGAGAAGGAATTTGGTGGGAGATATCGACGATTCTGGCGCTGGGGCTGAGTGTGAGGATCACACCCTTCATGCTCGCGACGAACCAGTCACGCTCGCCAAAATCTGTTAGAAGGGCAATGAGCGGGCGTGACGCCGGCACGTCAGCATTCCTCGAACTTGATCTCCACGACCTCGTATTCGACCATTTTCACGGGAGTCTTGACTTCGACAAAGTCTCCGACACGCTTCCCGATGAGGGCCCGCCCGACAGGAGACTGCACCGAAATCTTGTTGAACTTCATATCGGCTTCATCCTGACCGACCAGCATATATTGTTTCTGAGCCTGCGTCTCTTGCTCAACGACCGACACCGTCGCACCAAACACGACGGTATCGCTCGTGCGTCCCGTGATCTCGACCACACGGGCTTCCGCCAGTTTCGTCTCAAGCTCCGAGATCCGCGACTCGATGAATCCTTGTCGCTCTTTGGCCGCATCATACTCGGCATTCTCACTGAGGTCGCCATGGGCCCTGGCCTCCGCGATTGCCTCAATCACTTTCGGCCGCTCGGTTTTCCGTAGCCGACTCAACTCCGCTTTGAGGGCCTCATACCCTTTCTTGGTAATCGGTGTGGGCATATTCCAGACTCCTGGATAGGTTAGGACGGATGATACTCCTGCAAAGACCGAATCGATAGGGGTTTTTTCAGGATGGCCTCGATTCCCATGGCCGCCGCATGGGCGCCTCGCATGGTGGTGAAATAGGGAATCCCCCGATGCAAGGCCTCCCGCCTGATCGACAATGAATCAGCATGAGCCGAGGCCGTTCGCACGGTATTGACCACGAGCGCCACCGAGCCATTCTTAATGTGGTCCACGATGTGAGGTCTCCCTTCGGTCACCTTGTTGACGACCTCCGCGGACAGCCCGTGCTCGCGCAAGAATCCGGCCGTTCCGCTCGTTCCCTGAATGCGCATCCCTAACCTGCTCAACACCTGACCGACCGCAAGCGCCGCGGGGCGATCGGATTCTTTCACGCTGATAAACGCGGTCCCGCCTGTCGGAAGCCCTGCGCCTGCCCCCGCTTGCGATTTGGCGAACGCCCATCCAAAATCCCCGTCAATCCCCATGACTTCGCCGGTCGACTTCATCTCCGGCCCCAATAGCACATCAACGCCGGGGAATTTATTGAAGGGAAAGACGGCTTCCTTCACCGAGAAGTGTCCAGGAACGGGAGCGCTGGTGCAGTCGAGTTCCTTGAGGGTCTTTCCCATCATGACTTTCATGGCCAACTTTGCGAGCGGCATGCCGATCGCCTTGCTGACGAACGGCACAGTGCGAGACCCTCGAGGATTCACCTCAAGCACATAAATCGTCCGGCCTTTCACGGCAAACTGTGCATTCATCAGACCGATCACTCCGAGTTCTAACGCCAATATGCGCATTTGACGCTCGATCTCATTGATAATATCCACGTCCAATGTGTAGGGAGGAAGCGAGCAGGCAGAGTCTCCTGAATGCACACCCGCCTCCTCGATATGCTCCATAATGCCGGCAACCACGACGGTTTCTCCGTCTGAAATCGCATCCGCATCGACTTCAATCGCGTCGGCCAGATACTTGTCGATCAATACCGGATGATTCGGCGAGGCTTTCACCGCCGACTGCATATACTCCAATAGGCCGGCTTCGTCATAGACGATCTGCATCGAACGCCCACCCAACACGTAGGACGGCCGGACCATCACCGGATAGCTGATCTTCCCAGCAATCTGTACGGATTCTTCGATTGATCGAGCCATTCCGCTTTCCGCCTGCCGTAATCCTAATTTCGTCAGCAGTTCACGGAACCGTTCACGATCTTCCGCCAAATCAATCGCATCCGGACTTGTCCCAAGAATCTTCACACCGGCCTTCGATAACGGAAGCGCAAGTTTCAATGGCGTCTGACCACCGAATTGTAGGACCACCCCGATCGGTTGCTCGCGATCAATCAGGTTGAGGACATCTTCTTGCGTGAGTGGTTCAAAATAGAGTCGATCCGACGTGTCGTAATCGGTGCTCACGGTTTCAGGGTTGCAATTCACCATGATCGTATCGATCCCGTCTTCTCGTAGCGCCATGGCGGCATGGACACAACAGTAGTCGAACTCGATCCCCTGCCCGATGCGATTCGGACCTCCGCCGAGAATCACAACTTTCTTCCGGTCAGACGGCCTGGCTTCGCACTCTCGTCCATAGGTGGAGTAGAGGTACGGAGTCTGCGCCTCAAACTCTGCGGCGCAGGTATCCACTCGCTTATAGGTGACCCCTCGGGTCGGATGTTGCCTGCGCGCTCCCGCGACGACGGCCGCATCACACCCAAGCAAGGACGCAATCCGATCATCCGAGAATCCAAGTTCTTTCGCATCCCAGAGCAGTTCACCGTTCAACACCGCCCCCGGATCGGCAGCATGGCCGACAAGAGTACGTTCACAATCGATCAACTGCCTCACCTGCGCCAGGAACCACGGATCGACCATGGTCGTCTCACACAACTCCTTGTCCGTCAATCCCAGTCGCATGGCATCAGCCAGGTACCACAGCCGTTCCGGAAGCGGGTTGCGCAGCATACGATCAAGTTTGTCGGCAGCCTGCTGTCGATCGAAGTCGGCCGGTACGCCTCGGTCAAGCCCAAACCTAGATACCAAACCGTTCAGTTCCAACTCCAAGGAGCGGATGGCCTTCTGCAGCGATTCTTTGAACGTGCGTCCGATCGCCATCACTTCGCCGACCGACTTCATTTGCGTGGTCAAGGTCGGATCAGATCCTTTGAACTTCTGGAACGCGAACCGAGGAATTTTCACCACCACATAGTCGATCGTCGGTTCGAACGAAGCCTTTGTCACACCGGTAATGTCATTGGTGATTTCATCCAATGTGTATCCGACGGCGAGCTTGGCAGCGATTTTTGCGATCGGAAATCCGGTCGCCTTTGAGGCGAGCGCCGAACTTCGGGACACCCGAGGGTTCATCTCGATGACGACCATCTCACCGTTTGTCGGGTTGACGCCGAATTGAATATTCGATCCACCCGTATCGACGCCGATCTCGCGGATGACGCGAAGCGCCGCATCCCGCATTCGCTGATACTCCTTGTCGGTCAACGTCATGGCCGGTGCAACGGTGATACTGTCACCGGTGTGCACGCCCATCGGGTCAAAATTTTCGATGGGGCACACGATGACGACATTATCGTTCCGATCCCGCATCACCTCGAGCTCGTACTCTTTCCATCCGATGACTGATTCCTCGATCAACACTTGGCTGACCGGGCTCATCGCCAGTGCCCAATCGGTCAGTTTCTCAAATTCCTCTCGGTTATACGCAATGTTCCCCCCCGTCCCCCCCATCGTAAACGACGGTCGAATGATCGCGGGAAATCCGACTATTTCCAGAACGGCCACGGCTTCCTGCCGACTGTGTGCCGTGCCGCTCTTCGGTACACGGAGACCGATTCGTTCCATCGCCTGTTTGAACGCTTCGCGATCTTCTGCTTTATGAATGGCTTCCGCCGATGCGCCGATCAGCGTCACGCCGTATTTCTCAAGGACGCCGTGCTTCACAAGCCCCATCGTGGTGTTCAGCGCGGTCTGCCCGCCCATGGTCGGAAGCAAGACATCAGGGCGTTCACGAGCAATCACGCGTTCAACCACTTCGACGGTGATGGGCTCCACATAGGTCCGATCCGCCATCTCCGGATCCGTCATGATCGTCGCGGGATTGCTGTTGATGAGGATCACCCGATAGCCTTCCGCCTTGAGTGCCTTGCAGGCTTGAGTTCCGGAATAATCGAACTCACAGGCTTGCCCGATGACGATGGGACCAGACCCGATCATGAGAATTGACTGAATGTCTGTGCGTTTTGGCATCGTGTCGTGATAGTCGGCTTAACTGGTTGGAAGCAGTGGCCCAATCAGCGGTTGATAGGGAGTTGGCGCAGGCCCTTCACCTCCCTGTGCGGCATGGTAATACTGCAAGGCTTCAGGGATCCACGCTTCGATTTGGTTGATGCGCGCGATATCGGAAGGATGAGTTGAAAGAAACTCTGGGATATTATGCTGCGACCGAAAACAGACTTTGTCGATCATTTGTCGAGGGCAGCCACTCATGCGCTCCCAAAACGGGACTGCCTCTCGCGGATCATAGCCGGCCTGCGCCATCAGCTTGAGCCCGATGTAGTCCGCTTCGGACTCTTGTTTTCGGCCGAACGGCAAGGACACTCCTACTCCGTACGCGCTCATCGCCGCCATCGCGGCATCCGGACGCCCGACAGCAGCACCGGCCGCCAGCGCACCGACTTGTCCGATCATTTCGAGAATGCTCCGACTATACCGCTCGGCTCCGTGGCGCTGAAGCGCATGCGCCACCTCATGTCCGATGACAGTCGCCAAGCCGTCCTCATTCTTTGTCATCTTCAAGATTCCGGTAAAAATCCCCACCTTCCCTCCAGGCAACGCAAACGCATTGATGGTGCGGTCGTCTTTGATGATGGCAAATTCCCATTGATATTCAGGTTTGTTCGCGACCGCCGCAATGCGCCGCCCGACGCGATTGACCATTTCATTCAACGCAAGGTCGTCGCTGATGGGCGCCTTACGCAGCAAAGACCGAAAATCGGCGATGCCCATCGCCATTTCTTTCTCCTCGGAGATATAGATAAATTGCTCCCGAGCCGTACCGGGTGCACGCACGCACCCCGTCAGCGTGGACAGCAGCCCTCCGACGGCCGCCATACCAGCGAGACCGTATAACCCCATCCCCCCACGAACCGCTCGCTGCAACAGGGTTCGCCGGCCGATGGGTGTCGAGAATACTGTGCTGATCTCTTGGTCTTTCCCCTGCGCCATGTTGATCTGCTCGATCATACCTGATCAGTATCATTATATTACCATTCGTGACGATCGACGCCGCTCCTCAGCTACGGCACCCACAGATACATGAACTGTGGCGTCCCCCCTCTCACAAACGAACTCAGATCAAGCTCCGCCAAGCCTGCCAGGGCACCAGGGGCCAGGAGCCTGGAATAGACATTGTTGGAATATTCTCCGGGGCGCTGGTAGGTCACAACACGGGCTTCGGTGATCCCCGCCTTCTGCTTAGCCAATTCAACCGCGTCCTCAAGATACCCGATCTCATCGACCAATCCTGCTGCTTTGGCCTGTTCGCCTGTGTAGATTCGCCCGTCGGCCAATCGTTTGATCTGCTCCATCTGCAGGTTGGACCGGCCTTCCTGCACGATGGTCAAGAACCGGTGATAGAACGAATCGATGAGTCCTTGGAAGATGGCTCGTTCCTCCGCTGTCATGGTTCGAAACGGTGAGCCCATATCCTTGCGGGGTCCTGAGGTCACCGCGGTCGCCTCCACTCCGATCTTTTCCAATAACCCTGTGGCATTCACCGTAAGCATGATGACGCCGATGCTGCCGGTAACGGATGAGGGATGGGCCAGGACGGTGTCGGCAGCCGCGGCAATATAGTATCCCCCTGATGTCCCGATATCCATGATGGAGGCGATGATAGGGATCTTCCGCGTCGCCTTGAAGGTCTTGAGTTCATGATGAATAATGTCCGAGGCCGTGACCGTTCCACCAGGTGTATTGATACGGAGGACGATGGCCTTGACGTGCTCATCCTTTGCGGCCCGAGACAGCTGCTCCTTTATGCTGGCAATCATACTGGGCGCCGGACGGAATCCCTCTTTCTCCTGAGAGCTGATGACTCCGGAGATCTCGATCAGCAACACCTTGGCTTTTCCCTTCCCATCGACCTGCGCCTCTTGCAGCGGTCCTGGGCCTGGAAAGAGCGGAAAGTTGAAGGTGCAGCCAGACACGAAGAGTCCGATCACAGCCATGACGAGACAATTACGCATGTTGTTTCTCCATAAGTCGGATGAATTCTTCGAATAAGTAGGAGGCGTCGTGAGGCCCCGGTGCTGCCTCCGGATGGTACTGCACCGAAAAGACCGGATGGTCCATACACACCATGCCCTCGATCGAATAATCATTCAAGCTGAGATGCGTGAGCGCGAGCTTCCCATAGCGCGTCTCAACCACCGAAGGAGCCTTCGGCACGTCCGTAAGGGACCCCGTCCCCTGCACGGCGAAATTATGATTCTGCGATGTGATGTCCACTTTTCTCGTTCGGAGATCCATCACGGGATGGTTGGCGCCATGATGGCCGAATTTCAACTTGTAGGTCTTGAGACCGAAGGCTAAGCAGAGAATCTGATGACCGAGACAAATGCCGAATATGGGGAAACGCCCGATCAGGCCCTCTACTGCCTTCACGGCATAGGGCACGCCTTCCGGATCACCGGGGCCGTTGGAAAGAAACACTCCGTCCGGCCGTAGCGCCGCGACCTCTGCGGCAGACGTCGCAGCAGGCACAACCGTCACGTGGCAACCGACATCCACCAATCGTCTCAATATATTGTGTTTGATCCCAAAATCATAGGCCACCACGTGCCAACGAGTACGCCTTTCATCAACCGCGCCCTCGGTTGCCGTTGCTGGACGCCACTCGCCTGAGCCTGTCGTCCATTCATAGGAACGAGCGCAGGTCACCTCCCTCACCAAGTCTCGACCGATAATGCCGGGCGCCTGCTTGGCTCGACCAACAGCTCTCGCGTGATCCAAATCGACATGTGTAATGATGCCCTGTTGCGACCCATGCTCACGCACATGTCTCGTCAAGGCTCTCGTGTCGATTCCTTCGATCGCCACGAGCTTGGCCTCCACTAGCATCTCCTGAATCGTGTACGTGCTTCGCCAGTTGCTGACGAGGCGACTGGCCTCCAACACCACGAACCCCTCAGCCCACAACCTGCACGATTCCATATCTTCCGGCGTCGCACCGTAATTGCCGATATGGGGACACGTCATCGTGATGATCTGCCCCTTGTATGACGGATCAGTCAAAACCTCCTGATAGCCGGTCATCGCCGTATTGAAGACCACTTCGCCGACTGTTTCCCCTTCGTAGCCTAGGGCACGGCCTTCAAATACCGTCCCATCCGCCAGTGCTAACAACGCCTTTTTCACTGTTCTCGTCCACCCTGAACAATCGACTGTTTCGCCTTGATCCCAATCAGAATCAAACCCAAGATGAGATTGACCATATACAGCGACCTGATGGGCATCAGGACACGAAAGAAACGTTCCAATGCCGCCTTTTTCGCCGCTTCATCCCTCGTTGCGAATGCCAGTGCCTGAAGCTCCGCAGCATAGGGATGCAAGAGCATGATAATGAGCCCCGCGATCATGACCATGACAAGAAGCACAACCATTTCGGTACGTCCGACTGCTATCCCCGGATCCCTGCTCCACCAGCGAAACCACGCGGCGGCACCAAGAATCGCACCGGCACCCATGACAAACCGTTGGTACCCCTCGAACGCCTTGGTCAAGAACATTCCTCCGGAATCTTGCCCACCGAATGTGTTGAACACGGCCGGAATGACCGCCCCGCTGAGTACGATCATTCCTCCGACCCATACCGCAAGAGCCACCCACTCAAGCGTCACACAACCGATCTTCCCCCAACGGGGCACCGGTCGCACGGTACTACTGCTCCGTGACAGCGGTCTCAAACACGACCCGGCCGCCGACGATGGTGACGTTCACGCGTCCTTTGACCTTCCAACCGGCAAACGGAGTATTCCGGCTCTTGGACCGAAACTTCGCCGGATCCACTTCCCATTGTTCATGTTGATCCACGACCACCACATCGGCATCTGCACCGACGGCCAGGGTCCCTTTGGTGAGTCCAAACGCCGCTGCCGGTGCAGACGTCAGTTTGTGCACGGCTTGCTCCAGTGACAGCACGCCTTCTTCCACCAATCCCAATGTCAACGGGAGCGCCGTTTCGAGGCCCACGATTCCAAACGGAGCTTCAGTAAAGTCTTGTTGCTTCTCCTGCGTCGCATGAGGCGCGTGGTCGGTGGCGATCACATCGATCGTCCCGTCTCGCAATCCTTCCTTGATCGCGTGAACATCGTCCCACGTGCGCAACGGAGGGTTCATCTTGGCGTGCGTATTGTATCCACGCACCAACTCTTCCGTGAGCGTGAAGTGATGCGGACAAGCTTCGGCCGTGACAAGAATCCCTCGGCTTTTCGCCTCACGGACCATCCGAACCGACCCTGCCGTACTGATATGGGCCAGATGGAGCCGGGCTCCGGTGAGCTCCGAGAGCGACAGATTGCGCGCAACCATGACATCCTCGGCAGCGGCCGGAATGCCGGGCAACCCCAGCTCGGTCGAAATCAATCCTTCATTCATGCAGCCGCCTTCGGCCAGATGCAGATCCTCGCAATGATCGACGACCGTGAGGTCAAACGCCAACGCATACTCCATCGCCCGCCGCATGACCAAACTGTTCATCACCGGTTTCCCGTCGTCTGAAATCGCCACACAACCGGACCGTCGCAAGTCACCAATCTCCGCCAACTCCTTACCTTCCGATCCTTTGGTAATGGCGCCGATCGGCAACACGTTCGCCAGACCAGCCAATCGAGACCGCTCGAGGATGAACTCGGTGACCGCTTGATTGTCATTGATCGGACTCGTGTTCGGCATGCAACAGACCGTCGCAAAGCCTCCAGCGACCGCTGCGGCGCTGCCACTCTGAATTGTTTCTTTATACTCAAATCCTGGTTCACGAAAGTGGACATGCACATCAACAAACCCTGGCATCACCAGCTTCCCATGTGCGGAGATCACGCGACCCCCACCAGGCGCGGAAAGATTTGGGCCTACCGCCGAGATCTTCCCGTCCTCGATCAGCACATCAGCCGTTCCGATGAATCGGCCTGGGTCAATGACATATCCATCTTTAATGAGAATTGACACCGAACACTCCTCTCTGACACACGTCCATGATCTACGAGTTGGCTCCGGACATCAGATATAGCACACCCATCCGCACGGCGACCCCATTCGCAACTTGGTCGAGAATCACTGAGGATAGGCTATCGGCCACATCCGGCGCGATTTCGACTCCTCGATTGATCGGCCCTGGATGCATCACGATCACACCGGCATCCGCAAGCCGCACCCGCTCCGCCGTCAATCCATACAGCCGTGAATATTCACGAATGGTCGGGAACAGCGCACGTCCTTGACGTTCCAGTTGCAGCCGAAGCATCATGATGACGTTCACATCGCGCAGGCCTTCGTCCATGTGGTGATACACCTTTGGTCCGAGCTTCTCCACACCGCACGGCATCATCGTCGGTGGCCCGACCAAGCGCACCTCAGCACCAAGCTTGATGAGCGCGTAAATATTCGAACGAGCGACGCGGCTATGCGACACATCGCCGATGATCGCCACGCGCAGTCCCTGGAAATTCATCCCTCGTTGCCGAATGGTATACAGGTCGAGCAGGGCCTGGGTCGGATGCTCGTGCCATCCATCGCCGGCATTGATGACAGATGACTTGACCCCCTGAGCGAGTGTTTCAGCCGCACCGGCGGATGAGTGCCGCAACACAATGATATCGGCTTGCATGGCTTCGATGTTCCGAGCCGTATCAAGCAGCGTCTCCCCCTTCACGACGCTGCTGGAGGAGGGTGCAAAGTTGATCACGTCTGCACTCAGTCGCTTGGCCGCCAACTCAAAGGAGGTGCGGGTTCTCGTGCTCGGCTCAAAGAACAGATTCACGACCGTCTTGCCTCGCAGCGCCGGAACCTTCTTAATTTCTCGCCCTGTCACCTCCTTGAACGAATCGGCTGTTTCCAGGATGAGCGTGATTTCATCCGCAGACAAAGAAGCAAGACTCAACAGATCTTTGCGCTTGAGGCTCATACGACCCTCCGCCTCACCCCTTTAAGATGACCACCCGATCATCCTCCCCACTCTCTTCCAAGAGCACCCGAATCTGCTCGTCCCGAGAGGTCGGTAGATTTTTGCCAATATAATTGGCCTTGATCGGCAGCTGACGATGTCCGCGATCGACCAGCACCGCGAGTTGAATTTCTTCTGGTCGTCCCAGGTCCATGAGGCCGTCCAGAGCTGCTCGAATCGTTCTGCCGGTGAACAACACATCGTCTACGAGCACGACCACTTTATTCGTCATATCGAACGGGACGGAGGTTTTCCTCAGGATCGGTTGATCTTTCCGTAATGCCAGATCATCCCGATAGAGTGTGATATCCAGTTCACCGATCGGCACTTGCACACCCTCGATACTTTGGATCCGTTTGACGAGCCGATGCGCCAGATGCACGCCTCCCGTCCGTATGCCGACCAACGTCAGATCCTTCACACCCTTGTTTCGCTCCAATATTTCGTGCGCGATGCGCACCATGGCACGGGAGATATCTCCCGCATCCATGATCACCTTTTCATCTTTCCGCTCGGGCGGTTGGTTCGTTGGAGAAGTCATATCAATAACGACCGCGATACACGATTCCGCTCAGCTTCTAGGCATAAAAAAACCTCCTCACCAAGCTGCAGTGAGAAGGTTACGCTGAAACCGGTCAAAGCCGGACTATCATCCATCGTTGGCTCCTTGCCCACCTCACTGGATGAGCATTAAAGGTTTCGCTATCTTACTGAGCCACTCTACCCCTGTCAAGCGCATCGAGTCTTAAATAGAAGCCGGTCAGGACATGGCGCATACACGTAATAACAGAGGAGGTCCGGAATACGTTTCCCATGGGCCCTATGCTATAGATGGTTTGCTGCTGATGGTGAGACCCACGGCAAGACGACATTTCCAATGAATAGCCCGAGAACCTCGCGTTTCCAGATCTTGCTCCCCGGCCTATTTCTGGCTTCGTCTGCCTGCACACAAGCGGCCTTCGTAGCCGCCAATCTTCCCACGCACTTCGACACAACGGTCGTCGTGAAGGCTCAGGTGTATGGGTTCGATCCTGCACAGAAACTCGATCTATACATTCCAGCTGATCATACGAAGAAACCGTTTGAGGTGGTGGTCTTTTTTTACGGTGGGCGTTGGACACATGGCGCCAGGGAAGACTATCGGTTTATTGGATCAACCTTCGCGGACCGAGGTTTTCTGGTTGTTATTCCCGACTACAGAAAGTATCCCCGAGTGCGGTTCCCGGAGTTCGTGAAAGACGCCGCCAAAGCGCTCACCTGGGTCCATGATCACATTGCCGAGTCACACGGTAATCCCGCGCGCATCCATGTGGTGGGCCATTCAGCCGGAGCGCATATCGGCGCATTGGTGACCGCCGATCCTCACTATCTGGCTGAAGAGGGGAAAGACCGGTCGATCGTCATTCATGACTTCGCCGGACTCGCCGGCCCCTATGCCTTTACTCCAGACGAGGCGGATCTGGAGGACATGTTCGGCCCGCCACAGAATTATCCGAACATGCAGGTCACGACGTTCATCGACGGCACACAGCCGTCCATGCTGCTGCTCTACGGTGACAGGGATACTGTGGTGAAATACACCAATATCGAGAAGCTGGAGCAACGCATCAAGCAACGGGGAGGTTGCGTACGGTCACGCATTTACTCCCGTGTCGATCACACAGACCTTATCGGAGCACTGTCGTGGCTCAATCCACGACGCGTGCCTGTCACTGACGATATTACGAAATTCTTCGAGTCATGTGGTTAGGCCGTGGCAGCATGACAGGCTCAGTGCACTGGATTTCCATTTAAGAGGACGTAGCAGAGAACGCACCAATCTATTGCGAGGCCGAGAGGGCATCTTGTGCGACGTGACCGGTCTGTGACTTCTCGACAATGTTGTGCTGGATTTCTTTCGCAATGACCAGTGCCAGCTGGTCGGGAGATAACGCACCCATCGGCAGTTGCCTTGTCTCAGCGTAAAAAGGATCATCCGAACTCGAGATACGATGGAGATTGATCAGAATCGCCGATGGCTGGATCAACGTTCCAGGCTGTCCGACCGTCACCGCCTTCTCTTCCGGTAATACTCTGGTTCTGGTCGCCCAGTCGCGCTGCTCGATATTCACAAACGTGACATTCCAGATGGCTCCATTCAGGAGACTTGTCACGGCACGTGGGGTGCGTTCCAGAAAGATCGGTTCTCTGACGATTTTCTGCAACGCTTCTCGAACCCGCATATCGTACAACTTTGTGGTGGAATCCGGCTGGCTCGGGGCAACTACATTGGTACTGCCGACCTCGTAGTAGGACTGCCCCTCCAAACTTCGAAAATCGTCGACCGTCCGAAGGTAGGTCCTGAACAGTTGTTGAAGCAACCTGACCCGCTCCTTGCCGGAGAGAGATCGAATGTCCTTGTCGGCTGTGATTTCGGCATGTTGGAGATCTCGTTGTACCGAGACCAACTTGGATTTGTAGCCCGTCTCTGCCTTGCTGACTACCCATTGAAACTCTCGCGCCAGAATCGGTGCAAACCGGTCAACCTGTCCAAGATACCCGTTCTCTTTCATCACCGAGGCACTGATCAGGAGCCGAACCCTCCCAGCGTCCACCGTCCGCACAACAAGGAAAAGAAAGATCTTTCCTTCATGATTGCGCACGACTGGTTGCACGATGACCCGTTCCAGCATGTCTTTGCTCACCGCCTCGTCGAACCGCGGATGGTGCTGCCGCTGTCGATTCAAGTAGGAAAAGGTATTGCGCACTGTCTGAAGAGCCTCGTTTGCCTCAGCCTCACCAAGAACTCCGCCAGCAGCCCCTTCTGCTCCACGGTCGACGAACACTCGGAACAAAAGACCGGGAATCGGATGACCGGATTCTGAAGGCTGATGAAGCACTCGTCCAGGTTCTCCGCTATGGTCCGCTTCCGCTGCATGCGCACCAACAGCGAAACCAGACAGGACACCCACGAGCGACAAGGTCAACAGACCATTCTTGAACCAAAAGCGACCTTTCGAAACAAGGCCCAAGCAGTCGATCATCTTTAAGAACCGCTTTATCCCTGAATCGTCCATACAGTGAGGCTACTGTTCACTGCCGCCACTGTCAATGCAGAGTAGCTAAAAGAAACTCGTAGGCTCGCTGACGTGAGGGTGTGGTATCTCACTAGCATCATCACCCACCAAGAACTCATTCGTTTAGTTTCCTCACAGCACGCTCGCCGCAGCCAACGCGCTTGCCTCCATAGGCGTTCACGATCCTCCGTGAGACCGCATCGCTTCCGCTGCATTCGAAACCATACAGACATCACCAGATATGTTCGAAAGTGGGACTCGCCGATGGCGTGGAACAATAGGGTGACGGATCCCATCGCACCTCGAACCACTCGCAAATACACATACTTTGAATCATCATGTATGTGGGAGTCGATAGGACCACGTTCTGGCACTCAGCTTGCGAACGTTGATTGTGCCACTCGCTCAATCTGTCATGGAGGACGCTGTGGACACCACGGCTCACGCTGTCACATCCCGTATTGTCTGGTGCCGACGGCAACGGGCAAACGCGCGTACCACCGCTGAACTAGAAGCCTGGCTCGCCGAGGAAGATGGCCTCCGAGATGCGGTCCTCCATCGGGATCACGTCAATAAGTATCGGCTTCGTTCATCCGAATTATTCGAACGCTATTTGTTGGGGTTTCAAGATGCGAGGGCCCTTCTACGCGCCGCACGCGCATCTCGCCTAGGCCACGCCTTTCGCAATACAAGATACTGTCAGATCAGTTCAGAGCGGATTGCGATGGCTCGTGCGCTCCCTGATTCCGCAGACCACCTCACGTATGACTCGATCCTGTCCGGATGATGAGGCTTTGAGAGAAGAGCCGATCGCCTATCGCCAATTGGAAATGGTCCGAGGCACCTCGAGACGAGCGATGCTATCCGGCCAAAGCGTGGCTGGATCTTGGTCGAAGATATCAAACGACTGCTTCGGCAGGACACCCCATGCTCCTTCTCGCATCTCCTGTTCAAGTTGCCCAGGAGCCCATCCTGCGAAGCCGGCAAAGGCTCGGAACGTTTCGGTGGTCTTGGGCTGAGTGATGATGCGTTCCAGAACGCTGGAAGTGCCCACATACATCTCACCAACGATCAACCGCGTGTCAGGATAGGGTCCATCAAGCCGGAAGAGCAACACCATTTGCGTTCGCCCGACCGGCCCTCCAGCAAACAAGCGATGGGGTGTCCTCTTCAGGATGGGGAGATCCTGGAGCACGTCAGAGAGAAGGACATCCGTAGGTCGATTCAGAATGAGCCCGACCGTGCCGCCTCTCCCATGTTCAATGATGAGTAAAACACTGTGATGGAAGTTGGGGTCATCCAATGACGGGCTCGCAACTAAAAGCACGCCCGCTTCAAGTGATGATGGTGACAATTCATACTGAGCGAGAGCTGGCTCGGCAAATAGGAGAGCCCACAGCCCTACCAGAAGCATCTCGCTTGACCATCGCTTCCTCGCCACAACAGGCAGGTTTTCACCTCCTTCGTGTTGCCACTGATATCGCTTCTCTCCCTCAAAAGCAATAGGCCCTCATCTATCAGAAAGATAGTGTGTCGATCATCACTTCAGGTTGACCATCTGACACATGAACTATGCTAGAGTATGCCCCGTGGTCGGTGGGCTTCACACCACGATAGCCTCTCGGCTCGTGGAGTTGGAAAAGGAGACATCCTCATGATGGCTTATGGGCGAGCCCTAGTTGCACTTTTCATGACAATCCTTTGGACTTTGCCAGGATGCATTGATCCACCCACCTCTCCTTATGTGGATGTACGAGACACCGTGACAAGGATCGACGAGTTACGCCACGCGGCAGAGCAAGGGAGTGCTGAGGAACAATACAACCTTGGTCTGCAGTACGAACGGGCTTCACCACAGGACCATAGAGAAGCTGTTCGGTGGTATCGTATGGCCGCGATGCAACGACACGCTGAAGCTTTCTACCGACTCTGTGTTTTGTCGGATCTTGGCCGTGGCCTACCTCAAGACTATCAAGAAGCCCTCCGATGGTGTCGCTTGGCCGCCGACCAAAGGCACGGGGCGGCAATGTTTCTTATTGCAACCTATTATGAGAAAGCCCGCGGCGTTCCAAAGGACCTGGTTCAAGCCTATCAGTGGTACAACCTGGCAGCGGCGAATGGGCATGAAGATGGAGCCAAGTGGCGCGATCGTCTTGCTCGTGCTATGACGCCGACTCAAATTGCCAATGCCCAATTTCTCGCACGGAACTGGAAGCCGAAGGTCGAAGAGCCGCCACTTGAGGATGAGCCCTCCTAATTCTTGACAGGTTCCATCCCTCCACTCGCCTCACAAGCTCTCCTCTTTGCCTGTGGTTGGGCCGGCACGTTCTGAGCAGGTTGGTCCATTACGGTTTGTTTCTGGCCGTACCGGTCTCTGCCGCGACATAGTTCTTGAACTCACTCCCCGCTGCTGAGTAGGATGTCCTTTCAACAGGGATGATCTTCGTTCTCATCGACACACATGGTTCAGTGGCAGCTACCCTACATATCGATTGCCTTTGCAGGACTCGCTGCAGTGTTGTCCCTCCCCGTGGGCTGTACAACTCCTCCTCCTGCGCCTTCCCCCCAACCACTCATTGGGGGACAAGAGGTCAGTGAAATCCTCACGCGTGCACAAGCCGGTAACCCCGATGCCCAAAATCAGATAGGGGTGTTCTATAGCGAAGGGCGGGGTGTCCCCCAAAACTACCTTGAGGCAAAGGATTGGTTTAAGAAAGCCGCTGACCAGGGACACTCAGATGCACAGGTCAACCTGGGAACACTCTATTCACTTGGTCAGGGAGCGACCTTCAGCGACCAGATGGCCTTGTTTTGGTTTCAGAAGGCCGCCGAGCAGCGAAATGCATTGGCGTTTGCCAAACTCGGCATGATGTACGAACGTGGTCGTGGTGTGTCGCAGAGCTTGATTGAGGCGCACATGTGGTACAACCTATCGGCGGCGTATGGAGAGAGACGAGCCGTTGAATCTCGTCACGCAGTGGCAACGCGTATGACGAGCGCGCAGATCATCGAAGCGGAGGAGCAAGCGAAGAAATGGAACCCCAAGCAGCGGCCAGCTCCTCAGACCCCGTAAACGGTGGCCGGAGCCTTCCCTCCCAGAATCAGAAGATACCCGCTTGTTTTTGTAGCCAGCGCACGTACGTCACGATCTGATCCACATCGTCCGAACTCACGGCATCAATCTTCGGCATATCGCCGAACTGCCAATGATGGGCTTTCACTCCCTTAGTGGCGGCTTGGTGAAACGCCGCATCTCCATGATGGTTCGGTTCATAGACTTTGTGAAGAAACGGTGGGCCTTGCGGAGTCCCCACTCCACCCATGCCATGGCATCGAGAGCAATTGGCATTGTATTTCTGTTCGCCATCACGCAACTCGGCCGGAGCCAAGGCCGCCGTTCCGGTCGCCGCCGGTTCAACACCGTTCTGGCTACAGGCCTGTATCGTGCCAAGCACAACGAGAAGTGAACCAACCAACAATATTTGAGATGACTTCATAGCGCGCAACCACCATTTTCTATTCGGAAGTTTTATGAAGATACCGCATACGGGATGGGATCTACAACTCCTGCCTCTGCAAATCCTCGTCTTCGAATCAGACAGCTGTCACAATGGCCGCAAGCAAGCAGCCCGGCCGGATCGTAACAGCTATGTGTCAGATGCAATGGAGCATGCAAGGCTAGACCCAAGCGAATGATATCGACCTTGGACAACTGAAGCAGCGGTGCGCGTATCTCAATCTGTCGGCCTGCCAGCCCTGCTTTGGTTCCGATCCGAAGCACAGCCTCCACGGCCTTGATGAACTCCGGTCGACAGTCAGGGTATCCAGAATAGTCGATCACGTTCGCCCCGAAATAAATAACCGAGGCACCCACTGCTTCGGCTTGAGCCGCTGCCAACGACAAGAACATCAGGTTTCGACCAGGCACGTAGGTATTCGGAACATCCTGGCTTCGTTCCGATTCACTCCGATCTTTCGGCACCACCATGGTGTCGGTGAGGGCCGACCCCCCGATGGCCCGCAGATCGACCTTCACGACAATATGCTGCTCAGCACCCAACGCTTCCGCCACTCGTTTGGCACAAAGCACTTCTACCGCATGTCGCTGTTGGTAATCGATCGTCAGAAGGGCGAGGATATAACCATCTCGTCGTGCAGCGGCAGCCGCAACAGTTGAATCCAATCCGCCGCTCGCAAGCACGACCGCGCGTTCAGGGGTTTGCCCGTCCATGGAAGAGAGGAAATGCTGGGGAATCTTAGGCGGTAAAAATGTTTGATCCTAGTCGCGATCTTCTTCCCGCTCAATTTTCTCCAATAACTCGGCACGAGATTGACATTCCACACAAAGCTTGGCAAAGGGAACCGCTTGGAGTCGCCGTTCGCTGATTTCGATTCCACATTCCGCACAAATGCCATACGTGCCTTCGTGCAGCCTGATGATGGCTTCATCGATCGACTGCCTCCGACGGTTGCGCATTTCCATCAAAGAAATGCCGAGCTCCCGCTCCAGATCCATCAGGGCCTGATCCCCAACGTCGCGCGCCGATTCAAGACGGCGCTGTTGATCTTCCGTAAGAGACTGTCCGAGGCTTTCTTCTATCTCCTTGATGATTTCTTGGCGTTTTTCCACCAGCATTTTCTGGAGCACTTCCTGCCTTCGCTCCCGTGCTTCTCGCTCTTTTGAAGTTTCCTTCGGCCGCATAGGTGGGTCCACTTCGATCGCCGGGGCAGCCTTCACAGTTGTTGTTGGGCCTGCCGTCATCGGCTCCGTCTTCTTAACGACGGGTGCCGCCGACTTCGATTTTGCCTCAGCCTTTTTCTTACCCTGCGTTTTCGTTGGCATAGTACTCTGCACTCCGACGGTAAATAGTTGGGGAGGGCCAAAAAGATCGGCTTCTATATCACGGGTACTCTACCGAGAACAAGGGCCAAACGGGAAACCAGCCCAAGCACTTAAGGATACGTGATCGTCGAATGAACGTCATAGCCGACAAGCTTCTCACGTCCATTTAAACTTTTCAGTTCGACTAAAAAGTCAAGCCCAACGATCGTGCCGCCCAATTGACGAACGAGATTGACGGTCGCTTCCGCTGTTCCTCCGGTAGCGAGTAGATCGTCGACGATCAAAACATGTTCTCCAATTTCGATCGCGTCACGATGCACCGCGAGGCTGTTGTGACCGTATTCAAGGCTATATTTCACTTCGTAACAATCCGCGGGCAGTTTACCAGGCTTACGAACCGGCACGAACCCAGCACCAAGCCTCGCGGCAAGAATGCCCCCGAAAATAAATCCTCTGGACTCAATCCCTACGACCTTAGTGACTCCCCGATCAAGATAGCGAGTCGTCAGTTCGTCGGCAAGGCTTTGAACAGCTGTCGGGTTTTTTAACAGTGTGGTGATGTCGTAAAACAGAATGCCGGGCTTGGGGAAGTCCGGCACTTCGCGAATAAGCGCTTGGTAGTTAACGGTGGTCACGCGAATTAGAGCAGATCAGCCTGTGTCATTGTTTTTCGCTCGATGGTGTTCCGAAGCCGAACCAGTGCTGCCATCTCGATCTGCCGGACGCGCTCACGCGTTAATCCCATCGTACGACCGATCTCTTCCAGCGTCTTGGCTTCATCTCCATCGAGTCCGAACCGAGATACAATAACAGTTTGCTCTTTCTCAGGCAACTCCCGCACCCACTTCATGAGTTCCGCTCTCCTTCTCACGCCATCAGCGGTCTCGTCGGGCGAGAGCCCAGATGGATCTTCGATCACATCGCGCAAGAAAGTATCAGTATGATCGCTCAGCGGACTATCAAGCGAACAGGTGGTACGAACTAACTGCTTCAGATCCACCACCTCCTCCTCAGAGGTCTTCATCTTGGCAGCCACTTCCGCAGCTCTTGGTTCCCGTCCGAGCTCCTGCACTAATTGTTCAACGCGATTGAGGTACCGATTGAGACGTTCCACCACATGTACCGGCAGACGCACGAGCTTCCCCTGATTGATAATGGCCCGTTCGATATACTGTCGAATCCACCAGGACGCATACGTACTGAAACGGAACCCCCGTTTGTAATTGAACTTCTCGACCGCCCTGATCAAGCCCAGGTTACCTTCTTCTACGATATCGGAAAATGGAAACCCCCGATGCATGTACCGTTTCCCGATGCTGATGACCAGCCGTAGGTTGGATTCGATCATCTGCTGACGGGCTTGCTCATCTCCCGCCATCACCCGCTTCCCAAGCTGCTGCTCTTGCTTGAACGTCAAGAGAGTCGATCGACGGACCTCTCGAAGATAGCTTTTAAGTGTATCAAGGCCTTCTGATCGGTGTGTTTCTCGTTCTCCGTGGTCCGATGCATACGTAGACTCTGAACCTCCCATGTCGTCGATAGTCTGCCTCCGAGCCTCACTCATATCGGACTCTTCGTCATGCTGCCGACTCATGGTGTCCTACTTTCCTAATACCAAATGCTGAAGGTTGAATAGCGCCCGCCCGCCGAACTCCACGCTACATCAATCTCCGTGACTTCCCCGGCGGGAGGACCAATTTTCAGTTTCTGCAGGAAGGTTTCAATGACCGTTTTCATGCCTTCAACTTCCAATTCAACTCGACCATCATTGAGATTGCGAACGCCTCCTACAAGATCGAGGTCAGATGCCATCCGTGCCGAAAACACACGAAAACCTACGCCCTGCACATGACCCGACACGACGACATGGGCCCGAACCGGCTGCTCCTCGGCCGATCTGCTCATCTCGCCCTACCAAGCTCATGAAACCTCGACCGCCACCTACCATTCTGGTCAGCGGATATTCTCATACCTCTCCGCATGCGTCACGCGTTTTGCATTTTCTGCACGATGGCATTCCCTTCATCACATTAAGCATTGCCCCTGCATCCACCTGAGCAAAACAGGATGCTGACGCCGTACTCCTCGTAAGAAGTAGGACGGGACAACATTTGGAGTCGAAACGGACCTGGTGATAACGGGTACACCGACGACACAATCGGCCAATAAAACAACCCAAGGAGGCCTGGACGAAGGATCAACACCACTAGCAGCTTTTATCCGGCGGGACCAACACCCTTGGTATGGTCGGGGCGAGAGGATTTGAACCTCCGACCCCTGCGTCCCGAACGCAGTGCGCTACCGGGCTGCGCTACGCCCCGACAAGACCAAGACAGTAATTGAAGTTGGTATTGTCTTACACCAGAGGGGTAAAAGGCAACCCATGAGCGTCCGCCACTCCGCGATACGTCACTTTTCCCTCTTTCAGGTTGACCCCTTTTGCGAGCCCAGGGTCTGAGTGAACTGCTCGATCGACACCATCCGAAGCAAGTCGCAACAGATACGGCAACGTGGCATTGGTCAGTGCGTAGGTCGAAGTGCGAGGAACGATTCCGGGCATGTTCGCTACACAATAGTGAATCACCCCATCCACGACATACACGGGATCGGAGTGGGTTGTTGGGCGGGTCGTCTCACTACAGCCACCCTGGTCCACGGAAACATCCACGATGACCGAACCAGGCTTCATTCGTGATACCAGCGACCGCGAGACAAGCTTGGGCGCCTTCATTCCCGGCACAAGCACCGCACCAATGGTCAAATCGGCGGTTAATACAGTCTCTTCGATGTTCACGGAACTTGCGGCACGCGTAACGATCCGGCCCTGATATCGATCATCGAGAACACGCAGCCGCTCAAGATCAAGATTGACGACGGTCACCCTCGCCCCCAAACCTACCGCCATCCGAATGGCAGATGAGCCAACCACTCCGGCACCAAGAACTACAACATGGGCCGGCTCGACCCCGGGAACCCCTCCGAGCAACACACCGCGTCCGCCATACATTTTTTCTAGATACTGCGCACCGATCTGAACGGACATCCGTCCCGCAATCTCGCTCATCGGCTTGAGCATCGGAAGGCTTCCGTCCTTCGCTTCCGTCGTCTCGTACGCAATCGCCGTACACCCCGTGCTCAGAAGTGCGTTTGTCACATCGGGTAGCGCTGCAAGATGGAGATAGGTAAACAAGGTTTGTTCGCGACGAAAGAGTGAACATTCGGAGACCAATGGCTCCTTGACCTTCACGATCAGGTCTGCTTTTTCAAAAATCTCGTGTTTCGAAGGAGTGACACGTGCACCTGCCGCCCGATATTCGTCATCGCTGCAGCCACTGCCGACACCCGCGGAGGATTCGACGAAGACCTCATGTCCACTCTGACACAATACCGCCGTAGCCTCAGGCGTCAGAGCAACGCGATATTCGTGATCCTTCATTTCTTTTGGTATTCCGATGATCATGAAGACACGCCTCCCTCCTGTTTACTTGATCTCGCCACCTCACAAGACAATTATACCGACACCTCAGAACCAAGCGATAGACCTTGCGACATCCGTCCGCCCATGGACAGTCAGGAAATTCCTGTTGTAAGATACGCGCTCACTCGTTTGGAAAGAGGTAGGGATGGACTCGTGGAATGAAATGTGTCCGGCATGCGGAGCATCGAGTACCCCACTCCTCAGGCTGTCCTTGGGGAAAGATTTCTTCGGCCGCCCGTACGATCGCCTGTCACCACAGTCCAGTCAGAATCCTCAATGGTATTGCACGTCCTGCTCCATGCAGAAAAACTTGCACAGAGATTTTCGCGACATCCATGCGGAGCTGAATGCACTTCTCGCAGACCAGAGTTCCGAACTTTCGAAGGGGGATGAGTTCCAACGCGCAACGTTACGGCTGCAAGAAATCCAACTCATCCTGAGTGCGCCGAATCAGCAATCCCCATTCCTCACGGGCTCGGAAGTCCGACTCCTCATGGAACGACTCGATACACTCACCATGCCCGTCTAACACAATCACCCGATGCCGGCCTTTCAACGACATATTTTTATCTGCACCAACCAGCGGCCCAAGGATGATCCACGGGGTTGTTGTGCGAACTTAGGTGCGGAACAACTTCATGCTCATTTCAAAAGCGAAACCAAGCGACTTAATCTTAAAGGCATTGTCCGCGCCAATAAGGCTGGTTGCCTTGACCATTGTGACCTCGGTCCCAGCGTAGTGGTCTACCCTGAAGGAGTATGGTATTGGGTCGGCACAGAAGCCGATGTCACCGAGATCATGGAACGGCATGTCGTAAAGGGTGAAATCGTGACTCGGTTGCTCATGCCGCAACATCCGGCGCCGGAACAATTAGCGCCGCTCAAAAGGCCATAAGGCGCACCACACTATCTCCATGCCGACTGAAGACAAATGGAAGGCCAACATGGAAAAAGTGGCCTTCGCGCAACAGTTTCCCGGATTGGTGCTCAGCTGGCACGCGTGTGAGGGGAAGACAATCCGCACAGTCCTTCCACTGACGGGGAAGCCAGGTGCGATGGTGATTGTGTTTACCGACGCAGCCTTCACGATTGTTCCTCCGCTCGCTCCGGAACCTTGGGCCATCGGCCAGGCTCTTGTGGACGCTCGGGCACAGCTGGAACCTGAACATCCCGCAGCCTACGCGGAGTATGACCGATTAGTGAAGAAAGACAAAGATGCGCTGAAAACCGCTCGACTAGAAAAGATTGTGGGTGCCATTCACAATAACCTGGAACAGATTCCTGAGCTCAAAGACCGACTCAAAGCGCTTGTGAAGGAGTGGCAGTGAGTAGCCTCCCTCAGAAAAATATGTTTGAGATCTTTTCTCAAGGTCTCTTTGAAGGAGTGAAGCCTATGCTGATCATTCGTGATCATCTTGTCCGCCATCCCGACCGTTGCACTCACCAAGCTGTGTGTGTACCGATTTGCCCGACCAGCGCATGGTTGTCGACACCTCCCTACAAGTTCGATCCCTCGCGCTGTTTGGAAAGTTGTCGGCTCTGTCTGGACGCTTGTCCATCACAAGCCATCTACGCAGTCTTTAAGAAGGGAGAGAAACTATTGGAGCCGCAGAAGAAGACCGGGTAGACCGGCGAGTTCGAGCGTTCACGCATCAGATATTCACACGAGTTGCTTCCGCACATGTCCCCAGTAGGCAGTTCCAGCGTACCCGCACGCAACTGTGCCGATCGTCACCCCCATAATGTGGTAGACTTTACCGCGAGTAATTTTTACTTTCACAGCTGGGTTCAGCAGGTCAGGAGAGTTCATAGCGAGCTTGAGTGATTCCCCGGCCGAGAGGATCGGCCACATGCAAGCCAACCGTAACCGGGTTTCATGGCGCGGAATCGACATCGTGTACAGCCACCCCTGATCAAGGTGTTCCACAGCAAGACGAACCATTTCCCTCAGCACAGGTCTCAATCGAGGTCGATTGCCTTGATCCAGTAAATCATGAGCTGTCAACCCGGCTTCCGACAGCATCATTTCTGGAATGTAACAACGCCCTCTTTGCAGGTCATGAGCGATGTCCTTAACAATATTCGTCAGCTGGAGCCCCTTCCCGAATCGGATTCCCAGCTCCGACATCCGCTGAACATCCCAACCCGCCAACGCCTTACGATGCGCACACATGAGATCGGTCCAAAATTCTCCGACACACCCCGCCACCTGGTACGTATAGAGATCGAGGTCATCCGGAGTCTTGAGCGCGGCAAGATCCTCCACAGAATTTCCAGGGAACAGGTTCAAATCCATTTCCATTCCCTGGGTCAGTGTCGTCATCACCCTCTGAATCCGGTGCCTATCCTCCGGCGAACAGGCCAGGAGAAGTCGGAAGCATTCATCCAACCGCTCAAGCAGGATCCGTTCAGCTGAAACTTGTTGGATAGGCCCCACTGCCTGCTGAATCGCACGGACTTCTGACCATTCGACTTGCTCACAGAGCACCTGTTCTCTAAACCGATTGAGAAAGCCTAAGCGCCGTGACCGATCGATCAGTTCTGTGTCGGCAATCGTGTCAGCAGCTCGAGCGAACAGATAGGCAAGTCCTACCTGATCACGCACATCGGCTGGGACCACCGCTAAGGTCGTATAAAACAGACGCGAGACCTTCTTCAGCAAGGCCTGCAACAAGTCGTGTTTAGAAGTAGTAGTCGTCGGAACCGGCTCCCTCATATCACTTCCCAAGCCCCTTTGAACCTCTGAACCTCTTTGATCTCGCGACTTCACAGAGAGTCTCGATCCTAAAGAACGATGCTACGACGTGATTCAATTCGAGCCACCCCTGATGTGGCCCGGAGATCTTACACTTACTCATCTAAGTAGTTGGTTTCTAACAGGAACGTCAGGAAGCGGTCAAGACCAACTACCTGTCTCCACGAATTGAAGCATCTTGACTTTGCCCCATGAGGTCTTATTGCATGAGGTAATGTGCCCTGTCGTTCCAGTGTATATCAGGCGGCGAATTTGTGTATAATTGTGGTAGTTCAGCAACTCGCCTCAGCATTACGAATGCGGCGAACGTTTCTTTCCGAAGGAGGCTCACGATGAAGTGGTTCAAAGGCATCGGCCTACTGCTGATCGCAAATATTCTCATTATGGTGACGATTTCGATCACCGCACCGATCGTGATCAACGTGATTCTGCCCATGTTCGGGATCGATGTTCGAGGGTCGGTCGATCTTTCAACGTTGGTGTGGGCAGCCATGTTTGGGTTTGGGGGTGCCTTTATCAGCTTGGCATTCTCTAAACAAATGGCGAGAGCCATGCTCAATTGCCAGCAGATTACTCAACCTCGTTCCCGCGCTGAGCAGATCATCTATGGTTCCGTACAGGAGATCGCTCAACGTCTCCATATTACAATGCCTGAGGTGTGGGTTTATGATTCCCCGGACCCGAATGCTTTTGCGACGGGACCCAGCAAGAACAATTCGATGGTGGCCGTCTCAACGGGCTTACTGGAGAACCTAAAAGAAGACGAGGTCAAAGCCGTCCTGGCCCATGAAATGGGCCACGTGTACAACGGGGATATGTTCGCCACCACCGTCCTGGCTGGCCTGATGAACACGTTTGTCTTTTACATCGCGATGTGGGTACGTCGATTCTTCGCGGAACGGGATCAGGCTGCATTAGGCTTCGGTCTGTCACTCGTGCTGCAAATTGTCATCAGCATCCTGGCCTCCATCGTCATCAGTTGGTTTTCACGCCGTCGTGAATTCGGCGCCGATGCGTTTGCCGCCAAGGTGTATGGGAAAGACTCTATGATCGGTGCACTCAGAGCGATTGATCGATGGGTCAATCGAGCTCAATTCGATTACTCAAACCAGGACGCCTTAGCCACCATGAAGATCTCCGGGAAAACCGGTGGATTCATGAGCTTATTTTCGACACACCCGCCTATTGAGATGCGAATCGCGGCGCTGGAACAGCTTTAAGACGGTTTCTTGATAAAGGAAATATGGGCGCGGTGCTCTTGAATCACCGCGCCCAACGCTGCCAGTCCGAAGGAGATAGTGGTCTCAATCGCCTGTTCGATCGTGGGATCGTTGATCGTAACTTCATACCGATCTTGGACGTTGGTTCTTACGGGACCAGCGATCACTTCCCTCGGCATAAAAATTTCTTTCCAGATCTCTTTTTCGACCCAACACACATCCCGAAATCGCTCATAGAGCAACATCAGTTTTTCAGGATCCGTAACCTTGATCCCCTGCTCCATAGACACCCCACACTTTACTTCACTGAGCTCTGGCCAGGTGGCAAGGTAGGTAGCCGCTCCCCAACTGCAAACCGCATGGTACCAACTTGGTTCGCTGCATGAAATGGCTGTTGCCCTAACGGCGTGATATAAATCCTTGCCACGTAGTTCCCGACTTTCCACCTCGCACCGGACCGTTTCAACTCAAGGTAACCATACCGCTCGTGCCCAGGGACTTCTAGCACATCCTTACCCAATGGATTCTCACTCGCCTGGCCTCGAGACTGTTCCAGGAACCATTGCACGGCAAATTGAGCCGGATCCTCCAACGGAGCCACTTCAAAGACGATGTAGATCGCCGAAGTCTCCGGTGTGAATACCGAACCCGGATCGATCGGTTTTAGCCGTGGGTCCTGGGTATACCACCCATCTCTCCCAAAGGTATCCCATTCCACATCAAATCCCTTCGCCATCTTAATCCAGGTAAAGAGCGATTGTGGAGCGCCCTTTTCCTGGTCATCAAAGGACGGGCTTGCAGTCGATCCGATCTCTGTAATTTCTTGCTCCTTAGGAGCGAGGAGGTCCTTGGCCATCCCGCTCTCTTCCTGGATGAGAAGGAGGCTCCCCACAAAAGCAGCACGCCAGACACTTGAGTATGTCCGCCTCTGAATTGCCTCCACCATAGAATTGATCGTACTGAGGTGCGTCAAAGGGGTCAATGACTACCGGCGGACATGATGAGACATTTCGGCACACTATGGCCATTTCGTATCGGCACGATGATGGGAACGGGGTGGTAGAGGAGGTTCTTGGGCTTGAACTCAACGAGCATAGACTTGGCCACGTACAACCAACCTACTCAGTAAGGGATATGGACGGGTTAAATATCATCAAGCATCGTCCGCAGAGCCACGCGGATGTCACTCTATCATTCAGTTCGGAATCGTACCACACTCTCTCTTCTACTGAATTGTCCCAACTACTGAGGATCCAGTGCCGAGCCCGCAGCGCGATTCTTTTCTTCTTGTTTGAGTTTGTCGAATGCCTGCTCGGAATGTTCTCGAACGTGATCCTGAGTCATCGATGGCGCTGCCTTCGGTGTTTCTGTAGCGCACCCAACAAGACCGAACAGCATCATTGCCATGCCAGCCATAACAGCTCGATCATAAATACCGATCATCTTCGTCCCTTGTTGTCGCATCTGATCCTCCGGGCTCACATTGGTCAAATAATACCACCCGTGCACCAAAATACCATCTCCAAATTCCAGTCATTGACTCTCAGAAACCGGGACGGTATGCTCCCTCTTTGAGAGAAATTGTGATGTGTGGGACCTCCTATGTCATTGCACGATCGTCTGACGGAAGATCTAAAACGCGCCATGAAATCACGGGATCAACTTCGCATGGACGTGATCCGCATGGTCAAAGCGGCGGTCTTGAATAAAGAAGTAGAACTGAAACGAGACCTCGACGATGCTGAAATGAGTCGAGTCATGACGACGCTTGTGAAACAGCGTCGGGAGTCCGTCGAACAGTTTGAGAAGGCCCAACGGGCGGAACTCGCAGAAAAAGAACGCCGAGAAATCGAAATCATTGAGGCTTACCTCCCAAAGCCGCTGACCCATCAAGAGCTTGAAGCCCTCGTCGTATCCGTCATCAGCGAAACCGGGGCATCCTCCATGAAGGATATGGGACAGATCATGAAAGCCGTGATGGCGCGCGTGGCTGGACAGCCTCTCGACGGCAAGCACGTCAGTGACCTGGTCAAAAGCAAGCTCTCCTAATTCACCCTCATACCTGTTTGCCGTACTGGATTCCACTGGATTGATCCTTTAGTTTTCTGCGTATTCAACCGTTAAGAATACCGATGGCAATCCTGATTGTCGACGATTCCCCTGACCAACATCTCCTCCTTCGGTCGATCCTGACCAAGGCCGGTCATGACCAGATTGTGGCGGCGGACTCTGCGAAGACTGCGTTTGGGTTATTGAACCTTGATGGAGGACCACCTTCCGTCGATGTTGACCTGATCTTGATGGATGTTCTAATGCCCGATCTTGATGGTGTGACGGCCTGTAGGAAAATCAAACAGCAGGTGCACCTTCGAGACATCCCACTCATCATGGTGACCGCCAAGAACGATCTCGATAATTTGAAGGAAGCCTTTTCAGCCGGCGCGATGGACTATATCAATAAACCGGTAAAGAGTGTGGAACTGCTCGCGCGCGTCACCTCTGCCTTGACGCTGAAAACCGAGATGGACCGAAGAAAACAGCGAGAGGCCGAACTTCGTCGCATCAACGAAGATCTGCAGCAAGCGCTCAAGGAAGTCAAAGTGTTGCGTGGCCTCATTCCGATCTGTGCATCCTGCAAGAAAATCCGCAACGACGGTGGGTTTTGGCAACAAATCGAAGAATACATCGGTGAACATTCAGAAGCAGAGTTCAGCCATGGGCTTTGCCAGCCCTGCCTCAAAAAGCTTTATCCTGGCGTTTATCAGGACTAGCTGTTACGATTCTGCCAGTATTATCCTCTGTGATCCGTTCAACCCGCGTGGACATATGAGCATTCTGATTGTTGATGATTCTGTCGATGATCGACTCCTATTGCAGGCCATTCTATCCGCCGCCGGCTACGAAAATATTCATTCAGCGGATTCAGCTGCCGCCGCATTCAAGTATTTGGGACTTGATGGGGGCAAGCATGGCGTGGCGCGAGTCGATCTCATTCTCATGGATATTCTGATGCCTCAGATGAGCGGGATTGAAGCCTGTCGCCAAATCAAGGCCGTCGATCGCTTCAGGGACACTCCGATCATCATGGTGACCGTCAAGACGGACCCGGTCGATCTTCAGCTGGCATTTGCCGCAGGTGCGATGGACTACGTGGCCAAACCGGTCAACAAAATCGAGTTGCTCACTCGGGTGCGTTCGGTGCTCCGACTTGTTCATGAGGTCGATCGTCGACGCGCACGTGAGCAAGAGCTCCTGGAGGTCATGCGGCAACTCCAAGAAGCCAATCAGATGCTGCTCCGTCTCTCCTGTTTAGATGGACTGACGGGCATCACCAACAGACGTCAATTCGACGATTTTCTAGATCAAGAATGGCGGCGAGCCGTTCGGGAGTCGACTCCCCTGTCACTGATCATATTCGATATTGACCGATTCAAAACCTATAACGACACGAAAGGTCATACGGCCGGCGATGAATGCCTAAAACAGGTGTCCGCCGCTATTTCCAGTTCCGTGAATCGCCCTGGTGATTTGGTCGCCCGTTACGGTGGAGACGAGTTTGTCACGGTTCTGCCTGGCACCGGAATTGATGGCGCCGCACAGGTGGCAGAGAGCCTGCGCCGGCGAGTCGAGTCCCTGGGTATGAAGAACGCCGACGGGGAACTCGTCACAATCAGCGTTGGGTATGCCTGTGTGATTCCAAACCGGCATTCTTCTCCCACTGATCTCATTAAAGCAGCTGATCAGGCGCTGTATCAAGCCAAACAAGAGGGGCGAAATCGAACCAAATCGGCGAGTATTCTCTCGCTGGTCCAGGACGCACACACCGACTAGACGCGACCATACCATTCACCGGCTGCTTACACGCCCATGACACGTCACCCTCGGGGAGAATCTCAAGGACGAGTTGCAGCAAAGACCACCTTTTACACATGTCAACCCACACGGCCTGGTCCTTCCTCATTCGATTCGAGCATAACCACATTTCTCGATCAGTACCAGGACACGCTTCGAAAACTGGCACAAAGCAAAGCCCTCAATAGTGGCGATCTGTCCCATGCATTCCGAGCCATCTCAAAAGCCACCTGCGCCTTACTTCAGGTTGAACGCTCGAGTGCTTGGCTCCTATCCAAGGAACGTGATGCGATCACACTGGTTGATCTCTATGAACCTAGCCGAAGACGCTCTAGGCCTGATCTAGCGATCCCATCCACACACTGTCGTCACTATCTTCGGGCGCTCGCTCGAGAACCTCGTGCCGTAGCAGCTGCTCGTCCGCTTCATGATCCGCGGACAAGAGATCTTGCACGCACATACCTTTCGCTGTTTGATATCCAGTCTCTCCTCAGCGCCCCCATTAGACAGAAGGGACGGCTCGTGGGTGTGCTCTGCGCCGAATCCATCAAGACACCACGGCAGTGGACTAGGCAAGAAGAGCATTTGGTCGAGCTCTTGGCAACCCTGGCAACCCTCGCGTTGGAAGCATCCGATCGACGCCAGATCGAACAGGCTCTCCGCGTGGCCAAAGAAGCTGCCGAAGTCGCCAGTCGTGCGAAGAGTGAGTTCCTTGCCGGCATGAGCCATGAGATTCGCACCCCGATGAATGCCATTATCGGGATGGCGGATCTTCTCTGGGAAACTGCCCTGACGCCTGATCAGCGCAAATATCTGCGGATTTTTCGACGAGCTGGCGGAACCCTCCTCAATATTATCAACGATATCCTCGATCTTTCCAAGGTCGAGACTGGCCATCTGGAGTTGGAAACCATCAACTTTGACCTGAGTGAAGTCCTGGATAAAGCCATCGATATGTTGGCGATGAGAGCCCATGAGAAGAGCCTTGAACTCACCTCCCACCTCAGTCCAGACGTACCGTGTCATTTGATCGGCGATCCAACGCGCTTAACGCAAATCTTGATTAATTTGATCAGCAATGCACTCAAATTTACCGAAAACGGCACCGTGGAGGTTCGTGTCACTCCTGACCCTGATCGGCCAACCGTTGGAGCCATTCTGGTTTCGGTGAGCGATACAGGCATTGGAATTCCTCCAGATAAACTGGATTCGATTTTTGATAGTTTTACGCAGGCCCATATATCAACGACGAGACAATATGGGGGAACGGGGCTCGGCCTCGCCATCACCAAACGGCTGGTCGAACGCATGCAGGGCCAGATCAGGGTGGAGAGCACAGTGGGAACCGGTAGTACATTTCATTGTTCCCTCCTCTTTCAGACTCAAACAATACCCATTCAACACAAAGCCACAACCTCGGTTGATCTTACAGGCGTTCGGGTCCTCGCCGTGGACGACCACCCTACCAACCGCCTTATCCTTCGTGAAACACTCCACGCATGGGGAGCTCAGGTCACGGAAGCCAGTGACGGAAGGGCCGCATTGGACGAAATTCGACGTGCCGCCGAACAGGGTCACCAATATGAGCTACTCCTCCTCGACTGTCGGATGCCCACCATGAGCGGCTTTGAGGTGGCGGAACAGGTCAACACAGCATCCAATGGGAATCGCCCGACGATCATCATGCTGACGTCCGATCATTGGGCCGACGATATCGCACGCACATACGATCTCGGACTGGGTGGCTACTTAATCAAACCCATTCGACGTGGAGATCTCCTCCAATCAATCGCCATTGCACTAGATCGGACAAAGGGCGTTCAATCAATTCCTGAACAATCCGTCCAACCATCCCCTACGGCTCCAGGACGGGCTTTACGAGTTCTATTGGTTGAGGACTCTCTCGATAACCAACTCTTGGTTCGCGCATACCTGAAGCAGACGGACCATTGCCTTGAGATCGCAGAACATGGAGCCATTGCAGTAGAGAAGGTCAAAGCCACTCACTACGACGTTATCCTCATGGACATACACATGCCGGTCATGGACGGCTATGCTGCAACCAAAGCGATCCGCTCGTGGGAGCGCGAGCATGATCTCCCGGCCACGCCGATCATCGCCCTCACCGCTTTGGCACTCAAAGAAGAAAGCACCCGCATCTTCGAGGCTGGTTGCAACACTCATCTGACTAAACCCGTGAAGAAATCTAGCCTATTGGAGATTCTTCAGGCACACAAGGAGCATCTCATCCCGTGATGCCCCCATCACATCCCACCTCGAACGACCGCGTAATCGTGGAGATTTCCCGTGACCTGGAAGCGATTGTGCCGACCTTCTTAGAGAATCGAGCCCACGATCTGCAAACCCTTCGGGATGCGCTCACTCAGCAAGACTTTGGAACCATTCAGAACCTTGGCCATCGATTGAAAGGTGATGGCGGCGGATACGGATTCGATAGGATCACCGAGATTGGAACCACCATGGAGCAAGCGGCGCAACACAAAGACTCTCCGCTGATTGAGCAACAAATTCTGCAGCTCGAAGAGTTTCTCAGACGCGTGTCCGTCGTCTATCGATGAGGACCAATGGATATACAGAAGCGTCCCTGCTCATAACGTCGATACCAACCCCACTTCCTCATTCACAAGTTCTTTACTTGACTACAGTGGAAGCACCGCCTTCTGATTGGACGGGAGTACAACACTGCCAAATGCCGTCTACTTGTGCAACTCGCATGAAATTCCAATGTTACTCAAGAAATTGTAAGCGCGCAGGTTCTAGGAGGTTGGCTCACCCGAAGATCCTCCGACTATGAAGCGATAAGTGGATTCTGCCACAAGGACAGAGCCCGCCACAGTAAGGTGACGAGCGTCTGAAAACTGCAACACTCCATCTTTTGCCACCAGACATTGGCTTTTGGAGCAGAACTGCTCTTCGATATCCACAAACTCAAACCCAAACCTCGCCGCCTCTTCACGAAGAACGGAATTAACAACGGTAAGATCGTCCCCTTCCATTATCAAGTTGGAAGGCACCGCATGCCCAAAGGTCTCAAGCTTGTGATAATACCGATGAACATCCACTTTGAGTGACGCTGCCATCGAATAGACAAGGACTCGATTTCCCTGTAGTCGCTCAAATAAATCGCGGAGCTTCTCGCGAAAGGTTTTGTCGCCAAGACGTTCATAGTCACTCAACCAACTACTTGAAACCAGAATTCTATCCGCTGCATTGTTTGGAATATATTCATCAACAAACCAGTCATAAAAGTCCAGACACCGCGGAGTATCGACACTGCGTATTGCCCGACATGCACCTCCGGTGAGCTGTACGATTTGAGATTCTCTGATCTTACTGACAAGACCTGGATACAGGTGGGCAGCAAGGCTGTCTCCATACAATACATATCTCTTCGAAGTTGACAAAGATTCGACAGCCTTTTGCGACGCTGGACCAGGAGGCTGGTGACAGCGATTCTCTAATAATGTTTGGTGTGTCTGATCCGGCTCAAACATACAGGTGTAGGCGCGAAACTGCGCTTGCGACTCACGGTGTATGTTGCTCTGAAATTCTCCCACGGTCACTTGCAGCCCAACAGCAAAAGAAGCAATGATTAGGGCGCATCCCGCCGCAGATCCCCACAGCACTCGTTTCGATACCACAGCCTTCTGGCGAAATGGCCGTTCAACAAAGCGCCATGTGAGATACGCAAGACCAAACGTCAGCGCAACAAGACTCGCAATTACAACAGGATTGAGATCGGTCAAACTTCTATGACGGGCAAACGAGAAGAGGGGCTGATGCCACAAGTAGGCACTATAGCTCACAAGACCAACCGCAACTAGAAATCTTCCAGCCAACACCCGGCCAACCACCGTATTGGGCCGAGCGAACAGAATGAGCAAGGCGGCTCCTGCAGTCGGCACCAATGTGTACAGGCTCGGGAATGGTGTCTCTTTATGAAATACCAGGATGCTATAGATGATCAACCCTAACCCTGCCAAGCTTAGTATTTGAGAGAGCGCAGATGGGAAATGCTCCTTTTCTTTGTGCCGTACGGTATCGGTTAGATGGAATGCGATCAATGAACCGATCGCCAACTCCCATCCGCGAGTCGGCAGCAAGAAAAATGTTGCGACCGGTTTCAGCCCGGTACCATACTGGGCTAACGCAAGGCTGAGCAACGAGCCGATCACCAACAATCCCACAATCCCCGATCGCCTCATTCGCCAAGCCAGCAGCAGGAAAATGGGGAAGAACACGTAAAACTGCTCCTCTACCCCCAAACTCCATGTATGAAGCAGCGGCTTCAGCTCTGTCGCGGAATCGAAGTAGTCACTCTGTCTCCAAAAATATATGTTGGCCGAAAAACATAACACCGCGAGCACGCTTCCGGTAAATTCGCTCAAATCGGCCGGCATGAGCCACAACCAAGCAAACGGCAGGCACAACCCCAAGACAAGGAACAACGCCGGCAGAATCCGGCGTGCACGTCGCTCATAGAAATGGAGGATCGAAAATTTGCCAGCTTCAAGCTCTGTAAGAATGATCGTCGTAATCAAGTAGCCGCTGATGACAAAGAAGATATCTACGCCGATAAAGCCGCCGGTAAACAGTGGCATGCCAGCGTGAAACAAAATAACTGGAATGACGGCGATGGCTCGCAAGCCATCTATTTCTGGGCGATATTTCATGGGCTCTTACTCAGTAACCCAACACACTACACGACGAAGGGGCAAACGATGAGCGAAAACTTTTCAAAGTTTCGTTGATGCTACACGTCCGACAGCGAGCTGAGGAGGCCACGCTGCGGGCCTCACCAAGGGCAACAAAGGTACGAGGATTTTCACGATCGTGGATCGGCATTGATTACTTCCCTCGGTCAGTACCTCTACAATCAACCATCATGAAGCCTCTCAGGCAATTTTGCAGTAGTCTTCTATGCTCGCAATGAGCTCACCCTGGAGGATGAGAGCCCTAGGCTTAGATCTGCTCGGACAGTGGTGCGTGGGTGGCGGGGGGACA
Organism: Nitrospira sp.; assembly: GCA_016715825.1. Taxonomy (NCBI): domain Bacteria; kingdom Pseudomonadati; phylum Nitrospirota; class Nitrospiria; order Nitrospirales; family Nitrospiraceae; genus Nitrospira; species Nitrospira sp. Next base: position 510,370 of record JADJXO010000001.1, on the reverse strand, counting down.
TAGAGTATATGATCTCAATGGCTTAGACCTCTGATTTCACACGTAGGTTCTAAACTCACACATACCTAGAAGGTATGATAGCCCAGGCATGACCGATGCCATTTGCCAGTTCTGCGAGAACCAGCATTTCTGTACCTAGCATAAACACATAAATCTATTGAGCCCCATCCACCTCAGGAGATTACCTACGTCGACAGAGCACCTTTCATGAAAAGGCTAGGCCTTAAGAAAGGTATGCTATTCCCTGCAATCCTCTAACCTACAGTCGTCTAATAAATAGCACTTTGAAGACCTACCAATCTAGACAATAAACATCTTTATCCTAACCTTCATAATTGTTGTGTGCCTGTGATCCAGTCATGCAATTTTCGTAAAACCAAATGTTACTTGCATGAGACATCTATGGGTAGAGTCTTCTTGACAGGTTGTGTATAATGCAGGATCTACAGACGGAGCGGACCGATACTCCTCCCCGTTCTTCTATCGCAGCTACCCAACTGTACGCTGATGTACAGCCAACGCTGCGAGGTTCATGGTCTGCATCGTCCAGCTTCCTGAGGTGGGGGGCTAGCTCAGTTGGGAGAGCACTACGTTCGCAACGTAGGGGTCGCGGGTTCAACTCCCGTGCCCTCCACCAAATTTTAGAATGTTCTCTCATGCCCCTCTCCCCTTTGATTCGTTTCGGCACTTCCACCTGGACCTACGAAGGCTGGAGAGGACAGGTCTATCAACGGCAGTATGCTAAGACGACGTTTGCGAGGGAATGTCTCGGAGAATATTGTCAATACCTCCACAACGGTGAGCCCATTTTTCGTACCGTCGGCAATGACTCGACCTTCTATCGCCCTCCTACGACCAATCAACTTCGGCATTACCTGAAACACCTTCCCGAAGATTTCGAGATGTGCTTCAAGGTGTGGGAAGACATCACCATCCCCCGCTATGCCAAGCACGCTCGTTATGGCCTTAAGGCTGGGATGCCGAATCCACGTTTTCTCGATGCGACCTTGTTCACTGATCTCGTGTTGACACCCTATCGAGAAGCGAGTTTTGAACCACACCTCGGTCCATTCATTTTTGAGTTTCAGAGGCACGGCTTGACCGCCGACGAGTTCTGCTCTCGACTGGACCGGTTCTTCGGCCAACTGTCGCATGATTTCCGATACGCGGTCGAGATCCGCAATCCGGGCTTACTCGGGCCGGACTATCGGAAGGTTTTGGAGAGCCATGGAGTGGCGCACGTCTACAACCACTGGTCCTACATGCCACCGTTGCTGCCACAACACGAACAAATGGAGAAACGTTTCACGGCGCCATTCACCGTGGTCCGTCTACTCACGCCACTCAACATGAGTTATGAAACAGCGAAGAAACGGGCGGCACCCTATGACAAGATAGTAGAAGAGTTGCCCCAGATGCGGAAAGAAACAGTGGCACTTATGAAGCAGAGCGCGAGCGAAAACCGCCGGGCCTATGTGTTGGTAAACAATCGATCGGAGGGGAATGCACCGATCACCATACAAGCCTTGATAAGCAGTCTCCGTACCTCCTCGTTAGCTCGTGAACACCCCTGATCATGCATTGGCAATGGCCTCACCCTCCGGTTTGGCAGCATCAATAAGTACCCGGCGGCCTTCGACCCGCAGGCGGCCTTCGGCGAAAAGTTGTACAGCACGGGGATAGATTTTATGCTCCTGAACGAGAATTCTCGCCGCAAGTGTATCCGGAGTGTCATGATCGAGAATCGGTACGGCTGCTTGAATGATGATCGGCCCTTCATCGACCCCTTCCGTGACGAAATGCACCGTACAGCCAGCCAACTTACAACCCCATTCAAGAGCCTTCTTCTGCACATCCAACCCAGGAAATGACGGGAGCAGCGAGGGGTGTATATTCATCATCCGATTAGCGTAGGCGTTGACCAACACCCGGGTGACGATTTTCATATAACCCGCGAGAAGCACGAGTTCGACCTCATGCTGTTGCAAGATCTCCAACAGCGCGAGGTCATAGGCTTCACGACTATCGGGCCGTCCGGAAAATGGTTTCGGATCAACAAATAGGTCCTTGAGTCCGTGCTTTCGAGCCCGCTCAAGTGCAGCGGCATCCTTCTTATTACTGATGACACACACAATTTCGGCCGGCAACTGACCCGACTCGATCGCATCGATCATGGCCTGCAAATTCGAGCCACGACCGGAGGCCAGTACCGCTACCCGCAGGCGGACCGGACGACTAATCGACATACTCCACTCCGGGTTCGTTGCCATCTGACGAGACGATCTCTCCGATGCGCCAAGCTCGCTCACCCAAAGCTTGCACATGGGCCAGCACACTGTTCACCGAATCCGACGGGACCACCAAGACCAGCCCGATTCCCATATTGAATACTCGGTACATCTCGTCGCGATCGACCTGCCCCAAGCTACTCATGACGTGAAAGATCGGGGGAACCGACCAGGCCGTGCGCATGATCCTCGCCCGCACACCGCTGGGAAAGACGCGCGGCAAATTTTCAGTGATCCCTCCGCCGGTAATGTGCGCAATGCCTCTGATCGGAAATTGCTCAACCAGCGTCAAAATCTGCTTCGCATAAATTCTCGTGGGGGTGAGAAGAACCTCGCCGACCGACTCATCAAGCTCAGAAAGACGACTGGTCACCGTCAGCTTGGCTTCCTCGAACAAGACTCGCCGCGCTAAGGAATATCCATTGCTATGAAGTCCCGAAGAAGCGACTCCCACGATCGCATCGCCGGGCACGATGTGTCGTCCATCGATTATCTTCGAACGATCCACGGCGCCGACGGCAAATCCGGCAAGGTCATATTCCCCATCCGGGTAAAAGGAAGGCATTTCGGCTGTTTCCCCGCCGACGAGTGCACAGCCGGCTTGGCGGCAGCCCTCAGCAATGCCCGCTACCACTTCTTGGGCTTTTGCGACGGACAATTTTCCGGTTGCGAAATAATCCAAAAAAAACAGCGGCTCCGCCCCACTCACCACAATGTCGTTGACACACATCGCCACAAGATCGATCCCCACAGTCTCGTGTCTATCCATCATGAAGGCAATCTTGAGCTTAGTCCCAACACCATCGGTACCCGAGACAAGCACGGGATCCTTGTATTTGCCGGCTTGAAAACCAAACAGTCCACCGAATCCGCCTAAGTCCGTCAGCACCTCAGGGCGAAACGTGGATCGCACCAGCGGCTTGATACGATTGACGAATTCGTCGCCTGCATCGATATCCACACCGGCATCCCTATAGGTCGTCATCTTCGAATGTCCTGGAACAAAGCGGCTCAAAAGTCCATTGGATCGACCATCCGCTAACTTCGGAGGCGCATCTTAACGAAGGGTACACCAGAGGTCAACGCGTCCGCTGGGGCGGGCATCTATAGACAGGTTCGCTCCGGGCGTTCTGCATTTTCCTTGATGCCCTAGAAATATTGCCTATACTGACTGAGAGCAGACCGCTCTGCGACGTCGACATCAAGACCCTCTGCGATTGGCTAGGTCAATGGGTATTCTAATCGTTGATGACTCACCGGATGAGCGCCTCCTCCTTCATCACATCCTTAAGACTGCGGGCTATCGTCATCTCGTCACCGTCGCGTCCGCCAGGGATGCCTTCACCCAGCTCGACCTGGATCATGCCGGTGCCAGTGGCCTGAGCGTGGACCTGATCTTGATGGATATTAAGATGCCGGACATGGATGGGGTCGAGGCCTGCCGACGCATCAAAGTAGTCCCGGCCTATGCGCACACTCCCCTCATCATGGTAACAGCACGCGACCCAAAAGACTTTCTCCAGGCCGCCTTCGATGCCGGAGCGGGAGATTACATTCGAAAGCCGGTCGAATCGGTCGAGCTCCTGGCCAGAGTGAAATCGGCCTTTAAACTCAAACAAGACGTCGACGCCCGGAGAAGCTGGGAAGAGGAAGTCACCAAAACCATCAGCAACCTCGACCAAGCATTGAGGGAGATGCAGGCTTTACAACGATTGATCCCGGTCTGTCCGACTTGTAAAAAGTCTCACCCTGCACACATTTCCGAGACCGCACTCACCGAGTACGTGCAGAACCATCCTGAAGCACAATTTCAGAGCGTCACGTGTTCTGGATGCTCGACGTAATCGTCCTTCCCTAGAGGTGCTACGCTTCAGGCCGCATCTCCACGTCGAGCAACTTAATTTTTCTGTGGAGATGGCTCCGTTCAATCTTGAGGTCTTCGGCGGTTCGGGAAATATTCCAATGGTGCTCCCGAAGTTTACGACTGATATAGTCCTTTTCGAATGCATTCCGAGCATCCCGCAATGAGTCGTACGATTTTGCCAGAAGGACACTCGTGGCAGGAGCAGCGACGGAGACCGGTCCGGTTGTTCTCCCCTGCAATGACATGACGGCTTGGGAACCCTCTATTACATATCCTGGGACCATGATCATGAGTCGTTCGATCAGATTCCTTAGCTCCCGAATGTTCCCTGGCCAATCATACTGCTGGAGGACCGACATTGCCTCTAGGGACACTTCCTTCATCCGTAAGCCCTGCTCCTCGGCATGGGCTTTCATGAAATGCTGGACTAGGGCGGGGATATCTTCCCGCCGCTCCCGTAAGGGAGGCACTACGATCGGAACCACATTCAGGCGGTAAAACAAGTCTTCGCGAAATTGGCCTTTGGCGATCTCTTTTTCTAAATCCTTATTGGATGCCGCAAGCACCCGTACATCAACCTTCATCAATTTGGTTCCACCGACTCGCGTAAACTGCTGCTCTTGGAGCGCCCGCAAGACCTTCGCCTGGGTACTGAGGCTCATGTCCCCGATCTCGTCGAGAAACAACGTGCCTCCATCAGCCTGTTCAAACTGTCCGCGTTTCATCGACGTGGCGCCTGTGAATGAGCCTTTCTCATGTCCGAACAGCTCGCTCTCAATCAAGGTCTCAGGAATGGCGGCACAATTAACGGCGACGAAGGGATGATCCGAGCGGGAGCTGTGCATATGGATCGCCCGAGCGACCAGCTCTTTCCCTGTTCCATTCTCCCCTCCGATCAGCACCCGACTATTCGTGGGACCGGCAGTCTGGATGAGCTCCCGTAACCGTTGCATCGCGGGAGAATGCCCAACCAACTCAAATTTCTGTTGGACCTTGGTCCGAAGAGACCGATTCTCCTGCGCCAATCGGTATTGCTCCAGGGCATGCTTGACACGGAGCGTCACATTTTCCAACGACAGCGGCTTTTCAATGTAATCATAGGCTCCGAGCTTAATCGCCTTGACCGCCGTTTCAATGGACCCATGTCCCGAGATCATCATGACCTGCGTGTGAGGCACGAATTCTTTCACCCTCCGCAAAGTTTCGAGCCCATCCATTTCGGGCATCCAAATATCAAGAATCATGAGGTCCGGCGGGTCCGTCCCATAAATCTTCAGCGCTTCGGCTCCAGTCGCAGCAACTGTTACGTCATAGCCTTCATCTTCAAGGATGCTCCGCAGGGACGTCCGAATCGCGTCTTCGTCATCCACTATGAGAATCGATGCCGACATCTTCCCTCCCTACCACCTGACCCACTCCCAATCACATATACCGACCGACAACCGCTTTTCCTACACCGGCAAGTCAAACGTAAACACAGCTCCTCTCGGTTGATTGTTCCCGGCTTGGATCTGCCCTTCGTGATCCGTGATAATGCGACGGACGATCGCCAGTCCTAGTCCGGTTCCTGTCTTTTTTCGAGTGAAATAGGGTACAAACAGGCGGTCCTGATCCTCAGGTGCAATACCAGGCCCTTCGTCTGCAACGGTCACCACGGCCCGCCGTCGCTTCGTGTCGTATTTCGTTCCAACCCACAGTCGCCCTTTTTGATTCATCGCTTGAACCGCGTTATCGAACAGATTGACGAACACGCGCCGCAGCTGTTCCCGATCGAAGTTGAGGGACGGCAGATCGTCGTCCAGTTCGAGTATCAGCTCGAGATCCTTCTGTGCTTCGCGATATAAGGTCGCCACCTCTCGAATCACCTCATGCAATGATTGTCGGCTCATTTGTGGAGCAGGCAATCGAGCAAACTTTGAAAACTCATCAAGCATCGCCTTGAGGCTGCCGACTTCGGTGATGATCACATTCGTCGCATCATCGAAGACTCGTTCCAAATCAGGAGACTTCTCAAAAAACTTCTTTCGCAGCCGCTGTGCGGAGAGCTGAATAGGGGTCAGGGGGTTCTTGATTTCGTGCGCCACGCGTCTTGCGACCTCCTGCCATGCGGCAACCTTTTGGGCTTTAATCAACTCCGTCAAGTCTTCAAAGACCAACACGAATCCCAAATCCTTGTTGGCTTCGTCCCTCATTCGAGAGCCCTTTAACCCGATCGTAATCGGTTTCCCTTGAATATCCAACTGTCCGTCAAGATCGAGATCGTCCCGTTCATCGGCCAACATTCGATCATAGGCGGTTTGAAACAAGTCCAGGCTGAACTCCTTGAAGACCTCATTGGCAGGCCGCCCCCTGAACCGATCGGCCGCTAGACCAAGAATGCGCTCAGCCGATGGGTTAAACGTGGTGACGAGCCCATGTCGGTCGATGGACAAAAGCCCAGCGGCAATCGTATCGACCACTGTTTCGATATAGGCTCGCCGACGATCCAACTCGACGTTCGTATTGCGGAGCGTCAGGTTCGCCTCTTCTAGTTTAGATTTACTTCCTTGAAGATCCTGCGTCATCCGATTGAACGACTCGACCAACGTACCAATCTCATCTGTCGCCCTCGCATCAATTTGCACGGAGAGATCTCCCTGGGCAACCGCTTCCGTCGCCTCGGCTAACCGTTGGATGGGAACCGTAATACCGCGCGCCACATAAAATCCGAACCACGTGGCGCTGAAGAGGATCAGCACGGTTACCACAGCAACAAACAAATACGCGCCGGCTTTGATGGGATTCTTCATCGCCTTGATCTGCTTATACTCCGAATACTGGCGGCCGATCCGCTCCATTTTCGTCAACAGCGACTCTGGAACGTAGGTTTCGACCACGACGACCCCCTCCAAGTCACCGCGTCGGCCTCCTGATGCCACGGGAATCGCGGCACGTACCAGTCGACCGGTCTGCGCTTCCTGGACGGAGGTAAACTCCTGCTTGCCATTGATCACCTGAAGCACTAATTGACTGATGGGTAATTCCAGCACACCAATTGGAATATCAGGATCAAGCGCTTTGGTCAGGGTCTCCATCTTGTTCGAGAAAACTTCGATTCCAGCTACCCCATATTCCATACGTTTCCTGGCCATGGCAGCGATGAGGAGATCCCGCTGTTCGGGAATGAGCAGTTCCTCACGAAACAGCTCCTGCGAGATCGCCCGAGCACTATTCACCGCAAGTGACACATGTCCCGCATGTTGCATGCGCGCGACTTCGTATGAATCGTTGATAACTTTTTCAATATGTTCGCTGAACCACACATCAACGACCTTATTGACCAACCCGCTCGCGAGGACCGCCAGCAACACCGTGGGGATCAATGAGAACCCGATAAACGCGGCGATGAGTTTCGTGCGGAATCCCGACCCGACCAGTCGATGGCGACGTTCAAAATAGGCCTTGATCAGATTGCGTGACAACAAGAGCACAAGGACAACGAAACCAATCAGGTCCAAATTGACCAACAGAAGGACGAGGGCATAACTGGTCGTGGGGAGGAGAGAACCGGTCTCTTGGACGTCGGGCGCCGTTATTTGCGAATAGTACAACGTGAGCGCCACGCAAGGGACAAGAAGAATCAGGACAATCCAGACAGGACGAAGATGCGGTCCCTTGCGCTCAGGCTTCTTGGCTCGATCACCGGCACGACGATTGAACCGGGCACCCATCATGCCTGACTTCAGGCCTTCCTCTCCTGGCGCGGATTCCTTTTCCTGCATGGAATAGTTTGGCTCGAACATTCACACGCCTACAGCCACCGGCACTGTTAGCAATAAGCAATCCTTAGCACTATAGCCGACTTGCGAAACTGTCTCAAAACCTACACGCGGAGCACAAGATGTCGGTGATTTGAACAACGAGCAGGACAACGGGATCTTATTTCGGCGAGGCCAAGGTGACATACTTCATACGAAGTGCGTACAGCATGTCACGGAGAACTGTCTGCTCGTCAGAGGTCAGATTACCCTTCGTCTTGTCTTCCAGGACAGACAACAGATCGATAATCTCTTTCGCTTGTGGAAGGTTCACAGGCATGGGGGCTTGTTGGGGATCCAGTTGCTCGCCCATCAGCATGAGCGAAGACGAACCCAATGAAATCACAAAAGAAGAGAACGTCACCGGGGGTGCCGGAGCCACGCGACTCGGCTCATCAGTAGAGGTGGCGGTAGAGGCTGGTGATTCTTTTGTGGTTGCAGTGGTACGTGGAGGGCTCTCGCCTCCTGCGCCTCCTCGTTTGTCACGAATGACGAACCCCTGCTCCTCGTCAGCCATTCCCCACCCTCTTCTCATGACCCCTTAGGCAACGTCGGTACCCTACCATAGGGCCTGATTACCCGCAAGCCGTCAGAGAGATTGAAGAGCGCGTCGCCGTCGTTATAGAGTGGCCTAACTGCCGTGCTGACAGGGAACCCACAAGAAGGGTTGATTTCCGATGTCGCATCAATTCACAAAGGTCGTCGAGTTAATGGCTGCCCTACGTGCGGAAAATGGATGTCCGTGGGATCGGAAACAGACCCATGAGTCCCTCAAACCCTACCTTCTAGAGGAGGCGTACGAGGTCTTCGAAACAATCGATCAACGTGACCTGCCGAAGCTTAAGGAGGAATTAGGGGATGTGCTGTTACAAGTTGTGTTCCACAGCCAAATCGCGGCGGAGACCGAGGCGTTTACCGTCGAGGAGGTGCTCGAGACCCTCGCCGACAAACTGATCCGGAGACATCCCCATGTCTTCGGATCCAGCGGACAAGACACGCCGGTCACAAGCAGCGAGCAGGTCGTGGCCCAGTGGGAAGACATCAAACGCGCGGAACGAGCGGTTGCCGGTGGTGCACGCTCTGCGCTGGACGGCGTACCGAAAACCTTGCCGGCGTTACTCCGAGCCTATCAAACACAAGCCCGGGCCGCACGGGTCGGATTCGATTGGCCACACAACGCCGGGGGTCTCAAGCAGATCTTTGGCAAGATCGCGGAGGAAGTGGACGAGTTGAAGGACGCGCTGGCTCAGGCGGGCATCGACCCGGCCCTCAATCAGCCTGACGGACTGGCGGACATCGAGGCAGAGTTGGGAGATATCTTATTTTCCCTCGTCAATCTCGCCCGTTTCGTCAAGGTCAACCCGGAAGAAGCGCTACGCCGTGCGACCAATCGTTTCACCGATCGGTTTCACCTGGTAGAAGCGCAGGCTACAGAACAGAGTCGGACGTTGATGGATATGACACTGGCTGAAATGGATTCGTTCTGGGAGGAAGCCAAGCGGCGGTTGGAGCCTCCCACTCCCAACACACCTCCACCCATGGACAATCGAACGATATGAGCAAGAACGAGGATCCCTACCAGGAAGGAAAGCGTGCCGGAGCTCACCCGCTGTTGGTGGTCTTCGGCACACTCATCGGACTGTGGCTGTTCGTCGCCTTAATCGTCCCCAGCTCACGGAACAAACAAGTCACCGGGACCGAAGGCCCTACAGTTTCCGTCATCGAAGACCCGGAAGCAATCCCCGTCATGTTTAAGGTCCATACGACTATCGCGGACATGAATGTCCTGGGGCTGGTCGTACCTTCGCAGGCAACGGATAGTCAAATCGTTGCGCTCTTAAAACGCCTGCGGGATGCACGATTGGATGGAACCATGACTGAGCAACTTCCCCCCACCACACCAGGTCACAAGCTGGGCGAACACGCCATCGCGGACATTTTTATTTTTTCGGATAAACAATTCGCCGATCCGGATACAATCCGCACGCTGGCACGAGGGGCGCATGTACCAGGAACACTCTATCCGAATGCCATTCCCTTCGAAGTGGCGATGGAACACGTCCGTGGTTACTACCGCATTGATCTCAATGACACCGGAAGCCCGGATACCGGCTCGCTTGGATTTGCCGATGAGTCGGGCGTACACTCCAAGCATCACCGTAGAATCTTTTAGCACATGCACGAAACACTTTGCGTAGGCTAGAAGAGGTTATAGCCCAACCCTTCGCTTAACCTCTTCACGGACAGGCGCCTGAGCCGTTTCAAACAGCGCTTCCAGTTTCACAAAGAGATGGCTCAGCGGGCCAATAAACGGGCCCAACATCACGTCACGTCGTTCAGTCAAGAAGCCTTCTTCATCGGCGACCCTGATCTTCCAATCGGCAATCGCCCGAGAGAGAATGTTACTCATCAGCAGTTGCTGACCAGGCGAACCAGCCACCCCCCCCAGCAGACGCCTCTTGAACGTCTCAAGCTCATCCGGTATAGAAACCTTCACGCGGACCCCATGCGGGGTCACCCAAGTTGATCGCTGGATGGCATAGTCATAGGAAAAGACCTGTTCTCTCGGTTCCCGAAAAGGACCGTTGACTTCCAGTATGGTAAGGACACTCTCGATTGGCGGCATGATTCAACTGAATTCCCGGGTTTTTCTTGTCGAGCAGTTGCGTCACCTTACCATAGGGTCTTGTGCGTCTGCAGGACAAGAGGCTCTGTACGGCAACTCATGGTACAGTATGCGGAGTCTGTCGTGGACCGCTCCATGCAAACGCGGTAGGTCACGGAGTATCACACTGTACCGATTGAATAGTGTGCAGCTGCCGTTCAATCAGCTTGATCGACTCTATCAAAGACTTCTCCGCACCTAAGGTATGGCCCAAAAGGACTACCCCGGACTCGTCATCGTCCCGCCCAGCGATCGGACCATCTTGCGACGTCGACTACTCCGATGGAGTTTGTTCCTCATCCCAACCCTCTGGATCGCCTGGACGGTCATAGGATCGCCCCCCGCCTCACAGGATGATTCAGCCTGCCAAGACGCAACCAGCCAGGATACCCCGGGAAGTCCAACCGAGGAATGTGGCCAATCCCACCCAGAGGCCGCCACGATCGAGAGTCGCGAGGAAGATTTCCGTCCGCCCCCTGTATCCCAGCCTGAACATCTGGCCGAATCCCAGCAATTAATACCCTCCCCTCCTCCTGAAAACCATCTCCCTTCACCCGAGCCCACGACTCATGAGGACCAGCCGCCAAAACCATCTGTGACAGCACCTCATCCTGCGGATGGTACAGAACCGGGTTCGAACAATGAGAAGACGCCTGCGCGTGCACCTGCGAAAAAGTCACCGTCGAATCCGAATCCAGACGCTCAATTGGCGGAGCACGGTGATGCGTTCGCACAGTATCGGCTTGGTAAATACTATGCAAAAGAAAAGGGACCACACGCGCCGGAATCTATCAGTTGGTACAAGAAAGCCTCGACCGGATTGCGTCGCTTAGCAGAAGCTGGGAACGGACAAGCGATGTACGTTCTCGGCGTCATGTACGCCTATGGTCGAGGCGTGACACGGAATACGGAAGAAGCGCACCACTGGCTCTCCCAAGCCGTTCGCCATAATGTGACCGCTGCTCGGCCGGTTCTGGCCGGTTTAGAAGCAAAACGGACGGGTGATCATAAAGCTAAAGAGAGAGGGCCAACCCCTACCTCTCCACGATAACGCTCGACTCGCTGAGGTAAACCATGCTGTCTCCCATTGTCCGCGTCAAAACCAAAACGCCGACTCCATACAACCTGATCCATATCGAGACCGACACCCACGACACAAAGACTTTTCGGTTCGAACTGTCTGCCGATACCACACTGGATATGCTGCCAGGCGACTTTCTCTACATCCATGCGACATTGAACGGCAAACAGGTCAAGCGAGCGTACACACCCTCTTCACTCCCTGGTATCACGGGTTTCTTCGATCTCACGGTGAAACGGTATGACACCGGCGTTGTGTCGAAGTACCTGCACGATCAACACATCGGAGATACAGTGCTCATGAGTGGGCCAAACACAGGCGGGCATTGGGTCGATGGCATGGCAAGGCGTGTGGGATTCGTGGCCGGGGGAACCGGCATCACCCCAATGATCTCCATTATTCGGTGGATTCTGCACCAGAAGCTCGACGTAGAGCTCTTCTTGATCTTTGCGAATAAGACCGAGTCAGACATTATTTTCAGACAAGAATGGGAACACGACGTTCGACAGTTTCCGAACTTTCACTGTCACCATGTCCTGGAACAGCCCCCTCCCGGATGGTCGGGCAGCACAGGCCGCATGACATCGGGTATGTTACAACAACACCTTCCTGCGCCATCCCCTGACACCTGTATTTTTCTCTGCGGTCCTCCGCCGATGGTTGATTCCCTCGAAATCACGCTCAAAGAACTCGGCTATCCGGAACAGGCCATTATTCTCCCGTGACCATATCGACATATCGACGCGAGACTTTGGGTAGGTGTCAGAACGGCTGATCTGGATGTACCGATGAATGAAGCCTGACTCCAAGTTGAAGGACTAGACTGAGTCCGCACTCACGGTGGGGCGCAGTCCATGGCTGGTTTGCCCAAGAAGATCTTGAATGACACGATCAGCTGCTGCTGCCCCATCACGGATACAGTCAGGAATGCCGACTCCTCGATAGCCCGCCCCGGTGAGAATGAGTCCAGGATAGCGGCTCACGGCCGCATCCAACTGTGCCAATCGGTCCAGGTGGCCGAGGGTGTACTGCGGCATCGCTTTCCACCATCTATTCACTTCCGTGTAACTTGGTTCCGCCCCAATTCCGCACAACGCCGCGAGTTCGGCTCGGACTTTTGTCGTCAAGGCAGCATCGTCCAGTTGTAAGATCTCTTCACGCCCCACTCCGCCGACATAGCCGCGCACCAGCAGCTGATCCGCTGGAGCACGATGAGGCCATTTGAGGGAGGTCCAGGTGGCCGCGATGAGATCACGTTGCTCTGCCCGAGGGACGATAAATCCAAAGCCTTCGATCCCACTCACCATCGCCCGAGGAAATGCCATCGCAATCGTCGCGGTCGACGCATACGGAATCAGATCCAGCACTCCCCCGGCAATCGGTGTCAACGGACGTAACAGATCGGCAGACACATAGGCCGGGGTGGCCAGCACGACACTTTCCGCCGACAGCGCCGATCCCTCATGAAGGATTAGATCGTACATCCACCGACCTAATTCGTGTGATCTCACGCGGAGCGCTTCGACTCGTGTCCCAAGCCGGAGCTCCACGCCCTGCTCCGTCAACCGGTGTGTCAATGCGGTCACCAGATCACCGAGTCCATTCTTCAAACTCACAAACATCGTCCGCCGCGGCTGTCCCGCTGATACCACTGAAGTTGCCTTCTTGGCCTCGAGCATGCCGCGTACTACGCTGCCATGCTGTTGTTCCAGGTCAAGAAAACGAGGGAACGTGGCCCGCAGGCTCATCTGCTCGGCATCTCCCGCGTAAATTCCAGCCATGAGCGGCTCTAAGACCCGCTCGTACGCCTGTGCGCCGAACCGTCGCCGAAGGAAGCCGGCGAGTGACTCATCGCCGGTCGAGGGACCAGGGGGAACCGCAATTTCCAATCCCATACGGATGAGGCCTGTCCACGTGAGAAGTCCGCTCGAAAGAAACGGCTTCAGCTGCCTTGGAACAAAGGACAACAGCCCTTCCGGCAAATCATGGAGCCGTCCTTTGTGGAGGACACATGCCTTCTTGCCTGTCTCGTTGGTGTTGATCAGTTGATCGGTAAGACCCAGCTTCGTACAAAGCCCAAGGCCAGCCTGTTTTTGCGACAGGAATGAGTCCGGTCCTGCCTCCGTGACTATTTCGCCAACTCGATGCGTGACGATCTTCCCGCCCCACGATGATCCGGCGTCGAGAATGGTACAGCGAAGGGACAGACCGGCCGTTGACGCACGTTCTAGTAGCGCATGGGCTGTGGCCAGCCCTGAAATGCCACCGCCCACGATGACAACTGTACGTGGTCGAGTCACGACTGAATAGAGCAGGATAATTCGTGTGCGGCTAAGACGTTGTGCAACGTCTCGATGAGGGCGGGTGAGTCGTTCAACATCGCGATGCGCTCAAGATGCAGGCCTTTACTCACTGCCAATTGTTTTAATTCAATGTCGATATCGAAAAGCGTTTCGACATGGTCGCAGATGAACCCAATGGGGGCCACTAGGACAGACCGATGTCCCGCCTGCCGGATGGTATCCAACAGGCCTTCGACCGTCGGTCCAAGCCACGGCTCACTCGATCGCCCCTGGCTTTGATACGCAAAGTACGTCGGTTGGTGTTCCAAGCTTCGTGTGACGGCTTCAACAGTCCCCTGCACCTCGTCCGGATACGGATCCTTCATGGCGACGATTCGTTCCGGCAAACTATGGGCGGTAAACAACACCGGCACCGTTGCCCGTACCTCGGCCGGAAACTTTTCGAGCGCGTGCCGAATATTCTGAACGATCGCCGCGACCAAACCTGGATGACGATTCCAACTCCCGACATAGGTCACAGGTGTCTGGTCCTCCAGCATCGCACGAGCGTCTTCAACTTTTTTCCGGTAGGCTCCGGTGCTCAGTGAGGACTGCTGCGGAGCCATACAGACCCCGATGATCTGGTCCGGCGATGTTGTCAGCAACTCAGTATAGGTGTCCTTGATGAAGGGATGCCAATGCCGCAACCCGACGTAGACTCGGTATCGGCCGTCGCCAGATTCATTCAGCTGTTGCTCCAGCTTTTTGGCAACCTCTTGCGTAATCCCGACAGCCGGTGATTTTCCTCCGGTGGCTCGATATCGGTCACGAATCTCCTCCACCAGCTCCGGTGGTGTCGGTCGGCCCCCGCGAACATCACGCAAAAATGGCTCGACGTTCTCCAGACAATCGGGCCCACCCATGGCCATGAGCAGAACTGCGGTATGGCGCGGTGTCGCTAGCATCGTTCCTCGTCGTTCGTGAAGCGTGAAGCGTTTGAATGCAAGGTGCGCTTCACGCCCCTACCGTTGGCTGAGTTTATGTACCATATCGATCGTCGCGGCTACATGATCGACCGGGGTCGTGGGGAGTATGCCGTGACCGAGATTAAAGATGTGGCCGGGGCGACCCCCGACTCGACGCAGGATATCTTCGACACGACGCTCGATTTCGTGGAGCGGTGCGAACAAGACTAGCGGATCCAGATTCCCTTGCACAGCACGATCATGTCCGACCGTCGTCCAGGCCTCGTCCAAGTGAACCCGCCAATCGATCCCGATCACATCACCACCTGCCTCGCGCATCTGCCGAAGAATGGCTGTCGTGCCGGTCCCGAAGTGAATCATCGGTACCCCTTCCCGCTTGAGCCCCTCAAAAATCAGCTGCACGTGGGGCATCACATATTCGGCATAGTCACCGGCAGACAGGCAGCCGACCCAACTATCAAATAATTGAATCGCTTGGGCTCCGGCCTTTATTTGTCGACGGAGATATCCGGTGATCACACGCGCAAACTTATCCATCAGCTTGTGCCACGCGGTGGGATCTCCATACATCATCTGCTTCGTGTGTAAATAGTTGCGGGACCCGCCGCCCTCAATGGCATAACTCGCAAGCGTGAACGGTGCACCGGCAAAGCCGATCAACGGCACTCGCCCGTCAAGCGCACCCCGCGTCTGCCTGATGGCCTCTGCCACATAATCCAGCTCATTGCCGTCGATGACTTTCAGTTGTTCCACCGCCGCCCGGTCACGCACCGGATTGTGGATCACCGGCCCTTCCCCTGCCGCAAACTCGAGATTGAGCCCCATCGGTTCCAACGGAAGCAGGATGTCCGCAAAGATAATGGCAGCATCCAACGGGAATCGATCGATGGGCTGAAGGGTGACCTGAGCCGCCAGCTCAGGTGTCTTGCACATCTCGAGGATGGAATGTTTCGCGCGTAACGTCCGATACTCAGCCATATAGCGCCCGGCTTGGCGCATAAACCACACGGGGGTACAGTCGACTGGTTCGAGACGGCAGGCTTTGAGAAATCGGTCATTCATAGTAGCGGCATTCTAGAGAGGCCCGGGGAGAACTGTCAAACAGAGATGATACGTAGCGCGTCAATGTCATTCCGGAAACTCCCCACGATCAGTAGACAAACGCCACCATTCCGGTACACTTAGGATTCCCGAAGCTGCGTGAAAAGTCTGGTTTCACTTTTCTAAAGTTCTGTGTATAATGAACTCCCAACCTATAGCAGGGCGATTATTCAGGCTAATCGGGACCCCGGCTCCCTGTCTCCCACCGCAGTGATGTTGCCGATCCCCCGATCAAGAGGAGAATTGTATGTCCGATGTGCAAACGATTCGACCGACCAAAGCCCAGGATTTTTTCTATTCCGTGATGCGCTGGTTTGATTCCTGGGCCGGCCTTGAGCACACCAAAGCAGAAGGCCCTCCCAGGGTAGACTGGGTCCGCAGTGTCCCCTTCATCGTGTTGCATCTGATGTGTTTGGGGGTCATTTGGGTTGGATGGAGTTGGACGGCCGTTGCCGTCACGGTTGCCTTCTATTACATCCGGATGTTTGCGATTACCGGGTGGTACCACCGCTACTTTTCGCATCGCACCTTTAAGACCACGCGTACCGTGCAATTCCTATTTGCGCTGTTAGGTGGCACCTGCACACAGCGCGGGCCCTTGTGGTGGGCTGGCCATCATCGCCATCATCACATCGCCTCCGACACACCGGAGGATGTGCACTCCCCGCGCCAAGGAGGGTTTTGGTGGTCCCATATGGGCTGGATCATGTCGCAGAAGTTTTATGCCCCGCGCCTCAAAGGCATTACCGACTTTGCAAAGTATCCCGAGCTGCGGTTTCTTGACCGATTTGACGTTCTAGTTCCAGTTCTCACTGGATTTGGAATGTTTGGACTCGGCAAGCTACTGGAAGCCACGGCACCGGGACTCGGCACCAACGGCCCCCAGATGTTGATCTGGGGCTATTTCATCTCAACCGTGGCCTTGTTTCATGGAACCTGCACGATCAACTCCTTGTCCCATGTCTACGGGTCACAACGGTATGAAACCGGCGACGACAGCCGAAACAATTTTTTCCTCGCCCTGATCACCATGGGTGAAGGCTGGCACAACAATCACCACTACTACCCCGCCTCGACCAGACAAGGCTTCTACTGGTGGGAGGTTGATATGACCTATTACTGCCTGAAGGGACTGGAGTGGCTTGGGCTGATCTGGGACGTTCGTGGTGTTCCTGATTATGTGCGAGAAGGAAAGACTAAACAGGATTCCACTCGCAGCGTACTCAAAAACAAGATGGAGGCGTCAGCGCCAGCTGTAGAACCGTCTACTCCGCAGCCGGAACTGGAGCTCACTGCCCGCTAAACCCACTCCACACGATCATCAGACCCTGGCTGATCAAGTTGTTGATCGGCCAGGGCTGCTCGAATTCGCTGACTCTCTCCATCCATTGCTTTTTGCTCTTCATCCGACAGCACCCATGCCTCACCGGCGTTCAACTCGAAACGATAATGGTCCTGTCTGAGTGTGAACCACTCGACATAGGGATGCGGCTCCAAATTGGGGTGTGGATCGAGCGAGATCAAATTGACGGTTCCGATCTGTGGATTGGCCATGTCGCCGATGACCTGTCCCGCCATATCATCATCCTCGAACCGGCGATTGCGAAATCCAATCACCTCACCGGCGATATCCGGTTTAAAGTTACCCTGCAAATAGAAATCGATCGGGCCGATCACCGCAAACACCACTCGTCCGACGACGGTTCCCTCGACTCGATTGTCTAAGAACCCTTCGTGAACCCATCGCCCATTGCCGAATTTCTGCGCCATCCCTTCCTCCTTTCAAGCACTCAGCCGCCGAATGCACCGATCACCACAGCCAATAAAATGAGGGCACTCCCGATCCATCCCTGCAGATCCAACGTCTCTCCTAGAACGTACCACGATAACCATGCCGCATAGGCAGGCTCTGATGCAAACAGCAAGGCCACCTGCTGTGCAGGGACGAGTTGCTGGGCCCACATCTGAACGGCGAACGCCAGCGTCGCCAGCACACCAGTGACCCCGAGACCGATCAAGAGGACTGCCGTAGGTGAGAACGCGCTGGCTGGAGCGCTCTCCCACCACGGCGCCGGAAGGAACAACAGGGTCATCGCGATCATTTGCCAAACCAGTAACGAGGGTGCATCGACTCGTCTCGTGTATCGTTCAAGGCAAATGATATGCCCCGCAAAGGCGAGGGCGCAGCCCACGGTCATCAGATCTCCCACATTCATGACGGCATCGGGCTTGATCAGCAGCCAGAGCCCGATCATTGCGATGACCGTCGCCATGACCACCCGCCGGTCGATCCGCAACAAAATCAATGGAACAAAAATCACGTACAGCGCCGTCAGGAAGGCGGAATTTGACGCGGTCGTATGCTGAAGCCCGACGGTTTGCAGAAGATATCCGAGAAATAGGAACCCGGTAGTCAGCGCACTTGCCCTCAACACATCACGATCACGATGCAGTCGGCGCTGGCTGACCATCAACCACAGCAGCACGAGGAGCGTACCGACGAAGAACCGGAGCAGTAAGAATGACAGTGGGGGAATTTGTCCCAGCGCCGCCTTGGTCGCAGGAAAGGTCGCGCCCCAGATAACGGTTGTGAGAAGGAGTGCCAGTCGCGGCATTAGACGTACGGTGCTGGGTGCGACGCGTTGAGTTCTACATGAACAGACGGACGACACAACGCAGCCTTGAGCACGTCATGGGCTAAGGCTTACAAAGCGTGCACATCCGCTGTCGAGTCACCCCTGCCTGCTCCATGGCACGCAGCGCTCGTTCTTTATCTGGATAGTCGAACCAACCCCCTTCCCAGAAGTCGCTGGAGGTTGCCGTAGACGGCACTTCCGAACATCGGTCTCGGTGAAGCGTCACACGGTCGATTGCGCGGGCAATATGCACCCAGTAGATCATACGCGGCGAGTCAGGTGTCAGTGGTGAGAAGGGGAACCATCCGCCTAACTTCGGGCCTCCTCACCTCCCTTTCCGGCTCAAGGAAGGAGCTGCCATTCATCTTTCTCGATGAAGCACTTCACGCCAGTCTGTAGCTTTTTGAGATCATCTTTCTCGAAGAGCCTCATGTAGCGCGCGATTCGATCCTCATCATCGATTCGTTCTTCCTGCATCATCCCGTTGTTACCTTTGTACCGTCGAAGCAGCACTGGCATCGAAACCCTCCTATGAAGCTGGCAGTTAAGCAGCACAACTTGTTACAATAGACCGATTGTGTGGGCCGATCAGGATCGCCCAGAGAAGGCCAGCTTGTCAAGGCCTGCACTACTCTGCTCAATTGATATCGTTCAGGTTGTTCCATTCAAGTAGGGAAAGGATCTACTGCAGTGCCACTATATGAATACCGTTGCGGGCAGTGTAATCGGCAATTCGAGGCCGCTCAGTCAGTCTATGCGAGGGTTGAGGACACAGAATGCCCCCATTGTCATGCCAGACAGGCAACACGCCTCATGTCTTCATTTTCATCTTCTGTGAGCGGTGACCGTAAACCAGGATTCACCGAGATCAAAGCCCAAGCGATGGGACAGGAACGGATGGAGCGCTTCGCCAAGCTCCCGCCGTTGAATGCAAAACGTAACATGCCCCATCCGAACATGTCATCCGATTCTGACTCACCATCGCAAGGAGAATCGAGTTCTGGATCATAACCATCACACACCCATAGTCCCTTGTAGCTGTGTCCCATGGTGCCACCGTGCGTCTCCTACAGATCGATCATGTCGAGCCTGAAACACCCACGCTGCAGGACGAGCGATACCGTGTTCGACGACCTCTCCTCCTGTCACAACACGATCCGAATGCCTTGGTTGACGCATTTACCGACTTCGCTCTCTCCCCAATCGGTCAAGCGATCGTCGGAGAACCCTACATCCCAATATCGAGTCCAAAACTTCGAAGAGACGGAGGTCTGAATGACTCCCCGATTGCTATTGCCACTCGCCGTACTGTCGTTCTTGGCGATGCTCCCATTCCCTCACCATTCGCTTGCAGAAGAAGGCGTGATCGTCGACGGCGCCGGCTATACGTTACACGACACGCAATCGATCAAAGGACATGACGAGCGAACCGTCGAAAAAGACCCGGTCTGCGACAGCAGCAAGAAGCCAAAAATCATCACCGTGGAACCGGACGAAGCCAAACCAGGTCAGACCATCACGATTCGAGGAGAGCAGTTTGGAACTAAAGACTGTTTCCGAGGTGTGGCGTTCAGTGCGGCAGGCCCGACCGCAATCGACTATACGTATATAAACGACACGACCATTCAGGCAACGGTTCCCGAGGTTCGGCCAGGCATGTCGTTTATCGATGTCATTGCCAGCGGCGGCAATGCCCGCTCAAAAGCTTTTCTCATCCAGGGCAAGTAAGTCGAAGAGGAAGAATTCTCGGATCCATGTGCACCGAGAGCGCTGTGTCGTCATTCAGTAGCTTCTCCTCCAATAGCTTCTCGTCGTACCGCTTTTGCGAGGTTTTCAGGCGTGCCGATATCGAGATACCCATCCTGTGGAAACTCCACCGACTGAATCTTCAGACCGGCTTTGAGCGCCGCCTGGAATACGACCCCCACTGCTAAATCTCCTCCTGGATCGTTCGCCGTGCTTGCCAGGACGGACATATTCCGTTGTGTCCCATCAGCACGAAGGAACTGATGCAAGAACGCGGAGAAGGCCGGTGTCCAGACGGCAAGACACCAACCGAAGGTCAGTGTGGTCGAAGCTGGCTTCATCACAATCTCACGGACCCACCCGTCCGTGTCGCTGTCCACCATGTCCCAGATGCGTGTATCCTCAATGCGATGCAGACCGAGCACCACGTCTGCCTCGGTTCTCTCCTGTTGTTCGATCAATCGTCCATAGGCATCGGATGGACCGAAGAGGATGTCCGGAAAGCCGAACGCGATCCGGTTCTGAGTGATGAATGGATATGCACGATCGAGGGTATCTGGGGGACCGGCGGACCCCGGAATAACGAGGTACGCAAGCGAGAGTCCTATGCCTTGTCCCTCTTGAAAATAGTTAGGAATATCCCATTTCCCCTCGCGGATGACGATGAACGTCTTCGAAATACCGGCGGCTTTAAATTTTTCCAGCAGAAAGTGCGCGGCCACTTTCGGTCGCGGCATCCCGGTCTTGGGATCGTTCATGAACCCTACGGGAAACAATTCCTTACTACAGGGGAACGGCTGGAGGCGCTTCGCACGGCCGGCAGCAGGAATGAGGCCGACGACTTCCGGCCAGGCTCGATGAGAGTTATCCTTCATAGGCCCATATTATCGCTGGATTCCAAGACCGAGTCCATCGCCTTTCACCATCCTCCGCGAGCAGTATTGGGTTATAGGGGAACCTGCACTCCGCTGGGCACCACCTCGACAACAGAATGTGCCTCCTGTACCCTATACACACGTGTATCATTGTGAGTGCAACGTCGAGCCGACCAACAGGGGAGTTCATGTTATGCCCAACGTCCGGTGCCATCGAGCCGTTTCAACCGCGCTTGTTCTCGTAAGCCTCACCATCTCCTTGCCGGTTTCGGCGACTCCACCAATCAAGGAGCGGCTTCCCTTAACGCTGAGCGGATTAGGCTGTAGCAGCAAGGAAGCGGAGATGCATAAGGTCCTACAAGCCATTCCTGGCGTGACCGGCGTCAATTTCAATCTCGTCCCAGGCCACGTACTTGTGGATGTTAGCCCTAGCATCGTGAAGTCGGCAGATGTGATCACCCGGGTGAACGAGGCAGCATCCTCATGGCAATGTAAGGTCGAGTTCATCGAGGGATGCATTTCGGCCTCCATGCCGACAGCCTCAGCGGCTCCCCACCAGCATGAATAGCGTTAGGGGGATCCACAAAATCTACTCCGCCCGCACTGCTCCTGTACCCGGCAATGCCGCTCTTCGGCACTCCAGCTCAAGACCCGTCAGCGATCGGGGCTCCTTCCCCGCCTCATAATGGAGGATTGCTGCAGTCGCGATGTGCGCATCGGGACATTGTGCCCATTTCTTCCAGTTATCGTTACAGTGCGCGCGCACGTCGGTCGGCATGGACGTCGGAGACGTATTGTACGCCGGCATACCTGATTTGTTTTCGGGAACGACACTCTCCTGTAAATCGATGAGTCCGCCATCCTCACCAAGTTTCTTCCCTCGAATCTTGATACCCTTCACTCGGGTATTGTCATTATTCATACAGACTGCGGCACCCGTCACAAATACTCGCTTGTCATATTTGGAGTTCGAATACTCCGCCGCGATCGTGCTGCTCGTTTGTTTGCCTCCGCACAGATCTTTCTTCAAATCGAGTGCTTTCCCCGAATCATTAATGTTCTCGGTTCGGACTGTCACATAGCAGGGATTGTCGCGCCGCTCCTCGGATGTGATCCCATACAGCGCGTATTCATCCCCCTGGCTATCCGGCACACCGACACGATACTTGGTTCCGGAAAACCCCGAGATCTTTGTGGGTTCTAAAACTCCGACCAGGCTGAGTTCCTGCTCATAACGTTCGGCCAGTGCCCCTATTGAAACCATGCACCAAACACTCATGATAACTAACCCACTCCAGATAGGATGTTTTTTCATTGGTCTTTCCTCCTTTTCACGTGATCGATCGCCAAGTTCACCTTCTAAAGCCAACCTTATGTCTGTCCTAAACTACCTGCGAATTACAAAATCTATTAAGCGGAGCGGAATCACTTAGCGTCAAAGAGGGTACCGATGCTTCCACCGCTCAGCCTGATGGTTTTCCAGGTCCCATCAGCCCGAAGCGTTTGGAGATTGATCGTGATGCTCGTCAACTTCCCATCGCTATACTTACTCAGGTCGACATCGTTGTAGTAGTGAGAGTTGTCCGAGGCGCAGAATTTTTCACCGTATTTGTCTGCAACGAGGCCCTCAGACGTAAAATATTCTAGGTGCCGTCTCGCGCAAGCACTCGCGGCGTTATTGATGTGCAGCCGACCGGTGACCTGAGGGGTTACCTTCCCCTCATTCCAAGCCCAGGCTACATCTGCCCAGTTGGTCGGCACCCCCGCCACAAAGGTCTCCCCTCCAAAGTCGAACCCGTCCTCAGCGATCTTGACCTTGTCATGTACTGGTTTAAACTTGACAGTCTGCGATTCAAGGATAGACCAATCTTTACTTGCGGTTTTCTTTTCGATGGACACCTTCACTTCGTTGACTTTATTGCTCTCGTAGGAATTGAGGTCGACTGTCCAGCTTTGCCGCGAGTCTCCTTTTGCGCAGACTTCCTCACCCTACTTTGTCGTGAGAAAGAGATGTGCACCCCCGTAGCAGTCCATCCGCATCCGACCGCACCGCCCACCTGTATCTTTTAAGTCAAGCTCGCCCGTCAGATGCCGGACCGCCCGCACTGCGCTACGGCGCTCCGAGCCCCCTACTCACGTGTGTACGGCGTCACAATCGTATGCTTAGCTGCAAATCGATCGACAGGTTGAAATCAGAGGCAATGCTTGTGCCAAGAGGGAACAGCATACGAATCACTCCCGTTATCAGGCTGTACCAATCAAACTGTATTCCTTCGAGACGACGCGAACGGCCGCCATTCGTATCGGATCAGATACGCTGTGTATCGATTGAGATACCAGTTATATGCTCAAGGATGAACGCGATGCGGGTCGTAAGGGTGGTCCATACCGGCTCAGGTAGGTCACATAGACGACCCCGTAGGCATGAAGCGTTTCGTTCGTCAGCCTGAGCGTCGCCATAGCCCCGTTGAGGCAATCCTAGGCAGTATTGGAGTACCGTCTGTGCGTCTGGGGAAAAGCGATTCAAGAGCGTCCTGCAATGCAGGACGCTGCCCGATTCGATTACCTTAGAGGATAGAGCTCGTCATTCGAGAGGTGTGAGTGTCGTAGGCGGTCGAATCGGGATTTTCTGTTTTATGGAATCTTGATCGATCAACTTCAACGCCTCCAGTTGAGACTCTAACTCCTCAATGCGCTGATCACGTTCACGAATTTGTTTTCGGAGCTCCCGCACTTTGTCCGATAGATCAACAATGGGAACAGGCTTCCGTTCGACCATGGTCGATGGAGGTGCGGTGCATCCCTGAAGAGCGAGAGCGACCATTACTGTACCGCTCAGCGCATTCCAGCCATTCATGTTTGAGAGATTCAAATTCATAACGTGAGAACCTATACGATCCTGTCGGGCTTTCTCAAGCTCACAGCTCCCTCTACCAGACCTGGGATACCGCCCATGCCTGATTCCTCGATTAGCAGGACGCCTACCTCATCAACGAGTCACAGGAAGCACAGATGACGATGTCAAGCCGATGCCCACACCTTCAGGAATGGTGCACGGAGTCCGATAAGAGGATGAGAACCGGCAGGCTCTGCGACTCCGATCGTTTTGTGTCGACTCTCCACAACCGGTTGGAACTGGCAAGACTTGTCAGGAAACTAAAAGTGATGAGACGAGTGGTACCCCAAGAGCTTCTACCGGACATGGTCCTGGCGAAACCCGTCACGAATGCCAATGGACTCCCTATTGTGTCGGCTGGAACGATCTTGGATGCCACCATGATCGAACGGCTCCGACAAATGGACTTGCCATCAGTGTATGTGGAAGGTGCGGCGTGGGACTCCGGCGGAAAGACCCTGGCGGAACTGGAAGCTGAACTTGATCACCGGTTCCGACATGTCGCACACGATTCCGTTCAGCAGCTCATCCTTCAGGCTCTTCGCACACACTTACGGACCACCCATGGCGTGACACCTGTGCCCGATGAGGCTGAGACCACATGACCAGGTTCGATCCGACAGAGCTGCGCAATCGAATCGAGAAGCTCGGAGACCTTCCCACGCTTCCCCATGTCGTACAGCGGATCGCCGCCATGATCGGTCGTCCCAACGTCTCGACTGAGGAAATCGGCTCCATCATCGAGAAGGATCAGGTGCTCGCAGCCAAAGTCCTGAGACTCGCCAACTCACCGTTTTACGGGTTCCCCTCTCGAATCGGTTCCGTCTCCCACGCCGTCATCGTGCTGGGGTTCAATGTCGTCAAGGGACTGACACTCTGCGCCTCGGCCCTCAGCATCATGAAAGATGCCGGCATGGATCAGCTATGGCGACATTCGCTCGGTGTTGCGATCACTGCCAATCTCCTAGCCACCAAGCTCGAGATTAAGAACCCAGAGGAGCTGTTTGTCTCAGGCCTACTTCATGACATCGGGAAAGTCATCTTCTACGTCAAATGGTCCGACGTAGGGGACTGCATCAAAGACGCATTCACGACCGGGAGCGACCGTTCACTCCTCGAAGTGGAGCAGGAACTGACTGGTCTGTCCCATGCAGATATCGGGGGCTCCCTCGCTGACGCATGGCATTTACCGATCGCCCTCCGCGAGCCGATCCTCTACCACCACAACCCGCCCCTCGCCAAAGAAGCCGTGCTGCAAACGGCCATCGTCCATGTGGCTGATATCCTGGTCAAAGGGTTAGCCTGTGGCAATCCGGGAGATGACCTGATTCCGCCACTATCCAAACCAGCCTGGGATCTGGTTGGACTCGGTGAGCAGGGCTTAGCGGAATGCATCGACAAAGCATCGAGTGAGTTCGCGACCATCGATGATTACCTATGAACAGATCCCCAACAGGCCAGAGAGTGTTGTTCTTCCATAATGAGCCGGCTGTTGCCCTGACGATGACCTCGGCCCTGGAGAAGACCGGCCTCCAGGTGGTGGAAGGCCATCTGCCCGATCTGGCCCTGCATGAACTCGTTCACGATCCACCCTGTCTCATTCTGGCCGCTGAAGGAGCCGGGGGCCATTCGGTGGAAACACTCACGCGCAATCTCAAGCTGGATGCCTTCCTGGGGCGTCTGCCGCTCATTGTCTTCGTCCGTGAGAGCCGGCTCAACGATATTGACTGGGGTTCATTGGGGGTTGACGACTTCATCACAATCCCCTACCGGGCAGAAGACGTCGTGCATCGTATCCGCCTCTGCCTCAGCCGTCTGACCCGCTCGCTCGACGCAAATCCCCTCACTCGCCTCCCGGGCAACACCACGATCCTCTCTGAAACCACCTCCAGGATTCACAGCAAACAGCCCTTTGCACTCGCGTACCTGGATATCGACAATTTCAAGTCGTTCAACGATCGCTACGGCTATGGACGCGGAGATGAAGTGCTCGTTGTGGCTTGCCGCATTCTGACGACAGTCGTTGGCGAAATGGCCGGACCTGAGGGGTTTGTCGGCCATGTTGGGGGGGACGACTTTGTCTTCATGAGCCGACCGGACACCATCGATACGATTTGTCAGACCATCATCAAACGATTTGACCTGGTGATCTCGGATTTCTACGACCGTGAAGATCGACTCAAGGGTTGCATCGATTCCGTGGACCGTCGGGGAAATAAAGAGCAGTTTCCGATTATGAGCCTGTCAATTGCTGTCGTCACCAATGAGCGGTCTCCCATTATTCATCCTGGCGACGTGAGCAAAATCTCATCGGAGCTAAAGAAACGAGCGAAGGCCTTGAAGGGCAGCGTCTACATCAAAGACCAGCGAGGCCCGGCCGTCGACGCACCCTCTGCGACCACTGATCCCAACGCACAGCTTCCTACCTCTGTCTGAATCAAAAGGCTTTTCGCGTTCGCTCTGACAAGTAGATTCTGGAGTGGAGGCACCACCACTCGTTTGAAGAAGCCCGTATATGGAGCGGGAGTAGTTCATAAGGAATCAGGTGACACCACACGATGACCATGAAGCGAGAAACTCAGGAGACGAACGTATCGTTCTACCTTCTCACGAGAGAATCGTCGGAATGGCGGGTCGCCGAAGAGAGGAGAAGACGAGTGACACATTACCTGCCTCGGTCCACGACTGCACTGCAAGTTCTTGATCGGACCCGAAAGATTGGAGCAGCAAGAAGACTCCGAGAAAGACTGCAATGATGACCGGCCAGATCATCGAAAGCGCACCGAGAACGAGGACGAGCATGATCGCCGCTAACGCATGCTGGACGAGCTGGCTTCTTCTTGTGGTCAGGAGGTCCTCCTTCGTGCGCACTTCATCTAGCACGCCTACGCCCTATTGAGTGAATGGTCTCGACGAAAGTCACACATTGGTGTCCCGCAAACAACTAGGAACCCTACCAGATCGGGACACTTCGAAGACTGAACTTTTGTCAGCAAGAACTATGCCGAGAAGATTATTCGAGAGACCGACGATTATTGAACGACTTCCGGCTGGTTCTCTCCATAGTAGAACCAGAATACGTATCTCTTTTGATTCAGTGCATCCGATTGGATTCAAGGCACGCAGGCAAGAGTGCTGAGTGCGTGTGTGGCGTTGACACCAGTCTTCGTGATGAATGCTATGACGGCGCGGGAGCTTGAGTGGCAGGAGTTGTTCGGAGGTCCCGGATGAAGGTCCACATGCGTAAGACATCAAGAGTCAGGCTCGCACCATAACTTGGACCATAGTCTCGCTCTGAGAGGTGGCCCATGCTGTCGTTCCACGTTTCAAACCGAAGCGGCCCAGCGGACGCGGCTAGTGCCCAGGCAAACTGCTTCTGACTTTGCCCCGTGGTATTCACGAAAATACCGGAGTCCCACATGAGCGCCAGCTCAATTTCCCACGTGGGAATGGTTTCACCCGACTCGGTTGTCCGGTACTGACCGAATGCGATGGCCGGCTGCACCAGCCCTGCCGTGCTTCTCACGGCATGAAGCACGGCTCCGTTACTCTGGTAACTGATTCGCCCCAAGGCCGAAGCCCGGAAGCTCACATCACCCCATTTTTCACTATGATAGAGGGTTGGGGTAATCGGCATCCGTCGGATACCGCCTCGAAGAAACCCTTGCTGATAGATCGTACCGACAGAAAATCCGGCACCCATAAAAATGACTTTGGGACGAAACAAGGGGAACCACCTGGTCAGAGACCCGTCGATCATCACATCGGTCTCTTTTCGAGGATCCACGGTCGGAACCGTGGGCAGCTGACGCAGTTGATGGACGACTTTGTTCTGAAAGTACTGCGTGGGTTCGTCGGCGGTAGGACTGATCCCCGCCGTGAGATTGGTGCTCCAACCTTGCAGGATTCCACCCCAATGTTGGGTCCAGCTCAGCGTAATCAAGTTGAAGCCGAGCGTATTCCCAACCGTGGAATCATACTTGTTCCCCAAGCCGTCCGTCGGGGTGAACCGATTGAGGGTCAATCCCCCTGTGAACGTGGAATATTGGTCAGGAAACGCCATGGCGCCCCAATGGACTGATGGAGCAGGAGATTCGCTCCAGACCGGACCGGAGAAGAGCGCGACACTCAGAACCATACTCAGGAGAGGAGCCAACCCCTTTCTGAGCCAGAGATTGGTCATCCTTACCCGACCGACCACAGGTACATATTTGCAGGTATGCCCATGCTGGATATCTCTGAAACCGTGCGGAACTGTGATCGAAATGATCTTCGCCATCGAAAGAGACCTCACTGTCCAAAGAAAGACGTTATCATAGCGAAACACCTTGTGCATTTTACAGAACATAGGCCATGGTAGCGACCCATTTTCTTTGACAACCTCACCTCAAGTAAACCTTCGATTTCACGATCACTTTCCTGAATCTGAAGCGCTTCTCCTCGACAGGCCTCTTGATCCTATGCTAGCTTACCCGGTCATTTTCTGTATTCGCTCTCTCTATCCACACAGGAACCCAAGGGTTCGGAGCATGTTCAAGAAGATCTTAGTGGCTAATCGCGGTGAAATTGCCATGCGGATCATCCGCGCTTGTCGGGAATTGAATATCGCCACGGCTGCGATCCACTCAGAGGCGGACTCCACCGGTATCTATGTCAAGAAAGCCGACGAGGCGCACGTCGTCGGTCCCGGGCCGGTCAAAGGCTTCCTCGACGGGCAACAGATTGTCAACCTCGCGCTCCAGATCGGAGCCGATGCTATCCATCCCGGCTACGGATTTCTTTCGGAAAATGCGGAGTTCGCTGAACTTTGCCAATCGTCCGGAATCACCTTTATCGGGCCCTCATCTCATGCGATCACCCTGATGGGCAGCAAGGTGCGAGCGCGGGAACTGGCTGAACGTATCGGCGTGCCTATCGTACCAGGCACCAAGGGAGGAGTGAGCACGTTCAAGCAAGCGTTGGCCTTCACGAATGAGGTCGGGTACCCTGCCATCATCAAAGCCAGTGCAGGGGGGGGGGGACGCGGACTTCGGGTGGTTCGCAGCGATGAAGAGCTGCACGAAAACATGGAGGTAGCCGCGCGAGAAGCCGAGTCCGCCTTCGGCGACGGTAGTGTGTTCATCGAAAAGTATGTCGAGCGACCGCATCACATTGAGTTCCAGCTACTGGGAGATCGGCACGGCACGATCATCCATCTGGGGGAACGAGACTGTTCTATTCAACGACGGCATCAGAAGCTGATCGAGATCGCTCCTTCGTTGGTGTTGACACAGGAGCTCCGAGAAGAAATGGGCAATGCTGCGATCGCCATCGCGCGCGCGGTGAATTATGATAACGCCGGCACCGTGGAATTTCTGCTCGATCAAGACGGCAAGTTCTACTTCATCGAGATGAACCCACGCCTCCAGGTCGAGCATACGGTGACAGAACAGATCACGGCTATCGATATCGTACGAAATCAAATCAAGTGTGCAGCGGGCCTGCCGCTGAGCATCCAGCAAAAGGACGTCATTCTGCAAGGCCATGCCATTCAGTGTCGGATTAATGCGGAGGATCCAAAGAACAATTTTCTGCCCTGTACCGGAAGGGTGACGGCCTACCTCTCCCCCGGCGGAATCGGCGTGCGTATTGACGGAGCCGTCTATAGGGATTACACGGTACCCCCCTATTATGATGCCCTCTTGGCTAAATTGACGGTTCGAGGCCGCACCTGGGAAGAAACCGTCAGTCGTATGAGACGTTCGCTCGAAGAGTATGTGCTCCGTGGAATAAAGACCACCATCCCCTTCATGGAAGCCATCATGCAAGAACCGGACTTCATGGCAGGACGATTCGATACCTCCTATATCGAGACACATCCCGAACTCTTTAACTACGACGAAGTCGATCAACCGGAGGACCTGGTCCTGGCTCTATCGGCCGCCATCGCCGCCTATGAAGGGCTGTAGTCAGACCGTCCGTATTTCGACTTTCACAAGGATGCACTAGCTGCCATGGCAAAAAGACGACCGACCATAAAACGACCGACGAGAAGAACCCGGCGTCCAGCCCCTGCGATCAAGACGTCTAAGCATCCCAGACCCCTCTTCAGTGAATTGGCCATCGAACCGGCAGCCGGCAAACCTATCCGCATTACCGACGTCGCGCTGCGAGACGGTCATCAGTCGCTGTTGGCGACCAGGATGCGGACGGAAGATATGCTGCCCATCGCGAAAAAGCTGGATGCCGTGGGCTATTGGTCACTGGAGGTCTGGGGTGGTGCCACGTTTGATACCTGCCTTCGCTTCCTGAAAGAAGATCCCTGGGAACGGCTTCGCGCGCTGCGCGCAGCCATGCCCAACACCAAGCTTCAGATGCTCCTGCGAGGGCAAAACCTGGTGGGATATCGGCACTACGCCGACGATGTGCTTGAGCGATTCATTGAACGCTCAGCCGCCAACGGTATCGACGTCTTCAGAGTTTTTGACGCGCTTAACGACGTCCGCAATCTCGACCAAGCCATTCGGGAAGTCAAAGCTTGCGGCAAACATGCTGAGGCTGCCATCAGTTACACCGTCAGTCCGGTTCACAATATCGATCGCTACATCGACCTCGCCAGAAAGCTTGAGGATCTCGGCACCGACACCTTGTGTATCAAGGATATGGCCGGCCTCCTGGCTCCGCTCGATGCATACAAGCTCGTCAGGCGTTTGAAAGCCGCAGTGGACGTGCCGATCCATCTGCATTCCCACTACACCTCCGGCATGGCCTCCATGTCGTCGCTGATGGCCATCCTTGGAGGGCTCGACATGCTCGATACCTCCATCTCTCCCCTCGCCGGAGGAACCTCCCACCCGGCGACGGAAACGCTGGTGGCGTCACTGCAGAACACGCCCTACGACACGGGGCTGGATCTCGCCTCGTTCCTTCCGATCACGGAACATTTCCGGGAGGTTCGCCGAAAGTATCGTCAATTTGAGAGCGACTTCACCGGTGTCGATGCGGAAATCCTGACCTCGCAGATTCCCGGTGGGATGCTCTCCAACTTGGCCGCCCAGTTGACCGAACAAAACGCGCTGGATCGGATGAGAGAAGTCCTCGAAGAAGTCCCCCGCGTCAGAGAGGACATGGGATACCCGCCTCTGGTTACCCCGACCAGCCAGATCGTCGGCACCCAAGCGACGCTCAATGTACTGACGGGAGAGCGCTACAAGGTCATCACCAGCGAAACAAAGAATTACTTCCTTGGGCTCTACGGCAGGGCGCCCGGCCCGGTCGCCCGTGACATCATGGCACGCGCCATTGGCGATGAAGACCCGATCAAAACTCGACCGGCGGACCAATTGGATTCGGAACTGGATACGGTCGCAAAAGATTTGCCCTCCTCGGCATCCAGTATCGAAGATCGACTATCATTCATCCTGTTCCCGGCGATTGCCCGAGATTTTTTCGAGGCGCGAGAGAAAGGCGATCTCGTCCCCGAACCACTGGAGGCGACCTTAGCCAAGGGCCCGGCGGTCGCGGGCGAACTTCATCTGGCTCCCGTCGAGTTTAATATCACCGTCCATGGCGAAACCTACCACGTGAAAGTCTCGGGATCAGGTCGCCAAACCGATGGGCGCAAACCCTACTACATCAGGGTCAATGACAGGCTTCAAGAGGTCTCGCTCGAACCCATTCGGGAAATCTTAGCCGGAGTTCCAGAGGCGCACCAAACAGAAACAGGTGCAACGCCCAAACGACCAAGACCTTCAAAACCTGGTGACGTTGCTCCACCCATGCCCGGTCGAGTCGTGAAGATTCTCGCTGCGATTGGTGATCAGGTCAAGACCGGAGATCCGCTGTTGATCATCGAAGCCATGAAGATGGAAAGCCAGGTGCCGGCGCCCATCGATGGGAACGTCGCTGCCATCCTTGCAAGCGAAGGAGACAATGTAAAGACGGATGAAACGGTCATCCAGCTTGAGTAATTCTAACGGCGCCTCTGCCGCCTCTCGC
Source organism: Nitrospira sp. (assembly GCA_016715825.1). Taxonomy (NCBI): domain Bacteria; kingdom Pseudomonadati; phylum Nitrospirota; class Nitrospiria; order Nitrospirales; family Nitrospiraceae; genus Nitrospira; species Nitrospira sp. The sequence goes on along the minus strand of JADJXO010000001.1, from coordinate 478,176 downwards.
TCCCAACGCGGGCATCTTGTGCTGTTCATCTTGTGGCTCTTGTCATCACTCATGACCGCCTGCGCTTCATCTCCACCAATTCCTCCATATTTTGAACCGTTGGCACCTTCCCCGACGGAACGGATCCCGATAAAGACAGTGCTCGTCCACGATCAGCAGATTGCCTATCTTGATGTCGGCACCGGCCCACCGGTGATCTTAATCCATGGCTTTGGTGGGTCCATGTGGCAGTGGGAACATCAGCAACAGGCACTATCCCAACACTTCCGAACCCTAACGCTGGACCTACCCGGTTCCGGATTGTCCGACAAGCCTGATATTGACTACCTGCCGAATCAGATGTTGGATTTCTGCCTTGGATTTATGGATGCGCTACAGATTCCTCACGCCACACTGGTGGGCAATTCAATGGGAGCTGGATTAGCCATTGGAATGGCATTAGCCCATCCAACTCGTGTCGACAGACTCGTGCTCATCGGCGGACTGCCGTCTCAGGTCATGGCCAAGCTCACCAGCCGTTCATTCCGGCAAGCGTTGGAAACGCGCGCCCCCTGGTGGTTAGTCTCGTTCGGTAATTGGCTGTTCGGCGGAATGGTCACCGATTCGGTCCTGAAAGAAATCGTCCACGATCACACGCTGCTCACGCCGGCCGTGATAGATCGGTCGAATCTGAACCGCCGGCGTCCAGGTGTGATCAAACCCATCATGGCGATTCGAAACGCGCTGCCCTCCTGGGAGACGGATTTCGCTCCACACCTTGCAAGCATCACACACCCGACCATGATCATCTGGGGTGAATCCGACCGGGTGTTTCCTATCGCAGTGGGTGAAGAACTACACCACCGCATCCACGGATCCGCATTCGTCAGAATTCCCAATGCCGGCCATATGCCACAATGGGAACGGCCGGCGCTGGTCAACCGGTCCTTGATCACGTATATTCACACATCACCTTGATACGGATCTTTCGAGCGGGCTCGCCGCTCATCATCTTCAGAAAGGAGCAGACGATGCAGACGAGATATTGGGTTTTAGGTACGGCACTGTGCCTGTCGCTAGGCCTCGAGGGATGCCAGACAATGGCAGGATCATCCGGACAGGCGTTCTCGTACAAGAACATGCCGGTGGCCGACGGAACCGTCACTGCCGGAGAGGGAAACAACGTCCTGTTCAAGGGCGATCCGCTGCCGCTGAGCGGAAATGGGGTCAAGATCGGAGAGAGGCTACGGGACGTCAACGTGGTGCAGAACGATTTGACACTCGTCAATATCGCGGAGACGAAAGGGGCGGGAAAGGTCCGCATCATCAACATCGTCCCTTCCCTAGACACGCCGGTCTGTGAACAGCAGACCCATCTTCTCAGTGAGAAGAACAAGGGCCTCGATAAAATGGTGGAACTCATCACGGTCAGTGTCGATACACCTTTTGCACAGAAGCGTTTCGCACAGGAAGCCAACATCGGCAACGTGACGTTCCTGTCGGATTATCGGAGCGGCGACTTCGGGAAGACGCACGGCCTCTTCTTGGAAGGTCCACACATTTTGACGAGAGCCGTGATGGTCATCGATAAGATGAACACCATCCGCCATCTTCAAATCACACCTGAGCTGAGTCAATTGCCGGATATGGAAGAGGCCTTTCAGATCGCCCGACGTTTGGTGACGGAGAGCTGAGATGAAGACAGGTTGAGGTTGAGCCGAGGGCGACGGAGGTTGGAGGGTTGAGGCGTGAAGCAGCGACCTCTAGCCTCCCACCTCAAACAACGTACCTTTGACCTCACTCTCAACCTCAACCGTTGCTGAAATCCATGGCTCGTTACGATCTACTCGTCATAGGAACAGGACCGGCCGGTCAGAAGGCGGCCGTACAGGCGGCCAAGCTCGGCAAGAAGGTCGGAATCATTGAACGCAAGATGGTCCTTGGTGGTGTCTGCATCAATACCGGCACCATTCCCAGCAAATCCCTCCGTGAAGCCGTGCTCTACCTCTCAGGATTTCGCCAGCGCAGCATCTATGGCGGCACCTACCGACTGAAAAAGACCATTACCATCGAAGACCTCGCGTTTCGAGCCAACCACGTCATCAAAAATGAAATCCAGATCGTCCAGGATCAAATGGCCCGTAACCGGATCGACATGTTTTTTGGAACAGCCAGTTTTCTCGATCCCCATCGACTCCACATTCAGACGGTCCGTGGTGCCCTCGAACTGACGGCTGACTTCATCGTGATCGCTGTCGGGACAGAACCCGCTCGGCCATCCGACGTTCCCTTCGACGATCAAGCCATCATCGATACCGATGGACTGCTGACCTTGAAACGAATTCCCAAATCAATCGTCATCGTCGGAGGTGGGGTCATCGGAACCGAGTATGCGTCCATGCTCGCCGCATTGGGAATTCCCGTCACCCTCATCGACAAGCGCCCACGGCTACTGGAGTTTGTCGATGCTGAGATCATTGATGCACTCCAACAACAAATGAAGGAGCTCGGCGTCACGCTGTATCACGATGAAGAAGTTCTTGCGATCAAACGCAACTGGGACAAATCCATCCAGGTTTCATTGCGGAACAACCGGCCGCTTCGAGCATCCACCCTTATGTACGCGGTCGGTCGGGTCGGAGCCAGTCGCTCACTCAATCTGGAAGGCATTGGGCTGCAACCCGATACCCGTGGACGCTTGGCCGTCAACGAACATCTCCAAACCGCGATTCCGCATATCTATGCGGCCGGTGACATCATCGGATTTCCGGCGTTGGCCTCAACTTCGATGCAGCAAGGACGTCATGCAGCCAGCCATGCATTCGGCCACTCGGATCGTATCGATACCTTCCTGCTCCCGTACGGCATCTATGCGATTCCAGAAATCTCCATGGTGGGACGGAACGAAGAGGAGCTGAAGCACACCCAAACTCCCTATGCCGTCGGAATCGCGCGCTATAAGGAGATCGCCAGAGGACAACTGATTGGCGACGAAACCGGCATGCTCAAGATCCTGTTTCATCGACATACCAGACATCTTCTGGGTGTTCATGTGATTGGGGAGGGCGCGACAGAATTGATCCACATCGGCCAAGCGGTCATGGCGTTTCGGGGCAAGATCGATTATTTCATCGACACCGTCTTCAACTATCCGACTCTGGCCGAGTGTTATAAGGTGGCGGCGTTGGACGGCATGAACCGACTGCCAAGACCCTGGATCCCGTACCTCTAAGGTTCATGGTGCGTCGTTCGTGAGGCGTAGCTCATCATCTGGCACAACGGTTTCAGGTTGCTGGTTTCAAGTTTCACGTCACATGGGACGATTCTCTCCAAACTTGAAACAAGAAACTCGAAACTGAGTGGCGAAATACGCTTTACGTTTCACGAGATCCGTTTTCCGTTTAGGAGGAACCCCATGTCGTTTTCAAACCATCTGAGAAAGCTGACGGTTTCAATTTGGGAGGCCCAGCTCAGCCATCCCTTCGTCGTTGCACTGGGCGACGGCACGTTGCCCGCCCAGAAGTTCAAGTACTATATTCTGCAAGATGCCAGGTTTCTGGGCGATCTCTCTCGTGTCTTCGCCGCTGGGATTCTCAGAGCTCCGGACTCAGACAGCGCGCTGCGCTTCGCCAAGCTCGCGGAAGAAACCATCACAGTCGAGCGCAGTCTGCACGAGAACTACGGCCAACGATGGAACCTGACGCCGAAACAGATGACGTCGGTCCCCATGGCTCCGACGAATTACGCCTATACACGCCACATGCTGACCGTCGCGGCTTCGGGCACAGCCGTGGAAGTCACAGTGGTGGCTCTCCCCTGCGCCTGGATCTACTGTGTGGTAGGACAACACCTGTTACGGAAAGGGCACCCTGCCAAATCGCATCCGTATCGAGATTGGCTCATGCTCTATGCCTCGCCAGAATTTGCAGAGGTCCAAATTTGGATGCGGAAGAAAATTGATCTGTGGGCCAAGACCGCCGGCAAGGATGAACTTCGTCGGATGGAGGAGTCGTTCATCATCAGCTCACGGTACGAGTGGATGTTCTGGGAAATGGCATGGAACGAAGAGCAGTGGCCGGTGTAGTTCGATGAATCCTGTCATTGAGCAACCTGCTCGTCCTCACTCCACCCATCCCACCAGCGGGGCCCTTCCGTTTCGAGCGAGCAGAGACTTGCTCAATGCCGTCCGTCGAGGGAATGTAAGGAAACGGGAAGAAAACAATTGAATCAATGATCGCCACTTGCCACGATGAACCCGAAGGACTGTAGGGGACAGAGTATCTTTCCTGGTGATATCGTCCGAATTATCGGCCTTCCCAACCTTTCACAAATGCCTGGTAGGACACGAATAGAATCGGAACCGGTGTTCCGCCACCTTAGAGGCAAGTACAAGAAGGTGCGTTCCTTTAACCACATTGGTCTGGCAGAAATAGAGTTTAGAATCAGGGATGGGAAACTTGCAGGCCTTCACACCGTTTGGATAGAACCTTCCCTACTCAGACGAAAATCATAGCACTTACCAATGTACTGAACGGCTTCACCCGTTTACCGTCTCGTCAACGATACCTTCTGCAACACCTTTCAAATATGATCTTAGCTATGATTTCTGTCTCGCCTTGGCCAATGCCAAAGCCATCGCGCCAATCGGCTGAGGCCCTCGCGCTGGCTGGCTAGATGGTGATGGTCCTCTACCACGTTGATCACGAATTGCAGTATGATCTGCTTTCGGGGATGCAGGAGGGCGGCTCGCCGCATCGTCAATCCTCATCGTCAACGCAATCCGCTGGCGCTTCAGATCGACATCGATCACCTTCACCTTCACCACTTGACCAGGCTTGACCACTTCGTGTGGGTCTTTAATATATCGATTGGCCAGCGCCGACACGTGCACAAGGCCATCCTGATGCACTCCGATATCAACGAACGCACCGAATGCCGCCACGTTCGTCACCACTCCTTCCAAGACCATGCCGGGCTGCAGATCACTCAGAGTCTCAACCCCTTCCCTGAACGTCGCGGTCTTGAATTCAGGACGCGGGTCTCGGCCTGGCTTCTCCAGCTCGGCAAAAATATCGCGTACCGTGGGTAATCCAAACTGCTCATCAATAAAATCTTCCGGCGACAGCCCCTTCAGCACGGCCGGTTGGCGCATCACGTCGGTAATCCCTGTTCCTAACCGTGTCAGAATCCGTTCGACGACCGGATAGGCCTCAGGGTGAACGGCGGAACGATCTAAGGGATTATCGCCATCGGGAATTCTCAGAAAACCGGCTGCCTGCTCGAATGTTTTCTCGCCGAGCCGCGGAACCTTCCGGATTGCCCCCCGATCGAGGAACGGGCCGTTGGTATCCCGATAGTCCACGATATTTTTCGCCAGGGCCTTATTCAGACCAGACACTCGCTCCAACAGCGGCGCCGAGGCCGTATTCACATTCACTCCGACGGCATTCACACAATCTTCAAGTGTGGCGTCGAGCGACCGCGCCAACGCCCGCTGATCGACGTCATGTTGATATTGGCCCACTCCGATCGCCTTCGGTTCAATCTTGACCAGCTCAGCCAGTGGATCCTGCAGGCGGCGGGCGATAGACACGGCGCCGCGCACACTGACATCCAACTCTGGAAACTCCTTCGCGGCGAAAGCCGAAGCCGAATACACTGACGCCCCTGCTTCACTGACTATGATTTTCGATACCGGTCGCTCAGGCTTTTGCACCGCGACCAATTTAATGACCTCGCCTGCAAGCTTGTCGGTTTCGCGGCTCGCCGTCCCGTTGCCGATCGACATCAATTGCACGCCATGTTGGATGACAAGTCGCACGAGCGTCTCCAATGAGCCTTGCCAGTCGTTCTGAGGCTGATGCGGATAGATCGTCGCTGTCTCCAGCAACTTGCCGGTCGCATCCACCACCGCGACCTTACAGCCGGTCCGAATACCAGGGTCCAGGCCGAGGATGGCCTTCGGCCCTGCCGGCGCCGCCAACAACAACTCATGCAGATTACGGCAAAGATCCGAATCGCCACGGCTTCCGCTGCTTGACGCAACTGCACCAGCAATTCGGTGCTGAGCTGGAGATGCATTTTCACGCGCCACGCCCAGTCGCAGACACCGATCAGCCATCTGTCTGCGGGTCGTCCACGATCCTCAATTCCCGCATAAGCCGCAACCATGGACACGCATGGATGGGGAACGACCGCATCGAGTACCTCCCCCAAACCTAACTCCAGCTTCAACACCCCCAGGGCACGACCACGAAACAGCGCGAGCGCTCGATGCGATGGGACGGTCTTAATCGGTTCCGCATACGCATAGTAGTCACGAAACTTCTCGGCCTCTGCCGTTTCCTTGTCCTTGATCACCGTTGAGGTTAACACCCCTTGATCCCAGAGTCGTGTCCTCAACGCGGCCAACAACTCAGCGGTTTCTGAAAAGCGCTCGGTGAGTATATCCCGTGCCCCTTCGAGAGCAGTTTTAGCATCGGGGACATTGATCGCCTCCACCCCCTCCGAAGCCGGCACCACCCGAATATACTTGAACGCTTCTTGCTCGGGATGCAGCAGTGGATCCGCCGAAAGACTATCCGCTAACGGTTCCAACCCTGCTTCGCGCGCGATGGTCGCACGGGTACGGCGTTTGGGCTTAAACGGCAAATAAAGATCTTCCACGGCTTGCTTTGTTGTCGCCGTTTCGATACTCGTCCGCAAGGCATCCGTGAGCTTCCCCTGTTCTTCGATTGAAGCCAGAACAGCGGCACGCCGTTCTTCCAGCTCACGCAGATAGGAGAGACGCTCTTCCAATGAACGCAGTTGTGTATCGTCCAGATTTCCGGTCGCTTCCTTCCGATAGCGTGCGATAAATGGAACCGTTGCCCCTTCATCGAGGAGCGCAACCGCGGCTGATACCTGGTGAACACCGACACCCAGCTCCTTGGCGATAGTGCGTGGAATCTTGGGGTCTGCTACCTGTGATGAGGCCTGAGTCGTTACCGTCGTCATGGATTACAAAACCCGGATCTTTCCGAACGCGTCAGTCGTCCGCGTTCTCTGAGCACGTCGTGAAGGATTATCGTTGCTGATAGATGGGCTTGACTCTATTCAGGAAGTCATAGCACAAACGCAGCGAAACGCTAACGAGTCAGCGTGCCGAATGCTGCAAACAATTGCCCCGCCAGATAGCGGGTTCCTGGAACATCACCCGACTGTTTACGTCGTAAGAAGTTATTCAGAACTCGCCCATCGGGAGCCTTATACCTTTCAGGATGTTGGAGATTCATTCGATAGCGTTTAATTCCGTTTGAAAGCGAACTGACAAACAGCACGGTTCCATCAGGCTCTACCTTCTCCACGACACCGACGTGTGTCAGCGGATCATTCGGTAGACCGTCTCGGTTAAAATCCCAGGTATTGTGAAAAAACACCAAATCCCCAGGATGGACGGTCGGACCATAATGAATCCTCCCATGTTCGACAACATGGGTATAGATACGCCCGACGCCATTACCCTCATTCAATTCCCCAAGTCCACCAAAGAGATCCACACGCTGTGAGGCATAGACTCCACGAACAAAACCGGAACAGTCGGGATTATAGTATCGACCATCAATGACCACTCTGGACTTGCCGACAAATCTCACGGCGGTCTTGGCCAAAGCCCTTTGCCTCGGAACCGCCTTGGCCATCGCGCAACACAGTGCGCCACGTGTGCCCATGGTAGGAACCACGTTCGGCCCGTCATGGGCCGACTGGCGGCCGGTCGTGGCACACCCATAGAGCACACCAAATACCAGGAAGGCCACAAGACCAACTGCGTGGGAGTGCTTACGATCTTCCTGGCTCATCATCCACCAGTATACAATTCAACGGTGCTGATGCAACAGAGAATCGCCAAACGACTACCCGCCTGCACTCCCCACCGGTCCGCCTGGCTCAGTCATGCGCCATGGATCGAGCAGCGTAGCAAGTCGTTTTTCCGGTAAGACCTTCTGATCTTTAGCAATCTGACGGACCGTTTTACCGGACTTGTAGGCCTCCTTGGCCAGCTTCGCCGCTGCCTCGTACCCGATCTCAGGCGCCAAGGCCGTACACATGGCCAAACTTTCTTCGATGAGGCTCTTGCAGCGTTCCTCGTTTGCCTTGATGCCTTCAATACACTTCGCGGCGAAGTTATTCGAGGCCGTCGCCAGCAGCTCGATAGACTGGAGCAGGTTATAGGCCATCACCGGCATCATCACAATCAGTTCGAAATTCGCTGCCTGGCCACCGACGGTGATGGTCACATCGTTCCCGATCACTTGGGCACAGACCATGGTCACTGACTCCGCAATCACGGGGTTGACCTTCCCCGGCATGATCGAGGACCCTGGTTGCGTCTCGGGCAAATTGATTTCCCCGAGCCCGCACCGTGGCCCTGACCCGAGCCAACGAATGTCGTTGGCGATCTTCAACAGACTCACGGCCAGAGTCCGTAAATGGCCACTCGTTTCGACGAGTGAATCCTGCGCCGACTGGGCTTCGAAGTGATTCTTCGCCTCCTTGAACGAACAACCGGTCTCCTTGGAGATAATAGCCATCACCTTCGCCGAAAACTTTGGATGACAGTTGAGGCCAGTCCCGACAGCAGTTCCTCCCAACGCAACTTCGCTCAAAGCCTCCTGCGCTTGTTTCACCCGTTGAATTCCCAGTTCAATCTGCCTGGCATACCCACCGAATTCCTGCCCGAGCCTCACCGGCGTGGCGTCCTGCAAATGGGTCCGACCGATTTTCACGATCCGGTCAAATTCTTTTGCTTTCCCCTTTAGGGCCTTCTGCAAGCGCGTCAGCGCCGGCAAGAGCTGCTGCTCCATCAATTCCGATGCAGCAATATGGATAGCGGTTGGAATGACATCGTTGCTCGATTGGCCAAGGTTCACATGGTCGTTGGGATGCACCAGCTTGCTGCCGCGCGTGCCGCCGAGTAGCTCGGTTGCACGATTGGAGATGACCTCGTTCGTGTTCATATTGGTAGACGTGCCGGAACCGGTCTGAAAAATATCAACCGGAAACTCGGCATCCAGCTTTCCTTCGACCACTTCGGTCGCCGCTTGTTTGATGGCCTCTGCTGATTTCTTGTCCAACAAACCCAGGGAGTGATTCACAGCCGCCGCCGCCCGCTTAATCAAGCCCATGGCTCGTATGACTGATCTCGGCATGCGCAACGGACTGATCGGAAAGTTCTCAATAGCACGGGCCGTTTGCACGCCATAGTAGGCCTCGACTGGAACAGCGAGTTCCCCCATGGTGTCTCGTTCGATTCGGGTCGGCACGGATGTCTTGCTTTGATTCACTTTCATGCCTGGTGCTCCATGTATGAGAGGATCTAATCACTTGCGCGCGCCATGATAAACGCAGCCAACTCCTTTTCACAAGGGTTCTCCGAAGGCCCGCTCTCAGAGGGGGCTCCGGAAATTCGGACAGTGTGCTAAGTGGTAGCCTGGCTTCACCGATGCCACCGGGTGGTGGCGAGCCAAAGGAGCGAGGCAATGAAGAGAACACGACGGAATCACGGAGCGACCTTCAAGGCGCAGGTCGCCTTGGCGGCGGTCAAAGGTGACAAGACGCTGGCCGAATTGGCGGAGCAATTCAGTGTCCACCCCACGCAGATCACCGAATGGAAGCAGCAGTTGCTGGCGCGAGCCGCGGATGTGTTTGGTGGGGCGAAGGCTCCATCAGAGACGCCGGATCTTAAGCCCCTTCATGCGAAGATCGGGCAACTGGCGCTGGAGAATGATTTTTTAGAAGGGGCGCTCATCAAGGCCGGCTTGCTGAGCGCAAAGCGATGATCGATCGCACGCACCCCTTGCCAGTCGTGCGGCAATGCCAACTCCTGAAGCTGGCCCGCTCGACCGCCTATTACCAGCCGACGCCGGTCTCCGAGACGACGCTGGCGTTGATGCGGCGGATCGACGAGCTGCATTTGCACTATCCGTTTGCCGGGGCGCGGATGTTGCGCGATCTCTTGCGGCAGGAGGGCCATGCCATTGGACGGCGCCAGGTGGCCCGCTCATGCGCCGGATGGGGATTGAGGCGCTGTATCGGAAACCGCATCTGAGTCGGCGGCATCCGGCCCACACCATCTATCCGTATCTCCTCCGCGATCTCACGATCAGTCGTCCCAATCACGTCTGGGCGGCCGATATCACCTACAGTACGCCCAGCCAACGAAGCCCGCCTGTCTGGGACTGAGTTGCTTGAGCATGTCTGGAATGCATGGCTCGATGAAGGAGTGTGGCAATGACGAGCATGCCCTCCCTCTGCTACGAGAAGGAGTGAGCCGAAGCGGCGGTGACTTGCCGGACACTGGCAAGGTGACGAAGTCCGCAGGAAACGGGGCGTGCGGCGAAGCGGTTACGCCAAGATGCGCCTCTAGGCTGAACATGGGGACGGTTGAGGAACACACCCTATTGACACGCATCTGAGGGTTGAAATGTCACCCCCTGCCCTACACCGCTTTCCAGGCAGGACGCGGATCCGTGCCCGTCACGTATGGACGGGAACGGCGAATGCAGGCTGGACATGTACGCTGCCCAGCAGGAGTCATGGGGAGCGCGTAGCTAGACCGCTGGCGTCCCGCGGACGACTTGCGGAACGCAAGGAGAAAGACTGCGATAGGCAACCTCGCCCGTGTGTGAAGTCCAGCATGAACTGGGAAGCGTGTACCGATAACCGATGACAAGGGGTGTCCCCCGACGCGGTACACGTTGACGGAGCCCTCGTAGTAGTCCGAGGTCGGGAAAAAGCCGGGCCACATGGCGAAGGGGGCAGTGAGCGGCATGTTGGGCGGATTACCTGACCACAATGAGGTGAAGACCTTTGATAATCAGGGAAATGCAACGCAAGCTGGCAACGTGGTCAACGGAGAACCCCGAACGCAAGTTCGATCGACTCCTGAGACTGATTGCTGATCGAGCATGGCTGGCAGAAGCCGCGCGCATCACGCTCGCATCAGTGGTGCGCGAACGCCGGGCGTCGATGGGGTCGACAAGACCATCGATGACGAAACCCTTCACCAGGAACTGGCGACGATACGTGCCGAATTGTTAGCGGGCTCCTATACGCCGCTCCCTGCACGGCGCGTGTACATACCCAAGGCGAACGGCACGTTGAGGCCCTTAGGGATTCCCAGTCTGCGGGATCGAGTGGTCCAGCGAGCGATGCTGATGGCCATGGAGCCGATATGGGAGAGTGATTTCCATCGGGCATCCTATGGCTTCAGGCCTGCCCGAAGTGTGCACCATGCGATACGAACGGTCAAGTGCAGCTGCAGGAAAGCGACGAGGAACAAAGAGCGGCGGGTCGTTGGGTGATCGAGGGCGACCTCGCCAGCTACTTTGAGACGGTTCATCACCGCCTGCTGCTGAAAGCCGTCCGCAAACGTATTGCGATCAGCGCTTCCTGGCCCTGCTGTGGACGTGCATCAAAGCGGGGTGTGTTGATCGCAAGTCTCTTTGCGCCGCGAGCGAAGGTGTTCCACAAGGGGTTTATCTCTCCGCTGCTATCCAACATCATGTTGCATGAATTCGATGGCTGGATGGAGGCGAAATACCTGAGCAAGAAGGTGCGCAAGGACCGATGGGCGTGGAACTTCGGCATTCTCAAACAGCGACCGATTGCTGTACGAGAGAACCGGCAGTGGAAACCGGGCGTCTCCTACTGTCGCTATGCGGATGATTTCGTCGTGGTCGTAAAAGAACCAAAACGCACGCAGAGGCACTACGCGAAGCGTGCCGGACGTTTCTGGAAGGGACGCTCAAGCTCACGTTGAATATGGAGAAGACCCATATCACCCACGTGAACGACGGCGTGGTCTTCCTCGGCCACCGCATCATCCGCAAGCGGGGCCCACGAGGTCAGCTGCGACCGGTCACGACGATCCCATGGGAGAAGTACCGAGGCTTCACGGCCAAAGCTGGTCAAGGAACTGTCTGGCAATTACAGCGGGAACGGCATGGACCTGATGGAACGCCTGAACCGGACACTCTCGGGATGGGCGAACTTCTATCGATACACTGACTATACGGCGACCATCTTTAACCGAGTGGACCGAACCGTCTTCCTGAAGCTCGGACATTGGCTCGCGCGCAAGTATCGGCGAGGATTCCCGGGCCTGATGCGTGAACACGTCCGGGCACCAGAACCGGGGCGCGCCACCACATGGGTACGAAGGGGACAGAATAGTCGTGGGTGGTATGGCGAACAGGCGCTTCGACGCCTGGTCACCAGCCGCAAGGGTCAGTTCAGGTGGCGGACCCCAGAAGGAACCCGTACCTGATTCGCGACGAGCATCGCACGTTCCTCGAATCGCGCTACGCTGACGTGGCTGTTTTGCGTTACGCAACGCTTGAATGGAGAGCCGGATGCGCTGAGAGGTGCAAGTCCGGTTCGGGGAGGAGAGACTGGGAGATAGTGCGACTACGCCCGGTCTCTCACTCCACTTCCAATGCGACGCGGCTTCGTGTATCTCTTCGCCGTCTTGGACTGGGTCAGTCGCCGGGTGCTGGCCTGGCGGCTCTCCAATACGTTGACCACGGACTTCTGTCTCGAGGCCGTGCGAGAGGCGATCACGCAGTATGGCTGTCCCGAGATCTTCAACACCGACCAAGGGTGTCAGTTCACCAGCCAGGAGTTCACGGGGCTCTTGAAAGACCAGGGGATTCAGATCAGCATGGACGGCAAAGGCTGCTGGCGGGATAATGTATTCGTGGAACGACTCTGGAAAAGTATCAAATACGAGGAGGTGTATTTGCACGCCTACGAGACGGTTGGGGCTGCGCAGCAGGGCTTGGCGCACTATCTGATGTTCTACAACCAGACCCGACCGCATCAGGCGCTTGACGGCCAGACGCCTGATCAAGTCTATTACGACAATCTGACGACACGGCAGACCGCTGCGTAGTCAGCAACCCGCCAGGCGCCACTTATGAACTGGCAGAAACTGTCCAAACAAGCGGAGCCACCTCTCTCTCACCTAACCCGCCGATCTCACTCCTTGATAGAAAAGCAATGATATGCCAATCGCGTTCACGTTTAATAATATCTGACTCATTTAGGGTTCAGATCCTCGATCACAGATGTACCAGGGCACACAGCTATTTTCGCCTTCGCGCTATCACAATCAGTAATGTATGCTGCAATATGTCCTGAACGAAAGAGACTGGGACTTGAGAGTTCAGAGTTTAACGAAGGGAAAGCCAAAAGGTCTGTGACACTATGAACCAGGTAAACAGTCACCAGGTGTTATTCCTGATTCTGTATAAGACGGATTTTGGTTGAGCAGTGACGCGCTCAGCCATATCCTCCACACCTATGTAACTACACTTTACATGTAAGATATTTTTACACGTGCAAAATATTGAATAAGTCAATGAATGTCAGCAAGTTATCTCTGTAAGATATGAGAGCATTCCCCATCTATTGTAAATACTTTTTACAATTAAATTTCATGACACAGCTTCCATATTCCCAGGATTCATGGCATTCGCTAACGAAATCCAAATGTTTCTACCACTAGATAAGGTACGCACAAATGAAGGCATTTATATTGCTCTTAATCTTCGCATTTAAGGAACTGTCCAACATAACAACGAGGAGGGAGCATGAGGCGGTATCTGCTTGCAGTGACTTTGGGATGTATGATTGGGTTGCTTTCACCTTTCAGTCAGCAAGCTGAGGCAATTTCTGTTCTTGACTTCGAGGGGCTCCAAAGCCTTGAGGAGGTTGGGAATTTCTACAACGGGGGGCTTGGGGGAAGCGGAAGTGGCCCTGGCCCAAACTTTGGCGTCATATTCTCAGATAATTCCATTACCCTACAGGAATCCCACCCGTTGGCCAATTTCACCAATCCTCCAAGCGCTGAGACCACCGTTTTCTTCCTCACCGGAACAGCTGATACCATGAATGTCCCCGCAGGTTTTGATACCGGATTTTCTTTTTTCTACTCGAGTACAACTTTTAATGGAAGTGTGACGGTATGGGATGGTTTGAATGGAACAGGGAACATCCTGGCCACCTTGAACTTGGCCGCTCTTGGCTCGTGCGGCCCTCCTGATCCATTTTGCAATTGGGAGCCGGTTGGAGTGAATTTTTCCGGTGTCGCCAGATCAGTTGATTTCTCTGGTGTAGCGAATCAGATTGGTTTTGACAACATCACCTTAGAATCAGCGACCCCCGGTGGAGCAGCTATTCCTGAACCGGCGACGATTGCCTTACTCGGGCTTGCACTCCTAAGCCTTGCAGTTGGCGCTCATATAACTAGAGGCTCACATCGCATTTTCTAGCCACACCCTCTGGCAGTCCCACTTCCCTGGAAACAAAAGGCCCGCCTTCTCAGGCGGGCCTTTTGTTCGAGAGAAACTCTCGTGTTGGCATCCCCGACCTTCGCGTCGGCAAGTTGAAGTGCCGTACGTTATTTTGAACTCACCCTTCACCTTTGCCCTTGAGGCCAAAGACAAATAGCTGAACCTCCCGAACAACCGTGCGATGTGGCGTTTTGCAAGAGCTAAGATCCAGCCGCACAGTCTGAGTGCCGAATCCAACTTTGATCCTACAGTTTCTGACAATGAGGGCTATTTCACAACAGTAGGAATGTCGTTCCCCTCCCAGGCCAGTGAAGCGGCCTTCCGACTTCCTTTCTAGAGAAGCATACGTTTTAGACAGATAAAAAGCCACATCACTCACCCACGATTCTCCCTTTCAACAATAACACCCTAGCAAATATTGCCAACACTCATATTCTCACCCCCTCGACCCGACAAAAGATTGACGCGCTGCACGCCCCGACACCGTCACTTTGCTAACATGTTTATATAATTTTTTAATACGTAACTGTTAATTGTTGGCATATTGAAGGGTGCTTATCTGGTGTAGGTCTTGCTTCTGTTCATCATCAGCTGTGTACGTACTCACCCTGGGAGGACTCAATGGAATGTCCGAAGTGTAACGGGATGATGCTGTTGGAGCGGTTCTCAGATTTCTTTCTCGTCTTCTATGCCTGGAAATGCCTCAACTGTGGCGCCATGATCGACCGCACGATTTCGAATAATCGCAGAAAAAGCCTGGCAGCTCGAGAATCCCAGACCGTTGCCGCACGTTAACAAGGTCCTCCATCATGGGATGGGAATGTAATCCTAAGATGGAATAGTGGTTTGGTCTGCTGCCTCACAAAACACAAAGGCCCGCCTAGAAGGCGGGCCTTTGTTCGGCTCACACGACCTTCGGACTGACTTACGCCACCTTCACGTCGATGGCTTTCGGTTTCGCCTTCTCCGACTTCGGGAGAGAGAGGTTCAGGACCCCCTCCTTGAACTCAGCCTTCACCTTCTCCTCATCGATCACATCAGGCAGCGAGAAGGTCCGGACAAAACTGCCGTACGACCGCTCGATCCGATGATACTTCTTTCCCTTCTCTTCCTTCTCATGCCTCCGCTCCCCCTGAATCGTGAGGACCCCATCTTCGAGGGTGACTTTCACGTCCTCCTTCTTCACATCGGGAATCTCAGCTTTAATCTGATACTCTCCTTCGGTTTCACTAATATCGACCGACGGTGTCCAGTCCGCCACAATCATCGTCTCCTTGCCGTTAGACGATCGCGTCGCCGGGCGCGCAAACATGCGATTCAACCGATCTGAGACTTCCTCCAACTCTCGAAACGGATCCCATCGTACGAGTGCCATAGTAACCTCCTTTAGGATGTGCCTGTTGAACTGTCAGGTTATCGCTACTGGCGCTGCGTCGACTCAACTGCCTGATTGGTAGATAAATCGGCCCTATGAGAAGTCAAGGGCCCGGGAAGGTCATGATAAATACAGGTGTTAACGCTGGTCGATGGGCACGTACGGGCGATTGTGCTCGCCGGAGTAGATTTGATCGGGGCGAAATAGCTTATTTTCTCGTAACTGCTCCAGCCAATGGGCCAGCCAGCCCGAAACTCTGGACATCGCAAAGAGCGGTGTGAAGAGATCGATATCAATACCCATCTTGTCGTAGATGATGCCCGAGTAGAAATCCACGTTGGGATAAATCCCTTGCTGTTCAGGGACTCTCCCGCTGCGGCTTCCACTTCCAGCGCGACTTCGTACAACGGAGAACTCCCGAATTCGCGAAACAATCGTCGGCATAGTTCCTGAAGAACTGTTGCCCGAGGGTCCTTCACTTTATAGACACGATGACCGAATCCCATTAACTTCTGCTTATTCTCCATCGCGCGCGCGACATACGCCCTTGCCTTCTCCGCCGTGCCGATCTCTCTCAGCATCACCACGACTTCCTCATTCGCCCCTCCGTGCAGCGGCCCTTTCAATGCCCCAATCGAGGACGCAACAACAGTGTAGGGATCCGCCAACGTCGAGGCCGTCACCAATCCCGTGAACGTCGAGGCATTCATCGTATGTTCGGCATGAAGGATCAGGCAGTCGTCAAAAATATCCGCCCACAATGACGGAGCCACGGACTCCGTCAGCATATACAAAAAGTTCTCGCTGAAGCCGAGGTCATCGCGCGGAGGGAGCGGGTCATCACCGTGCCGCAGCCTCGCCCAGGCTGCCACGATTGTCGGCACCTTGGCGACAAGCCGCACCGCGCTCCAATAGTTATTCTCGACGTCTTTTACATTGCGGCCCGGATAAAACATCCCGAGCGCCGCCACCGCCGCCTGGAGGGCGTCCATCGGGTGCCCCTGCTCGGGCAGGCATTTCAGCAAGTCAACGATGCTGAACTTGATGCGCCGGTGGTGGGTAACATCCCTGCTCCATTCTTGAAACTCCGCCGCCGAAGGAAGGTGCCCGAAGAGAAGCAAATAGGCAGTTTCCAGATAAGTGGAGTCTGCGCACAGGGTCTCGACCCGAATCCCACGATACTCAAGAATCCCACGTTGGCCATCGACATCGCTGATCGAGGATGTGGCAGCTGGAACACCGGCTAATCCCGGCATGAAATCATGCGGCATGATGCACCCTCACACAGGAAAGTAAGAGCTACAGGTACCCTATCATAGCTCCGTGCCATTCTTGCAATGGAAAATGGGGCTTGGCATACTGAACACGACCATGGTGCGAAGTATGTGCTCGGTGAATGGGATAAGGAACGAGAGACGTGGATGCTACGCATAGTTGCCATCGCTATTGGCTGCTTGTTCGTTCTGGAGCTGGTCATCAGCGGACATCCATGCGTCTGGGCAGACGATGTGACGGCATTCGCGGTCGTCAGTGAAACTCCACAAGATAGCGCACGAGTTTCCGCCAAGGTTGCCATTGGCGATTCCGTCGCAGACCTGAGGCTGCTGGCATCTGAACCGATACTCTCCAACCTGATTTGGAAGAAATTGGAAATCTGTCACGCGCTTAAGCTGGAAGGGAACAAGTCCTCGGAAGGTTTCCATGTGCTATCGGTTCGAGCTATCGATGCCGCCATGCTCCCGATGGTGTTGCAGGGATTTGCGGGCGATTGCCTCTTACGGAAGGCCTTAGAGATGGCTCCGTTTGTCGATTGAGTTCAGCGACTCCCTCGATCAGGCCATACAGTCCGAGCATTGATCGGGTTCCTGATCGGAATCGCTTTCCTCCATCGTCAATGGAAACAGCACTGCAGGATCGGCACGGTCGAATTTCGAAGTAGGGAACA
Organism: Nitrospira sp.; assembly: GCA_016715825.1. Classification (NCBI taxonomy): domain Bacteria; kingdom Pseudomonadati; phylum Nitrospirota; class Nitrospiria; order Nitrospirales; family Nitrospiraceae; genus Nitrospira; species Nitrospira sp. The sequence continues at coordinate 460,544 of JADJXO010000001.1, read as the reverse complement.
CCGTGCTCATCGATTTCGGTCGGCAGCAGAAGCTCACGAGGATCGTACCCCACCAATGCGCCGTCTCCAAACTTCACGACGGCGAGGCGATCATTAAACGCTTCGAAGGAGGCTTCCTGTCCTTTGCGAGTCAGAACATGACCGAGCACGAAGACCGGCTGCCCCTTGCGCTTAATACGAAGATCCTTCAATGTTCGCTGCACGGTCGTCGTGCAGGCAAACTGACCAGCTGAGCTTGTTCCGACCCAAGGCATGGACAATCCCATACTGTAACGGTTACTGTTTGTGATCTAACCATAGACTGAAAAAAATCGTCAAGACACGTTCTTTCACACAAGGAGTCATCATGGCCGACATTACCATTTATCAGAAGCCGACCTGTACCACGTGCCGACAGGCTGTGCAGGTCCTTAAAGACAGTGGGAAACCTTATACCACAATCAACTACTACGAACGTCCCTTTACCACATCTCAGCTAAAAACCCTCCTCAGGAAGGCCGGTCTGGCTCCAAGAGACGTGCTCCGAACCAAGGAGGAGATTTACCAGGAACTTGGCCTGGGGAAGAAACAGCTCTCTGACGATGAACTCCTCGACCTGATGGTGAAACATCCGGACCTTATTCAACGGCCGATCGTTGAGAAGGGGGATCAGGCGATCCTGGCGAGACCAGCGGATTCAATCAAGACACTCCTCTAGCAGGATGCTGAAAAAGTCCGCCAGCGGCGTTCTCGCATCGCTCAGAGGCTCAACGTACCGAGGCATACGCCTCGCCTCTTCGCTCGCTGCGGCCTTGCTGGACGCGCCTTTTTGAGCATCCTGCGTGACGTAAATGATTCAGGAGATGGGCGTATGTTTGGGAGACGACCACCTGATCGCCCGCTTGTCCGGGTCGATAGTGACGGTGAGTCTTCCTTCTAATGCGTCGAGGAGGACCTCTCCAACCAGTACCCGGCGCCAACCCTTGAGGAGCGGGAGGTCTAGAGCTGAACGGTCGGTCTTGGCCTCCACGAATGCCTGCAGGTCTGCGGTGGTTGCCAGAAGCGTGGGTGCGATCTCCGCTTGGTTTGCGCAGGCCTTGACGATTGCCTGCAACAGTTCAACCATCCCGGTCGACTCCGGTTCCGGTTTACGCGCTTTCGAGCACGGGCCAGGATGAAGAAGGAAGCGCAAGCGCCGCGTGAATGGTCGCTAACAGCACGTCTCCGTTGCGATCCGCTTCCGAGCTATGGAGCCCTCGCACGTTGCGTAACTCATCCACCTGTCGTGGCGGATGTCGCGCCAGCTGCAGCAGAACTTCATCCCGGACGACACGATTGCGAGGCACGTTTCGCCGTTTTGCCTCCCCTTCCCGCCACACTGCAAGTTCACGAAGGACCGCAGCTGATTTTGGCTTGAGTTGATCCCATCCACGTATGCGCTGATAACGCTCTTGCGGCTCACGCCGAGTCTCGCCGACCACACTTTCCAGCCGCGAGAACTCTTCGTGTGCCCATTGCAACCTCCCGAGCTTCGACAACCGGCTGTGTAAGTGATCGTGAATCGCCAACAGAAACGTCACATCCTCCAGCGCATAGGCCAGTTGTTCATGAGACAGCGGACGTGCGCTCCAATTGGTAAAGGTATGCGCCTTGTCCAACCGTTTCCCATGGACCCTCTGGACGAGATTCGCGTAGGCGACTTGATGGCCGAATCCGACCATCGCCGCGGCAATCTGGGTATCAAAGAAGGGCTTGGGGATTTGCCCGGCATGGACCGCAAAGAGATCGAGATCTTGCCGGCCCGCGTGAACCACCTTTTCAACAGCCGGATCACACACGATCTCCCAGAATGTCTCAGTACGCCGTTCGACTGGACCGCAGGAAAATCGATGACCGCTGCCGTCTGTTCTGTCGCGACTTGAATGAGCTCCAATCGCGGCACAAAACTGTCTTCTCCCACGAATTCCGTATCCAAGGCCATACGCGAGCAATCTCGAAGTTGCTCGCACAACTCACCGAGTTCGGTGGTACTAGTGATGTAGCGAGGCGCGGTGGAATGTTTCACAGGGTTGTCACTCTGAAGGGGTGTAGGGCCGATCCGGAGGCCGCATCGGCTCGATGTTACTCAGACTCAGATATTCCTTGAGAAATTGGTAGGCCTCCAACATGCGGCGGAGTTCTGGTTCTGAACTCCGATCACCATTGTTCGCATCGGGATGGAGCTGCTTGGCCTTGATTCGGAAAGCCGCCGTGACATCCGCGAGGGAACTTCCGAACTCCACCCCCATGATGGCATAGGCATCCACCGCATTATTCACCGAGCTCGGATTGTCTGAAAGGGGCCCCGCTTCCGCCGGCGGCTTTGAGCATATCGGCGAGGCTGACCCGTTTGCGACGGCGGCGGGGACGTTCGCGTATTTCGCTGTCGAACTCGTCCCAACGGTCTTCCACGAACTCCAGCCGTGATTCGAGCCGCATCGCGCCGCTCAAGTCGCGCACGACCTCCAATTCTTCCTCAATTTCGATCAGCGATTTGATGATTTCCTCCAGCCCATGTTCAACCTGGAAAAATCCATCCACCCGTTCTTCCATCATGGTTTCCACGGCGCAGTCCAGACTGTCTTCGGTTTTGGTGCGGAGGGAGCCGATGCGCTTTTGCATCCCGCTCCGAAATTTCAAAAATTTTGCAGTCGAAAACGGCATCGGTACGCTCTGGCTCCTGAACGCGCGTATTCTACCACAGCCACCTTGCCGGTCTGAAGGCTACAAAAGAGCAATGGTAGGTCGACACGTTCTCGAAGGAAGCGTCACACAAATTCGGCAGGATCGTCCGGTTTAGCTCGTCTTCTGGCGACTCCGGCCGCACGCGCTGCAGTCGCAACAGCCCGCGCCACACGAGGGACAACCTCTTTGTCGAAGATACTGGGAATGATGTAGTCTTCGCTCAATGTCCCCTCCGGAATCACATGGGCGATGGCCTGAGCTGCGGCCAACTTCATGGCCTCGTTGATCTCGCTGGCTTGGACATCAAGCGCGCCGCGAAATATGCCGGGAAATGCCAGGGCATTGTTGATCTGGTTGGGATAATCCGATCGTCCGGTCGCAAAGATTGCGGCGTGGGAGAGCCCGAGCTCCGGTGGAACTTCCGGATCTGGGTTGGCCAAGGCAAACACGATTCGATCGGGCACCATCAAGTCAAGATCATCGGCCGTGAGCATATTGCCGACTGAAAGCCCGATAAACACATCGGCCCCTTTTAACGCATCACGGAGTGTGCCCCGCGGCCGGTCACGAGTCAAACAGGCGCGCAGATCAGTCCGGCAGGCCCGGAGTTCTTCAGCCTCTCCATAAAGGATGATCCCTTCCTTGTCGCATCCCAGGACGTGGGAGGCCCCAGCCGCCAGCAAGATACGACAACAGGCCGTCCCTGCGGCGCCCAGACCGTTGACGACGATCCGAACGTGCTCCAGCTGTTTCCCCGTCACCCTGAGCGCATTGGTCAACGCGGCGAGCAGGACCACGGCCGTGCCGTGCTGATCGTCATGCATCACTGGAATATCGAGCGTTTGTTTCAATTTCTGTTCCACCTCGAAACAGCGTGGCGCGCTGATGTCCTCCAGGTTGATCCCGCCGAACCCTGGCGCAATCCCTTGAACGATCCGCACGATCTCATCCGGGTCCTGGCTGTTCACGCAGATGGGCCACGCATCGATTCCGGCCAATTCCTTGAAGAGCATCACCTTGCCCTCCAAGACGGGAAGTGCCGCCTCAGGGCCAAGATTTCCCAATCCCAACACTGCGGACCCGTCGGACACAACCGCGACACTGTTGCTCTTACTTGTAAAGGAATACACTTTAGATTTGTCTTTGGCGATCGCTTGCGAGACACGACCGACGCCCGGGGTATACACCATCGACAGGACATTTCGGGTGCTGATCGGGAACTTGCTGCCGACCCGTATCTTTCCCCCAAGGTGAAGCAGAAAAATGCGATCAGAAGCGGACACCACCGTGACATCGGGTAATTCACCGAGACGAGCGACGACCTTTTCTCCATGCTCCTCACTCTGCGCATCAAACGTGATGTCTCGAACCATGCGGGTTTTCGTGGCGGAAACAAGATCGACGGCTCCAAGGTTGGCTTGTTCCTCCGCGAGTAGCGCCGCCACCTTGGCAAAGATGCCAGGCGCGTTGGCCAACTCTAAGCGGACCGTCAGTCGGTAATTGGAATAGGGGCCGATCTCTGTCATAGGACCCTCACGTTGGCTCCAGCGTATCACAACCCATAATCACGGCAAGGAGCGATTGCGGTTGCGCATAATGCGCAGTGAGGATTGCGGAGGAGGTCAGCACATCAAAACTGTGCCTCAGTCAAATAGGGGTGTGGTGTGACTGCAGACCAGATGCCGCTCACTTTCAACACTACATCATGAGACCCAGAGCCGCGGCAAAATTCATCGTTGGCGAAGGTATTGATCGACTGAAAAGCCCGCATCTTTGAGAATTCTCACAGCTAACCCCCTCCCAATATCGCAGCCTGTATGCACGGGAATCGTGACAGATACAGAGCGACCGGTATGCCGGAGGGTCAAGTGGCTTCCCGCTTGCCGCTCTTCGACGAACCCTTGCGACTTGAGGAATCGAATCAGGTCCTGAGCCGTGACTTGCGGCATCCGGGACATCAAGGCACCGCGACGGTCAGCTCTTCCACGTGCACCAGTTTCTCATTTTGAGGGATTGGCTGCTGATGAGCCAGGAGGGATTGAAGATGTTGCTGAATCGCTTCCCGGATATTACGCTTGGCTTCCTCTATGGTTTTTCCGTTGCTGAAACACCCCGGCAATGTCGGACTGTAGGCCAGATACCCAACATCGTCAGCTTCTTTTTCGACAACAATCTCGAAGGTGTAGTAGGTCATTGGTTGCCCTTTCGAGTCAGAAGTATAGCACACGCATGCCCTAGCTCCACTCGTTTGCGACTCATTCATGCCTTTCGCCAGGAAACTGACCTCCAGTTCAGCACCCGTGATATTGGAAATGCCGATATCTCCGACCGGATGAGAGAGGAAACGTTCAAGGATGGCGGGAGGTTGTTGCTCGATGAGGTAGATGCAGATGTTGGTATCCAGCATCACCTCCATGTGAAGGAAGACTTTCGCTTCCGGACCAGAGGTTGTTGCCTACCCCCTTCCATGAAGTCGTCGGTAAACAGGGTGAGGCTATCCAGAAGCGACTGCCACGTCTGTTTCTTTGGACGAATGACGAACGCGTTGCCGCAAGGTTGAATTTCGACTTCGTCGCCCTCCAGCTGAAATTCGCGGGGATATCTGACAGCCTGGCTGTTACCGCTCATAAAGAGTTTCGTTTTCTTTCGGGTGGCCATCGCAAGCCTCTTTCGATATGGCACTGTACAAACGTCATAATAGACGTTGGCGTCATCTGGCAACGGAGAGGTCACGCGGAAGTGACTTGCGCAAACTGCCCGGGAAGGCTGTGTTCGGTGGAGTAGTTATCGCCAGGGACTGGCCCCGGTCGATCACCAGTTCCGTTGAAAGGATCCGGTCCAGCTCCTTACGGCAAGCTGTCTGTTGATGAAGACGTCCGTTTCGTTGAATTGACAGAAGATCCTGCCTATACTGCCGGTATGAATCCTGATGCCGAACGATGGCGGGAGCTCGCGACATATGATCTCGGGACAGCCGAGGTTATGCTAGCCACCGGTCGGTACCTGTACGTGCTGTCTTGCTGCCAATAGGCGGTAGAGAATCACCTAAAAGGGCTCATCGCTGAGTGCTGCGGGACGTTCCCACCCCGTACGTATGATCTGGCCAAGTTGGCTCATGTTGCAATCGTTACGCCGGACAATGGTCAGGACCTCCTTCTGATGACCATTACCAAATTACTACGTATATATGCTGCGCCAGGAATAAGTACGCGCATTGGCCGATGAATGGACAAGGGATTTGCCAACGCGTTTACTGACAAAGGACCTTCTCCGATGGCTCGAAACCTTGCTCTTCTCGTCTAGACGGGCGGCAGACGTATCTGAGTGACCGCCTATGGCTGATAGCACTTCAGAGAAACCAATGACTACTATGCCGAACACGGGTCTCATTGCCAGGTGGCAAAGCATCCCGCTGTATGTGCGCATTGTGATCGCTTTGATTCTCGGCGTCGTAGTGGGCTTGATGCTCGGGCCCGACGCGGTTGCTCTGGCTGTGCCGGGGAAGTTGGTGTTGCGCCTTCTCGGTGCGCTCGCGCCACCGTTGATTCTCACGGTGATTGTGCACACGTTCATGACGACACGGCTCAGTGGTCCACTCGCGGCCCGGCTACCCCGGTTGTTATTACTCAATACACTGGTGGCGATCACGGTTGGTCTCACCGTCGCCAACGTGTTCGAGCCAGGGCGAGGAGTGGGTCTTACCCCGCCATCTCCACATGAGAAGACCATGAAGGATGCCAATCCGCTTGCCCACTTTCTTGAGAATGTGCCCAAGAGTCTGCTGGGACCGCTCGGTGACGACGGGAAAGTGATCGGCGTAATCTTTATCGCCGTGGCGTTTGGGATGGCGCTCCGCAAGGAACGGGAGCGACCCATCATGACGGTGGGACACCTCGTCGAGGTGTTCCTGGACGCGCTGATCAAGATTCTTCACTGGATCATCGCGGTCGTCCCTGCTGGCGGTTTTTGGCATTGTGGCAAGCATCGTGGGGACAGAGGGGTTCACGCAATTCAAAGCCCTGGGGACCTTTGTCCTCTGCGTGCTGTTGGCGTTAGTGATCCAGGCGTCGTATTACCTTCTTCGCATCCGCTTCGGGTCATGGGTTCGTCCAGGTGAATTGCTCCGTGGGGGGCGTGATGCGCTGGTGATGGCCTTTTCGACGGCCAGTTCAACAGCAACAATGCCGGTGACCTACGCCGTCCTGAAAGATCGTGTGGGACTGCGTGAGCAGTCCGCCAGCATGGGAGCGCTGGTCGGGGCAAATTTCAACAACGACGGTACGGCGCTATATGAAGCCATGGCGGCCTTGTTCATTGCCCAGATAATCGGGATGGATCTGAGTCTTCAACAGCAGATGATGGTGGTGCTGACGAGTATTATTGCGTCAGTCGGTGCCGTAGGCATTCCTGAAGCGGGCCTTGTCACCATGACCATGGTCTTTACTGCGGTCGGATTGCCAGTTGAATACATTTCCCATCCTGCTCACCGTGGATTGGTTCCTTGATCGCTGCCGCACCGCGATCAACGTCATGGGTGACATGAACGTCAGTTGCCTCTTGGATGGGAAGCAGAAGCAAGAGCCTGTTCCATGACTATAGGTTTGGTCACTGGTGTTTGTGTACCTGTGTGAGGGGCATACATAAATCACGATTTGACGCGAGATGGCAACGCCTCTTTTTGAGAGGTTGGAGGGACAAGGATCTGACAGTCACGATTCTTTTTCCCTAGTGCTAGGCAGATAGCATTGAGCAGGCCCGAATCCGTTATAGCGAAGGCATCACCTTCTATTTCATATTCTTTTTCTTTAGGCACACTGTTCACCAATTCCGATCGAGTATTTCGATATAACTTGTCGCCATGTTTTGGCTCGATCTCCGTTTCCCACGTCTGTTCACCCATCATTACAATCCATTTGACATCATTTTTCAAAGCCGATCTACTGCATCAATAGTATTTTGGCAGACCACAAAGTTATATCTCCCCGGGGTTTTTCTTATGATCTCTCCCAGTACATGTTCATACACCGTGCCTTGGACAGCGCATATTCTGTCTCCTCGCCCTATCTCCTCGGTGCGTTTCTTTTCGTCATTTGTAAGAAGTACTGGCTTTGATGGTGCATACTCCACGAAATGGATTCCATTCCCCTTCCGATAGCCCGCTTTTGAAATATTCCCAAACGCGAGATCAAGCTCGCCAGCCTTCAGATCGAGAAGCAATTTGTGATCAATGTCCGAATACCGTGTCACAACTGGTTTGAGGTCAGGCATCCCGCTGCTATGCATGGACTTAATAACGCCGCAGAGGACATTGGTCTCGTTAACCGACAAACCATCAAAAGGCTCAAAAGGCTCCACACAGAAATCCTTTCGCACTGAGTCTTTGCTTTCTAACTTCACTTGCGAAACGTTGTAGGTGCCGATTCTGATTTTCCCAGTTGTCCTGATACGCTCGTATGCAGTCGGATAGATTGTAAACACGGAATATGGTCCCCAACTGCCTTCGGCACGCAGCTGACCAGATGAATCCATCTCTCCTTCTATCACTCGCCAGAGAAAGGTACCCCCATTACCCAACTTGTCAGAAAAGAGCTATCGGGTACCATGCCGCCTCTCCTGCAACCCGGGCCTTTATGGTTTTATCTCTACGTAGAGGGTATGCAGCATCTTTTATCTCAATGATCGAATGCTTGGGGGAGTACGAGCCCGTGCTATTACCTTTCGCACTATCCCGCCATGTTAGGACTGCCTCTCCTGTAGTGTTGGCTCTTTTGCCATTCAGAATAATGCCAGCATCCTGTATCGTAAGGATCGAACCCCTGGGATTGGACTGGTCTATGCCATTTGCGGTTGTACTATAGTTCCATTCCATTTTGGCGTAGGGTGCGATTAATGACTGATGATTGCCAGGCGTCTTGATCTGTGGATTGGCTTCCAAGTGTGAGAGTACCGCCGCCAAGCGTTGTTGTGTTTGTTGCAACTCGGCCGCGTACTGTCTACTCGTGGCACTTATTTTACCCCGCAGGTCCATAATCTCCCTATCTTTTAGATACAGAAGAACACATCCGGATATGACAACGGAAAGGAGGAGTAGCAGCGACACGAGATATCCTGGCTTTTTGCCCAACCAACCGATAAAAGCATTAATAGCTCTAATGTCAGGTCGTGGGTCATAAGATAACACCAAGTCAAGAATGTAGAAGCAGCTAGACTTCAACTTCCGGTTAATTTCTTTTAGTGCTTGTTGCATGGGGATTCAGCGCTTGGGAAGAATATACTGAGAGGGTTAAGTTGTTCGAGAACTCTAAGGTAAAGGGAAGGATTCCAAAAAGTTTTTCGTTCTTCACGATAGATTGTGTAAATTCTATTCAGGAACTCACCCTGAGAACCACGCATGGAAACATCCTCCTCAACGATCTTATCCAAATGAAGACACAGCTCTTTGTTCGCTGTTGCGATAGCATACAGAGGAGAATATCCTAATTCTTTCTCATAGAATTTTCTCAATTCCCAGTACAGAGTGCCGCCACTAACAAATTGATATTGCCCATTTGAGTCCTTTAATTCTAGTTGGTGCCTAGCATCCTCATCTGACGTATAAATGAAGTCGAGGATGCCACCTTGGAGATCCCTGTGAAGATCCTGCAGCAATAATTCTCCTACTATCGAAAACGGTGTTGACTTCTTTAGATGTACAAGCGCCTGCTCAGTTACGGTACCTGATAGAACGCCTATGGTTGGCTCCATCCCCTGGAGGCCCGGTTGTACTCGCTTTGGAAATAAAGATCGGCAATGCATCGTGGTATCCTCGAGTGAAGAATACGCCGCGTTGTTCTCGGTACTTTGCGCGAGTTATTTCCCCAATAGCATAATCGACCTCTCCTCTGACTACTCCCTCGACAAGGGCTGCATAGGTAGGATATCGGACATAGTGTATCTGTTCGTTCTTCTGTTCCTCTTTGTGTTTTAAATAATCTTTGAAATATTTGTCCTGAATTTGATTAACAAGATTCTCCTCAATCTTGACCAGGTTATTATCCTCTCTAGCCCCGCCTATTTTCTGTTCCAAAACACTTCCCTCGACCACCCCTACTCGTACTTCATTCATAACTGTGACACGGCTATCAATTGACCGAAACACTGTGAAGATGAGATATGAGCTCCATTCTTCAAATATTGTTCTATTCCCTTTACCATCGGTATCCACCCGGGCAACGCGCCACGCGTACGTCCCTGTATTTTCGATCGGCACTTTGACACTATTCACTCCGGGCTGTCAAGTAAAGTGTCTTCTCGTCCACTTTCGTCTGGTCCAGAGTATCCGCATCTAGCTTATGCGGGCCACAATGCGATTTCGTATCGCGTTTTGTTTCAGAGTTCTCGGAACGATTATTATTTGAAATCTCTGCAATGCAAACAACCTGCACCAGATATTTGTGGCGGTGTTTCCGATCTCGATCCACCCACTCTAGTTCTAGATTAATTTTCTCTTCATTCGGTCCTAGCAGCAGTGACATCTCGTTCTTCGGAAAGATTGGGAGAGGACTTCGCACTCGCTCAGGAATTCGCTCCTCTAGTTGATTCTGCATCTCGCTCAGGACCCGTTCGTATATAGCTTGATTTTCTGACTGCTGCCTCTCCAAAGCGGCTATTTCAAAATGGCAGGTCGCCAGGATGATAGAGAAAATGGCAGTTGTCACGCTGGAGAGCGTAAAAATAGGGCTAACTCCGATGTGGTCAAGCAGGGCTGTACACCAAGCGAGTAATCGTTCACTGAGCCCCGGCTTCTCTCTTTTTTCTTCACCCTCATTCGTACAGGGTGGTGGACCGGCTATTCCCATCTGCGAGTCCTTAATATTAATCCGTTGCAACAGAAATAGTCCCGCGAATCCACTGGAAACGGAAAGTGAAATGTTCCTGTCCCATTGGTGATCTGTGCTTCTTGTGCTGTAGGTACCGAATCCTCATTACTCTGTTCACCCCACCGATATCGAATGCCGTTGAGATCCAGATTGACAGGGACTGCGAGATGGAGCCGATCATTTAAGATAGCCTCTCCTTCGAATCGCGAGGTGCGGACAAGACCCGTGTGGGTATAGTGAGGTACGACTTTGATTTGAATGGCCGCTCTTAAGTAACGATCCCCACCATTAGTCGCGGTTTTGAGAGATCTTAGAAAGCCGGTGAAGAGATGCGTTTCTTTTCTGGACTCCTTCTGCACATATGTTCCGTTTGCCCCACGACGAATGGGAACAATGATGGAGCTATTGTCGATGTCACGCCGCGTATTGAGATAAGTCGGCAATCCACGAATCGCGACATGGACGTTGATTTCGAGATACTCAATTTCTTCACCCAGGTTGAGGTTGGGTAAATCTCGTTCGACTGTCATGGGTGCCAAACTCACTTCAAACCGAATATCACCAAACAAGAAACGGACGAGGTTTTGATAGCCTTCTTCACTATTCACGAGTCCGAATGGGCCGGAGTGTGCCCGATGCACGTAGGCGCGAGCAGAATTCTGAATATAGGCGCTTTCAATGGCGACGAGACCATCGCTGGCTGGTCCCACCGCATGCTTTGAAACCCAAATCACATAATCCTTGTAGTTGGTCCCGATAAGACAAAAGATCTTGTCCTCGTTGATATCGTTGCGGGCAGCCTTAAACTCATGAAGCTCTTGCTTCTTATTAAGCGACAGGAAGCGACGCATCGTGCCTGGTCCAAACGTGTCAGATCCCTGAAATCCGATGAGGTCCCTGATATCTTCGGCCCACCCAAGCCCATGTCGGAAAACGAAGCCTTTGTGAGGGGTGCCATAGGTAAACAGAGTATTGACTGGTGTTGGAAGATAGGGTCTGAGAGTGCTTCGCTTAAACAGTGATCGGTTTTGCAGATAGCAACGAGCAACTAGCCCACCCATACTATGAGCGACAAGATTGACCTTAAACTCCTTCGGAGACCCGCAGGCCAGTTTCATCTTGTGAAGAAAGATAGCAAGCTTTTCAGCGTAATCTTCGACCTCAGGCCGCCTGGCAACTCCCTGCAGCTGAGACTCTGAATCATAGAACCGGAATATCCAGAGCGTCTTCCTCCAATCCCCGTCGAGCTCAGATCTGGAGATTGGTTCATTTGTCGAGGTGAGATAGCGATTGAAGGTATTTACATACCCCTCGTCTTCAATCAGCCTCACGACTGGGCTCTCGAATATGCATCCCAGGGCGACATCAGATCCCAATTTATATTGAGGTTGATCCCAACTCAAATCCATAGAAGGAGAGTTAAACGTCGACTCGACTTCCCCTGCGTCATAGCATAGCCGCGGATGTATGCGATGGGATACTTTTCCACTAAAAGACACCTTTCTTAAATCCACCTGCAGGTCCCGGATACGGCTGTATCTTTGCAGCACATTGCCACTGCAACTGCAATATGTGCCATGACCCAAGGATGAACACTGACACACAGATACAGGTGAACAGTTTGTCGGCCATGTTGCGAAACCCTCCGTCGAGGCTAAATTCAGCTCTTAGCATGCTTCCTTCACGCCACCAATCAGTACGGAAACAGACTTTCCCATTCGACCAACGAACCACCCTGACCGAGACTCTGAAAATGGCCGGTCCGATTCTCATCGATCATCAACGTCGCGAACGTCCCGCCTGGACCAAACCGCCCAACAAATCCATGACCGGGTGTTTCGAAATCGGGGTTGTGATTGGGGAATTTCGCGGCGTACGTCTTCCAGACTTTCCACGGCTCCGTGCCGTTCTTCGATCGCCACGTGACCGCGAAGGCCTGCACCGCGAGATCACCTTGCGTCAAGCTCTTCACTTCCAGTTTGAGAATATCGTCGATGTTGTCGTCCGGATCCAAGTTCGCGATGAAGATACCGGCACCGTCAACCGGATCATTTAGTGACGGGTTCAGCGTCCGCCATTGTGCTCGTGCCGAATCGGACACGGACCAATGCCCACCCATATTGGCCACTACATCCGTGACACCATCACCGTTGAAGTCGCCGAAACGCAGTTCACTGAACGGTTTGGCCGAATTCCCTACGAGCTGCCAGTCGGGATGTGAGCGAGTCCACTGAACCATTGCCCATCGGAATTTCGCCAGAAGGCGTGGGTATCTGGTTTCCTGACGCCGGGACGATGATCGCGCTGGTTGGGATCAAAGCGCCCAAATTGCACCTCGCGTACTGATCGACCAAAGGCCCCGAGCTCTTTCCATTCGTCCCCTGCCACCGACCGACAGGCGCCAGATCCCCGTGTCTGAATCGGACATCACCCCGCAGCGAGTGGCGCCCTCGAACTGGCCCAGCCGAAGGTTCTTCAGGTCCTGGTCATCCTGCCTCACATACGTCCAGGGATGTTTCCCCCCGCTCGAAAACCACCAGGTCACGCCGGTCGGTAAAAATAGATCGTCGATGCCATCTCCCATCCAGGTCGCACACGGGGCGCAGGCCCAAGCGGCCGAAGGTCTCCACGTTGTAGCGATTGTTTTCCGATATTTTGACCCTGCAGCACTCCCCAGTAAGGTTGATCGTAAGTTTGATCGCCGCACCCTTATCAGACCGGGCAAAAATATTGTGATCGATGGTCGCAAGATTCGTCGGATTGCCCCGAATCTTGATATCCGTATCCTTTTTATACTGAAAGGTGTTGTCGCGCAACAGCGATGTCCGGCCAGCGGCGCCACAGTTATAGACGGAGTCACTGAAGATGTCGGCGATACCGCAGGTATCGGTGCCATGGATATCGAAAACATGTGTATCGCGATTCCCAAACGATCCATGATAGCCACCACCTTTGAGAATCAAATTCCGTTCAGCCTGGTAGCCTCCCATGTAGCCATTGGCCACGACCGAATGGCGGTTGAAGTCGAACACATTCTGATAGCTCCTCGACCAGGCGGAGGGGCCGGTCACAACCCCATATCCAAAAGCAGATCCCCATCTGATTTCCGTTGATTGTGGTGGATATAGTTGTCGTGGATCAGAACACGGATCGGGTCCAGATCGCGATCTGGAATGCCCGGACCCGCAGCAGGATCGTCCACGCTGATTGCGGCCACACCCCATCCGGCGACTTCCATGTTGGAGATCTCCACATCATGGCAGCCTATGATTCTGATGCCATAATTCTTCGTCTGCTGATCCTCAAAAAGTGGGTCCAGGACGCGGAATCTGAGATCCTGGCCCCATCTCCATCAAAACCGCCAGTGCGTGGCTTCAATCAACGTCGCGTCGATCCGCTTTCCTTCGTACCAAGACCGGACCTGGTGAGTTGGGAGAACGTGCCGAGTTGGGGAGTGCTGAGGCTTGCTGCAGCGGTGGAGCGTAACTAGCTATAGTCACACATCGGGCGAGTCGAAGGACCGGTTCGTTCTCGCGCACGAGGCTGGAGACATCCATATCGAGATCCGCCGCCAACAACGCACGATCGTATTCAGTGTTCCCACTGCGGTCACGAGCTCGTTGAGTTCGGTATCGGTATTGCTGTCGATCGTGACGATCTGACGCTCCGACGGGCACATGACGGCTTGTGGGGAAGGTCGACGCGGTCTCACCTTGATCGAGGTAATCTTGTCGTTGCCGACGACCTGTCCGTTCATATCGGCGATGTCCTGCGTAAAAATCTGGCACGCACCGCCGAAATTGTCATGCTCACCACCACCACCTCCACGTTTGGGCCGAGGCGGAAAGAGGAGATGGAATCATTCGCCAATCCGGTGCTGATGGCCGTAGGAAATTCGCCGATACTGAGGGTGCTGCAGGGCCCGCTAAACTTCCAGTCACCAAAGAATGTCACTTGCGCATCGCCGGTGGAGCACAACGGTTGGCCCTGGAGTCGCACTCTCACGGAGGTGATACTGTCATTACCGACCGCGGTGTTCCCAATAGACGGCGTGTCGGAGGTCAGCAGACTGCATGTTCCACCGTAAAAGTCATGCTCACAGACATGAATTTCGGTCCCTGGGCCCACGCGAATCGACGAAATCGAATCGTTCGGCAATCCGATCGATGCCGCGGTGGGAAAGTCGCCGACCGAGAGCACCCGACAAGCCCCCGAGAAGTGGTCGTGCACATAGATCCCGACCTGCTGAGGGCCGGGAAAGCACGGGGGCAGCGTTCCGATGGGCTGGACCTTCAGAGATGTGATCTGATCGTTACCGACGGAGGAAGCTGCCAGGTTCGCGGAACTGCCAGTGATGACCTCGCACCGACCACTGAACTGATCACCCACACAGGCAACGACTTGCGCACCGCTGCCGACGCGAATGGACGAAATCGAATCGTTGGGCAGACCGATCGATTCGGACGTGGGGTAGTCGCCGACATCACGGGTGACACACCGACCCAAAAAGTCGGCATTGGTGTAGAACGACGCTTGATTGGCTCCGGGTGGGCACTGATTGGTCCCGAGCGCCTGAACCTTGAGTGACGTCACGGCATCGTTTCCAACGCGTCGATCGTTGAGAAAACTCACGTCATGATCCAGGAGGATGCAATCCCCTCTGAATTGGACATCTTTGCACACGATGACTTGCGCGTGGCGCCCACCTGAGCGACGAAATCGAATCGTTGCGCAGACCGATCGATTCGGACGTGGGGTAGTCGCCGATACTTCGTACCACGCAGGACCCACGGAAATTCGCGTCCGTACGAATACATAGTCGGCTGAACATAGCGTTTCTCCCTAATAACCGTAGGTGTGCATGCCAAATCTCACGCGCTAAACACTTCCCATCCAAGTACCACCGGTGCAGATCTAAAACGCTGTCTTCGCTTCGTTCCCGTCGGTCGTTGAGACATAGAGCCGTTCAGCGGCGCTATCTCCGATATATCACTCTTGCTTAGGCGTACACCGGCCAGTGCGATACTTGTCACGGCCGAGAAGTTCCAATCTAAGTTGAGTCACAGCAATGTCATAGATACCGTCCTCATTGACTACCTCCGGTTCCGATCCCGCAGCGTTCGCATGATCTGCTTAAAATCGTCGCCGTCCGGTGCTGGAGCAACACGCCTCTCCAAAGCAGCGCTTGGTACCGGTAAAGGTGGTACAGGAATGCTCGGGATGCCCTGCCGAGGGGTTGAACGGAGTACCACCGATAGATCGTTCGCTGCCGCGACCCGTTCGCCAAGATCCGGAGGATTGGCACTCATAAATCGACGGGCAATCGTCTTGGCGATCGACGTATGATCGAACACTACGCCACTGGCTTTCCCTTGATCGACCCACGGCGAGATCACAAAGGTCGGCACCCGTAACCCATAGTGATCGATTCCGGAGACCGGCTTGGCCTTCTCCCGGTAGCGTGAATCCATCGGATTCACATGATCATAAAACCCACCATGCTCGTCATACGTGATAATAAGGAGCGTCTTCTGCCATTTCGGCCCCTGCATGACGGCATTCACCACGCGGCCGATCAGATTCTGCCCTGCGGTAATATCAGCAGGCGCCCCGTCGTCGTTATCTTGTCCATCCGGTTCATCGATGAAGTTGGGATCGATGAACGACACAGCCGGTAAGGTTCCTGCCTGTGCAGAGGCGAAGAACCCCTTCGTCGGTTCATCTGCGTCCGACAAAGTGGTCATCGGTGGTATACCGCGAGAACAGGCGTAGAGCAATAGCGGTGTTCATAGTATCGCCAGTCCACCCCAGCTTCTGTCAGATGGTCGAAAATCGTTCGTGTGGGTACTGGCTTGAACGCATCTCAGAAAAATTGTCGAATTCAAAGTTCCCGAAAAGAATCTCGGTTCAGCCGACCGGTTAATGTATAAAAGCGGTTACAGAATGTGGGGCCAGGATGGGCGGAAAACCATCGGTGGCAAATCAGAAACTCACGGGCTAATGCATCGTAGACTGGCACACGCGTCGCGTTGTGATACCCCATAATTCTGCCGGGATCTACGGCAGGATATTTCCTGGCAAACGAGCCCACGAAACCTTCGCAAGTGCCTCCAGAGATCTGATTCACGACACCATCGTGACTGTGATCGGGGCTTTCGAGGAAGGTCGTGTCAGGCAATACGAATGATTGATAGTCCTGTCCCTGATGACGATTCTTCTCGCCACCACGCAACCCATCAATGTCTGACCGACCGCCGTGCTTACTGAGGTACCCGAGCATGTGATCGAACGAGCGGTTCTCCATCATGAGCACGACGATGTGATCGATGTTCACTAAGGGACCTGGGTCAAGGGGGGGCTGAGGGATTTCTGGAAATGGTTCTAGCTGACCAGGTGGGATCATGTACTCAATGGTGAGACCCTGTGCATCATTCGCCATTCCGACCACGGTAAAATCTCCGCCGGTAAGCCACCGTGTCGCAATGCGATTCAGCGCATCACGATTTTCTTTCAGCGTATCTGCAATCTTCCCATTGAACTTACCCTCTACCCCTGAGGCAAATACCCCATCCGGTAGAGTGAAAGTTTGGATCAGGGGCCCAGGGGAAAACGACTTCGAGTTGGCCAAGATCCTTCGGTTGACCATCGCGCAACTGTGACGTGTACCCTTTCGCTGGATCGTCAAACAAGAGATCAACGGTACTATGCCGATGGTCGCCACTCCCAAGGTTATGAAACCTCACCTTGAACAAGGGGCGTTGTCGCTGGTTGAAGAATAGGTCCAACTTTCGTTGCACAAAGTCCCATGCCAGCACTTTCCTTCTGATCGCAGATCGGGAACCAAAGTCCTGCAGCACAAACTGCGCGGGGTGGAATCCCCCACTCCCGTTGTTCAACGCCACCCAGACCCCGTCGTGCCCAAAGCCGATAATGTCCGCCTTCCCATCACCTGTCAGGTCCGCGACGAACCGCGGATGCTGCTCCACCCGCCAGCCTTGGTTGTAGCCCAGCTCCTGCAACACAAACTGCGCCGGGTGGAATCCCCCCCACTCCCGTTGTTCAACGCCACCCAGACCCCGTCGTGCCCAAAGCCGATAATGTCTGCCTTCCCATCACCTGTCAGGTCCGCGACGAACCGCGGATGCTGCTCCACCCGCCAGCCTTGGTTGTGGCCAGCTCCTGCAACACAAACTGCGCCGGGTGGAATCCCCCACTCCCGTTGTTCAACGCCACCCAGACCCCGTCGTGCCCAAAGCCGATAATGTCCGCCTTCCCATCACCTGTCAGGTCCGCGACGAACCGCGGATGCTGCTCCACCCGCCAGCCTTGGTTGTAGCCCAGCTCCTGCAACACAAACTGCGCCGGGTGGAATCCCCCACTCCCGTTGTTCAACGCCACCCAGACCCCGTCGTGCCCAAAGCCGATAATGTCCGCCTTCCCATCACCTGTCAGGTCCGCGACGAACCGCGGATGCTGCTCCACCCGCCAGCCTTGGTTTTAGCCCCGCTCCTGCAACACAAACTGCGCCGGGTGGAATCCCCCACTCCCGTTGTTCAACGCCACCCAGACCCCGTCGTGCCCAAAGCCGATAATGTCCGCCTTCCCATCACCTGTCAGGTCCGCGACGAATCGCGGATGTTGATCGACCCGCCAGCCTTTGTTGACGATGAACTCCGTAAGCACGGATTTATCCTGGGCAAAGTTTCCGTCACCATTGCTTAACGCAATCCCCACGTCATTATCGCCGAAGCCGACAATGTCCGCCCTACCATCGCCGTTCAGATCTGCCGCAAGCCTAAGGTGCTGTCCCGGGTGCCATCCCTGGGAATTGAAACTGGTCAGGGCCATGCGCGGCTGACTGAACGTACTCCCGCCTGTATTCACCGCGGTCCAAACCCCATCTCGGCCGAAGCCCACGATATCCGCCTTACCATCGCCCGTGAGATCCGCGACGAAGCGGAGTTCCTCCTCCCCCCAATTCTGACCTGTCCAACTCATCTTTCTCTCCTCTGCAGCGAATCTGCGTGGTTTCTAACACCATCCATCAAGTCACGTGGTCGGTTTTGCCCACCGTGCGTCGGCCGATCGTTCTGTTCTGCACAGTAGCCACCCGCTGGTACAGCAAAGCATGTGCCGAAAACAGAGAGCGTGCGTTATTCCCTATTTGTTGACACTTTAGGGACGTAGGTACTTATGCGAGGCCGGGAATCTTACATGACCATCTGTATCTAATTCTACGTATCCGTATCGATTGAGATACACCATCACTAACACCGAGCGGATGAGCGGGGATTGTTTCGTTGCTTTACACTTTGCTCCACCTCCGTTGACGCTGTTCTCGGCGCAGTGCTAGGGTGATCGGATGTCATCACCTGCATCTGACAAAAAAACCTAACCGGCTCATCCACGAAACGAGCCCCTACCTGCTGCAACACGCCTACAATCCGGTAGATTGGTATCCCTGGGGTCCGGAGGCACTGAAGGCTGCCAAGGAACAGAATCGGCCCATCTTGCTCTCGATCGGCTATTCCGCCTGCCATTGGTGCCATGTGATGGAGCGGGGGCCATTGCCGAGCTTATGAACCGCTGGTTTGTCTGCATCAAGGTCGATCGTGAAGAACGGCCTGATCTGGACGACATCTACATGGCGGCCACCGTCTCCATGAATCATGGACAAGGAGGCTGGCCGATGACGGTGTTTCTGACGCCGGATCAAGAACCCTTTTGCCGGGACCTATTTCCCGCCGGAAGATCGATGGGGCCGACCGGGCTTCGGCTCGCTGCTCAAGAAGATCGCTGACTATTGGGACACGCGTTCATCAGAGGTTCAAGCCCAGGCCAAAGAGATCACCCACCAACTCCAGGCAACACGAGGGATCGCCTCCCCGATTTCGGTCAGCGAATCGGTGCTCCTCGAATCCGTGGCCCAGTTTCAGGAAGAGTTTGACGAGACCCATGGCGGGTTCGGCACCGCGCCGAAGTTTCCTCCGGCTATGGGGCTGTCGTTTCTACTCAGGAGTCACCGACGTTCGGGTGATCCCCGTACGCTCACGATGGTGACCAAGACCCTCGACATGATGGCGGCAGGGGAATCTACGACCACATCGGCGGTGGGTTCGCGCGCTACTCGACCGACGCGCGGTGGCTGGTTCCTCACTTTGAAAAATGCTCTACGACAATGCCCTCCTGGCTCGCGTCTATATCGAGGCCTATCAAGTCACCCAGAAACCGCTCTATCAACAAGTGGCCACCGAAATCCTCGACTACATCGGACGGGAGATGACCGGTCGGACGGTGGGATCTATTCCTCCACAGACGCTGATTCCGAGGGGGTGGAAGGAAAATTCTTCGTCTGGACACCTGATGAAGTCCAGGACGTGCTCAAGAACGACGAAGACGCGCGCCGTTTCTGTGCGCTCTACGATATTACGGCAGCGGGCAATTGGGAGCACAAGAACATTCCCAATCGCTTGCGGCCTATCGAAGATGTCGCCAGACAGCTCAATCTGACGACCGATGAATTGGTGGAGACGGCATCGCGTGTCAAACCCCAGCTCTACAAGGCCAGAGCGCAGCGCATCCCGCCTGGACTGGATGACAAGGTGATCACCGCATGGAACGGCATGCTGTTGTCGGCGATGGCTGAAGCGGCGCGCGTCTTTGGAGAAGCCCGTTATCTGGAGAGCGCCAAACGAACGGCCGAGTATCTGCTGCACCATCATGCCAAATCGGATGGTCGACTGCTCCGGACATCTCGAGCCGGTCGCGCCCACCTCGACGCCTATCTGGAAGACTACGCCTACGTGGCCGAAGGGCTGATCGATCTCTACGAAGCCGGTGCCGACGAATCCTATCTCCATGCTGCGGCGCGACTCGGAGAGCTGCTGATCACGGACTTCATGGATCCGGAACAAGGCGGGTTCTTCACGACAGCCCGGCAGCACGAATCACTCATTCTCCGGCATCGCGACGGGACGGATGGTGCGGTGCCCAGCCCAAACGCGGTGGCTGCTTCTGCTCTCGCGCGCCTGTCCTTCCACTTCGATCAAGACGAATGGCGTCGCGCCTCGATCTCCGCGATCCGTGCCTACGGACGGCACATCACACGGTATCCGCGTGCCTTCGCCAAAAGTCTGGCGGTGGTGGATTTTCTCACGGAAGGGCCGGTGGAACTGGCCATCGTCCCTGGTACATCCGTCGATGCGCTTCACGCTCTCCGCGCCGCAGTCGCCCAGTGCTATATTCCGAACCGCGTCGTGGCAACCAGCTTACCCGGCCACTCCTCGGCCTTGCCACTCCTGAAAGACAGAACAGCCGTTTCCGACACCGCCACGCTGTACATCTGTCGGAATTACAGTTGCCGCCAACCGATCACCGATCCCCGCGTCGTCGCAGAAGCCTTGATTCAGGAGCGCACAACCACGCTCGGTCAGGATCGGGAACCACAGGTTCTGCAAGGCGCCACACTCTCTGGATGTGCCACGAGCCAAGGCACCGCCGCCTATGCGTCCCGCATGATGGCGCGAGACGGCGCATCGGAACTCGCCCACGCCTTTACCAGCTTCGGCACGACCGGGTTGACGACCACACGAGTCGGATTCGGTACCTACCGAGTCGAGACACACAACACCGAATACCGCGACGCGCTGCGGCAAGCCTTGCGAAGTTCGTGCAATCTAATCGATACCTCGACCAATTACACGGACGGTGACAGTGAACGACTGGTGGGATCCGTGTTGAGCGAACTCGTCGCATCCGATGAGATTCACCGGGACGAAGTGATTGTCGTGTCAAAAATTGGGTATGTTCAGGGACAGAATCTAAAACTTGCCGAGGAGCGAGAGAAGGCCGGACGCCCTTGCCGGAAGTCGTCAAATATGGGGATGGAATCTGGCACTGCATCCATCCGAGTTCCTGGCCGACCAACTGACGCTGTCACTTGATCGTCTCGGCCTGACCACACTCGATGTCTGCCTGTTGCACAATCCGGAGTATTATTTCTCGGAGGCCATACATCGCGGAGACACAGATCAGGAGAAACTTCGCACCGAATTTTATGCCAGGCTCGAACGTGCATTCCGGTACTTTGAAACTCAAGTCAGAGAGGGCCGACTGCGGTATTACGGCGTGTCCTCCAACACCGCCGCATCCCCATCCGGCGACCCGGAGGCAACCTCGCTCGACCGCATGATCCAAGCCGCCCAGTCCGCAGCTGAATCGGTCGGATCGGCACGTCATCATTTTCAGGTCCTTCAGTACCCCATGGATCTCTTCGAATCACGTGCCGCGCTGACCGCCAATACGGGACCGTCCCATTCACAAACCGTTCTTGAGTATGCCACCCACAACCACATCGCGGTGCTGGTGAATCGGCCGCTCAATGCCATGGTGGGACAGAACCGGATGCTCCGACTGGCCGATCTACCGCTGGACGAAGAGCCGATTGATTTCAATCGCCATCTCGGGGAACTGGGCGCGCTTGAACAGGACTACCGAAGCTCCATCGCGCCGCATATCGAAGGCATTGGAACGGACCTCACACCAACAGACTTCTTCAAGTGGTCGATCGAACTGCAACGTGTTCGTCCTCAGATCCAAGGGCTGGAACATTGGGAACAGATCGAACACCGCATGATCGCACCTCAAGTCAACCAGGTGTTCCAACGCCTCGAGCGTAGCCTTTCAGGAGACGTCGCCGAGCGCTGGACTGCCTGGCGCCAACGCTATGTTCCCATATTCCTGACGCTGCTACGTGGACTCCGTCACGAAGCGACGGCGCGGAGTCGTGCACAGGCCGACCGTGTCACGGAGACCATTGATCCGTTTCTACCGGCACCACGTCTCGCCTCCTCACTGTCGCAGAAAGCACTCTGGGTCCTCTCCAGTACGCCAGGAGTGACCTGCGTCCTAAACGGCATGCGCACGACACGGTATGTAGAGGATAGTCTCTCCATCTTGAAGTGGGAACCACTCAAAGAGACAACACCTATTTATGAGGGCATGACGAAGCTCACGTTTTGAGCGAACCATCATCCTATTATTTTCCCTGAGAGATCGGCATCACAACCCACAGGCCTGCGTGGTGCCACGCGTCACAGTGATTGTTGCTCAGGCAGAATGATCTGCCGTCCGGCTCTGCCGATTGTCCCCCTCGAACAATAATTAACACACCGCTTCTTGACAGCCCTTGCCCCCATTCATTAAGGTCCAGTGATTCTTTTATCTAGGATCTTCTTCGTGCCCAAACTTGCCGTCATCGATATCGGAACCAATTCCATCCATCTGGTCTTGGCTGAAATACTGCCGGATGCCAGCTTCAAAATTCTCGATCGTTTTAAAGATATGACCCGGTTGGGGAACGGCGCGTTCGCGAACAAGCGACTGGCCGACGAAGTCATGGTCAGAGGCCTAGCAGTCCTCAAGACGTTGGTGACGCTCGCCCGCAATAAGGGGTTTGACCGTGTGATCGCGGTTGCCACCAGTGCAGTCCGTGAGGCTGAAAACGGCGGTGATTTCGTCGCAATGATCCTGGAAGAGCTCGGCTTGAAGGTGCGTGTGATCAGCGGAGTGGAAGAAGCTCGTCTGACTTTTCTCGGAGTCAAAAACAGTATCGCGCTCCCGGACGGGCCGACGCTGATCGTCGATATCGGCGGCGGTTCCGTGGAGCTGATCGTGGGCAATCGCGAAGGAATGCTCCATGGCGTGAGTCTGAAACTTGGCGCCATCCGTTTGGCGGAGCACTATCTCACGAAGACGCCACCGCCTGAGTCGATGATGCAGAGACTGGAGGAAGCCGTACGCTCCCACCTGCGCGAGGCCGTCACCGCGTTCAAAACAAGAAAGTTCCTCTCGTTGATCGCCACCTCAGGGATGGCCGGCAATATCGGTGAGGTCATCCATCTGCAACAGACCGGACGGCCACTGCCACAGCATAATCTTGCGACGGTCTCACTCAAAGATCTCCGTGCCTTCGAAGCAACGCTGGCCGAGAGTTCAGTGAAGGCGCGCTTGGCCGTTCCCGGCTTGGACCCCAAACGCGTTGATACCCTTCTTCCGGCAACGGTGCTCCTCCGCTGCCTCTTGGAGCTGTCCGGCCTCAACGAGCTGACGTTGTGCGACAAAGCGATTCGTGAGGGGGTGATCTACGATTTCATCGCACGGCATCGCGAGGGATTGAAGGCTGAACGTGACATTCCAGATGTGCGTCGTCGCAATGTGATGCGCCTTGCGCGCCGTTGTCACGCACCGCAAGCGCATTCACTGCACGTGGCTATGCTGGCTCTGCGCCTATTCGATCAGACACAACGCGTGCACCGACTCGGGCCACAGGAACGGACCTGGCTCGAATACGCGGCGATTCTGCACGATGTCGGCTACCTCATTAATCCACGGCAACATCACAAACACGCCTACTATCTCATTACGCATAGCGACTTGGCCGGACTGGCCGCTGAAGAAATCACCGTCATTGCGACCGTCGCTCGCTACCATCGTCGGGCCCTCCCGGCGCTGAAGCATGAGGAATTTGACCGTCTGACACCACGCCTCCAACGCGTCGTCAAAGTGCTCGCCTCGCTGTTACGCATCGCCGACGGGCTCGATCGCACGCATTTCTCTCTCGTTCGGAATATCCGTGTCCAATTCGGGAAACACATCACGATCGAGGTGCAGCTCACAGGCGATGCGGAGATGGAGTTGTGGGCGGCAAAGAACCGGGCGGATCTGTTCGAACAGGTCTTCCATCGTCAGGTCCGGTTCGCCCGAGTGCTGATAACACCCGACCAATCATGAGCGCATCTCATCCGACCAAGACCACACCCCACCCGTACCCGGGTAAGCTGATCATCGTTGAAGGTATCGATGGATCAGGGAAAAGTACCCAGCTGCAATTGTTGCATAAATGGCTTGAGTCGAAAGGTCACAAGGTCTTCTTCACGGAATGGAATTCTTCCGCGTTGGTGAAGGAGACGACGAAACGAGGGAAGAAATCAAAGAGTCTGACCCCGACAACATTCAGCTTGCTCCATGCGACAGACTTTGCCAGCCGGCTCTATCATCACATCCTGCCTCCGCTCAAGGCCGGGATGATTGTTCTTGCTGACCGCTATAGGTACACCGCGTTTGCCCGCGATGTCGTGCGCGGAGTGTCGCCTCAATGGGTTCGGAAACTCTATGCCTTTGCCATCAAGCCCGACATGGCGTTTTATTTCAAGGTCCCGATTGAAGTGGCCATCTCTCGCTTGTTGCGTGGGACCCGTGGTCAGTTCAAGTACTATGAAGCGGGCATGGACATGAACCTGAGCCCTGATCCGACACAGAGCTTTCAAATCTTTCAGTCACGCATTCTGACGGAATACGACAAGATCGTCGACGAATTCGGGTTGTTAACGATGGATGCCACCCACGACATTGCCACGCAACAGGAGCTCATGCGGACGTTAGTGTCAGAGACCCTGCGTGATTACAAACCCAAACGAGGCACTTATGGCCGACGCACGCTTTTTTGGCGACGGTTTGACGTACATCGATCCGAGTGAGCTCAAAGGCAAGCTCATCGCCATCGAAGGAACCGACGGAGTCGGCCGCTCGACTCACATCGAGCTGCTGCAAGAATGGTTGGAAATCCAAGGATACGGGGTGATGACGACCGGCTGGACCCGATCCAATCTCATGTCCAAATCCATCGAAATGGCCAAGGCCGGCAATATCGTCGATCGATGGTCGCTCAGCCTGCTCTATGCAACTGATTTTGCCGACCGACTTGAGCACCAGATCATTCCCGCACTCCGATCCGGATTCGTCGTCTTGGCTGATCGCTACATCTACACGGCATTCGCACGCGATTTCGTACGAAGCGCCGATCGCTCGTGGATTCGTGATGTCTTCGGGTTCGCCCCGATTCCAGACCTGGTGTGCTATTTGCGGATCGATGTCGAAACTCTCGCCCTCCGAGTCATCGAGACGACAGGGATGAACTATTGGGAATCCGGGATGGATCTTCGGCTGGGAGCGGATCTCTATGACAGCTTCAAGAAATACCAGTCGCTGCTCATCGAAGAATTCGACAAAATGGCCACCGAGTTCCACTTCAATATCGTCGACGCGAGAAAGTCGCCGGAAGAAATCCAAGATGAGCTCAAAGGCTATATCCTCCCCGTGTTGCAAAGCCGCAACTCGACGATCGGCATCGGAACTGGTGATTCCTAAGACCGTTCGCGAGAAATACGTTGGCCTTCACACACCTCTGACATCGTGATGGCAATTCGAGAACCGTGGCTCGCTAGTCTGCCTTTGGAAGGTGCGACGTGCGTCTGGATGTGCCAACCAATGGTAGGCCACGTTAACGTTCTTTGGATGAACCTTGTCGTCGCATACTCAACCGTTCAATTCGTTCTCCCACATCACGATAGGCCGGATCCTCGCGCCTGATCCATCGGTACGCTTCCAATGTTTCTGCGATCCTGCCTAATGATTCAAGCGTGCGACCGAGCACATAGAGGATCTGCACGGTTTCCTTTGACGACGTGGGGAGCGCTTTGAGTGCGTGTTGAAATGCCGGTACCGCATCCTCATAGCGACCGGATAGTTTGTAGCACAGTCCGATCTGGGCATAGGCCTTCACGGTCAATGCTCTATCTTGGGCGGCTTGTTCGAACTGCTCGATAGCGGCCTTGTATAATCCGGCCTTCTTTAACGCAATCCCGCGCTCATACCGTTCAGCCGGACTTATCGTGTGAGTGGATGTACGACCGACAGGATCCGACATGATGCTTCAACGGCCCTCACAACTACCATGGACACCTATGCGCCACTCTGAACAACGTCGGTTTCGTCATATCCTCGACCGAACGAAGAGCAGACACCCTGTGGATTGCAGGAACACATGAGACGGTTTACTTTTGACTCCCAATCAAAAAGCGCTGAACATTATCGACCACACCACCGAGCCACGAAGGCTTCCGTAAAGCCTCCTCCAACTCCCGCTCCCGACTTACGACATCCCGAAAGGATGGAGTCACATGATCGATGCGGTGATAGACTTCGAGGGCTTGATCGGTTTCTCCAACGGCCTCGAGACTGCGTCCCAAAAAATAAAGCACATCCGTCGTATCGTGAGGAAGCGCCGTCGTATCGTTCAGTGCGGTGCGAAAGGCCTGGATCGCGGCATGTGGATCCCGCATCTTGACGTAGCAGAATCCGATTTGTGCGTAGGCTTTGAGCCACAGCGTCTTCTCCTTGGCGGCCGCATGGAACATGTCAATCGCTTCTTTCAACCGCCCCTCTTCTTTGAGTGCCATCCCTCGCGCGTAATCTTCTTCCGATGAATTGACCGGATCTGACTGAGGTAACTCATCGGCAACGGCGGCTGGTCCAGGGCGTGGATCAGACGGCTTGAGTTCTGTCGGGTCATCCGATCCGGCTGCGAGTGCTTCCAACTCTTCCTTGCCGGCGAGCGGAAGGATGCCCCCTTTGATTCGGTCGAGTGCGGCTTGCGCCACTAACTTCGATGTAAGAACAGGCGCTTGCTCTGCATACCCATACGTCAAGGTGATATCGGACACCTGATTGATCAATCGTGGGTTCCCCTGGCTCAATCGATGGATGAGTGCATAGGCCTTGTCCGTAAAGAGGTCTTGGTGTCGGCCTGCGACCTGTATTCGATGGCGAATAAAGTTGGCGGTTTCCACCGCCGACAGCGGCTTGAGATGGTAGTCGACGACGATCCGCTGGGCAAATTGCGTCATGTCAATTCGTTTCAGCAAGGTATAGAGATCCGGCTGCCCGGACAGAATAATCTGTAACTTTAATATCCTGCCGTCATTCATGTTGGACAGCAACCGTAATTCTTCCAGCAAGTCGGCCCCTAGACTTTGGGCTTCGTCCACGATGAGAATGACACGTCGAAGACGCTTCGACTCTTGCGTTAAAAACTCTGAGAACAGGTGATAGGCTTCAATCGGATCCAGACGCTTCGTACTCAGCCCGAGCGCCAATAAGATCCATGGCAAGAGGTGCTCGATATCGTACCGCGCATTGGTCAGAAGGCCGATTTTGTGCTTACTGCCGTGCTCCGCGATGAGCTTCTGGAGCAGCGACGTTTTCCCCATTCCCGGATCCCCGGTCAGCACCATGAAGGGCGCCTGACTCACAAGGCCATATTCCAAAAGATTGTAGGCGGCTTGATGCTCGGATCCAGCATAGAGGAACGTACTGTCCGGCAAGAGTGAGAACGGCTTGGTTGTTAAGCGATAAAAGGATTCATACATAGTGCTGTGTCTCGGATTGTTCCGTCCTGACTACGAAGACAACATGGCCTTCATATCGGCAAGACTCAACGATGATCGACCGGCTTTGTTCAATACTGTTCCTAGAACGGGACGCGAGTCTCTGACCAGCCCGAGCGCACGCTGGAGCTCTTCGCCCGTCGTTTTACCTTCTTCAACGACCATGAGTAGGGCATCCGTATAGGGAGAAAAGGCCAAGACATCAGCCGTATGCAGTAACGGTGGGAGATCAAAGACGACAAAGCGAGAAGGATATCGATGTTTCAACTCCTCGACGAGGGCGACCATTTTGGGAGACGTCAGTATTTCGGTCGAGTTTGAAATCGCTCTTCCCCCCGGCAACAGGACGAATCGCCCGATGCCGGGATGCACGAGCAGATCTTCCACGGGCAGATCATCCAATAGATAGTCCGCCAAACCGAGACAGTCCTGTACACCAAAGACGTGATGCACCGTGGGGTCCTGGAGATCTGAGTCGACGAGGAGGACCGTCTGCGTCGTTTCCATCGCAAGACTCACCGCGAGGTTGATCGCCGTGAGCGTTTTGCCCTCTCCGTACCCGGGGCTGGTGACCCCGACGACGTTCCAACCGTTTTCCCGGAGGCGGTGCGTGACCTGCGTTCGTAGGATCTTGTAGGCGTCGACAAAGGCCCCCTTGTTATACGCGGCCATTACGCGATGCCCCTGCAGAACAGCCCGAGGGACGGTCAGCGACTTCGTCCGTGTATAGGTGATGGGAGGCGGGACACCCTGCTCCGAAGACCGCTTTGGTTGGGCCTCGGTCGCAGATGTGCCTTTCATTTCTCGATAGAGGTCCAGCGCTGTTCGAATACGATCCATAGCCTTCTTGTTCCTTATTCCATACCAATTCGTCTCAAGGCGGTAAACCACAGCACATCCAATGGAATCACGAATACATGCAGCAGCACGAGTGCCGTTCCGATGACCCCGACTCCTGCCGTTTGGGCGAGTCGTCGTCTGACCCGTATTTGTGATACATCCTCTTCATTGGGCATAAACGGGACCACGGCCAGGGGAAAATGCTGTGTGAGCTGTAGGAGCTGCTCAGGGGACCGGATCGAGTGATCCATCGATTCGACAGCCGCTCCCGCACCGATGCCGGCACCGAGGGCCAGAACCGTGCCGAGCAACACGATAGCGAGACGGTTGGGTTTAAATGGCTTTTCGGGAAGACTTGGCGGATCAATTAAAGAAAACCGTTCACCTTTTCGCTGCACCTCCAACCCTTCCGACACCTTCGCTTCCAACAGTCGTGACCTGATTTCTTGGTATTTCTGCGCCGACGTGTCTCGATCTCTCATGAACACCAGATACTCCGGTTCGATCCCAGGAGATCGTTCCAGGCGTGTTGCATATTCATTCAACCGGCGCTTCACCTCCAGCCGCGTCTTGCGGAGCGCCTCCAGTGAAGAAAGGGCCGAATTCAGCTGTGCCTGAAGATTAATATAGGCCGGGTTTTCAGGCCGTTGGCCCGTAGACGGGCTTGGTATGGAGCGGAACCTCAAGACCTCCTGTTCGAGAGCCGCGACTTTCCGCTGTGCACGAAGGATATCCGGATGGACGGCTCCAAGTCTTTCGAGGTCGGCTGCCAAGACAGCACGGGCATCGATGAGCTGCTTTGAAGCTTCTTCGCCGTCTGGAGGTCGTCCGGTTTCCTTCTCTAAGGCCTCAATCTCCTGTTTCATTTTCACGATGTCCGGGTGATCCGCCGAGAGATTTGCGGAAGCCGCTGCGTACTCCGCGCGAAGCGCCCGGAGTCGTTCGGTCGAATCCAAAATCCGTTCTCCGGTCACCGAGAGAATCGGAGTATTTGGTTTGATGGTCGCCAGCTCTCCTTCAAGGTAGGTCTTGCGCTCTTCCAGGCTACGCATCTGCTGATCGACATCCATCAACTCACGCTCGGCTTGGTTCATCAACTGCTGATTCAGGGCGGTCAACTCCGGCAGCGCTCCATTCGCTCGCCGCTTAAACTTTGCGATTTTCTCATCGATGTCGTTGATATGTTGAGCCAGGTTTTCTGCTTCCTGCTGCAGAAACGACGTGGCCTCCTGCGCCTGCCGTTCACGGCTCTTCAAGTTTTCGCCCAGGAACAGACTCGTCAGTTCGTTGGCCACCTGTTGGGCCAGTTCAGGCGATCGATTCTGGTACGTAACGGTAAAGGCGATGGTGGCTTTGGTCGCATGCTGCGTGCGTTTGTCGACGACATCCGCACTGATGACCTCGACCTCGATATCCTTAATAAAGCGTTTTATAATCTCTTCCGTGGGACTGCTTTTCCGTTCTTCCTGGTAGAGATTGAATTGCTCGACCACTTTCCAGAGTGTGGTGCGGCTCATCACCTGTTGCTTGATGGTCTCAATCCGTTGATCGGCATAACTGGTAATGGTGGAGCGAACGAGGTCTGAAGGAATTTCCTGCTCTTCGATCAATATCGTTGCCGTCGACTTATAGGTCGGCGGCCAGAGAAACGCTAATACCAACGAGACGGTGAGTAGACCGAAGCTCGTGAGTAGAATCAGCGTTCGGTGCCGTCGAAAGGCGGCGAGATATTCAGCGAAACTCTTCCCCTGTTCGGAGATCTGTTGTGAGGTGTGTGTGTGTGTCATGATCTTAGTGGAACAATGTCCGTTTCGGTGGATAATAGGTCACCATAAATGTCGTCGCATGAGAATTCGCCGAATCCACCTGCGTATCGATGTCACGCCAGCGATGCATATAGGACACCTCGGCCTGCCACCACTCCAGAAACTTCCAGGACAGTTTCGGCGCCACGCTGACATAGCGGCTATCCGGAAACACGCCGCCGACCGCCACTGGTGACTTCCCAGAGGTCAGCACACCGACCACGCTCACGGAACAGTTCAGCGTTTCTGAGATGTCGTACGAAGCTGACGCCTGCGCTCGATTGGTCTGGATGAGCAATCCAAATCCGCTCGGGACCAAATCACGTTCGAAGGATGCGCTGACCGTGGCTCGTTCAAATTGTTGTTGCAGGCTCGCCCCGACCAACCACACCGTATCGCGCGTGGTAAAATTTCCACCTACGATCTCCGAGGTGGATTGGAGAAACCGTGGGCCGCCATGGACCGTGCCTGTCAGGGATTCACTGAATGCATGGGTCAGGCTCATGTCGATCCCCGGAAAGTTGGATCGGAATACGGACGGTGAATCGGTCGTTCTAAAGTCGAGATATGATCCCATGATCTGGACTTGATCCCGTTCGGTCAGCGCATAACCGAACCCGCCAGACCCACCAAACAACCGGTAGTCGACCAACCGTCCGCTTTCATAGGTCGTGTCTGAAAACTGCACCCCTGATTGAAACGACAATTTCTCGGTCAATCTTCTCGTCCACGTCGGGTTGAAGTTCCACTGATTGCGCTGGGCAAACTGGAGCACCACCCCCGTGGCCTGTAATTCGCTGAGCAGGGTATTGTCGCGGGTGAGGCCTCCCGAGAATCCGATCACATCGTTCTCCGTCTTATAGCGGATGGACAATGGCACAAATACGTTCGTAAATTGCCTCTCCTCTCCTCCAAAATATCCGACAACATCCGCCGCGATTCGGCTGCTCATCTCCAGCCGTTCGCTATTGCCTGATACTTCCATCGCCGGTGTCACCCAATATCCATACGTGTCATCGTGAGGGAGCGGCGTCAGCAGCAAATTGCTGTTATAAACTCCCTTGACTCCTAGAGAAGGGGACACCGACCATTCTGCAGCCTGGATCCTCGACACCATACTGAGCAAGATGACCATGAAACCGCACAGAACGGCGGGACCCCACTTGCTACCCCACCCTCGACTCTCCTTCGAGCCCTTCAACTGCACCCGCGCATGAACCGTCACGGCACCATCACAACGTCACCACGTTGCAGAACGATATTTTGCTCCAGCGCCCTCCCGTTTCTCATGTCTCCATACCGAAAGGGAATGGCGTGCTGTTCTCCTCGTACTCGGCGCATGACTTTAATGTCATTTTCTTTGGCAAATGGCGTTAATCCTCCGGCAAGACTCAAGGCTTGAAGGACATCGGCGTAATGCCCAATCACGTATTCACCTGGTTTATTCACTCGTCCAACGATATACACCTTGTAACTTGCCACTTTGTTCACTGCCACGGACACGTTTGGATTTGGGATATACTTCGTCAATCGCTGAACAAGATCGGTACGGATTTGATCCACCGTTCTGTCCTCGGCCTGAATGTCACCAATGAGAGGGAACGAGAACATCCCATCCGGGCGAACTACAACTTCTCGTGTGAGCTGTTCATCTTTCCAGACGGAAATCAACAGAACATCTTCAGCTCCTAGCTGGTATTCCGGATCGATCTCCGAAGCCATGGCCGTGGTCGTGATTTCTCCTCCACATGCAGGAAGGCCAACGACTATTCCTAGCACCAGGAGCCATCGCTTCATCAACCTTTGAAGAAAACAAGACATGGCGTCTCCTTATCCTTTGAGCTGTGCAAGAACTTGTTCGGCCTCTTGTCGTCCGTCAAACACTTCGGCGCTCTTCAGCGCCTTGGAGAGATGCACCCTGGCTTCGTCACGTTTCCCGGATTGGAAGAATGCGATCCCGAGATGATAGTTCAGGATAGACGTTTCTGGAGCCTTAGCGACCGCATGTTTCATGAGACGAATCGCTTCTTCCTGCTGCCCCATTTTGAATCGCACCCACCCAAGGGTATCGAGGAACAGGGGATGCGGAGCCTCTTTCTCAAAATCTCTGCTGAGGGCAAATGCCTTTTGGAGACTAGGCTGGTCGCCCTTTCGATCCACCAGTAAGACCGCGAGGTTATTCGCCGCCAGGACGTTGCGAGGATTGAGACGCAGTGCCGCGTCATACGCATTCATCGCCGCATCGATTTGCCCCTGCTCGGACTGAGCAGAAGCCAACAACATATAGAGTTCTTCACTGTCCGGATTGGCCTTAAGACCATCTTCGACGATGTGCACAGCAACCGCAGGCTGTTTCTCGGCACGTGCCAATGTGGCCCAATTCAACCATGGCGTCAGCCATCTTGGATTCAACTGCACCGCCTCCCGATACTCTCGCGCTGCCGCTTCACGCTCGCCCAGAAGAGATAACACTTCACCCAGTAATCCATGTGCAAAGGGATGATCTGATCGAGCCGCGAGGATGGCCTGCAGACGACCCCGAGCCTTCGTAGTCTGTCGTTGAGCCACCTCCACTTTGAGCAGAGCGAGGAGTGGTTCCGGCTCGTTGGGAGCCGAGACGATCGCCCGTTCATAGGCACGCCCCGCGTCATTCCATCGCTGTTGCGCCTCATAAAACCGTCCTTCAGCCAGCAGCGCGACGTGGTGCTCACCCGACACACGGCGAAGCTGCGCCAAGGTTCTCTCCGCTCCCGACCAATTCTTCGTCATCAGATCAAGTGTCATCAGCATGTCCAGAGCCGCGACATCATCGGGGCGCTGCTTCAGCAGATCGTCGAGTCGCGCACGTGCTTGCTGATACCGGCCACTCCGACTCTCAAGGACCGCAAGCGATCGTTTGGCCTCGACTTGATCTGGATACAGAACAACGGCCCGCTCAAGACTTTCCTTCGCCAAGTTGGTTTCGCCGGTGAGCTGGTAGGCCTGGCCCAAGAGATAGTGGACCGTCGCGAGTTCTGGCTGATCGTGCAGGACCGTGCGGAATGCCTGTACGGCATCTTTTGCATTCCGTCTTGCCAAAGCCATACGTCCCGACAGGATCAACCCATCGGAAGAGCGAGGATTCTCTTTCAACACCTCTTGCACCCGGCGTTCCGCGTCAACCTGCTTTCCGGCCAAGAGATCCATTTCCGCCAATCGTACCTTTGCCTCCAACCCCACCGGACCATCTTCAAATTCTTGAACGAGCGCCTTGTATCGGTCTCGTGCCTTTTCGTCTTGCCCACTCGTTCGGTAGAGTGCGGCTAATCCGAACTGTAGGTGACGTGCATGCGGCAGCTGCACGGTAGCATCGAGAAGAACACGTTCCGCACCAACGAGATCTTTCCGGTTGACAAGAAAGTCCGACAGAGCGAGACGACGCCGCTCGTCGTCCGGGTCCAATGCAATCGCTTCGCGCAAAACAGCCTCCGCCTTACCAAAGGCATCTCGACCCATATAAAAGCGGACCAGCCTGATTCGATGGTCCATGGATAGCGGCTCGGTCTCGATCATACGGCGAAGGATCGTTTCGGCACCCGTCCAGTTCTTGGCGCTGCTGAAAACCCCGCTCATATTATTGAGGAGATCGAGGTCGTTGGGGTACAGCTGGAGCGCACGTTGAAGCGCGCGTTCTGCCTCTCCATACCGTTTCTGATGTCGATACAGCGTCGCCAGGAGGATGGCGACATCCGGCTCCGTCGGAAACTCCGTTGCGAGGGCCTCAGCCTTGGGAATGGCAGCGGACACGCCCTGCTCTGTTACAGTCTGTGCAGCAATCTTCAGAGCCGCTGCTTGAGGATGTCGTGGATTGTTCCGTAGAACAGTATCGGCCACCTCCGATACCTGGTCCGTCAACCGAGCTTCAAGATAGTATTTCCCAAGCGTAATGAGCGCGGCCTGGTGATCGGGAACCAATCTGATAGTCTCCTGGTATAACTGCACCGCGTTCCGCCAGTTCTTTTCTTTTTCTTCCACCCGAGCGAAGAGGTAATAGGCCTCTCCGTCCTTGGGATCAATCTTCAGCACATTTCGGAGCGCCACTCTGGCTTTTGGATAATTCCCGGCATCCATATATTCATGCGCTCGAGAGAAATACTTTGCTTTTCTCTCTTCAGGGCCACCACATGCCGTCAGCGTGACTGCGATCAAGGCGATGAGACTCAATCGAACGTTCATGGCTACCGTTCACCCATATAGAGTGTGAAGAAATGCTTCGTCTTGCTTGTAGGTTATTACGTAACCCGGTTCGCTACAACAAAATCCGAATTCCTAACCCGAACAGAATCCAGAGCGACACGAGTCCCAACTGTCTGACACGGCTTGAGAAGGCATGGAGCAGCAATTCGAAGGAGAAGAACAGCACGATCAGCTTGGCGGCGAAGATTCCCAGGTGCGCGATGCCCGCATTGACTTCAGGAAGAAGCGGAAACGTCACGGCCAGCAAGATCATCAAATAATCGAGCGGCGTGGTCTGGAACCGATTATCCTCATTGAATCGGAGGCTCAGGATCACCATGATGGCGACCAGTAAGAAGAAGGTGTTATGCGCCATGGTCATCGCCGTCACAGAAGACGCCTTGGTTCCTTCACTGACATACAGGAGGAACGTCGTCCCGACGTAGAGTCCGCCCCGCACAAAATAGGGAGCGACTTTGCTGGAGAATGATAGCCCCAATAACACGATGCCGAAGAGCGCGATCGAAAGGTATCCCACATCATTGGGTACATGTGATGGGAGAAAGACCAACGCGATCAAGAACAACGGTACGGCCACCGCTAGAAATTGAATCGGCAGATCGTTGAGCCATCGCTCCTTCACAAACCGCCTGAGCGTGATGTTTGAGACAAATAGTCCGTCCCGTGACGACGGTGTCGGAAGGAGGTCACGCCCGGCGGCGACAAAGAGCAGGAGTACGATGATCGCAAGAAGGAGATAGAGAGGAAGAATCAGTGCATCCGACTCCCATCGCAATACGTAGGCGACTCCTAACATACCGGCCTGAATCAGGTAGATGGCCATGACGGCTTCATAGTGGGTCAACCCAACGCGCAGGAGTTTGTGATGGACATGCGCGCGATCACCGACGAATGGGGATCGCCCCTCTGCCAACCGCTGACCCGTGACGCCAAGTGTATCCAGAAACGGCAATCCCAGTAAGAATAGGGAAAGTGTGGGGCTAAACGGACCGCGCACCGAGTCCGTCAGCAAGATGACCAACACACCCATCATGAATCCTAAGAGCTGGCTACCACCGTCGCCCATAAAGATTCGTGCTGGATACGTGTTGTATCGCAAAAACCCTAAGAGCGCTCCAAGAAATGGAACCGTCAGCATCAGAACGGTCGAGTCACTCGACAGGTACGCCAAATAGGCAATCCCACTCAGCGTCAAAAACGACAATCCACCGGCGAGTCCATCCAACCCATCCGTGAGATTGACCGCGTTCGATACCCCGATGAGAAAGATAATGGTCAAGAGACTTCCGGCCCACACAGGCGTTTCCGTTTCAGAAAGAAACGGCAGTGTGGCGAATCGAATGTCACCACCCCAGACGACAACGAGGGCACCAAGGAATTGTCCAATGAGTTTTGTCCGGTAGCCGAGATCGACCCGATCATCCCATACTCCAAACCCCACGATAGTCAGGCATCCGAGCAACACGGAGAGGGAAGTCGTATCCTTTTCTCCCCACCAGGCGATTGAAGCGCATGCACCGACGGCAAAAGCGACGCCTCCAATTCGTGGAATAGGGTGTGCGTGGACTTTTCGCTCTCCAGGCAAATCCATTACCTGAAATCGTTCAGCGACCAGCCGTAAGAGAGGGATCAGACCCATGCACAGCAAGAGGGCTGTCATGAAGCTAAAAAACAGTTCGTTGATCATCGATGCATCCTTACCCGTTCAGCGGTCCTTATTTAGTCAGGGACAAACCGATTCAATTCATGTCCCATTTCAGCCGCAAAATCTTGAAGACGTTGGTCGACCATTGCCTCTGATTCACCCGGACCTACCAACGAGGCGAGCCTCACCAACGCACCGTCCGTGCGTTGTCGTGAGACCGCATCCCACATCAAGAACAACTTGACCAGATACTCATCCGCAAGATAGCGGTCCCGTTGCTTGAACCAGTACAAGACAATCTGCTTTTGATCACCCTTGCGAATGACAGCACGATTCGCCATAACCGGCTGCTTCATCTGTCGTGACGACGGCAATTCCTTGTGCGTGAGGGAGGCGATCTCCCAACCGCCACCAGGCAAACAACTCTTAGGTGAGTGGGCGGATTGTCCTTTTCGTTGTGATCCATAGTAGGCGGAATAGAAGTTGACCAGGTGCCCGGGAGCTGAGCGATAGTCGGCTAACACGTAATCATCGAATCGGAGTGCGTCGATATACTGTTTTTCCAGAGGAAAACGCTCGCCTCGCCACGAGCCGACCTGCATCGGGAAGTCCACAAAGCTCATCCTCGTCGGAGGAATCTCCTCACGATCTGCTAACAGGCTCGAAAGCATCGTAAAGGGGATGAGAATCGCCACGCTGCACAGATAGGCCGGACTAGGACTAGGCACGATGCGGTTCGGTAGGGTTGCCGTGGCCGCCACATCATGATCCTTGGAGTGTTGTCCCCATGAAAACTGCCCCAGGAATGATTCATGAGGCCCGGCTGCTCCAATCTTTCCCAATAACCCCATTTCAATGATGAGCAGGGCCAAACTCACCATGAAAATCACCCACCCCTCAAAGAGATGATAAAACCCTTCCGCCGCCCCCTTCCCATAGAGTTCGACCAGTACGCCGATCATGCCGATCCGAAATCCATTAAGAAGGATTGAAATTGGAATCGCGGAGAGTACCAGAACAACTCGTTTCCACATCTTGTCCTTGAACAGATACGCGCACAACAGGGCAAGCGCGGTTAAGGGAAGCAGATACCGAACCCCGCTACAGGCTTCGACAACCTGAAGCTGAACTTGCCCAAGATCGATGACATTGCCCTCGCGAAAGGCGATCACCCCGACGAGCTGCAAACACCCCACTCCGAGAGATGACGACCACAATTGAAGCTGACTCGATAGATTCGCATAGAAGAAAGTCGGAAGTGGGATTGCGGTCAAGAGATATCCAAGAGGAAATGCGATGGCGTGAGCCCCCCGAAGACCGAGGAGCGTGATGGTTAACCCGATCAATACGACCCACAATGAGATATGTAAGAGGACGAACAACGTAGACAGCTCCCCTACCACATAGAGGATGAGCCCCACCGTCATGATCGGGATCCCCCACCAGGACTTTTCCTTGGCAATTCCGCTGAGATGATGACGTAATTGCCAAACCAAATACCCGCTGATGAACGGCACGAATATCCCATGGCTATAATCCTCGCTCCCAAGCCATCGGCTCAACAGAAACACGAGACTGTCCGCATACATGTATGCAAGGAGCGACACGATCAGAGCCGATGCGATGACAAGTGAACGCGTGCTAGACATGAGACGGTCGTGTTGAAATGTGAATCAGGAATAATCCGAACACGTTATCGATCCGGAAGAGTAGGTCGATACGCGATTGTGTATCGGAACCTTAAATCTGTCGATTGATTTCGAAGAAAGAACCGGGCTTGATACCCTTCACAGAGTATCAAGCCCGCACGATCAGGAACGAGGTATTCGACTAGACCTTAGATCCGTGGAGATTTCTCAAGCCGCCCGCACCCAAGCCGACCAAGGAGATCAGCCCCGCACCGAAGAGGACCACCGCAGCCGGCAATGGGACCGCCGTCAAGCTGGTGATCGATCCGACATATGCGGACGGAGTGCCACCCACATCCTCGAAAAAGAGCCGCCATCTCGCACTACCTGCACCTGGAACACCAAGGCTTGCCAAACTCGGTGGATCTTGCAGACTTGTATCACCAAACAATCCCCCTCCCGCGCGATCGAACCGAAGATCAAATCTAAACGGGACATGATCGACAGGTGGAGTACCCGCACTCAGCAGTTGAGTACTCGTAGCCGCAGTGGTCATTGCCCAGCGATCGACCATGCCTCCGAAGAGCAACGGCATGTCTTTCGCAACCGTCACGGCGTTGGCGCCCGGAGTAAACGTCGATGTATACACGAGCGCTCCTCCGACACTTAAGTTCCAGGTGAAATCCTTGACCGCATCATTGTAGACCCCACCACTCCCACCTGTTGCGTTGTCGAAGGTAAAGTGGCCCGAAACGGAGTACTGACTCAGGGGATCGTTGTCAAGGTTTCCGGCGAACGAGTAGGTCACCGGAGCAGCGTGCGCTGCCGTGAAAGGAACCAACAGGGCACAGACCGCCGTAGCCGTCAGTATGCCCCCTCTCTTAAACAATGATCTGATCATCTGCATATCACCGCTCCTTCTAGAGATTGGTTAGAGGTTGGTCATGAGGAACACGCATGAACTGAACTTCTCCAGCAAATCTCGGGCCATCTTTCGGCCCGACCTATCTCCATGCAAAACCAAGAATCATGATGGAAGGTCGTAGGAGCCACTGTGTCTGGCTCCCTGCAGCACTGTTCAAAATTGTCTCCGTCAGCGACCAGGCGGCAAAACTTTCCCGGCACTCAGCCGCTCATCATCGTACCGTTCCCATGTGTCCTCGCCTCGGGTTTCCCCCTTGCCGAACTGAGGAGATGTCATGTAGCCGACCCGTTCGATCACAGCGCTCAGTCTTCTAGCAAGCGTGGTCCGATCGAAATGCTTGATGACATAGGCTCGTCCATTCCTGCCCAGCTGCTGACACAACTCAGGGTTGTGAGACAACTCCGACACTCGGGCTGCTAATTCATCGGCTTGTTCAGGCTCGATGCACATACCTGCCTGTGCTGCCTGGATCAGTTCAGCGCTCTCTCCTTCCACACCTAAGAGTATCGGTTTCTCCATTGCCAGGCTCTCAAAGATCTTTGACGGGATGACCGTCTTGAAGAGCTCTGACTTCTTGAGCAGCACGAGGCTGACATCCGACAGTGCCCAGAGCTCGCGCATGCGGCTCTTCGGTTGTTGATCGAGCATCACGACGTTATCGAGCCCCATCTCGTCTCGCATGCGTACGAGTGCTTGACGTTCAGCTCCATCGCCGACCATCAAGAAGACAATATGCCTTGCATGACTCAAGCGACGGGCTGCCTGCAGAACCGTCTCAAGATGATGCGCCATGCCATGGGTCCCGAAATAGGACACGACAAACTTTCCCTTGACTCCAAGCTGTTCTGCCAAAGAACCGACTCGGTCACATGGAGCATATTGGGCGAGATCAACACCATTCTTGACGACCACGATTTTGTCGTCTTCGATGCCCTTGTTCAACATGTACGCTCGGAATGAATCGGTGACCGGCACGATCCGATCCGCCTTGCGATAGGCGAATCGCTCGATCCATTCCAGCATCTGAATGATGGCAGGACTTTTGATGGCACCCACAGCCACAATGGATTCCGGCCATAGATCACGGATCTCCAGCACCCAAGGGATCCGCCGCAGTCTGCTGACCACGTACCCTGCGAGACCGTTGAAGAACTGCGGTGAAGTTGACAGCACGACGTCCGCTTTCGGCAGAAAGAGAGTTACGACGGAGGCGGAACACATGTAAGAGATGTAGTTGAAGGTTCGTTTGAAGAACCCCTCGTTTGCCGTAATGAACGTCCACACCCTGATAACCGTGATGCCGTCTTTTGTTTCATGCTGATACAACCGATTACGAAAACCTTCATAGACTTTTCCTTGTGGATGATTCGGTGCACAGGTCACGACCGTCACCTGGTGACCGTCTTTCACCCACTGCCGGCAATGTTCGTACGTTCTCGTCGCCGGGGCATTCACCTCCGGAGGGAAATAATGCGACAGGAAGAGAATTCGCACGCCTGGTGGCCTTGGTGTCATGGTCCGTCGTCTTTTGAATTCGATAGCTCAGTTGAAGAGGAAGCTCTCCCGAACA
Source organism: Nitrospira sp. (assembly GCA_016715825.1). Lineage (NCBI taxonomy): Bacteria > Pseudomonadati > Nitrospirota > Nitrospiria > Nitrospirales > Nitrospiraceae > Nitrospira > Nitrospira sp. The sequence continues at coordinate 420,048 of JADJXO010000001.1, read as the reverse complement.
AGCAAAGGCTAGCACAAGGTTCTTCCGGCTCAAACCAAACTCTGGAAAATAGCAGCCTTCCTCGATCGCAACCTGACACGGGTGCAACGCGTCAATGCTTGCAATCGTCTCTCCACCGCGCTCAATCGTGAAACAATTTGCCCCCGACTCGACGAGTGTTACATCAGGATGAAAATGTACGAATGACTCCATGCGATGAGTTCCCATTCCTGCTACTTCATCCGTAATAATCCAACTTACCTGACCTCCATCATGGACGAGTCGCCTCTTATGAATCGGCTTCCCGTTCAATCTCATGTATCCGTCATGCGCGCCTTCGAACAGAACCGACTCGTGTTCATTCTTGGCAATTTGCCCGCTGATCGGTCTGGCCCGACGAGCCACGCGAAAGACGCCCCATATCTCCGACTGCTCCTCTCCATCAATCATGACGGTATTGTGGGCCTTCGTACTGCGTGCATACGCTCGTTCTGGGCTTGGCTCATAGTCCAATACTCCGCTATCGACAATCACTCGCTGTCCATCGATCGTCAGTTCATAACTCAGCGTATCGCAATGCGCATGGCCAGGCTGATAATCCGGACCAATCGATCCACAATCAACGACGAGCATGTCCCCCGCCTTGCGAGTGACGTAGTACCCGGTCTGCGGAAAGGCATTCACTGCCACACTGCTTGAGGGAGGTGGAACCTGGTACCCGATGACCTTCTTCGCGTACTCGAAGATCTGGCGAGGCGTTGGTGCGATCCCGAACGCCGAATCGTTGAAGAGAGGAATGTCGCCGTCGGGCAGGCAGATACCGTTCAAGAACTCTAGGGCGGCAGTCACTGTGTTTCGAAATTCATGGACAAGATCACCGACGATCGTACCTTGGGAATTCTGGGTTAGATTCACCACATCAAGATAGTCGACGAGACAGATCGAGTGATACATGGGACTTCGCTCAAAGTGCCCGCCATCGTCAAGGAATTGCTCCTGGAGTTCAGATCGTAGAATCTTGGTGCCTTTTCGAAGCCATCGCTCTGCATCGACCCCTTGGAAGTACAGACCGGCAAACAATAGCGCGACACCGTTCTTTAGATAGTGGTTGGCCAAGAGGTGGTATTCAATGTTGTGCTCCAGCCAGAGTGCTTGCTGATGGAGACTCTCAATCCATTCAACTTTTGGCAGCTCCTCACAGTGTTCTTCGGATCCAGTACAGTCTTTGGTTAAAAAGAACTTGATCCAGTTCACGATCCTGAGTGAAACCGTATAGGGCTCCCACGCATCTTCAGCACCCGGAGGATTGTGCCGTATCCAGTCGTTGATGAGGCGACGCTTATTCTCAAGAGAACGTTCTGAATCATGAAGGTAATCAAAATAGTGCAAATTATAGCGCCAGAGCTTCGGCATATCCTTGCTGACCCAGTCGACCTGGTCAGCCTGGTGGGATTTCGCCTGTCTCAGGAAGCGGAAGTATGAATCATCTCCGGTAGACGTCGATGCTGAAATACCGGAAATCATTGAGACGCTCGAACGTCTTCTGGCATGATCCGTTTTGACTACAGACCGAAACTGTGGAAGGATTCGTCGGTGAAGAAAGTACGCAACTTGTGAAGGACGAAGATGTGTGAGCGTCCTGACATAAAGGCCCAGCTGCTTCATGAAGGGGAAGCGCCTATGTGAGTGCATCCATGATGCCGAAGGTCACCTGTGTTACCTCTACAAGTTCATTCCAAGGGATTGGAGCGCCTGTACCTCTGCGAATTGCGTCTACGAAAGCGGCAACACATGCGACCTGTCCTTTGTCCTGGTTCCAGAGATCCATTTTTCGAAAGCCAGACCATCCGTAGCCACGAAGCGTTTTGAAGTTATCCAGCTTCAACACCTTGCCGCCGCAAAACACCTCAAGCTGTTCTTTGGGAAATGCCTTATGCCCGTTGGAAAAATAATGGACGGTTCCCATGGATCCATCCTCAAATCGTAAGGTGACGGTTACTGTATCCTCGGCTCTTATGGCACCCGGTGTTTTGCCTGTCGTCATAGCTTGGACGGCAACAATCGATGATCCGGCCAAAAAGCGAAGGAGATCGACAAAATGGCAGCCTTCGCCGATGATACGCCCTCCCCCGATCAGTCGGTCCTGGGTCCAATGGTCAGGAGGAATATGACCGGCGTTGACCGTCATGACAAACGTTTTGGGTTCCCTGACTCCATCGAGCAACTGTTTCATGCGCTGAATGTGTGGGGCAAACCGACGATTGAACCCGACCATCACGAGAGGTGGCGATACTTGGGCCCTGACACTTTCGTCATACACTTCAGTAAGTTCCGTCAATGCTTCTCGGGTGATGGCCAAGGGTTTCTCGACGAAGACGTGTTTCCCCGCTTTCAGGGCCGCGCCGGCAAGTGCCGCATGGCTATCATGCCGCGTCGCAATGATGATCGTATTGATATGAGGAGACGCAATAACACTGCTCCCGTCGCTCGTGATTTCAGAAAATCCAAACTTACTCCCTGCGTGAGCAGCGCTGACACCGGTGCTGCTTGCGACCGCTCGAAACGGAACTCCCGTCTTCTGAAAAGCCGGTAAGAGAACCTGCGTGGCATAGTTTCCCGCACCGATACACCCGATGACCGGGGTAGCGGCAGAACGATCCCCGTCGAGAGGGTCTTCTGATCGGACAATCGTCCGCCTCAGCAATCGACTGTGAGAAAAGGCATCTGGTTCAGGATATTCCAGGATGATCCCGAGTGACGGAACGCGGCTTGAAATAATGTCATACGCAGTCGTGGCCTGATCAAAAGGAATATGATGAGAGATGAGTAAGTCTGTCTGGAGGCGGTGATCAGCCAGCATGTCGAGGACCGCCTCGAAGTTACGCTGTTCGGTCCAGCGCACATACCCCACAGGATAATCATGGCCATTGTCCTCATACGCACTGTCATAGCGCCCAGGTCCGTAGGAACAGGACACTTGAAAACTTAGTTCCTTTTCATAGAAGTCCGCACGAGACAGTTCCAGTCCTGTCACTCCCACCAACACAATTCGACCTCGTTTGCGACACATCTGTGCCGCATAATGAACGGGGTCGTTGCTCTTCGTGGAAGCCGTGATGATCACCGCATCGACGCCGCGTCCTCTTGAAAAAGCCATCGCCGCCCCTAGCGGATCGGAGTTCTGATTGAGATCGACCGTTTCTGCACCCAGCTTCTGCGCAAGCGCCAGCTTGCTAACATCAAAATCTAGCCCCAGCACTCGACATCCATGGGCTTTCAACAACTGAACGGTCATGAGTCCGATCAGCCCCAAGCCGGAAACCACTACAGCTTCACCCAGGGTTGGTTGAATCAGCCGGATACCCTGTAACCCAATCGCGCCGATTACGGTGAATGCCGCGGCCTCATCACTGACGCAATCCGGAACCCTCGCACACAGATTCTTGGGAACACAGACGATCTCAGCATGCTTTCCGTTCGAGGCCACTCGATCCCCGACGGAAAAACCAACGACTCCCTGGCCGACCTCGAGGACCGTCCCGACGTTGCAGTAACCCATCGGCAAGGGCTGATCCAGTTTATTGCGGACTGCCTCCAGTGTCGGCATCACCCCATCCGTCTTGACCTTATCGAGCACCATCCGCACTTTGTCAGGCTGCTGACGGGCTTTGTCGAGCAGATTGGCTTTGCCGAATTCGACAAGCATGCGTTCGGTCCCAGCAGAGACCAGTGAAGAAGACGAACGGATTAATAAATGACCAGAGTGGCAACCTGGACTAGGAATCTCAACGAGTTCCGTAGAGCCAGTTTTAAGACTCTGAAGAATCTGCTTCATGATGCCCTCATCAGCAACTCAGTCATTGATGCCACTGATTTTTCCCTAAACCCAAACTGCATTCTCTGCGTCAACAGCATCTTTCAACTTGCTCTCAAGCTGGAGCACAGCGTCAGTCGAGACCCTGACAGACCCGATCGAATCTCCGGGAAGTCCTTGGGCTATCTTCTGCCCAATGGAGCGATACATACGTCGATAACTCTCCATCTTGTTAATTCTAATGCTTCGCAAAACACGATCCCTGGATTCTGATTCATACACTGCGCCATTTCGCATATGGACGGTTACACCGTTGGCTCTGAGTTCAATATAATCTTGCACACCAACCCGCTCGCTCCCCTGATCGGTAAGCACCATTGTGAACAGAGCTCCGTTCTTCAACTCCAGAGAACAATTGATTGAGCCATCGCGTGCGATGAACACATCAGCCCTTGAGACATCACAGTAATCATTAAGATAGAGAAAGTGGTCGATCCAGTGACAACCATTTGATACGAGCCGGCTCTTGGAGTTAGGCCACCGGTACCAATGACGAGACGGCAATGGCACCTCGTACACAATGCAATGATACGATACTGGATGACCAGGCCCAAGACGAAGATCAGAATATGCATGCTGATTGAAGGCTTGATATCGCTTATGAAAGCAGGAATAAAAAGCACCACTGCTCTCCGCCATCGCAGTGAGCAACTCGGAAAGCTGAGTACTATCGACTGCCAACGGCTTCTCCACCACAGCAGATGCACCAGACTTCAGCGCTTTTACAGCTAAGGGCGCATGAGAATGGTGGAAGCCAGCTAGGAAATATGCATCATACTGCTCCTCTGCCCGTAGATTATCCGCAGTATCCCATTTACCAGCAGCTTTCCCATCAAGAGGAATTTGCAAGGGATCGATTTCATGAATACATGCGATTTCGACATAAGGCGTAATGTTTGGCAACACGATCACCTTGGCGTAGTTACCGTATCCAAAGAGAACTCCTTGCTTGCGTTTGCTTCCCCTCGCTTTTCTACCATCTCGACGTTCCAATGGAATGCCTCTCGGGTCAACAGATAATCGCCGGGCTCTCCTCCAAACTGATGGGTCCATAAGCATAGTCTGAGCAGCTTCAAACGCGGATGAAAGATCGTCCAGCGGGTTTCCAGAAAAGGCGCTCCAGCCCTTCAGTTTCTCCAAACGGGCAGGAAGCGCTCTACTGCATTCGGAGTGAACAATTACCTCATCCTGAACTTCAACTGGAAGAACCCACTCAATGGGTCTCACCAAGTCAGCAGGCAACACAAGCCGCTCCACACACTTTGGGTGTGTGGGAGCAATAAACATCACACGATCTCCTTCGCACAAGCTGGAAGAAGTTCCGGATTCTTGAATTGAACCAACTCCGACTGACAAGAACTTTTCATTACGTAGCCGTTCATCACGCCGTGAAACGATTTTTCTCCATACATCTCGAAAGCCAATTTCTCGTATATAGTTCCATACTAAGCGAGCGCTTCGTGACCGAATAAAGTACAACTCCTCAACGGTTGCCACGGTGAGGCAGGCTAATACCTTAATCCGGCAATCCTCGGGGCCCCGACGATAGTCAAGAAACCCATCCCACCATTCTTCATTCGTTAATACCTTCATCGCTTTATCTGGCAGTTAAGGAGTTGATTGCAATGGAAACAAGTTGGCAGTACTCACAGAGCCAGCTGGCTACTTAACGGCATTGCCACAGAAACATGGTTAATTCACATATTCTATTGGACCCGGAAAGGGAGCATTCTTCCATTCAGTGCCATTGTTCGCCTCTGTAAAGTGTGTCGCTAGTGGTGTATTACGACGACCATTCTCTCCTACCTCTCGTTCAATCCTTCCAATGGGCGAGATTAGCTTCACAATTAACCTGAATCCGCATCACAGCAAAGCAATTTGCGTAATTACTACGAATGAAGGTTTCTAACTCATACGCTTGGACTATGCGCCACGAGCTACTCTTGCAAAGAACCTGAACGTATCATCGGCGCACCACTTCCACGAATAAGATTGCGCTCGAACAAAAGCAGCCTCTGCCAACCGCGCTCTCAGATCATGCGAATCGATTAGGTCACGAAGTGCCTGGGCTATATCACGTGTGTCCTCTGGATTAAAGTAAACCCCTGCATCACCCAATACCTCAGGCATTGGGCCCATTCGCGAACACGCCATTGGAAGGCCGGCTGCCATACCTTCTAACAAAATGTTTGGCATGTTTTCGCAGCTTGAAGCAAAAACACATATGTCCGCCGCGGCATATATCCCATCAAGATTTTCATATGGGACAGCTCCATGATGTACGAGAAAAGACCCTGCTGGATCCAATCGCTCCATCGCTCGTCGCAACCGTTGCATGCCCTTAGCAGGCGGACCAACCAGTTCTAGGACTATGGGAATGTTCTCCTCTCTGAGCATTGCGACAGCCTCAGCCACATGCCACTGATGCTTATATACATCAACAATGGAAACATAAAGCACGCGACACGGTCGGCTTTTGGTGAAGCTACTAAGAGGTTGTTGCCGCCGTGGAGCCTTCATAAACCGTGAATTAATACCGTGAGGAATGATCGGGCACTCTCCTCTCAACTCCCCTGTTACTTGAGTGACCACTCTACGAGCGTAGTTGGTAAGAAATATGACGCCATTGGCTTTCTTAAATGTTCGACACTGTGTCCATCGTAAAAACAACAGTTTAATCGTGTAAGAATCGCAACCGTATCGTTTCAATTCACCCCATTCAAAAGGAAGCAGGTTTTGGCTCATCGTGACAATTGGCGTGAATCCACTTTCACCTGAACCACCTGGCAAGAACACCACGTCACAATTAGTTTCATGGGCCAACTTTCGTTGCCTAAATCGATTCCAGTACACGCGATACGGTAGACCTTGATTCAAGAGAGGGTCGCTAACTTTCGTCAGCCACTCACGGTCACAAATTCTGTCGAGTGTCCTTACTGAACTCCAAATAAATACTCGATCGAATCCATGTGCAAGAGGGTCTGCGGCACCTAGAAGTTCGGTTAGATGAGTGACACCTCCACCAGTCTGAATATTAAATGCGTCAATCCCAAGAATCACGGCAATGCTTTCATGCTATGTCCAGCTCATCCCCGCGCAATGTTGCTCAGCACACTTAGAGCATCCATATCCAAGATTCGCTGATTGCACGCCAACTCGTGCTGAAAGAAGTTTTACAATAACGAAGTTACACAAAATATCAATTCTAAATGAATTTGTTTCTGGCTGTACTAAGATGAGCGATGCCCTCGATTGCCTACCACGGCATTCATCTCCAAGTGTAGGGAAGAACTACCCACACCAATGAAGAAACTACCGATTAATCTTGCCCTCACCTATTCATCAACCCTGGTTGGGTTCCTGCTTGTTCTACTCTTGGCAAGAGTGCTGGGCGCCGAGCGGTTTTCTTGGGTAGCGTTGGGCCTTGCTATTGGAGGATTCCTAGTCCCTCTCTTCAACCTAGGAAGTGACCGAACCTTTGTTCGAGATGCTATCGCACGAAAACAGATTGAGCCTATAGACAGGATGGTCCTGTCCAATCTCAATCAACGGATCTTCATGCTAGTCCCTATCTTGATTGGGCTTTATTGCGTCACTCCCATTTTTACCAGCACAATCCAAGACGCTATTTCCTTGATAGGATTTTCTCTATGGGCAGGTCTTATTGGGCTGTATCCTGCCTCCTGGTTTGATTATTCGCACGATGTCAGACGTCAAAATCTAATTGTGCTCGCGGAGCGGAGTGTCAGCTTATTTTTGGTTTATATTCTGTATCTCTTCGCAGACAAGGCGCCAGATCTCTTAGCGATTGGCATAGGTCTCTTAATCACAAGAACAACCTCCATATTTCTACAGATTAGATCCTGGTGGATTCACCACGCCTCCATGGCATTTGCATTAAGCTTTGCCCCAACACCTAAGAATCATAATGGAATAAATTTGCACATAACTATCGCCACCGTGGCGAATGCCTTGTTGACATACGGCAATCAGCTTCTCCTGGCATACAATAATACTCCCGTAGAATTATCTTCATACAGTTTGGCTTTTCAAATGATGATGATAGTCTTCCTATTTCAAGGACAAGCCATTCGCCTATCAAACAGATCTATTATGGAAGCATGTTCTTCCAAGAAAGCATTCCTGCGATCTATCTCGCACAATGCCGGAATTCTTTTTGCCGGGTCTACCGTGCTTGCATTTGGTGTGTGGGTAGCCATTCAGGTCTTACCGCTCATTCTCGCAGATTCCCGCTTCCTAACCATGTCTACCTTTGCCATACCTCTTTGTATCTGGGTTTGTTTAGCAGGAGTTGGATTTTCAGTCTCACAGCACAGTCTTGCTTTAGGGCACGAACGCTTTCTTTTGGTGACTTCACTAATAGGAGGATTTATCGCATTACTACTCGGCTCATGGTTTATACCCAATTACGGAGCATTTGCCGTAGCATTGATACTACTTACTGTCCACGGCAGCATGATGTTGGCTAATGCAATCTGGTTACTCCATAGCATCAGCATTAAGCAGTTATGGGAACGATCCGAACCATAATCAGGACAACCGCTTATGGTCTGCGCACGATGATTGAGGAAAGATTACGGTACAGACATGACCATCAATAGTGCTGGCAAACTAAAGACTAGAACGGCAACACTTGTCGGATACCACGGCTACCAAAACCTGGGAGACGATATCTTTAGAAGGTTGGTGTGCCAGTGGCTCTACAGCTCTTTCCAAATTGAGACTATATACATAAGCACGAAACAAGATGGAACAGTTTGCTGCGACTCGCAAATGCAGATAGTTCCGTTTCGATCCTTCTTTACATACATCAGTAGACTTTTGTGGCTAAGCGTTTTTTGCAAGTCTCTGAAAAGCAAAGCACTGATATTTTCAGCTGGATCCATTTTTACGATTCAACCATTTTGTCTTATTTATCTTACGCTTCGCCTTCTGAGGCTGCTTCGCGGAAATGAGTTACGAGTATTGGCTATAGGAGTGTCGATTGGCCCGTTTCATAGCTCTAGCGATCAACATTGGTGTCTAAAGTGCCTAGCATTAATGGACTACGTGTTAGTACGAGACTCTCAATCCAAACTGTTAATTGATGAATCTGGGCACACAATTAACGTGCACGAGTCTTTCGACTTGGCGCTGTGCTGGGGGAAAGTACCAACCGTCCCTAAGTTAGCTGGCAGTGTTCCCATCCTTGGACTGGTGGTTACGGAAAGGGCATTCGGTACGTGCACTGCTGAACACAGCGTTAACTGCGCTGGCATGCTGCAAGTCGTACGGGAGATGGCTACGGAGATTAAAGAACTTCGCGTTAGGATTTTGTGTGTCTGCAACGATGAAAGCGACGGCGATAGACTTATCTCACAGCACGTGTATGAGAATTTGTCTAGTCCGTTAGGCAATGCACTCGAGTTAATATATTACGAAAATGACAAAGTAGAAGAAATGCTCGGCCTCATTGCAGAATGTTCATCCCTCATTTCAGCTAGGATGCATGCGGGAATAATGGGAACGCTGGCTTCTGTTCCTGTATATCAGATTTCGTATGCTGATAAGATTAAAGAGTTTTATATCCACTCCGAACTATCAACCCAATATCTTGCCGATCACACCAATTTAAGCCATGTCTCTCTATCCGAATTCCTATCCAGGTCACTGAAGGGTCAGTTGCAGGATTTCGCCCACACTCAAAAGATGATTCTGGAGGAAAAAGGGAGGCAAATTACTACCAAGCTAATGGAGCTAGCGGAACAGTCTAAGCCGAATCACTGCTAACTACGACCAGCAGACTTCATAGCATTGGTATACATTTGATTGTACAAGTCTCCACGGCTAGACCACGAATAATAAGATCTTGCCAGCCCTTGTGCAGCCACTTTTATTTCATTGCACCTCTTTTCATTGCCTAACAATTGCACAATTTCGTGCCCCATACTGTCATAGTTCACAACTTGAAGGAAATGGACGCCAGGCTTACCTTGTGGAATACCTGAAAAGGTATTTTTAAAACCTACCACTGCCAAACCTGCCGCCATAGCCTCGATAACCTTATTAACTATTCCACAGTTCTGATCAATCGGAGCTATGGCAATTCCTCCCATACGATAGACATCTGCTAAATCAGGAATATAACCAGTAAACTTTACCTCTGGGAATCCACTATACTCTTCCATCAACTTACCAGCATCTGGCCCAATTTTCCCCACCACATTAAGCCTGACAGATGGATAATGCTTCTTCACAATAGGCCAAGACTGGCTCAAAAACCTTTGCAGACCTTTTAAGTGAGTGCCTGTCAAGGTTGCAACAAAGATAATGTCTGAGTTGGAGGAGGTGGAAGCTGTCAGATGAAACAAAGTATCCTCAGCGCCATTCGGAATGACGGACACCCTCAGATGCGGATTAAGCTTAAGTAGATAGTTTTTATCCGTTTCGCTCATCACTTGAATCTGATCAAACTGCTGATAGGCAGATGCTTCATAGTTCAGAGTGCCGTAGTACTGCCATTTCTTGTATATGTATTCTAGGCCCTTGAAGTAACCAGCGTGCAGCGCATTCTCCAGTGTGAGCGCATAGCTATCATTTATTGACGCGACTGTGCCGACTCCTGCAGGAGCGGCGCTCAAGTATTGCACCATTGGAATGAGGTCAAAATGAATCACGTCAGGCTGAAATTTGCTGATCAGTTCAACTAGCTTTTCTCTAAACACAGCAGATCGATACTTTTCAACAAACAGTAATCTTTGACCAAGTATGGCAGCTAATTGCACCGCAAGCGGATGTCGCCATGGAATTCTTTCCAGCAGACTTCCGCCACTACAGAACTTTGCTGTGATACGACTAAACCGATCGATCACTTCACATGTTTCAGCAGTAAGGACGGCCAAAGCGATTTCATGCCCCGCTTGACTCATCAGTCGCATGGCATGAAAGATTGGTATCCTAACTCCATTATCTGGTGGAAATGGCACCTCGTTCGCGACAAATAGGATCTTCATGGCTCTTCACATATCATCCAAACTCAGAAACTCGACTGAAGTTTTTTGTTCTCATAGATGCAAGAGGGTCACTTGCCCACCCTCATCACAAACCCAACTCACTATCTCGCAATCAGCATGGCATTGGCAGTGTTTTGACCTTCCCTCTCCCAGATTTTCTGCCTTTGGCAACAAAGACGCTCCACACAGTAGAGACAACCAAGGATCAACACGAGTTCCTTAAAATACAAAAGCAGCATTCCTCCTGCGCTTAACACCTTAACCCACAGGATACATAATAATGGCAAATAGGCATGAAAGGTTGTCTCAAAGGTAAGAAGCGTATCTTTGATCCACATCGTCAGATACCTAAATATCCATCCAAGGCCGAAGCAACCCACTACCAGCAATGGCTCCCCTCCAATCAAATACAGAACTGAGAATTGCGTCGTTCCAAATGCCGTTACGGCCTTGTCTTTTTCATAGCCATATAATTTCTCCTTTATTAAATCCATTACGTTATCGCTGAACAGGCTGTCCACAAGAAACGTTTTCCCCTTTCCCAATTTAATTGCCGCATAATATGCATCTATCCCATTGATACGATTGTATATAGGAGCGAGAGATAGGGATGACATGCTCTTCTTCTCCCGATCTTCTGCTTTCTCAATAGCTTCTGACATCGTACGACCACTAACGATGTAGTTGCGATATTCCGCTACAAATGTATAAAGATTAATCGTCGCAACCATGATCACAATAGCCGCTATGCCAACAAAGCGACGCCTCCGCGGCTCCATGTAGCCGTATACATCGATTAAGTAGAACGCTATGATGAGTCCTTGAATCACAAGCTCACTCTTCCATCCTACTCGCACAGCTAATAACACATTGAGGAGTATCAGACACAACCCCAGCAGTAAACCTCGGCGCTCGTTCAAGCGAAGCACGCAGTAAAAGTATAGATTGACTAAAGCAAACAATGTGGGGCGGGTCAGCAGATCCAATAAACCAGCAACTAAGGGAACGCCAACCATTTGAGGCTTTACACCTGGCAACCCTATGCTTAGATACGTTTGAACTATGACCTTCAGAAGCATCAAACCTAAGATTATCGCAATAAAATAGCTGTGCCGGAGAACAACCTTTCCTCCCCTGTCAAGGGAGCGGCCCTTGCCTCCGATCAAGAAACCAAGGAAAAGAGCAATGATCCCTGGAACCACGGTATAGAACGCATCAGAGATTTCCCTCTGCACAACATTTGCCTCAAACAGTTGATGTGAAACCCACGACGACATTGGGTCATGAAGAAGCACTACCACTTTGAGCGGATAGGCAATCCAAACATAAACACTCAGTACCGCGAACATGATGAATGCAACACTGTTACGTCGAAGAAGCAATTGTCCGATTAGTATTATGGAAGCATATAGCGTTACGACAACTGAAAGAATCGTTTGATCTTCAGAAGATCCTTTGGAAGTCATAATGCCTACCAATGCGATGACCAGCGCTATGACATTAAACGCTTGGGCAATATTAACTTTCTTACCGCTAACTAATTGCTCGTCGTTCATTGTAACAGTGCCCACGCTAGTCGAAGCACAGACTATTCCTTAATTGCTGATCGCTCACAGGACTGATCAGAGCGCAGTTACCCAATGATCATTCGTGCGTGTAACCCTAATATGTAATCCGCTTTTCAGTTCCTTGTTGTACCGTTTTCCTTAGAAAGACCTCAGAACAATTGTTCAAACCATGATACGCCGGCAATGAGACATCGAGACAACCTTGCCTCAACTAGAAACTCTCGTAAGCGCGATTATAGGTGAGAAAGGCATAACCAGCACTGAAATGTCTCACTCTTCGAAACATGGCTTAGGTTAGAATCTGAGCGGTTTTCTCACCGCACTGGGCCAGCAAACACAGTACGAAACGGCTCCCGAAACAGAAATTAGGCCCCACTACGAAGGCTGCGGTTTAGTTTAATAGGTTACCACTCGTCACTGGTTTACAGATAAACGAATACTCTTTTGCTACGTTATCTGTAATTTTTACTGACCCAACATAGTGAGCACAGTTCTGCCCTGTTTCCATCAAAGACAACGGATAGCGCCCTCCACTCAAATTGTTATTCGCGATGGTCACATCGTAAACACGACTCACACTCGGTGGATCCAACTTATCAGGGTCGGTCCAGCGAGCCCCCTTCGAAAACGGAAAGGGCAAGAGATGGATTCCAACGCCGGTACTAGTCGAAGAATTACTGATTACTTTGTTATTCGTGATCGTGACATTCCGTGGTCCATACACATAGATCGCTGCACCACGATCAACTGCACCAGCATTATAAGTGAGCGTGTTTCCTTGAGCGATGATGTTAGTTGGAGCACCCTCTTTGTTCGTTACGTCAGCCTCATGCCCGATATACAACAGCGCAATTCCCGGATACCACAGCCCCGTCAACTTCGAGGCCTCACGGGTAATCTTATTGTTGACGATTGAAACATGATACGAATTAGCCACAAAAAGTCGTCCATCTACTCCAGAGAGCTCATTGTCATGAATATTGATATTGCGTGAGAAGTGAATACCGATCATGTCATCACCGACGCCACTAATCCTGTTATGAGCAATTTCTGCCCCATCCCATTGATTGAGACCGAATCCCTCGTTTCCAATTAGATCTGTGCCCTCAGCGACCACGAGATTATTGGTGATCTTGAGGTTCTTACGAATACAATTCGCGTCGCCATTCCTAATAATGTTGTTGTTATTTCCTGATGACGTTGGACCATATCCGTATGCACCAACAATGAACACATTGTTGGATATCGTAGCTCCCTCCGAACGCCACAAGAAAATGATTCGTCCGGTGCCTGGCCCTACTCCTTTAAAGGTTACATTCTGAATCCTACCGGACCATTTTTGCTTTAGCTGCTGTACCCCGCCTATCCCTACATTCAGTACATACGGTACCGAACCAGTGTTTAGATGTATGCTACTGCTTGAATCGGCGCCAACTAAGTTACCTTCCCCCCACAGATAAAGCTCTTTTGTTATGAGAAACTGTTTATTAGCAGGAATTACACAGGTCACTCCTTGATTTGAACAGGCCGTCAATGCCTTTTGGACTGAGGAAGTATCGTCCACTACTCCATCACCAACCGCTCCCGCATATGCAGCTATATCTATTGCGTTGCCAGCAAGAGCCAGCGGTTCAGACCGTGCAGGCCAATTACTCAGCGTCACTATTGTTAATACCACGGTGATCTGTATGAGCACTGACACCTTATTAGGTATAACCCACCTCAATTTTCACCTCACTCTCATGACTTAGCCGTGTGTAATGATATGGGGTAGAGATGCAGGTAACAAACGAAAATGGTTTTTACGACATATTCTCTCTTGGTCAAGAAATAGACAATGAATATTGCGACCCAATAATAAGACCGGGATACATATCTACTCTAGACAATGAAGAATGGCCCTAACCGAAGCATGTAATGAGGGAAGACTATAATGGCGAGAAACTACTTATCATATCAGCACCCGTTCCAAACACCCCACATCCGCTCCGCCGCTTTACCATCTCACATCGGTGGAATCGCCCCTTTCCTCCACTGCCCCGCCATCAAGCGGCTGAGTGCGGGAGGAAGCGTGCTGGGATCGGTTCCGATGAGCTCGTTTGTGCCGATTGTGATGGTTTCAGGACGTCCGGTGTTGTCCCAAATGATCGCAACATTCTGAGAATCGCCGTTTTCCCCAGAAGTGTTCTTTCTCTACCGCCTCTTACAGATATCCTCTCGACTTTCGTGCGCGAGAAGTTCACACAGGTTAGGCAGCGTGTCCTGTGGACGTCCTTGGACGATGGGCCGGAGCTCCATGCAACATACCCTCAACACTGATATCCTCATCGACATCAGGCCAATGAACCCCCTGACCGTCGCCAAGGATCTCCCAATGTTGTCGCTGCTTCTCGGTAGCGTTCGCCAACCGCCATGACCAGACCAAGGGTACGCTGATCGTCCGTCCATCCACCAAATGCGCAATAATCTCATCCTCGGCGACTTCCACGGTCATGACGCGAGGGTCAGCGATCTTCGCGGCAGTGTTCATGCCATGCCTCCATGATTGGTATCACCGTGGATACCGGGACAGGCACCACCGAAGACTGTGGAGCCGGCCTCGTATCAACAACCTGGGCGCAACAACCTCTCCAACTGTGCCACGATCCGCTCCGCCGCCTTGCCATCCCACAGAGGCGGGATCTGCCCCTTCTTCCACTTTCCGTCCATCAATCTCGACAGTGCGGGTGCTAGCTTACTTGGGTCGGTTCCAATGAGTTCATTCGTCCCGATGGTGATGGTCTCTGGACGTTCGGTGTTGTCACGCAGAGTCAGGCAGGGAACGCCCAAGACGGTGGTCTCTTCCGTGATGCCACCGGAATCGGTAATCACACCCTTGGCGTGCTTCACGAGATAATTGAATTCCAGGTAACCGAGTGGATCGACATAATGCAGTTGCGGTGTCTTACTATCGAGTTCTCGAAGATTTTTTGCGGTCCGTGGGTGAACGGGAAAGACCACTGGCAATCCCTTCGTGCCGTCGCTAATGGCACGGAGCAAGTCCAAGAGTTTCCGTTCACCATCAACATTGGCAGGTCGGTGCAGCGTCACGACAAAAAACCGACCAGGTGTGAGCTTCAGCGACTCCCAACAAGCCGGAGGTCGTAAGCGCGGCATATTCTTGAGCAAGGTGTCGATCATCGTGTTGCCGACGAAGAAGATTTGATCATCCGTCGCCCCGGCACGACGCAGGTTGTCATTGGCCGTTTCGCTGGTCGTAAAAAACCAGTTCGTGATGGAATCGGTCACGACTCGATTGATCTCCTCCGGCATCGTCCAATCGCCGGACCGGATGCCGCCTTCCACGTGACCGACAGGTACTCTCAGCTTTCGCGCAGCGATCGAACAGGCCATCGTACTCGTCACGTCTCCGACGACCAAACAGAGGTCGCTCCTCTCTTTCAGAAGAACGTTTTCGTACCCGACCATAATACCGGCGGTTTGTTCCGCCTGCGTCCCCGACCCCACCTCAAGATTGATATCTGGGTCTGGGATTCCGAGTTCTTCGAAGAAGCTCCCGGACATGGCACGATCATAATGTTGACCGGTATGGATGAGCCGATACCGTAGCTGGCTGCCACGACACTCAGCCTCTTTCAGCGCCTCAATGATCGGCGCAATCTTCATGAAATTAGGCCTCGCGCCGGCGATGATATCGATGCGTTTCACTCAACACCTCACAGTATGTGGTCAAGACAAAATCTTAGGTCGCCATTGTAACCGACTTGGCGTGTCGTTCAATCAATAACTCGATTGGATTCGCGGGGTGGTCCGCAAGAAGGAGGATAGCTACACAGACAGGTTCACGCTGGAACCGACAATCCGACAAAAGACACCTAGAAGTGCACTTCGCGTACGGCGTGACGGTTGACTTGGAACCACTGGACGGTTTTCTTCAATCCGTCGCGCAAACGATGGCGGGCCTGAAAGCCGAAGAGTTGTTTCGCTCGGCTCACATCGAGACACCGCCGAGGTTGGCCGTTTGGCTTCGTGGTATCCCACTGGATGTGGCCGTCAAATCCCACGTCACGTGCAATCAACCCAGCAAGATCCCGAATGGAGACTTCTTCACCGGTTCCCAAATTGACCGGCAGACTCCCATCATACTGTTCGGCCGCGAGCAGAATCCCCTCGGCGGCATCCTCGACATACAAGAATTCACGGGTCGGAGATCCATCACCCCACAATGTAATCGATGCGCGCCCTTCCTCTTTGGCGGTTGCGCATTTCCGTATCAATGCCGGAATCACGTGTGAGGTTTCCAGATCAAAATTGTCACGTGGCCCGTACAGATTCACGGGGAACAGCACGATGGAGTTAAATCCATATTGGTCGCGGTAGGCCTGCGACTGTGCCAGCATCATCTTTTTGGCCAATCCGTACGGGGCATTGGTTTCCTCAGGATATCCGTTCCAGATGTCGTCTTCCTTGAACGGAATCGGTGCGAACTTCGGATAGGCACAGATGGTTCCCGTTGCGACGAATTTTTTCAGCCCCTGCTGACGCCCTACCTCGATCAGCTGAGCTCCCATCATGAGGTTGTCATAGAAGAACCGTCCGGGGTTCGCTTGATTCGCTCCGATGCCGCCGACTCGGGCCGCCAAATGGATGACGACATCCGGTTTGGTGTCGCCGTACAACTGCTTCACGGCATCCATCTGCACCAGATCATAGTCTCGGCTTCGCGGCACCGCGATCTGTCCACAGCCCTTCGCGCGTAACTGGTCCACGACGAAGGAACCAAGAAACCCGGCTCCTCCCGTCACGACCACACGTTTGCCTTTCCAGAATGACGACATGTCTTTCTAAGCCCCCTAATTTCGCTTCCTCGTCCCATCCAATTTTTCTTTTTCCGCCGCCAAATCCGCATCGACCATCATAGCGATCAATTCTTCGAATTTCACTTTGGGCTGCCATCCGAGTTCCTTCTTGGCCTTACCGGCATCTCCGATCAGCAGATCGACTTCCGTCGGCCGATAGTATTTCGCATCGATCTTGACGTGTTTTTCCCAATCCAACTGAAGCCGATCGAACGCCAGTTCCAACATTTCCTGAACGGTGTGGGTCTCCCCGGTGGCAATCACATAGTCATCGGGCGTGGGAGCCTGCAACATCATCCACATGGCCTCAACATAGTCCCCGGCATAGCCCCAGTCGCGCTTCGCATCGAGGTTGCCCAAAAATACATCTTGTTGCGTGCCGAGCTTGATACGAGCGGCCGCCTTGGTGATTTTCCGCGTGACGAAGGTTTCCCCTCGTCGCGGCGACTCATGATTGAACAGGATCCCGTTACACGCAAAAAGATTGTAGGCTTCGCGATAATTGACGGTGATCCAATAGGAGTAGACCTTGGCGGCTCCGTAGGGGCTCCGCGGATAAAACGGCGTCGTCTCCTTCTGAGGCACTTCCAAGACTTTGCCGAACATTTCGCTCGATGAGGCCTGATAAAACTTCGGCTTGAGCCCGGTCTCCCTGATCGCCTCAAGGAGCCGGATGGTTCCAAGCCCGGTGATCTCTCCGGTGTATTCAGGAATGTCAAAACTCACGCGCACATGGCTCTGAGCCCCCAGGTTGTAGATTTCATCTGGTTGCACGGTCCGGAGGATCCGATTGAGTGAGCTGGCGTCGTTCAAGTCACCGTAGACCAAGTGGAGCCGGCGATGCGGCACGTGCGGGTCTTCATAGATTGGATCGATACGGCCGGTGTTGAACGAGCTGGAGCGGCGAATGATGCCATAGACTTCATAGTCCTTGGCAAGGAGAAATTCCGACAAGTATGACCCATCTTGACCTGTGATGCCGGTAATCAGTGCTTTTTTCACGAATACTCCCTACCTAAATGAATGCATCATTATTGCCCGCTTTGTTAGACTAGTCTACTCGTATCATGTAAAAAGATCGTTAAGAAAAGATTCTTGCGGCCACTTGGACACTCCAGGTACCATGAGTCAAATGGACGGAGGAGAAACAAGACGTTGACAACTGTTCCGACTCACCAGATACGTCGCGGCGGGCTGCTTCTCTCTCTGATCATGGGCGGGCTGCTTGTGGCACACGCGATCAACGCGTTTGTCGCAGACGCACTTTACCTGATACCTGCTCCTCCTCCTGGAGCCGGTACCGTCGGCTCAGGAGGCGCTCCAGCGCTCACGTCCTATTCGCCCAGGCAAGCGGTCGAGCAGATTCGGTCAAGCGGCCTCTTCCTGCTTCCACCGGCACCGGAGGATGGAGAAACGAGCGGCACGAGCTCTGAGCGTCGAGGCGGCTCCGGTACCGTCGTGCGTGCCTCCCTCGGCTTGGCAGGCAAGCTGCGATTAATCGGTGTCGTGCTGGGCGATCAGCGCGGAGTCTTTGCCATTATTGAGGACCTCTCGGCAAAACAGCAGTCGTTGTATCATCTCCACGAATCGATCCTTGACCTTGGTGAGGTCACCGAGATCCGTCGCAACGGAGTCGTGATTCGCCAAGGGAATGTGGAAGAGTTGCTGGAGCTGGCGCACGCGGAAGGCCCATCCGCCGCCGTCAATCCCACCGGCACCCCCCTCCCTCCTAAGAAACCATCGACCTCCGGAACTCCTCTGCGAAAGGTCGTCGATCGGCGAGAGGTGGAACAGGCCATGAGTGATCTCCCCAAACTCCTGTCACAGGCCAGAGCCGTCCCCAATATGGCCAATGGGGCGGTCAATGGCTACCGATTGGACTACATCGCCCCGGCCAGCTTTTACGAAAAGATCGGGGTTCAGACCGGAGACGTGTTGCAGCGCGTCAACGGAGTCGACATCCGTGACCCCAGCACCATGCTGAGTCTGCTCCAACAGCTCAAAAACGAGCAGATCGTCAAGCTTGATGTGGTTCGGAACAACCAACAGTCGACGATCACCTATGAATTACGCTGACCCGGAGTCGGCCATCCCCTTACTTCCCTGAACCCCATCCCCGACTATCTTTGTCAATACAGCGATCAAGTTGAACGCGGTTGGAACAGGCCGGGACGCGCAAGACCTTAATTTTACAGAAACAACTCGGCACGTCCTTGCCAGGCTGTGAGAAGGAAGAGTATCTTTACATCGATCAGGATGGGCGCTCCGCGAACCTGTCGTTCGTGGTACTGGGTAAACAATGACACGATATCAAGGAACTGGGCTTCATGGCTGAGACCGAGCACCCCAATTCTGGCCTGAGTCGTCCCTTGTTGGGACGCATTCTCGAGGACAAATTTCATCTCCTCGAATCCAAACTCGAAGAAGCCCTCGCCTACCAACAGGAGAAAGGCGGGCGGTTGGGAGAGGTGCTGCTCCATCTTCGTTCACTGCGTGAGGACCAATTACTGGAAGCCCTTGCGCAGCAGTTTGAGATGACGTGGATGCCGCAGATTGATACCACCCAGGTTGACCATGAGCTCATCAAGAAGGTCCCGATTGCGTTTTGTCGGCGATACCGCGTCTTGCCGCTCCGCTCTGAGGAGGGTGTGATCCTGACCGCCTCGACCGACCCCCTTGAAACCGTCGCCTTGGACGACCTTCGATTACTCTTGGGTAAGCCTATCAAGCCTATTCTCACAAGCAGCGTCAGCCTCCTCAGCTGTTTGAACCGCGCCTACGACGACATTGCGAATCCGGCCGGCGCTGAGCAGGTGATGGAAGATATTGCCGCGAACCGGAGCCTTGACCAGCTGGCACACGAACTGGACGAGCCGCAAGATCTGCTCGATGCGACCGATGAGGCTCCGATCATTCGATTGGTCAACTCGGTCCTGTTTCAGGCGGTTCGACAGCGAGCCAGCGACATCCACTTCGAATCGTTCGAGCGTGGGCTGGTGATCCGGTATCGCATCGATGGTGTGCTCTATCCGGTCCTCACTCCGCCGAAACATTTGCAGGCCAGCATCATCGCTCGATTGAAGATCATGGCCGGTCTCAATATTGCCGAGAAACGTTTACCGCAAGACGGCCGTTTCGCCATTCGGACTTCAGGAAAAGATGTCGACCTTCGCGTGTCGGTGTTGCCGACCTCGCACGGCGAACGGGTCGTGCTGCGATTATTGGAGAAAGAAAATCGCCTGTTGAACCTCTCTGAAATGGGATTTTCGAAGGAACGACTCTCGGTCATCCACCAACTCATCCAACTCGCCCATGGGATTATTCTCGTCACCGGCCCGACCGGAAGTGGAAAGACCACGACCCTCTATGCCGCCCTGAGCCACATCAATGCACCGGACAAGAATATCATCACCGTCGAGGACCCGGTCGAGTACCAACTCGTCGGCATCGGCCAGATGCAGGTGAATCCCAAGATCAATCTGTCATTTGCGGCCGGCCTTCGGTCGATCCTTCGCCAAGACCCCGACGTCATCATGATCGGAGAGATCCGCGACCGTGAAACGGCGGAGATCGCCATTCACGCCTCCCTCACAGGACACCTGGTGTTTTCCACGCTGCACACGAATGATGCCGCAAGCGCCGCCACGCGTCTGATCGATATGGGCATCGAGCCGTTTCTCGTGGCGTCCTCGGTCGTCGCCGTCCTTGCTCAACGGTTGCTCAGACGGATTTGCCCGGATTGCAAACGGTCCTATCCCGCAAGCGCGGAGGAACTCGATCGTCTTGATATTCCAGCCGGCTCGAACGTCACGCTGTATCGCGGCGCGGGTTGCGCCGCCTGTTCGCAGACCGGGTATCGTGGGAGAACCGGTATTTTTGAGCTGATGGTGCTCGACGACGAGATTCGACGTCTGATCGGGAGCAAAGCAGACTCCACCGCCATTAAGCAAGCCGCAATCGCCAAAGGCATGGTGACGTTGAAGCGAGAAGGCGCCGAACGAGTGGTCCGGGGCCACACCACGCTTGAAGAAGTCATGCGCATCACTCAGCAAGAGGTTGACGTCGATTAGATGATGCGTCGCCGACTTCACCTCTCGCTTCATCCGTATGGCTGTCGAACGATCGAGCAGCCGTGGACCACACACGTTCTCCTCGGAGTCCGCTGATCATGCCGGTCTATCAATATCAGGGATACCGGAGCGACGGCGGAGCCGCCGCAGGAATTATCGACGCGGAAAATGCCAAGGTTGCACGGCTCAAACTCAGGAAAGAGGGCGTGTATCCGACCGATGTCGTCGAGCAAGGCCAACCAGCGGCTCGGGCTCAGGGGAAACACCGCATTGAGACCGGACGCCCGACGAAGAAGTCCGCCGTTCTCTCGGCAACCGACCTCTCATTGCTGACCAGGCAATTTGCCACCCTCTTGGTCGCCGGCCTCCCTCTTGTCGATGCGCTTGGCGTCCTTGTGGATCAAGCCCAAAAAAAACCCATCAAAGGCCTCCTCGCCGACATCCGAGAACAGATTCGTGGTGGGAAGGCCCTCAGCAGCGTCTTGGAAACCTATGAGAAGGATTTTTCTCCTATCTATGTCCATATGGTACGAGCCGGAGAGGCCAGCGGAGCCCTGGATCAGATCCTATTCAGACTCGCAGAGTTTCTCGAGAAGCAACAGGCCCTGAGGAACAAGGTCACGAATGCGATGCTCTATCCCGTCATTATGCTGGTGATCGGGACGATTATCCTGTTTTTTCTCATCACGTTTGTCGTCCCCAAGATTACCCAGGTGTTTGCGCAGCAGAAGCAGGCCTTGCCGTGGCCGACGGTGGCCTTGATGTCGGTCAGCGAATTCATGGCCGATTATTGGATGGTGCTGACCGGACTTGGCATCGGCGGACTCTACCTGATACAGCGATTTACCAAAACCTCGCGAGGCCGGATGGTCGCCGACCGCCTGACACTCACACTTCCGCTGATCGGCGACGTCGCCAGAATGGTGTCGATTTCCAGGCTCACAAGCACCTTGGCCACGATGTTGGCAAGCGGGGTTCAACTTCTCGACGCGCTGGACGTCTCCAAGCGGGTCATGAATAATCGCGTGCTCGAAGAAACGGTGGAAGGCGCGCGGCAAAACATCCGCGAAGGTGAGACCATTGCCGACCCCTTGAAACGGAGCGGCGAATTTCCCGCCTTAGTCACCCATATGATCGCCGTCGGTGAGAAAAGCGGGGAAATGGAAGAGATGCTGCGGCGCGTGAGTCAAATTTACGACAGCGAGGTTGAGCGAGTGATTGCCCGCTTGACCTCCTTGATGGAGCCGATCATGATTCTCGTCATGGGTGCGATTGTGCTCTTCATCGTCGTTGCGATCCTCTTGCCCATCTTCGAAATGGGCCAAATGATACGATGAACACGCAAGACGAACCCACCGACATGCCTACGTTGATCGACAAAAGGGGGACTGACGATGATTGATTCAGAACAGCAGCGCGAGCAGGCGGCACGCCCACGCGTACCGCATCCGTTTTGTGTCGTGATCACCCGCCTCATGCAACGGAGCCGCGGATCTTCCGCCGGCTTTACGTTCATCGAGATCATGGTCGTCGTGGCCATTCTGGCCATCCTCGCGGCGCTGGTGGTGCCCCGTATTATGGGGAGAACTGATGACGCCAAACGAACCGCGGCGAAAGTGCAGATCAGAAATATCGAAGGCGCACTGCAACTCTACAAGTTGGATAACGGCGTCTATCCGACCACAGAACAGGGCCTCAAAGCGCTCATAGAAAAGCCGTCCGTCGGTGTGGTGCCGAAGAAATGGAAAATCGGCGGGTACTTGCCGAAACTTCCGGAGGATCCGTGGGGCAATCCGTACAAATACATCAGCCCCGTCCAACGAGGAGATCAACGAATCGACTACGAAATCACCTCACTCGGAACGGATGGAGAGGTCGGCGGCGAAGGCGTGAATGCCGACATCACCAATTGGAATTTGGATAAAGAATAGGACGTCATAGAGTGATCAGCCATTGGCTCGGGATCAGGCTCTCAGCGGTCAGCCATCAGCGATCGGCGCTTCGAGGTCCATCCTCCGCCGGCCAGGCTCAGGCCGCTCTTCTCTCGCCATCTTCCTTGTCTCTCATGCCTCGGGTTTCACGGTTCACGGTTCACGGTTCACCGCTCGCATCTCACCCCTCACGCTCTGTCGACGGTTTTACCATCCTGGAGATGCTGATCGTCCTGTTTCTTCTTGGAGGCATTCTGGCCATCCTGATTCCCCGGTTTAGTTTTGAGGAAGATCTCCGGTCAACAGGGAGAACGTTGATCGCTGTGCTGCGAACCCTGCAGGGAGAGGCCGCTGCAAAACAGACCCCGTTGAAGTTGTATTTTGATCTCGACCGAGGGCTCTACTGGATGATGCTCGTGGAAGGCAAAGAAGAGCGCCTCCCGCTTGATCCAGGCTGGAAGATTCCTCGCGCCTTACCCGAATCCATACGTCTGACCGAGGTTTCAATCGGCCAAGACAAACATGTGTCGGGACGCGCCGATGTGTCGTTCTTCACCAATGGCCGGATCGAGCCAGTCACGATGTACCTCATGGATTCCAAGAATAACCTGTTAGGTCTGGCCGTTGATTCCTTGACGGGTGGAATTCGGGTGAGTGAGGAACGATTCGACATTCCGCGAACTCGCTTTATCCCTGACCGCGTCAGAACTCTGCTGAAGCCCAGGTTGCAAACGGGAGCCGCAGGGTCGGTGACGGACGGGCTTCCCAAACCCTCGACAGGCCAAGATGCTTCAAAGCAGACGCCAAACCAACGCTAATGAGACAGGATTCACGCTGCTGGAGGTGCTGCTTGCCATCGCCTTGCTCGCGATCGCATTACCGGTTCTCCTTGGCCTGAGAAACTTTGATCTGGATCTCCAAGACAGAGCCTCGGAGTTGACGGTCGCGACATTGCTGGCTCAGGAGAAGCTGTTGGAAGTCGAACTACTGGGACAATATGCCATCGGCGAAACCGTGGGCGAGTTCCGGCATGTACCCCTCGGGGCCCAGCCCGTGACCCACACCACACCCAGGGCCGTCGGATATCGATGGAAACAGACCATCGCACCGACTCCACTGGAGTTGATACGCGAAATTCGTATCAAAGTAACCTGGCCTCGCGCTGAGCGTGAGGAGAGCTTGGAGGTAAGCACTTATGTCTTCGCGGGACGACTCACCTTTTAAGCGCCAAGCAGGCTTTACACTCGTCGAAGTATTGGTCGCCGTGGCATTACTGGGCACCATCGCCGCCATGGTATTCGCCTCGCTCGTCACGACCACCCAAGCCGTCGAGGGAGGACGAGAGCATGTCGCAAAGGAACAGACAGTGAGAAAGATTTTGCGCCTTATGGCGGAAGAGCTTGCCCTCAGCAAGCGCAGTCTCGCCTATCCCTGGGTTGGAATGAATGGAACATACGAAGGTCAGCCTGCCGACACACTGGCGTTTCTTGCGATGAGCCAAGAATTGAGTACCTCGACAAGGAAAGAAGGCGAAACCATTCGGGTCGTGTACACGCGCGAGCGTGATCGCTTGATCCGGTTCGTTCGCAGGAATCTCTATACGCTGACCGACACGGACGAGACACTGGACCAGATGGAACTAGCCGATCGGGTCCACGCGTTCAATGTTCGCTACTATGACGACCAGAATTTAATTTGGCTCGACGAATGGCCGTCCGCCAGTAAGTTGCCGAGAGCCGTGTTGATCGAGGTCACCTTTCTCTACCCCGATGCCGTACCCTGGACGGTGCGGGAATGGGTCACGATCGGTACAGCATGACCATTCACTGGCCTGAGAAATTGCCTGAAGCATGGGGCAGGATCATAGCGTGGATGGTCGCCGGAATCGGTATCGTGGCGATCTGCCTCCTGCTCACCTTTCCGTACGGGATGCTCCACGCACGCTTGGTGGCGGAACTCACGCGAGCCACCGGGATGGACGTTCGAGTCGCTGATTGGTCCATGGGGATACCACTGAGTCTGGAATGGCAACACGTCACCCTGTCGAAGCCGAACCTCACCCCGATTGAGATGGCCGTGGTGCAGGCCAAACTCGGAGTGCTGAAAGCCCTCGGAGGAACACTGGGGGTCGATGTCGTCGTACAGCTGGATGCCACATCCTCGCGTACAAGCCTCGCCAAGGGCACGCTGACCGCCTCATCCTTCTCTCTCTCTGGGCCGATGACCATCAAGGGACAGCTTCAGCAAGTGGATCTCTCGAAAATCCTCCGCCGATATGTCACCAAAGGGACATTGAATGGAGATTTCTCGCATCGCGTCGCGTCCGGAGAGTCTACGACCACCTTCATGAAGGGTGAAGGCACATGGACGGCCGAGGCAACGGATTTGGCAATCGATCAGATTCCACTCGGGAACAATCGAACCTTGTCGCTGACATTCAGCTCGGTTTCGGCAGGCCTCTCATGCCGAGACCTCCTCTGCGAGGTCACACACATGAATGGCGAAGGGATCGACGGCTCCTTCACGGGAGAAGGGCGGATCACGCTTCAGGAACCGATGCCGCACAGCCAACTTGCACTCACGGTCACGGTCATTCCTGGCCCGGGCTTTGCCTCCAAAGCCGGATCGTTGGGCCTCCCCGCCCCGCCTTCTGGGACGCCCATGACCATCAAGATCGTAGGAACCTTGGCACAGGCTAGGATCGCGTTGTAAAGTATGGAGTTCGGGTTGCAAGTTTCACGTTTCGAGTTTCATGTTCGCGGAGTACCTGAAACTTGGAACTTGAAACCCGAAACGAGAAACACGATACGAATGAGGAAGCTGAATTCATGGCCATTGTAGATGAATGTGTCGGGCTGGATGTGGGGCAAACCGGCTTAAAGGCCGTCCGATTCCGCCGTCGCCTGAGTGGTCGTGAAACCATCGACTACTTCCAGCACCCGATGCCGTTTTCACGTCCGGAAGACCTCGAACCGGCTCGACGCGTACAGTCCTTACGAAGCTTCATTTGGCAACATGGCCTCTACGCCACCGACCGCTTGGTGACCGCCATCCCCTGTCAGGACCTCTTTGTCAGGACGCTCTCGTTTCCATTCAAAGATTCGGCCAAGCTGGCACAGGTCGTGCCCTTTGAGGTCGAGAATCTTGTCCCCATGCCGCTCGAAGATCTGGCGGTCGGAAGCCTCGTACTCCCACCGGAGCAGCCCATTGAAGGCGTCGTACGGGAAGTCAAAGGCTCCGAAGTGCTCATCACCGCCGCACCCAGAGACAAGGTCGCCGAGCATCTTCGTTTTCTCGCCCAAGCCGATGTGGAGCCATCCGCGATCAACGTGGATGCCATGGCACTCTTTTCCGTCACCCAATACCTGCAAGAGGAAGGGGGAACCGTACCGCCGGATCTGGCGATCATCGACGTCGGCGCTTCGAAAACCACGCTCTGTCTCGTTCAGGGAGGGCGTCCTGTCGTGCTTCGAACCATCCTCTGGGGCGGCAACCACCTTACCCATGCCTTGGCAGTCCGTCATGCCTGCAGTTTTGCCGACGCTGAACGTCACAAACGCACGCTCGCGGTGGATCAGGTACATGGATTGTTGGAGCCCGTCTTGCGGGAGCTGCGCATCACGCTGCAAGCCTATCAAGGAAGCGAACGTGGTCGGTTGACGCACTCCTGGATCTGTGGAGGCGGATCCAAGCTACTGGAAATCGGGGACTATGTGTCGCGACAATTGGGACTCTATCCGGTGGGGCCACGCCAGGGGTTCGGGGCTGATGCGCCACGAGCCTTTTCCATCGCCTTCGGTCTCGCGATTCACCCGAAGATCATCAGGCCACGGTGGCGATTTAAATCGTCTCCGCTCGGACTGGCCCTTGATCTGAAGGGTGTGACGGAAGCAACGTCTTCGGACACGATCACAAGCAAACAGGACCGGCGTTTGGCCGTCATTGCGGTTCTGGTCATCGCCCTATTGGCGGTCGGAGACTTCACCGTACACTTCATGCTGCAAGACCAACGGGTGACCAGGCTGAAAGCGGCCTTACAGAGCCGGTATGAGCAATTTTTTGGCGCGGGGGCCGCGCCGGGAGAAGAACTGGATTTGGCCCAATACCACATCGGCCAGCTTGATAAATCCCTTGGTCTCGTCGACACCACAAGCCAGACCGTCTTGCGCACGCTATCCGTCTTCATGAAGCAACTACCGCCCGGGACAACGGTCAAGGTTCGCGAGTTGACCGTCGATGGAGCGGTGATTCTCATGGAAGGTGAGACCACCTCGTTCGACGCCGTCGAACGGGTGAAACAAACCCTCGTCGGCAGCGCTCAGCTCGCGGATGTTGCGGTCACGGAAACTCGTGTGGGCGCCGCACCCAATCAAGTGGTATTTCGAATGACCGTCACGGTGAAGCCGTCATGATGCAACAGTTTCGAGAGCGTTGGCACCACATGTCCAAACGGGAGCAGACGCTTGTCCTGATGGGAGGCATCGTGCTCGGGCTGAGCCTCCTCTTCGTGCTCATCGTGGACCCCTTGCTCGACACATTGGATCGCCTTGACCGTCAAGCCGTACGCAAACAAAAAGACCTCACCGAGTTGGCGCTGTTGAGTCAAGACTATCTCGTCAAACGAGATCGTTTGGCAACAATCGAACGTCGGATGCCCACACAGGAACATCACTTTTCGCTGCTCACCTTCATGGAGGAGGCGGCCACGACCGCGCACATACGCGAACGCATTACCAGCATGCAGCCGCAAGTACAGACGCTCGCCCAAGGCTATGAAGAGACCGCCGTCGATCTACGCTTGGAAGGTGTGCAACTGCCGGACGTGCTGGCGTTACTCGTCGCGATCGACCAAGCGCCCTACGATCTCCAGGTCCGCCATCTCCAAATGCGCCCAAAGTTCGATAACCCGGTGAACATGGACGCCACCATTCGGGTCTTGAGTTATGCCAAGAGCTGACGAACGAGGCGTCGCGCTCCTGTTGGCACTCCTTGTGTTGACTCTCCTCACCGCCCTCATTCTTGAATTCGATGCCGAGGCGCGCCGCGAATACCGAGCGGCAGCGACCTTTCGGGACGACTACAAGGCCAGCATGTTGACACGGGCTGCCGTGCAGGCGATGCGTGCCGTCTTGGCGCAGGATCTCTTACGGGAAAAGATGACCGGCCAAAAGTACGACGCGCCGACCGACATCTGGGGCATGCCGATCAAACACTACGCCATCGGCGACGGATTCCTCACGGCGCAGATCAAGGATGAAACGGGAAAAGTCAACCTCAACGATCTCGCGTCGACGTCGGGTGGTGAACTGGAACAGAAGAAGAAAGTCTTCAGAGTCAGACGTCTGTTCGAACTGCTGAAAGTCAGTCCGAACTTGGTGGATGCCCTGATCGATTGGATCGACCAAGATGACGCCCCCCAACCGGCCGGCGCGGAGAGCCTGTACTATCAATCCTTACGACCGCCCTATCGGGCCGCCAATTCGCCGTTGCCTGGGCTCGGGGATCTCCGGCTCATTAAGGGATTTACATCGGAGATCATCGAACGAATCGAGCCCTATGTCACGGTCCACCCGTTGGAAGGTGGAGGGCCCATTAACCTGAATACAGCTGATCCGATCGTCATTCAGACGCTCGACCCAAGCATTACCCAATCCATCGCGATGGAGATCGTTCAAGGACGCCCCTACAAAACGAAGGTCGAGTTGGATCGAGTCAGCAGCTTTCAAGAAATCGGCAGGACGTTGCGCAACGACTACGACATCAAGTCTGACTATTTTTCGGCACGCCTGGCGATTACGATCAACGAGACCACCAAAACTTCGTTCGTGGTGCTGAGACGCGATGCCAGCAAAGGCGAGAGTACCGTGGAATACTTGCGGATTCTCTGATGGAATAGGAGGAGTTTCAGGTTTCACGTTTCTGGTTTCACGTTCTTAAGGCCTCTGACTTAACATGAAACTTGGAACATGAAACATGAAACTTAGTCGAGCGGTACCGTGATCGTCACTTCATTACCGCGTTCGTTGTAGGCTAAACCAGGAAAGAATGAACGAGTCAGAAAGATCCCTCTTCCATTGGCGTCTTCCGATTCACACACGTCCTGTGAGCGCATAAGCAGACTCCGCCATTTAAAGCCCTTCCCTTCATCGGTAATGCGATAGACCAGACTCTCACCGCGTTTCTCGTAGAGGGCATGAATCACCACGCGCCGATCTCTCAGCCGAGCTTGGGCCAAGCGTTGAGCGAGCAGCTGTTCATACTGCCCGTCGGCCAGCGCCTCTTGCTTCTCCTGATAGAAGATTTCCAGATTTCCATGTTCGATGGCATTAAACAGGAGTTCTTGAAGTGCGCCTTGGAGATGTAACCGTCGCATCGGCGACAAGGTCGATGCTGTCGTCTTCATCAGCCAGGAAATAATGCCGGGGATATGGGCAGGATCTGAATCAACGGTGAGTTGATACTCCGATCGGCACACCCCCTGAACATCCGCCAGATCTCCAGGCAGAAGACCGCGTGCGCGCTGAATCGCGTGGGCCAATTCTTCTTCGGCAATAGGTTTATGCAGATAGTCGGCCGCACCGATCCGAAGCGCCTCAAGGATCATCGGTTCCGGTGCATCTCGCGCCATCACGATCACAGAGCATGGACCATGTCTGGCTTTGAGTTCTTTCACCAACGTGAGCCCGGATGCGTCAGGAAGAAATAACTCCGTGAGGACGATGCTCGGTGCGGCTGAGTCGATGGTGGCCAGTGCCGATAGCGGATCGTGCACCGCCACCACCGAAACCCCCCTCCCCTGCAAATGTTGAGCGATGCGCGCCTGAGTCTCCCGGCACGAGTCGACGACTACCAGTTGCTCCGCCATGCTCGTCGTGGTCATGCGGCAAGTCCTTTGTCCCGTTCATGGCGCAAGGCGCCCAGAAGACGGTGGAGTTCCTGTTCCAACGTAGCATAGAGCGCGTCGGCATGAAGGAGATTGCCGGTCTTTGCCGTGTCCTCCAATGCCTTGCACGCGTCAAGGGAAGCCGGCGCGCAGAATTGAAGGATCGCTCCCTTCAGCCGATGACTGGATCGGGCCACGCCGACCGCGTTCTGGACACCCAGTGCGGCTTTCGCGTCGGCTAAGTCTTTTGGTCCGTGTTCGAGGAACAGGTCGATCATCATCTCAAACGTCTCTCGATCGTGATCGACTCGAGAAAGCGCTTCATCGAGACTGAAGATCGGATTCTGACTCATACGATCACACCAATCTGTGAAGCGTTGTTCGTGAAGCGTATTTCGTATCCGGATTCTGACGCTTCACGCGAAACGTGCTTTCAATCAATTTCGGCGACCAACCGTCTTGACTGTCACACAGCAATCTCAACCCCCATCAACGCCACATCATCGGGAAATTGTTCATGGCTTTGCCATCTGATCGCCTCGGCAACCGCCCCGGACACCACCTCAGTCATGGGCGCCATGCCGAACCGGCGAATCGTCTCTTCCAGTCGCTCTTGTCCCCATAATTCGCCGTGTGAGTCCGGAACTTCATAAAGACCATCGCTCAACAGATACAGCCGATCACCCGGCGCGATCGTCAGATCCGTCGTGGCATAGGTCGTCGAGCCGTCGAACCCAAGCGGCAAATTGGGTTGAGCTAACCAGCACACCTCTCCTGAGGACCGTTGAAGAAAGGCGCCGTTGTGCCCGGCTGTCGCATAGGACAGCGTCCAGGTTCGGGTATCAAGTCTGGCAACAATGATCGTAAAGTAGTTCCCGTCTTCCGTCAGTGGAAACTGTCGATTGGCTTCCGTGAGGATCGCACCGGGATCAGTCGACCCGACATGGCGAAGCACATTGCCTCTGCGTAAGAACGTGGCAAGGGAGGCAGAGCGTAGCGCCGCCGACACACCATGTCCGGAGGCATCGAGCAGATACAGTCCCAGCACCCCATCGCCCCACGACACGGTGTTGAACAGATCGCCTCCTAAGCCAAGAGAGGGACGATAGGTATGCACCATCCGCACCCCGGGCACGAGGGTGCCGGGTGACGGGAGCAACGATTCGACGTAGCGTGCGGCGGACTGGAGTTCGTGCTCGAGTATCGCTTGCTTCCGGCGAATGTCCTCCGTCACATCTTCCAATCGTCGAATCAAGCTCGCAGCGCGCATCCCGGTTTGAACACGGGCCATAATTTCGTACTTACTGGCGGCCTTGCTGAGAAAGTCATCGGCCCCACGGGCCAACCCCTCGGCGATCTGCTCAGGCTGATCGTGACTCGTCATCATGAGAATCTGACTCGTGAGGAGTTCAGGGTCCTGACGGACCCGTTCACAAAAGGCAGGACCATTGATATCGGGCATCATCCAATCGAGAATCGTCAGATCCGGTCGCTCCCGACGAAGCGCATCCAGTCCGGATTTACCGTCGACCGCTTCGATCACACGATACCCAAGCCGCTTGAGTCGCGCCGCCATCGCGATACGTGCGGTCGGCTCATCGTCCACCACCAGCACGGTCCGTGATGCCCCAACTGCGTGAAGCGTCTCTCGTGAAGCGTCTCTCGTTTCAGATTCTGACGTTTCATGCTTCATATTACTTCCCATCACGTCACGCTTCACGAACAACGCTTCACGTTTCACAAGCGACGTTTCACGCGTCACGCCGCCCGTTGCTGTCCGGCCAAGGCCTCTTGCTCACTATCGTAGACAGGAATGAGCCTCTGAATGTTCGCTAAGCTCATAATTTCTCGCACGTAACTTTGCGGCTTCAGCATACTCACTTTCCCTTGGCCCAATTTAAAATTCTGCGACACCAGTGCGAGCAGGCCTAATCCGGAACTGTCGACAAATCGCACCTCAGACATATTCAAGATGAGGTGCCGGCAGCCCTTCTGTCGAACCGCTTCGACGGCCGTTTTGAATTGTTCACGATTCGCGTACGTGAGATCGCCGGTCAACTCCAGAACCACACCGTTCGGCACAGGACGTTCCTTCACTTGCATGGCCATGACTTCCTCCTCCATTCAATATCAGGTTGTATCTTCCTCTCATGCGGGTCGAGCTGCAGTTGCCGCCTCCTCGGTCGGGAACACAGGAATCATCCTGTCAAGATTTGCCATCTCAAGAATCGTTTTGACCGTGCCTTGTGGCCCGACCAAGCTGAACATCCGCTCGTCCGCCGTGAGCTGTTGGGACGTCAGCGCCAGCAAGCCGACCGCGGCACTATCCACATACGTGGCATCGCGCAAATTGACGATCAGATGGGTGCTCGTGGACTCCTTAAACGTCTTCACCGCATAGGAAAAGTCTTTCCGGTTCCGGTGCGTAAAGACATCGTCGATGTGTACCACGGTGGCCCTGGGTGACGTTCGTTGAGTAATCGGCATCGCGCCTCCAGCTAGATCAATGGCTCACGTGAGCAAGAATCGACCCGGCGATCTCATGGAGAGGCAGCACTTTATCCACCCCTCCGGCCTTGATGGCTTCCTTCGGCATCCCGAATACAATACAGCTCGCTTCGTCCTGCGCGATCGTGAAGGCGCCGGCCTGTTTCATCGTCAAGAGTTCTTTCGCACCGTCGCCTCCCATCCCCGTCAGAATG
This sequence comes from Nitrospira sp., assembly GCA_016715825.1. NCBI lineage: Bacteria > Pseudomonadati > Nitrospirota > Nitrospiria > Nitrospirales > Nitrospiraceae > Nitrospira > Nitrospira sp. The sequence goes on along the minus strand of JADJXO010000001.1, from coordinate 387,169 downwards.
ACTCCGATGGCATTGGCGCCCGCATACTGGGCGACGGAGGCAAACATCACGTCCACCGATGGGCGGTGCCGATTCACCGGGTGGTCTTGATTGAGTCGAACCGTGTAGCGGGCCCCGCTCCGGACCAGGGTCATATGAAAATTCCCTGGGGCAATAAGCGCATGCCCGGGAAGGACGCTGTCACCGTCTTCCGCCTCTTTCACTGAAATCCGACACAGACTATTCAGTCGTTCCGCCCATGTTTTGGTAAACCGCTCCGGCATGTGTTGGGTGATCAGGATCGGTGGGGTATTGGGTGGCAGCACCTCCAACACATCTTTTACGGCCTCGGTGCCGCCGGTCGAGGACCCGATGGCGATGATTGTGTCGGTGGTTTTGATCATCGCCGTTCGTGAAACGTCGTTCGTGAAGCGTCCCTCGTGAAGCGTCCCTCGTGAAGCGCCGTTCGTCACGGATTCGGACGCTTCACGCTTCACGCTTAACGGTCGCACTCGCGCCGCCGCGGCGGCTTTCACCTTCGCAATGAGATCCTGCGCGATCTCGTCCATGCCTTCTCGAAGATCGATCTTTGGCTTGGTAATAAAATCCACGGCCCCCAACTCCAGTGCGCGCAAAGTGGTCTGACAGCCGGCTTCCGTCAGCGAGCTCACCATCACCACCGGCATCGGGTGCCCGCGCATCAGTTTTTCGAGGAATGTCAGGCCGTCCATTTTAGGCATTTCGACATCGAGCGTCAGCACGTCGGGATTCAGCGCTTTGATCTTCTCTCGTGCAATGAACGGATCCGGAGCGGCACCGACGACGTCAATATCCGGATCTTTTGCGAGCAAGGCAGCGAGCACTTGCCGCATCAGCGCCGAATCGTCAACCGTTAGTACGCGAATTTTCGGCATAGGCCCTCTCGTATCCTGTGAAACGTCTCTCGTGAAGCGTGAAGCGTCCTATTCCGGAACGAGATACGCTTCACGTCATTTCTCACCGCTTCACGCCGTTCAGAACAGCGTCACATCGTCCTCCACCGGCTTGGCAACGACTTGGATCTTCGTCGCATACTCCTGCTCCCGTTCCACAATCGTCTTGTTCTTCAGCCGTTCAATCCGTTTCAACAACACACGGCCCGATTCGGTAAAGTAATAGACTTTTCGCGGACACACATCGCCCAAATCGGTTTTGGTCGGCCTCAGGCCTTCCGTCTTGAGAAAGTGTAAGACCCACTCTGCATTGCGAGCCCCGACATCGATATTGCCTTCATAGATTTTCCCGGCCCCGAACAGCTTCACTTCCAGTCGACTCTTCATGCCCCCCTGCTTCAGGATTTCATTGATCAATGACTCCATCGCATACGAGCCATATCGTGTCGATTCTCCCCAGGAGTCGTTGCCGCCCTCTTTCGGCTTGGGTAACATGAAATGATTCATCCCCCCCACACCGATCACAGGATCTCGAATACAGGCTGAAATACACGAGCCAAGGACCGTATAGACGATCATGGGACTGGCGCTGACGAAAAACTCTCCCGGCAAAATCGCAGCAATCTCATGCGGGAACCGAGCATCGCGCATGCGGCGGATATGGGAGAACGCACTGACATCATGCGTAGAGCCAGCTTGGCCGTGAGGTGAGCGTGAAACGTGAAGCGTATCTCGTGAAGCGTTTGCCATAACTAGAGTTTCTTAATCAGGTTTCGAAGCATTCTTGTCTCATGATCAAGTCGTTCCACCAAGCGACGACTCTCCATCTGACCTAGATAGCCCAGGTCACCTGCAATCTCCACTTGAGTCTCCAGTTCAGCGCAAGAACCCAGGGCCACATAGAGGAACTGGCGGTACTCTTTGTTGTGAACTCTGTTGAATCCTTCCGCCACATTCGATGGAATGGAGACCGACGCTCTCCGCATCTGCGCCGTTAAGCCATACACCTCGTCCTTAGGAAAGAGGGCCGTTGCACGATAGACTCCCAGCACAATCTCTTTTCCCAGTTTCCATACGTCCAGATCTCGAAAGTTTACAATCTTCATACGCTTCACGAACGACGCTTCACGAACGACGCTTCACGTCTCCTTCCAATAGATCGTCGGCGCCACCGTCTTAAAGGGGTGATTCACCCACTGGAGACTTTCGGAATGTCCGATGAAGAGATGGCCTCCGGGCTTGAGATATCGGTAAAACTTGTTCACCAATCGCTCCTGCGTCGGACGATCGAAATAGATCATCACGTTTCGGCAAAAAATAAGGTCCAGCGGGCTCTTAATGGGAAACTGCTCGTCCATTAAGTTGAGACGCTGAAATCGAATCATCGTCGCCAAGCGCGGCTTCACTTTCAGCAGACCGTGACTATGGCCACGCCCGCGCAAAAAATGGCGCCGCACGATGTCAGACGGCAGCTCACGAACCCGCTCCTCGTCGTAGACGCCTTCCGCCGCCTTGGCGAGCACGCGCGTGGAGAGATCGGTCGCAAGAATCTTAAAGTCCCATTGGGCTGGGTCATGTACACCGTCATACAAGGTCATCGCGATCGTGTAGGGCTCTTCACCGGACGAACAGGCCGAGGACCAGATACGAGCTTTTTTTTCAGGCGTGAGTGTGGGAAGAATCTCTTCACGGAGAAAGTCGAAGTGTTTCGGCTCACGAAAGAAGTCCGTTTTGTTGGTCGAGATGAGATCCAACATCCGAGTGAATTCTTCTCGATGTGGATCATGCATCAATTGGTCATAGTATTCGGAAAATGACGACAATTTCAGTTCGCGTAAGCGCTTGGACAACCGAGACGCCACCAATCCCTGCTTCTGATCGTTCAGGGCGATTCCGCTCTCGTCGTAGATCAGCGCCCGAAATCGTTCAAACTCGTCCGTCGAGATCGCAAAATCCATGTCGATCAATCCCAGCCCTTCGACTCAGCACAATCCGTACGCATAGAAATCCAGTCAATGCTCTATCGGTTGGTTGATGGTGTTTCTTAACGCGATCGAGAAGCGCTGAGGTGAAGAGAAAAGCAGGATCGATGGGTAGCCAGCGCGGTAGATAGCACTCTATGAGATAGCCTCTCTAACTACTGAACGTATAAACCGATTTCTCGGCAGACTCGGACTGGATCATGGGCGACGCGGATCCGGAGATTTCAAGTCCTCATCGTACAGGGTGATGAATAGCTTAAAACTCTTCGAACTCACCCTCAACGCCATGCCGATCCTTCCCTTTCCCGATGGCCGCGCCGACCGGCTCCTTATGTACCGCCGACCTACTCGTAGTCGGCTTAGGACGAGCCATCTGAGTGCCATGCGCATGATCGACGGTCTTCATCGCCGACCCACCGACGGGCGGCAGGGTGTCTTGCTGTATGGGGGTATGGTGTGCAGGGTGATGCTCACTTGAAGCGACGGTGAAGACGTCAACTTGACGGAGGAGATCTTTGGCCTGTTCCGTCATCGTTTGTGCGGACGAGGTCGTCTGATCGACTAAGCCGACGTTCTGCTGGGTCGCCTGGTCCATCGAGATGATGGCCTTATTCACTTGATCGATCCCGATCGCTTGCTCCTGCGAGGCCGCACTGATCTCCGCAATGATATCCGTCACTCGTTTGACGGAATGGACCACTTCCTCCAACGTTTTTCCTGACGCATTCACCAACTCCGTGCCCTCCGTCACGCTCTGAAGAGATTCCTGAATCAACCCGGTGATTTCCTTCGCCGCCATCGCCGAGCGTTGCGCTAAGTTGCGGACTTCGGTCGCCACCACGGCAAATCCTCGCCCATGCTCACCGGCCCTCGCCGCTTCCACGGCCGCATTCAACGCTAAGAGGTTCGTCTGGAAGGCAATCTCATCGATCACGGTCGTGATATCGGCAATCTTCTTACTGCTTTTATTGATCTCGCCCATCGCATCGACGGCTTTTCGGGTGACGAGTCCACCACGATCGGCCGTTTCACGCGCCGCAATGGCCAGCTGATCGGCTCGTTTGGCATTGTCGGCGTTTTGTTTCACCGTAGCCGTCATCTCCTCCATCGAGGCGGACGTCTCCTCCAGCGCCGCAGCCTGTTGGCTGGTGCGCCGCGACAAGTCTTCGTGGCCGTTGCTAATCGCCTCCGATCCCGACAAGACATTCTTCACGACGTGCCGCACGCTGGTGATCGTGGTTGATAAATTACCAAGCGCGAGATTCAACGCGGTCTTCATGTCGTCGAATTCACCGTGATACGTTCCCGTCATGTTCTGGGTCAGATCGTTGCTCGCCAACGCACTGAGGGCCACTTTGGCCTCGTGCAGCGGTTGCGTGACAGAGTCAACCAGTCGATTGACCGAATCCGTCAGTTCTCGCAACCCACCCGTGAACATCTCGGACTTGATCCGTTGCGAGAGCTGGCCGACCGACGCCGCCTTGATCAATTTTTCGACTTCGGCCAAGGCTTGTTTCTCCTGCGTGATGTCCGTAGCCAACCCGATCACCTTGAATGGCCTCCCGACTTCATCCATCACGGGGCTAAAACTCGCGCGCAACCACACCTCTCGGCCATTTTTGGCAATCCATTTATATTGACCGGCCTCAGACCCGCCACGACCAAGTTTCTCCCAGAACGCAAGATACTCACTCGCATGACCGTACGAGGGGTCAACAAGCATGCGGTGATGTTTCCCGTTGATTTCATCTCCGCTGTATCCCATCGTCTGTAGGAATTGACCATTGGCTTTTTTGATGGTGCCTTTCAAATCACACTCAACCGTCACATAGGACTTATCGATGGCGTCCAAGATGCCTTTCATATTATGCCGAGCTACCTCGTACTCCGTAATTTCGTATCGCACACCAAGATACTTTCTTGGTTTTCCATCAGCACCCAAGATCGGCTTGATCACGGCATCGACATAGTACGGCGTGCCGTCTTTCGCCCGATTCTTGATGACGCCACGAAAGAGTTTTCCCTGCGCGATGGTCTGCCACATGGACTTAAAGACGTCCTTGGAGACATCGGAGTGTCGGGTGATATTGTGCGGCTTACCCAGCAACTCCTCCTTTGAATACTTTGAGACTTCAACAAACTTGTCGTTTGCGCTGATAATCTCGCCCTTGAGATTGGCCTCCGATACGATACTGGTCGTATTCATGATGTCGACACGGGCATTCATCTCCTCAATCGCTTCTTGTTGTTTGGTCATCGATTGAGCCAACTCGTCGGCCATCTGATTGAATGCACGTGACAAGGCCCCAAGCTCCTCCTTCGTGCCCACCGTCGCCCGAAACGTCAGGTTCCCCTTCTGAAGCTGACGTGTTGCTTCGAGGATATTCTGCAACCCTCCGATCATGAACCGCGACACGGCCCAATTGATGAACAGACCAACGAGAAACGCCCCGGCAATCACAGCACCCATAAGCGTGATGAAACGTGTGGCTGCATCCCGACTCGACTCATAGTGCTCTTGAGCCTGGATTTCGTTCTCTTTGACCAAGCCATGCACCTTCTCGAGCATCACAGCGAGCTTCTCTCCGAGTTCCGTGCTTTGGAGCTCATTGGCGGCATCCTTGCTGAACGCATCGCTCAGGTCCAACACTCTACTGCGTGAGGCTTTATACTCGGCCAAGGCGGTCTTAAATCCATCGAATGTCTTCTGCTCGGTCTCGGTGACGATAATCGGCGCATAGCGTTCTAGGAACCGGTCGATCTGTTCATCAAGCGCCTTGATGTCGTCCATCTGCTTCTTCATCGTGGCTGAATCATGTGCCAGGATATGCCATGCCACCAGCGCGCTCATCCGCTGGGAGCTGCTCTGCAATTCCCCAAGAGAGGTCAGGGGGATCACGTTAATCTTATAGATGGCCTCGATACGGTCTCGAAGATCCGTCACGCTGCTGATGGCCATTCCCCCGACCATCAACAGGCCAAGCGCGATCCCGCTACAGCCAAGCAGCAGTTTCGTCTTCGTCTTGAGGTTCTGAAAGGTTTTCACCGTCACACCTCCCGGATGGATTCATCTGTTCCCTGCTTCGCTTGCAACCCGCTAGAACTCGTCAAATCCCCCTCCTCCTGCCGCAGGCTGACGGGAGCCGACTCCTCCGACTGCAACCGTGGATGGCTTGGACGGATGCGTGTTGGATACGAGCTGCCGCACTTCCTCCAACCGTGAGTGTTCTCCGGCAAACGCCCTCCCAATCGATCGAGCGGTATGTTCCCGCACGCTGGCAATCGAAGGAGTGGCCGCCTTCTCCTCTTCCGACAGCTCGAGCTTGAACAGAGCCATTCGGCGCAGCAATTCTTCCGATTGGCTTTTCATCGACTTGCTCGCGCTGGTGATTTCTTCGACCAAAGCCGCATTCTCTTGTGTCGTATGGTCCACCGACATGATCGATTGATTCATCTGATCGATACTGGCGGCCTGCTCCTGCGAGGCCGCCGTGATCTCGGCGATAATGTCACTGACTCGCTTGACGGAATGCACGATGTCTTCCAAGGTTTTGCCCGATTGATTGACAAGCTCGGTGCCATCCGTCACCCGTTGGATCGACTCGTTGATCAACGTCTTGATTTCCCTCGCGGCCAGAGCGGAGCGTTGCGCAAGGTTGCGCACTTCGGTTGCCACCACAGCAAAGCCTCGTCCATGCTCGCCTGCCCGCGCCGCTTCCACGGCCGCGTTCAAGGCCAAGAGGTTGGTCTGGAAGGCAATCTCATCAATCACGGTGATAATGTCGGCAATCTTTTTACTGCTCCGATTGATCTCGCTCATCGCGTCGATGGCGTTCTTCGTCACCGCGCCGCCTCGATCGGCCGTGTCACGCGCCTCGATGGCCAACCCGTTCGCTTGCAGGGCATTGTCGGCATTTTGTTTCACCGTCGCCGTGAGCTCTTCCATCGCGGCGGAGGTTTCCTCGAGCGAACCGGCCTGTTCGCTGGTGCGTTGTGACAGATCTTCATTCCCCCTGTTGATCTCCTCGGAGCCACAGGTCACCGATTCCACGACTTCCCGCACTGTTGCGATGGTCTGGATCAAATTCCTGACGACGGCATTGATACTCTTCTTAATCTGCTCAGGCGCCCCACTATAGATCCCGGTCATCTCGCACGATAAATCGTTCTCGGCGATTCGGCCAAGCACGGCTTCCGCCTCCGCGACGAGCCGTTCCATTTCAGCCGCCGCTTGCTTCTGTGCCGTGATATCGGTTGCGATTTTCACAACTTTGCAGGGTTTCCCATTTACATCAAGGATGGGGTTGTAGGTCGCCTGAATCCAGACCTCTCTCCCCCCTTTCCCTAATCGGCGATAGACCCCTGCGTCAAACTCTCCTCGATTCAGTTTGTGCCAGAACGCCCTGTAGGCTTCGGAACTGGTGTACTCAGCATCGCAAAACAGGCGATGGTGGTGGCCGGTAATCTCGTCGAGCCGATACCCCATCAGATCTAAAAACAGAGTATTGGCCTTCCTGATCGTTCCATCTAAGCTAAATTCAATCACAGCTTGGCCCCGTTCCACGGCATTCAGGATCCCCTCGGATTCAATGGCCGCCACCTTCTGCCCCGTAATGTCTGTCGCATATTCCACCACCCGATTGACTTTACCCTCCGCATTGACGATCGGGTTATAGGAGGCCTGGATCCAGATGTCCGTACCGTCTTTTCGGCGCCTGGCATAGACCCCACTGTCGAATTCCCCACGGCCTACCTTCTGCCACAGGGCTGCGTACTCACTGCGGTTTGCGTCGGCCGGATCGCAGAACATCCGGTGATGTTTTCCTTCCACCTCTCTGAGCTCGTACCCAAAGCACCGCAAGAAATTCTCATTCGCCGTCAGGACGGTGCCATCCACCGTGAATTCGACCACCGCCTGCGAGCGACTGATGGCCTTGGTGACACCGGAGATTTCTGCTGCCTGCGCGTTCAACGCCTCCACCTGTTTGGCCGCCGCCGATTCGAGTGAACCGGCCATACGATTGAAGACCTCTGCCAACTGACCGACCTCATCCTGAGCCGTCACCATCGCACGCGCTGCCAAATTTCCGCCGCTGATGGCTTCGGCGGTCGTCAGGACATTCGTCAGGTTCTTGGTGATGCTCTTGGCGATGAGCCAGACCACGGCCAACCCGAGCATCGACAAGATCACGAAGCCACCGATCATCGTCAGGGTGAGTTGCGTGGAGAGGGCATGGCTTGTTTGATAACTGTCTCGTGCGTCTTGTTCATACTTGGCGATCAGCGTGTGTAAATCGGCGAGGATCTGCTCACGCACCGGAATCAACCCGGTGTTCCGAAGCTCACCCGCCGCGTCCTTACTGAAGAGTCGACTGAGTTCAAGCACCTTTGAGCGTGTTTCTTTGAAGTGTGACCAGTTCTCTCGGACCTGCTCAAGGATCCGGCGGTTTTCCTCTGCCGTAATGGTGAGCGCATAGCGGTCCATCAGCAGGGCCATCTCTTGATCCGTATTCTCAATCTGCTCCTCTGCCTGTTCCCTCGCGGTTGAATCGTAGGCCTGGATGTGCAGCCCGATCATGCCGACCATTTTGTAGATGAGTCCTCGTAGATCGCCAAGATCTCGGACCGGGAGCAGATTGACTTTGTAGATGGTCTCGGCCTGCTGACTGGTTGTGTACAAGCCCCAGATAGACAGCAGCCCGGACACCATCAAAATTGCCATGAACATCCCGGCAATGACCGCCAGCTTCATGACCATGCGCAGATCTTCGAGCTTCTTCTCCACGGGTTCCTCCCTACGATCAGACAGGCACAGTCCTCGGCCGTCTACCACCCATCCAGTGTTCCAGGTCACGCTGAATCCGCAATTGAGAAGCCTGAGGCCTGTGAAGGTGCTTCAGGATTTGTGCGGTGGGCAACGTAATCGTATCCATGTGCTGCACGCAGGATGTGAGTGACTCCTGTTGGAAAGGCAATCGCCTTCAGGGGGGATAGACCAATAAAAAAGGCGCATCTCCGAGTGCTCAGACTTGTGCACTCCAGAATGCGCCTTCCACTGACAGGTCTCTCTCCTGCCCGCCCAGGCGATCGGGCCTGACGCCCGACCTCTATACGTTGACGTGCTGTAGACCTATCGGATGAGGATGGAAAACCTTGAGCGTCGGCGGGGGGGGCTATCGGACAACGTGGGGCGGAGAATGTGAAGCGTGAAACGTGAAGCGACTGAATTCAGAAACGAGATACGTTTCTCGCTTCACGAACGACACTTCACGCATCTTCGCGGAGCACCTGTTCAATCTTGTGTCGAAGAAGCCCCAGGTCTTTCGACTGAAACGAAGACTTGGTCTTCTCCAGCACGTCGACCGTACTCTCCAGTGCCTCGCGATAGGCGGTGAGTCGTGGACATTGCATCAGACGGCACACATCCGTGGACCGTTCAACCTCGCCCTGTGGGGAACCCTCCACGATCGCCCGTATCCCTGCAGAGAGAAGCCCGATATTACCGACACTCTGGGAAAGAAATGCCTCGAGCGACCATGCGAGACTCCTCTGGTTTGCCATCGAGCCGGCTCGATTCACGAGCTCCCGCGCATGATCAACGGCGGTCCCCTGTCGATCGATGTCCTCTCGGGCCACCTCGGTCATGCGCAAATACCGGGCCTTCTCGACCGCCTGATTCACCGACCGAAGCAATTCCAACCAATCCACCGGCTTGAGGAGATAATCAGAGAACGCAAACCGGAGCGCTCCAACTGCTGTTTGAACCGACGGATAGCCGGTTACCAGGACGATCGACAGCGTCGGGAACCGGGTACGCACATCGCGAAGAAATTCGAACTCCATATTACCGGGCATGCGGAGATCGGAAATGAGCGCATCGTGCCGGCTGGTCAACAGACGACTGGCTTCCTCTGAATCCCGCGCGCAATCACAGTGATACCCTTCCTGCTCCAACAACTTCGCCGTGGCGCTGCGGAAGGTCTCTTCGTCATCGGCAAGTACGATACGCGGTGCCTCAGTTCTCATGGATCACAGCCTCCCTTTGGTTGTCCTCAGCTTCACGCACGCTCACCACCGCCTTATCCCGTGGGATCAGAATCGAAAAGATCGACCCCTGGTTCGGCTGCGTCTCAACGTCAATCGTAGCGCCCATGGCCATCACCAGGCTCCGCGAGACGGAAAGACCCAGCCCCATGTTTTTCTGATCATTCCCCATCTTCGTCGTATAAAACGGATCGAAGATGTGCGGAAGAACGTCCGGAGGAATGCCCGCGCCTTCATCGGACACCGCAACCCGTATCATCTCCGGTTCAACTCGCAGAATCAGTGTGATCCGGCCGGCATCCCTGGAACAATCAATCGCATTATTCAGTAAATTCAGCAAGACTTGCAGCAAATCCCCTCGCGGCACACAGAGCCGTTCAAGACAGGGATCCACATCGATGGTCAGCGTGAGCCGACGCTGTTGCAGCCGTTTGGCGAAGAGTGCCTGGATATCATTGGTCATGGTCTGGAGGTCGATCGGTTCCGCCTTGCCCGACTCCGGTCGAAAGAGTTGGTACATATGCTGCACGATGGACGACACGCGTGCGATCTCGCGATCGATCATCCCGACGAATTCATAGTGGGGATGAGCCTGGTCCACGGCCTGTTTCACAAGCGTAAACGCGTTCTTGATCCCGGCGATGGGATTGTTGATTTCGTGTGCGACACCGGCCGCCAAGCGGCCCATTGCGGCGAGTTTTTCGGTCTGAGCTCGCTGGGATTCCAACTTGGCGATTTCAGCCGTCCGTTCTGCGACCTGGCGCTCAAGTTCGTGTGTATAGCGCAGTCGTTCCACCTCGAGATGCTTCCGCTCGGTAATGTCCCGGCCCGCCACGAGTCGAACCTCCTTCCCGCGATAGTGATACGGTCGGACCACAACCTCGCCGGGAAAGATCGTGCCGTCCTTGCGCCGAGCCATGGCTTCGTAGGGCCCGTTCACACCAGACCGCATATTGGCGATGACCATGTCTCGGGATTCATCAGCAATGAGGTCGACGATCGACCGCCCGATGAGTTCACCCGGCCCATAGCCAAACATCCGTTCCAAACCGGGATTCACTTCGAGCAACACCCCCTCATCATGGAGGGCCACGCCGTCGAACGTGGCCTCCGTCAAGATCTTATACCGCAGTTCACTCGCGCGTACGAGCTCCTCCGCGCGCTTACGCTCGGTAATATCGCGCACGATCGCACAGTCAAGCTCCTGGCCGTTATGGCACAGGTAGTTCGCCACCACCTCGACCGGATAGATCTCGCCGCTCTTGCTGCGATGCCTCGTCTCGATGCGACGCTGGCCCTCTCGTGTCACCGCTGCCCAACATGCGTTCCAGGCCTCCGGTGGAAAGTCCGGATCGATGTCCATCACCGACATCGTGAGAAGCTCTTCCTTGGTATAGCCCAATCGGTTGCAGGCCGACTCATTCACGTCGAGTAAGTGTCCGTTCGAATCGATGACGAAAATCTGGTCAGCGGCGTGATCGACCGCATACTGGGTCCGTTGTAGCCGGTCTTCTGCTCGTTTCCGTTGGACAATCTCCTCCTCGAGGGCGCGATTAGCTGCGGCCAACTCCATCGTCCGCTCCACGACTCGCTGCTCAAGTTCCGCATGGGCTTTCCATATCGCCTCTTCAGCTTGTCTGCGTTCCGTCACATCGGAAATGCTACCAACCATGCGTACCGGACGGCCGGACGCATCCCACACCGCCTGGCCTCGATCCCGGAACCAGCGGTAACTCCCGTCTTTTATCCTTACCCGCACTTCGATATCGTAGGGTTCATGCGTGTCGAGGTGATGCTGTGTCGCTTGCTGTACCCACTTGGCATCATCTGGATGCACCAGCGATATCCAACTAGCATACGTGGGGGTAAAGGTGCTTCGCTCAAGTCCCAAGAGTTGCAGGTGACGCTCAGACCAATACTGATCTCCTGTCAAAATATCCCAATCCCAAATGCCATCGTTCGCAGCCTGCGCAGCCAATTCAAATCGCTCTTGGCTCTCGCGTAAGGCTTCGTCTACTTGCTTCCGTTCGGTAATGTCCTCGTAGACGCCCAGCACACCGATCACACACCCCTGCTCATCACGCAATGGCACTTTAGACGTTCGCAACCAAATCAGCTCGCCGTCCTGAGTGGTTCCCGGTTCCTCGAAATCTAGTTTGGCACAACCGGATTCCATCACCTGACGATCATCGGCCTGGTAGAGTGCCGCCTGTTTATGCCATGCCAGATCATCATCAGTCTTCCCCACAATCTCCTGAGCATCAACACACCCCGCATCACGAGCAAAATTCTGATTACACCCGAGAAATCGCGATTCACGATCTTTCCAGAACACACGAATCGGAGTGGTGTGCAGCACAGACTGCAGAAGCGAAAGGAGCGATGCGCCTTCTCTTCCACCTCTTTGCGTTTGCTGATGTCTCGGACAAAGGCACAGTGGAATTCCTGACCACCGTGGGCCAGGAATGCCACCCGAATATCGATGGGAATTGGTCGCCCATCTTTCGTCAGATGGCGTGTCTCCAATGACACCACCTTTTTCTCTCTGACCTCCTCCCACCACCCAGGCCACACCTCCGCCGGAAAGTCCGGATTCAGATCATGGACCGTCATGCGCAAGAATTCCTCTTTGGTATAGCCCAACATGGCACTGGCGGCCTCGTTGGTATAGAGAATCCTGGCGTGAGGATCGATCCAATAGACCGCATCCACCGCGTGATCCATGGCGAACTGAGTGCACAGCAGATGCTCCTCCGCCTGCTTGCGAGCCGTGATATCAAGCGTTGCGCCGATCAGATGCGTCACCTGACCATCAGTAGTACGAACAGCATGACCTCGGATATCGGTCCAGATTACCGTGCCGTCTTTTCTGATCATGCGTAATTCATAGGCATACTCGTCGGCTTCTCGGCTCACGATGCGCTGCCAGTGCGCCATGGCAATGGATTGATCGTCTGGATGGACCAGGTTCAACCAAACCAGCGGATCGGTTGACAGCTCGTCCGGCTGATAGCCGAACATCGCTTTGAGATTCCTGTCACCATAGTAGGTGCCTGCCTGCACATCCAATTCCCAAACTCCGACTCTTCCCACCGCGGTGGCCCTGGCGTACCGTTCCTCGTTCACCCGGAGGGCCTGTTCCATGCGCTTCTGCTCGGTGATGTTCCTGACCGTGCCCACCATCCGAATGGGCCGGCCCAGCTCATCTCGATACACCACGCCGTTCCCCTCGACCCACTGCACCTCGCCGGTCGGCGGCACGATCCGGTGTTCCGTGTGGTAGAGCTGCGGACCGCTGAGTGCGCCTTCGATCGCTGCGAGCAACCCCGGCAGGTCCTCCGGATGGACGAGTCGCTGATAGGCTTCAAAGGTCCCGTCGAACGAGCCGCGAGGCAACCCCTTCACCTCTTCACAGTTCTCCGACCACATGACCTGGTTGGTGAGGATATTCCAGTCCCAGGTGGCCAATCTGGCAATCTCCATCGCCAGACGAAGACGATCGGCTTGGTCCTGGCTCGCTCGTTCAAGCGACTTCCGCTCAGTGATGTCGATGGCCATGCCACCGAGCAGTCGCCTTTGTTCAACCTCAATCGGGAACTTGATGACCAGCCAATGATGATCCGTGCCGTTTTGAACCGGGATGAGTTCCTCACTCTCACGTGCCTTCCCGGACAAGAACACCACCTGATCGTTCTCACGGAGTCTTGTCGCAATATCGGCCGGCAGAAAGTCCGCGACGGTCTTCCTTTTGGCCTCTTCCTTGGAGAGACCGAACCGACGCTCGAACTGATCATTCACATAGAGATGCCGACCAATCTTATCCGTGATGAAGGTGATGGCCGGACTATGACGCATAAAGGCCTGGAACCGCGCTTCGCTTTCGCGCAAGGCCTCGCTCATCCTGGCATGTTCGATGGCGATGGCAGTAATCTGACTGACCTGTCCGAGGACTTTCAAATCGGTCGGCTGAGGCGCGCGCGGTTCATTATGGTAGACCGCGAGTGTTCCGAGCAGCCTGTTGGCAGAGCTGATGACCGGCAGCGACCAACAGGCCCTCAGCCCATGGGCCAGTGCCACGGAGGCGTAGTGCTTCCACGCGGGATCTGTCGCAATGTCCGCCGCGATGGCCGGTTTTTGAAAGTAGGCCGCACTGCCGCACGACCCAACCGTCGGTCCGATGGAAATCTTCTGAATGGCGTGATTGTACTCATCCGGGAGGTTGGGCGCCGTTGCCAACGACAGATGCGTCCCATCGTCATCCGCCAGCATGACGGAACAGCGCATGGGAGGCGCAAGCCCCTCGACCGCCCGGCAGACAAATCCCAGCACGCTCTCAAGGGTCTCCCCCTTTGCGACCAGCTCCAACGCCTGCTTTTCCGCCTTGTGAAGGGCTTCGACCCGTTTTCGTTCCGTCACATCCCATACGAAGCAAAAATGGCCGGACGTTCTCTCCCCGGATCCATCCTGTCTGACCAGCACCACATGCTCGTCGAGGAGTCCTCCGTCTTTCTTCGCCCTACGAATGTCCGTCTCTGCTTTCCCGCCATCACGCATCCGGGCGACTGCTGTCTTGACGGATGGTCGGTCATCCGGATGCACGGTGCCCTCCCAGGATTGCCCGACCAATTCGTCCGGACGATAGCCCAACAGGGCGGCATATTGCTGGTTCACAAAGACATATCGACCGGCGTCATCGATCTTTGCAATCCCCTCCATGGCCATTTGAACGGCGGTATACGCATCCAGCAGATCCTGATCAATGAGTGAACAAGCCGCCGGATCTGCAGGGAATCCATCCGTCGGATTGCGGACGCCCTGCGCACTCTCACTGTGAGGGCGATTCGGGGATCGGTACCCGTGAGGTTCCTTACCGACCATCAGGAACCTCCAACGGATAGCGCGAGGAGCTCGGGCCGGCCAGCAAGATCGAATTGAACGGAATTGCCTACGCAGGTACGCACGGGGCAGGGCTGGATGAGCGTGAATTGGTGGATGTTGAAAGTACCCTGACTTTCAGCCTTATACATTCAGCCCATATTATTCATTTATGCTTTTCAGTGTCTATCATTTTTCCACTCCCCCCCCATAGGGCCAATCGTCTCTCCCTATGACCCTAGTGATTACATCAGATAAAACATGGAAGGCCGTGACCCAGCCCGCACGGTGCGGCCGCTTGTCCGGCACAGATGGTGATGTCTGGCGGTCTGGCGTATAGGCAGGTTTGCGGTGACCCCCAACCTGGCCACTGCATCTCAGGTCGACATGAGCGTCACGATGATGTGCCGACCATGATGATTCCGTTGGAATTCTTCGAGGTCATCCGCCGAGCTTTCGCGGGAAGCCAATGAAACCCCATCCACCCCGCTCCTACCTGACTTCCAGCTGCCGCTCGCCGTCTTCGCCTCGTGAAACGTGAAGGGTGAAGCGTCCGAATCCGGAAACGAAATACGCTTCACGTTTCACGCTTCACACCCGACGCATTTCACGAACACTAGAACTCATCGAATTCGTCGGCGCTGCTCCGCCGATCCTTCCCGTTGCCGACCGCAAGGGCCACGGGGGCTCTCTCCTGCGGACGTTTCATAGCAGCACCTGGTGCCTTGCCGGGCATCCGATGCTCTTTCATAGGCACCGAACTCTTGGACGGCGACTTCGGCACGAGCCGCGGCACATCCCGTCGAACGACCTGAGAGGACATCTCAGCTCGAGCGGATTCGGCAATCTTGAAGGCCTCCACTTGCTGCATAAGATCTTTGGCTTGCTCCTTCATGGATTGCGCGGCAGACGTCGTTTCTTCGACCAGCGCCGCATTCTGCTGCGTCGACTCATCCATCGACATGATGGCCTTGTTCACCTGGTCGAGCCCGCTTGCTTGTTCTTGGGACGCCGCACTGATCTCCGCGATGATGTCCGACACACGTTTGACGGAGCTGACGATTTCATCGAGCGTCTTGCCCGACTGGTTGACCAGCTCGCTCCCGTCGCTCACACGCTGAATCGATTCATTGATCAATCCCTTGATCTCTTTGGCCGCCGTCGCCGAGCGCTGCGCCAGATTCCGCACTTCGGCCGCCACCACGGCAAAACCCCGTCCGTGCTCACCGGCCCGCGCCGCCTCCACCGCCGCGTTCAAGGCCAAGAGATTCGTCTGGAACGCGATCTCGTCGATCACCGTAATGATGTCGGCAATCTTCTTGCTGCTCTTATTGATCTCACCCATCGCCTCCACGGCCCGCTGCGTGACAGCCCCACCCTTGTCGGCCGTCTCCCGCGCGGCGATCGCCAGTTGATCCGCCTGTTTGGCATTGTCGGCGTTCTGTTTCACGGTCGAGGTCATCTCTTCCATGGATGCGGCAGTTTCTTCAAGCGCCGAGGCCTGCTCGCTGGTGCGCTCGGAGAGATCTTCGTTGCCTTTGCTGATCTGTTCCGATCCGCTGGTCACCGCTTCGACCGCACTGCGCACCGACACCATGGTCTGGGTCAGGTTGGTCAGGGCCGCGTTGATGCTGGTTTTGAACTTCTCCAGATCTCCTGCATAGGTGCCCTGCATCGATTGGGTCAAATCACCTTGCGCAAGGGCTCCGAGGGATTGTTGCGCCTCGGCCATGCAGGCCTCCAACTGAGCCTGGGCATGCTTCTGGCCTGTGATGTCGGTGGCAAACTTGACGACTTTGGAGACCTTGCCGTTGGCATCGAGGATGGGATTGTACGACGCCTGAATCCACACCTCTTTACCCCCCTTCCCCAGCCGCCGATACTGGCCCGCATCAAACTCCCCCCGATTGAGTTTCTGCCAGAAGGCCGCATACTCGCCGCTGCTCGTATAGGCCGGATCGCAGAACATCCGGTGATGCTGCCCTTTGATCTCCTCCAGCTGATACCCCACGGTCTTGAGAAAGTTGTCGTTCGCTGTGATGACCGTGCCGTCTAAGCCGAACTCGATCATCGCTTGGGCCTTGTTGACGGCATTGATCTTCCCCTCAAACTCGGCATTGCGATTTTTATCTTTCGTGATGTCGGTGGCAAACTTGACGACTTTGGAGACCTTGCCGTTGGCATCGAGGATGGGATTGTACGACGCCTGAATCCACACCTCTTTGCCCCCCTTCCCAATCCGCCGATACTGGCCCGCATCAAACTCCCCCCGATTGAGTTTCTGCCAGAAGGCCGCATACTCGCCGCTGCTCGTATAGGCCGGATCGCAGAACATCCGGTGATGCTGCCCTTTGATCTCCTCCAGCTGATACCCCACGGTCTTGAGAAAGTTGTCGTTCGCTGTGATGACCGTGCCGTCCAAGCTGAACTCGATTATGGCCTGAATCTTATCGAGGGCCTTCATCTTCTCGGCTATGTCGTTCACGCCAACGCTTTTTGCCTTACCCACCTTCGCCTTTTTTGTTACTGCCATTGTAAGTCTCCTGATAATTATGATTGCTTGAGTTCTAACTCGTTGAAATGATGACTCGGTTCGAGTTATGCCGCCGTCTCGGCTGCCGGCACGTGCACATCGCCCTCCGACAGCAGGCGATCCATGTCCAGAACGGCCACCAGTTTGTCCCCGGACTTTCCCACTCCGTTTAAGAAGCTCACATCGACCATGGCTCCAAACTGCGGTGGCGGTTGAATATCTTTTTTATCGATGTTCAGCACGTCCGACACAGAATCCACCACCAACCCCATCACCTTGTCACGGACGACGACGACAATGATCACCGTAAAGGCGGTGTAGTCGATCGTCGGCATGCCGAATTTCGTCCGAAGCTCGATAATCGGGACGATCGTCCCTCGGAGATTCAGGACGCCCTTGATATGGGACGGCGTATTCGGAATCTTCGTCACCGTGGTGTACCCCTTAATCTCTTGCACGCGCAGGATATCCACCCCGTAGAGCTCATCACCGAGGTTGAACGTCAAGAATTGGCTCCCCTCATCCGTGAGTCCGATCTGTTGATTCAGTTCTTTGGTTGCTGATTCTACCGCTGCCGCCATGGGGTCCTCCTTCGTGAAACATATCTCGTGGATAAGTTTCTGGTTTTAAGTTTCAGGTTTCATGTTTTCCGATAACTGGAAACCCCCATTGCACAGGCATCGCTATGCTGCGACCGCCGCGGATGTGCCATGCCGAGCGATCTCCAAGAGACCTCGCACGTCAAGGATAAACCCAACCGTCCCATCACCCAAAATTGTTGCCCCGGCAATGCCTTCCACCTTGCGGAAGTTTTGCTCCATGCTCTTGATCACAACTTGTTGCTGGCCGACAATTTCGTCGACCATCACCGCCACCCGTTCCCCTTCCGTTTCAAGGATCAACAGAATGGCTTTCGTGGGAATGGTGTGTTCGGACTTCAACCGGAACACTTCATACAATCGAATCATCGGCAAGTAGGTTCCCCGCACATTGATCAACTCGCCTTTCCCTACCACGGTCTTGACCGCCCCTGCTTTCGGCTGAATCGATTCCAAGATGGAGAGCAGCGGCACAATGTATGTCTCTCGTCCGATCCGGACCGTCATGCCTTCGATGATGGCCAGGGTGAGCGGCAGCTTGAGGATGAACGTCGTCCCTTTTCCTTCTGCCGTCTTGATGCTGACCGTGCCTCCCAGTGATTCAATATTCCGCTTTACGACATCCATGCCGACGCCGCGCCCGGACACGTCCGTGACTTTCTCGGCGGTGGAGAAGCCGGGCCGGAAAATGAGCGGCCAGATCTGCTCGTCGGTCAGCTTGTCGTTCTCGCTGATCATCCCTTGCTTGATGGCCTTGGCAAGGATCCGCTCGCGATTCAACCCACGGCCATTGTCTTCCACCGTGATGCAAATGCTGCCGCCTTCATGAAACGCGTTCAGTCTGATGGTCCCGACTTCCGGCTTGTTGTTGTCGAGTCGCTCTTCCGGCGGTTCCAGGCCATGATCGGCGGAATTCCTGACGAGATGGGTCAGTGGGTCTCCGATGGATTCAATCACGGTCTTGTCCAACTCGGTTTCTTCCCCTGAGAGCACCAGCTGAATTTTCTTCCCCGACTTGGCCGAGAGATCACGCACCAACCTCGGGAACCGGCTGAAGGCCGTGCCGATCGGCAACATCCGAATTCCCATGACCCGTTCTTGGATCTCTCTGGTATTCCGCTCGAGTTGTGCCACTCGTTCCAGCAGCACCGGAAGTTGCTTGATCTCAAATCTGGAGCACAAATCACTCAACATGGACTGCGTGATGACCAGCTCACCGACGAGGTTGATGAGCTTATCGATTTTGGCCGTATCCACACGAATGGAGGCGGTATCGGCCTTCTTGGATGTCGTCGTGGATTCCTGTTGCCGTTGCTTGTGCAGCGCCTGCTCCAGCTGCTGTGGTGTGACGGTCTTCTGTTCGACGAGAATTTCCCCCACTCGTTTTTGTTGGGCCAGTGCCTGGTCGAGTTCAGCTGGGGTGACCGCCCCGCTTTCCACGAGAATTTCTCCCAACGGTTTTGGTGAACCGTCATCGGAACGTCGTTCGTCGTTCGTGAAGCGTATCTCGTTTCCGGATTTGGCCGATTCGCGCTTCACGCTGAACGCTTCACGCTCTTCAATCGTCAGAACACTGTCCTCACGGACAAAGTCAAAGACCGCTTCGATGGTCTTCACATCCGTTGCCGTGGACAGGTGCATCTCCCAGGAGAGATAGCATTTCTCAGGGTCGATCTCTGATAAGGTCGGCAATCGCGAAGCATCGAGCGTAATCTGTGTGAGATCTCCAAGGCTCCTCAGCTCCTTCATAAACTGGAGTGGGTCAAGACCCCGTTGGAAGAGCCAGTCAGGCGGAGTCCAAGCGATTCTGTAGGTCTGCGTGCCGCTCGAGCGCTGACTCGACGCAGTCTCTGTTTTCACACTCCCGACGACCGCCGGCTGTGCGTCGGAGGCACTCGCCGAAGCCAGTTCCGCCGTGAGCCGCTGCACGGTGTTGTCATCGACGGGTGCGCCGGTTTTGGCCGACTCAATCAGCGTTTTCAAACAGTCGGTGGAGGTCAGAAGCAGGTCGGCGATCGGAGGAGACACGGCTTTTTGCCCGTTTCTGAGCAGGTCCAGTAATGTTTCCATTTTGTGAGTAAACTGTGCGACGGCATTGAACCCGAACATGCCGGCCGTGCCCTTAATCGAATGGGCTGAACGGAAGATCTTGTTGAGAAGGTCCAAGTCTGTGGGATGTTGTTCCAGTTGCAACAGACCGTCTTCGACGACCGCGAGATGTTCGGCCGCTTCCTCGAAGAAGGCCTCTTGAAACTGTGCAAAATCACTACTCATCTGAAACCCCGTCGTTCGTGAAACGTATCTCGTGAAGCGTATTTCGTGCCGGATTTTGACCTTTCACGGTTCACACCCTCTCTTGCTTCACGTTTCACGCTTCACGAGATACGTTTCACGCCGTCATGCCGGCATGACCTTGGCGATTGTTTTAAGGAGGACTTCCGGGTTGAACGGCTTCACGATCCACCCCGTCGCGCCGGCTTCTTTTCCCGCGACTTTCTTCTCCGCCGCCGACTCCGTCGTCAACATGAGGATGGGGGTAAATTTGAACGTCGTCAGTTTCCGCAATTCCTTGATGAGCGCGATGCCGTCCATTTCCGGCATATTGAGGTCCGTGACGACGATGTCCAGCTTCATGCCGGCCGACACCTTCTTCACCGCATCTTTCCCATCCTCCGCTTGAATCACGGTGAATCCGGCGTTCGTTAAGGTGAACGCCACCATCTGCCGCATGGTGGGTGAATCATCGACGATTAACGCTGTTTTACTCATCACTTCCTCCAATTCTAAGCGGCGTACTAACGACTGTACGGCGTCACTCGTGAAGCGTGAAGCGTTTTCCGTTCCGGAGTTGGTGCGTCATGTTCCTCCGCCTGTCTCGCGTTTCACACTTCACGTGATACGCTTCACATCTCCTGGGCCCCTTATGTTTAGAATAGCGACACGGAATCCTCACCTTCATCCGATTGCCCCGTTGGCACCGGCTCTCCATAGTCAGGCTTCAACGCCTTTTGATGCATGCGTCGTTCATCTTCCATGGTGTAGTGCGATTCAATGGTTTCCCAATCGGCGATCATTCGCTGGGCTTCGTCACTCAACGGATCGTTCACAAGAACCTGTAGGTGGCTGTCGAGCTGATCCATTGCCAGCCCGACATGCTCTAACTTCTGACGCGTGATATCCTGAAACTGCAATGCCATCACCACCTTGGAGAGACTGTCCGCTCTCTCCTTCGCCGACAGCGCTCGATCGGATGACGCGAGAAGCCGAAGATGCACCATCAGATCGAGTGCCGCACGCTCGGTCTCCTGCGTCACGGACTTCATTTGTGCCTTCAAAGCCGGGATCATCTGTATCGCCCTCTTGGCAAAGACGGTCCAGGCCTGCTGCTGGGCTTGAAGCACCGGTAGCGACGCGTCCTCAACGAGGTGCGAACCATCGCCGTTTCGGTCGGAGACGCTTACGTCAGCCATGGGTCCAGCTTGTCCCCTCTCTCGTGAGTGTCATTGTCTCAGCCGAGACGGACATCACGGTCACTCACTGAGCGGGTCAGTAAACCCCAATTGATTCAACTTTCCCTGGAGATCCTCGGAAATGCCCATGACCAGCATACGAGCCTGCTTCCGAGCCGATAGCATGACCTGAATCGCCGCCGTATCCACCCGGGACACGTGGCTCAGATCCATGGAGACCAGCCCTTCGCACGTGAACAGCTTGACGAGTGAATCCTTGAACTCAGCCACTTCAAAGATGGTGAGCTCCCCGGTCGGAGTGAGATGTCTGGGATTGTCTTCTTGTCGCTGTGTTTCACTTGCAGGAGGTTGAGCCGTCATCTCGTGAAAGACCTTTCCACTGAAGTCCCTAAGACACCGTGTCGGCTGCTTTCTGCCAGGACTTGAGAGGCCTCCGGCCTCCACCCAACGTCTATGGTGTTGGTATGCGCCCCTCGCCCGACAGTTCCGGAACTAACTGCGACGTGCTCTGCTGCGCATCCTCCGTTGAACGTCCCAACTCGTCCACCGAGTTCCCCGCCTCGAGTGCAGGAGCGGGCGGAGCCTGCTCAAGAATGACCACCTCAACTCGACGATTCTTGGCCCGTTGTTCCGGGTCGAGGTTCTCCGTCAGCGGCCTCGTGTCGGCATGTCCGACTGCGGCCAGGTGGTCGGACGGCACCCCGTAGAGTTCCGACAACACTCTGACGACCATGACGGCTCGAGCCGCCGATAGTTCCCAGTTGGAAGGAAACTGTGCCGTGCGGATCGGAACATTGTCCGTATGTCCCTCGACTTTGGTATGTCGGTTGAGCTCGACCAGCGCCCCGCTCAGGCCCTCAAGAAACGGCAGCGCTTCTGAACGCACTGCTGCCTCTCCGCTGTTGAATAAGAGCTGGTCTGGGATCGTGATGACGATATCGCCGTTGATTTTTTCGGTGATTCGCACCGTCGACATCTGAGGGACCGCCTTGATGCTCTTGACCAAATTTCTGAGTTTTCTGACCACCACCTCCTTACTCCCAGGCGCGTCCGGTGCCGTGAGTGCCGCTTTGCTGCTACTCAACGCAATGGGGGTGGGAGAGGACGGTGGACTCACGACCGGATTGAGGGCCGCCTTAATCGATTCACTGACGGTTCGGTACTTGCCGACGTTGACGGACGAGATCGAATACATCACGACGAAGAACGCAAAGAGTAAGGTAATAAAGTCGGCATAGGAGACCAACCACCGCTCGTGGTTTTCATGTTCCTCGTGTTTATGTTTTGCCATCTAGGAACGTACCTCGTGAAGCGTGAAGCGTATCTTGTACAAGCGTGTCGAGTTTCAAGTTTCTTGTTTCAGGTTATCGGATGGCCGTTCCCCTCAACTTGAAACGTGAAACTCGAAACTTCAGATCTAGACGATTGCCACTTCACTTCTTCGTCTCCTTTGTCCGCTCGCTGTGCGGCAAGACCCCCTCTAACTTTTCCTGGAGCAACCGTGGATTCTCACCTTGAGCCAGTCCGATGAGCCCCATAATGACCAGGTTACGAGCCCCCGCCTCTTCTTTCAGCTTCAGTTTGATCTTATTTGCGAGGGGGAGAAAAAAGAGGTTGGCTGCGCCGACGCCATAGACCGTGGCCACAAACGCCACCGCGATACCGCCGCCGAGCTTTGAGGGGTCGGCCAGATTTTCCATCACGTGAATCAGTCCAAGGACCGCACCGATAATGCCGACGGTCGGTGCATACCCACCGGCTGCTTCCCACACTTTCGCGGCAATCACGCCTTGCTCTTCATGATGTTCCACCTCGATCTCAAGAATCTCGTGCACGGCCTTCGGTTCGGTTCCGTCGACGATCAGTTGAATGCCTTTTTTCATGAACGGATCTTTAATGTCTTTCAGCTTTCCTTCCAGCGCCAACAACCCTTGCTTCCGGGAGATCGTCGCGAGATCCAAGATGAGTTTAATCGTTCCCTTATTGTCGATATGCGGTCCTGAGATTGCGATGGACAGCGCGCCGAACGCCTTGATGACGACCGATAACGGATTTTGGATGCAAATGGCGCCGAAGGTCCCGCCGATCACGATGATGAAGGCGGTGAGCTGCATGATCGACCCGATGTGCCCACCTTCGAGTATTTGGCCTCCGATAATGGAGCCCAGCGCAATCACGATTCCGAGGATTGTGGCAATATCCATTCGTCATCGCCCTCATGAATTCGGCGAGATCCGGCGTTACTGGTTTCCGGCTGGAAGTTTCAGGTTTCAAGTTTTCCGACAACATGAAACTCGAAACCAGAAACATGAAACGGACACCGCGAAACTTGAAACCTGATCCCTATTTGAACCCGAATTGCGCCAGAATATCGTCGGCCACTTGCTGCTTCATGGCCGTCTTCTTGGATTCATCGAGTTGTTTCAGGAGGTGTCCCGCTGTTCCGTCCACACCCGTGGGCTCCCCGTTCTGTTGAATCCCGAAGATGACGACCAGTTCCACCAACTTGCTCTGCACGTCATCGAGTATGGTGACCAGCTTTTTGACTCGTTGCGCGACCAAGTCTTGAAAGGACAATGCGGTCATGATCTCCGTGAGGTGCTGCCCGTCCTCCACCATCACGGTCTTCACTTGCTCGAGGCGCTCTGTCAGTTTGAGGCAGTCCATAGCCTGTAAGGTCTCCACGACCGCCGACAGATCCTTCGCGATGCGATCCCGATTATCCTGAATGAGTTCGGTCAGACGCATGACTTCGAGAGTCCCCTCTTCAGTCATCTTATTCAGATCGCTGAGGTGACCAGACGCCGTCGGCAGCTGCGAGCTGCTGGATATGATCCCCGGGCTCGCCTCTGAAATCGCCTTCATCGCTCGCTCGACGAACCGTGCCAGCTCGCCCAGCTCTTCATAGAGTTTTTGCTCTCGCTGTTGCACGTTCCCTCCCGCGCTTCTGCTACCCATGATCGACTCACACACCATGGCCTACTTGAAAATCTTGCCGAGCTTTTCTTGCATCGTCTCTGCCGTAAAGGGCTTCACAATATAGTTGCTCACCCCGGCTTGGACGGCCTCAACCAGATTGCTCTGTTGCGCTTCAGCCGTGACCATCAACACTGGGATGGCTTTGAGTTTCTCGTCCGCCCTGATGGCACGAAGCATATCGATGCCCGTCATCACCGGCATGTTCCAATCAGAGACCACGAATCCGTACGTATCGCTCCGAAGTTTTTGCAGCGCCTCCTGTCCGTTCTCTGCTTCGTCACAATGAGGAAAGCCCAGCTGCTTCAGGATATTTTTGACGATTCTTCTCATCGTGGCCATGTCA
Source organism: Nitrospira sp. (assembly GCA_016715825.1). Lineage (NCBI taxonomy): Bacteria > Pseudomonadati > Nitrospirota > Nitrospiria > Nitrospirales > Nitrospiraceae > Nitrospira > Nitrospira sp. The sequence continues at coordinate 362,433 of JADJXO010000001.1, read as the reverse complement.
TCCACGACGAGAATTTTCATGTTGGGATCGGCCGGCATGATGCCTCCTTTTTCTCATTCACTGCCTCAACACAGAGACACACGGCTCGCGATTCCGTGGTGGTTGGGCGCCGTTGATTCACCCCAGCGCTTCATTCCATATCGGCACATCCATCGGATGACCTGAGCCTGAGCGAGTCGAGCGATGCTCGGTGTATCGGCCTGAGTACGCAACGATCAGCTTGTGTGGAAGAAGGTCGGTTCGAGAGATGGGCGTCCCGGCAAAATCATGCCGACGGCTCATGTTCTGAGTACCGTGCGGGTCGAAGGATGGAGGCATTCGCCAGGCTGTCGGTCAACGGGAGAACGACGCATACTCGTTCACGCCTTGCCTGATCGACTGTGCATCCACTCATGAATATCGCGGCGGAGAAAGCGCCAATGCTTGCCGATCTTCGAAGCCGGCAGTTCGCCGACCCTCGCGAGTTTATACACAGTGGATTTGGGCACCCGGAGGAATGTTGCGACTTCCATCACGGTCAAGATTTCTCCGTCCCGTGTGGACGCCCCATTCAACTCACTCCCCGTTGATGTAGATCCATCGTTATTCATGACACGTGAGGTATCGGCGGCGCGATTTCAAAACTTGAGTCGGTGCTATACTCAGGTATCGGCGGTGGCGTCTCCATCTGTGCCGCTGTTTCCGGAGTAAGACAAATCTCTTCAGGTTTTCCATTGGTGAGCCGATGAAGAGGTGGCACCCGACTCTAACCGGCAGCAACTGACCGCAATGGGACACACCATCTCTATCGCATCGGGGAAAGGTGGGGTTGGGAAAAGTGTCGTCGCAGCCAACCTCGCGCTGAACCTAGCGAGAAACGGCAAGCAAGTCGTGCTCGCGGATCTCGATATCGGAGGGGCAGACGCGCATGTGCTCTTCGGCCATCTCCATCCGACACACACTCTGACCGATTTTCTCACCCATCGAGTCGAACGGTTGGATGATGTCGCTCAATGCCTTCCCATTCATCGCGCCTTGCGGATTATTCCAGGAACCGGAGACACACTGGCTACGGCGAATATGCCCTATTCGCAGAAAAAACGACTCATCCGGAATTTTGAAGAAATCGATGCGGATGTGATCATTGTCGATATCGGAGCGGGTACCAGTTATCATGCACTCGATTTTTTTCTCATGGCCAACCATCATGTTGTCGTCGCGACCCCTGATCCGACCTCGGTCCTGGATCTCTACCGCTTTATCAAGCTGGCCGCCATTCGTCGTGTTCTCTCCATGTTTGTGATGCGCAATGTCATGGCGGAGGGACTTGCCAATCGAGATTACTGTAGCGTGGAGGAAGTTCTCGAGGTCGCAGGCAAGACCGACGAGTCAGGGCGAACGATCGCCGAATCGACCTTACGAGCTTTTCAGCCTGCCCTCGTCCTTAATCGCGTATCGGGACGTGCCCGCGTCAACGTGCCGCAGCTGAAAAAGTTACTCAAAGAATATGTCGGTGGTGACTTAACCCTACTGGGTGAGATTCCTGAAGATCCCGCGATGGAGCAAGCCGTACGCGCCTATACCCCGGTCATACACCATGCTCCGTCCTCTCCAGCTGCAACGGCCTTGACCCACATAGGGGAGACGCTGCTCCAGCTCCTGTCGACCCCTTCCACTCGGGCGGCCTAGCCAAGAAATTTCGTGAGAGTGCCTTTAGGTTGAGGCTTTTCGACGCGATCGCAGTCGTTCCGCCTGCGTTTGAAGAATGTGGCGGATCAGATGCTCCTGATCATCGGGCTTGAGATCGATAAATTCCGTCGCGATCATGAACTCCTGGCCCTGTGCCAACGGCTCCGATCGGATGACTCGGACGGTGGTCTGAATCGGAGTAAACGGAGGTAGAAACAGCTTGAGTATCAGCTGATCACCACTCATGAAGTCCCGTGAAGCCACAAATCCCACTCCTCCCCCACTCAAATTGACATCCGTCAGGCGAGCAATGTTGACAGTCTCTGGTCGGCTGGCGGCCAAGGCGTTCAAGATGACCTCAAGGAGATAATCCACCTTCATGATCCAGGGCAGCATCGGTGAGCCCATTACCGATTCACCTGAGCGAGCAAGTAGTTCCGCCGTGGGTTTCATCACCGCTTCAGAAATCGACTGAGCGCTCGGAGGTGCCACCGTTATGGGAAGCGCCCTCCCCGACTCGGTCACCATGTGATATTCCATCAATATGCGATCGTCGATTCGGATCCATTCGCGCCGTTCGTCCTGTGAGATCTCGACCGGCTGAACCGACGATGTTGTACCGAGTGACGTCATGGGGACCTTCCGTTTGGCGTCATGCCGCCAGACTGAGTGCACCGACACAGGCCAAAGCCGGCGGTTGCGGCGCATGGACGGCAACGCAGTTCTTTCCTTGAGCCTTCGCTTCCTTTAATGCAGACCCGGCAGCCGTCGCCCAATCCAAGCTCGTCGCGACGCCGAAATCTGGAACCGCCGCTAACCCCATGCTCGCCGTAATACGAACCTGCCCAAATTGACTGACAAACAGGTGCCGCTCGATCCGCTCTCGCAATCGCTCCGCAAGATGACAGGCCTGCCGTCTCTCCGTATGCGGGAGCACCACTCCAAATGTGTCGCCTCCGCATCGCCCCACGATATCAGTGTCGCGCACCATCTCGCGTATCACAACCGCTGCCGATCGGAGCACCTGATCTCCGGCTTCGTAGCCAAGGCGATCATTGACCGTTCTGAAGTAATCGAGTCCGATCACCAACAGACAGGCCGTGACTCCGTAGCGTTGCCCGACCCGCAATTCACGGGTCAAGGCATCATCGAATGCATGGCTATTCAGCATGTCGGTCAACGGGTCGCTACGATCGAGATCTCGTCGAAATCGACCCGATTCTGCATTTTGAAGAGACACCGCCAGGACCGTGCCAACGATGTGAAGAGCCTGTCTTTCCCACTCGCTGAACGACTCGGTGCCGTTTCGCTGAACAAAGAACAGACCCCTCTCTTCCTGTCCTAATGCCAAGGGTATCTCATGAGCGTTCGTCGGTGTTTCATCCGGCTCAAGGAACGTGCATGCTGAGCTTGGCACGAGCGAGAGATGTCCGGAGCGACCCGGCCGTCGAGGCTTTGCACGTTGAGGCGTATCGGACGCAACATGACCAAGCCGTCGAAGGAGGTAGCGACGGAGACGTGCCTCTGTTTCTCGGCTCTGATCAATCGACCAGAGCCGGACATGTGCACAACTTGATCGAGCGATTCCGATCGCATCCGTAGGGATCAGTTCATGCAACTGCCTTGTCAACGCCTTAACGATGTCGTGTTCGTCTTGGCAGGCAACCACCGCGGCAAGCAACTGATGGAGCGATTCCCATTGCTGATTGGTCGAAGGCAGCGTGTGATCGGGGGTTGGTTGTAAATTGACTGTCGGCAGCTCCTCGCTTGCCATTGGCCGTTCCTAGTTCGCTTAGGCTTCGATGGACATCGACTCGGGAGCTAACGCAGGCTCCCCTAGTCGTCGACGTAGCCTTTGTAATCGGCGTTTTGTCGCCGCGGCTTCCTCTAACAACGATGTCAGCAAGGCCTGTGTGGCCTGTACGTGGTCGAACACCTGGCGGTCCAACCGCAACAATTCTTCTCCCTGTTCAAGTGCGGGTCGCATCACTTCCAAGAGCGTTCCCCTGTTTCGATAGCATTGGATGACGACATCCCATTGCCCTGATTGAGCGGCATCAACGGCAATTGTGGTGAGTCGCTCGATCTCGAACGCATGGTCAGGGCTCAGAGCAGTCATCGGACTCCCGCCATGCGAGGCTGCTGCTGAGCAGCGATTTCACGCCATGCTTCACGCAACGTGATCAGGCAGCGGAGAGGCCCTTCCAGCTTGCGCTCATTGTTTCGAGCATTGGCTTCGACAAGTTCCGCCAGCATGTAGTCGTACAATCTCCGCAATAACCGTGCGATGTCTCCGCCTTGTTCCTGATCCAGCACACTGTTGAGCTCTCCAATGATGGCGATGGCTCGCCCAAGGTGTCGTGCCTTCTCCCGAACATTGTTCACCTGGATCTCCCGTCTCGCAATCTCAATCGACTGAATGGCACCGTCATAGAGCAACACGACCAACTGGACCCCGGAGGATGTCACGACTTGGGTCTGTTCATACTGACGCGCATACTGGGTGACCATAGCTGATGATCCTAGTGTTAAGATTGATTCGATGAAGACTGAGACTGCAGAAAGCTACTTTGCCCCTGGAGCTGTCGCAGGAGTCCGTCCAGTGCAGCGAACTGGCGCCTGAGTCGTTCTTCGTAGCGGCTCAAGGCGTCCTCTTGCCGGGTGATGTCGTTTCCAACTCGGGTAATCTCGCTGGTGACGCCGTTTTTACGAAGTGTGAGCGCCCCGCCGACGACATCATTCAACGCGTCTACAGCCGATACCAGAGATTGGGCAAGCCCGGTCGCCGTTCCCTGGTTGGCGAAGAGTGCCTTCACCGCACTATAGTTGGTGCTCAGGGCGGTGGTCAGCTGCCCATCGTCGACCGTCAGCGTTCCATCTCGCTCAGTCTTGAATCCGATTTGCCCGACACTGCTGTAGGTGGTGGCCCCGCTGACCGAGGATGACAGCGCTGTTCTGAGCTGAGACAATACCGTCCGGGCGGACGCCTCGTTGAAAAATACCCCTCCTTGCTTCGTTGTCACGTCGTAGGTGGTCCGTTCATTGATGAATTTGACCACTTCGTTGTACGCCGTTGCTAAGGCTGTCACGTTCGTCTTCACGGCATTGACGTCCTGAGACAGACTGACCTGGACCGTCTCCGCTCCCGTCGTCTTGGTGAGCGTCAGAGAGAGTCCTGGGATGGCATCAGTGATCGTGTTCGAACTACGCTCAATCGTCAACGGATTCAGCGACTGATCTCCAATTTGAATCTCGGCATTCTGAGCGGCAGACAACGTATCAATTCCGCCGGTTCCGCTCCCATTCAAGAGATCCAGATCCGTGCCGTCGGCAACGATGGTAATCGCATGGTCGCTTCCCGTGTTATTGGACGAAAGGGCCAAGCGGTACGACGGCACCGCTTCCGTCCCCGTATTGATCAACGAGGCGGTCACACCAGCTCCAAGATCGTTAATCTGATCCCGCAAGTCTGCCAGGGTGGCCGTTGATCCTAGATTCACGGTGTGGTCCTCTCCGGACCCTACCTTGAACGTAAATGTGGCAGATCCACCACTGACGATGTCGGCGGTCTCTGATGACACCGCCTTGGCCGCCTTACTCACGATCTGATGTGATTGTGCGAGTTGAACGACCCGGATGCTGTAGGTTCCCGCTGTTCCTGAAGAGGAGGCGGAGACGGAGAGGACCGTCGAATCCGTTACCGAGGCCGTCGTCTTGTCGAACGATGTCGAAAGCCGGAGCGCCTCGGCGGCGCTTTGGAACGCCGCCACTTTGGTGCTCACGGTGGTCAAATCCGTCAGCTTCGTATTAAGATCGGCTTTTTTCTTGGTCAGTCGATCAACCGGCAGTTGGGCAACCTTCACCAGTTGATCGACAACCTGACCAAAATCCAGCCCGTTTCCTAGGCCTCCGAAACTTATCGTCGGCATTTCACATCCTTGTGTGTCAGATCACACATGCTCTCCGAACAACGCCCCTTTCACTCCCGCGAGATTCTTGGCCAGATCAATCACTTCTTTGGGGGGAATCTGTCGAATCACCTCTCCGGAATCCCCGTTGAGAATTTTCACGATGACCCGCTCAAGATCGGGGTCGACTTCGATCTGCAACTGCGAACCCGATTGGTGAAACACTTCCTTCACTTTACTCACGGCTTGCTCAAGCGCTATCCGATCCGTGGAAGAGGCGAACGAGAAGTCAGCACCTTGCGCGTGCTCAGCCACAGGCTTCGTCTTGAGCTGAACAGCAGCTTGACTTCTGCTATTGGCAGCGGCCGGGAGATCCACCTTCGATGTTACATTGGTGATCATAACGTCCCCCTTTAGATCACTCCGTTCACCGGGCCCCTCTCCGGTTTAGGAGAGGGGCGGTGGACGGTGCGCTGCCGTTATCCTCTGAGTAGAGCCAGTGCCTGTTGCGGGAGCGTGTTGGCTTGTGCCAACGTCGCAATACCCGCTTGCACCAAAATCTGGTTCTTCGTGAACACAGATGTTTCGAGCGCAATATCGGCATCTCGGATCCGCGATTCTGCAGCCGTGAGATTCTCACTCGTGACCTGCAGATTCGCGATCGTCGCTTCGAACCGATTCTGAATTGATCCATATTCGGCTCGTGCACTCGCAATCGCGCTGATGGCATTGTCGATGTTTGACAGCGCGCTCGTGGCATTGGCTGAGGTTGACACGTTCACCGAGCTCAACCCTAACGAGGTCGTCGTAATATCGTTGAGCGCCAGGTCCAGCGTATTCCCCGTACCGCTACGGAACCCGATGGCGACGGAGAAGCTGATCGTGCTCCCACTGGTCAATGCCTGACCGTTAAATTCGGTCACTTGCGCAATCCGGTCGATTTCTGAGCGCAAAGCAACAAATTCTTGATCGATATAAGACCGTTCCGTAACCCCCACTGTTCCGCTGGCGGACTGTGACGACAACTCACGCAACCGGGCCAGCAATGAGCCGATCGTCGCGGCGGCACCGTCGGCGATCTGCGTCAGACTGATGCCGTCCGAGGCATTTCGCGTCGCCTGGTTGATACTACGAATCTGTGCGCGCAACGACTCGGACAAACCGAGACCGGCGGCATCGTCCGCAGCGCGGGTCACCCGCAGACCGGATGACAACCGTTCGACCGAACGGTTCAGACTCAGGGTGTTAATCGAGAGATTCCGCTGCGCTGCGATGGACGCGGGATTGTTGTTAACGATAAGAGCCATGGCTCTTCCTCCTTGAAACTAGAACACCATCCGTTGCTGTGCTTCCGACATCCGTGCAGAAGCCGTATTCCCTTACGCCTCTTCGTGGCGTGCTTGTCTTATCGGCCGATCCCGAGGGGACTTGAGCCTCCAGACCAACCACCAGAGAGCAGAGGCACTGCTCTGCAACGGTATTTAACGGATACCGTCGTTTTCGGAGGAAAGCCTCGGTAGAATTTCATACTCGAGCAGATCGGCCATACGAACCGTATCGCTGAGCTGTCGTGCGGCAAGCAGCTCCTCGATCCATTTGGCCTTGTCGCCGACCATCGAGTCAGCTTCGGGATCCGACGCCTGGTTTCCGGTCAATTCCAAAAGATCGGCCACCTTCCCCAACCACCGGTCTAGAGAGGGAAGTTCCTGTTTGCCCAGTCGAAGCTGACATGCCAGCGAGCTTCCTTCCTGAACGACGAGTTCTCGGTAGCGACGGATTGCACCACGGGCATCGTGGATGATCTCCTCTTGCGTACGTGACGTCGCGACAAGGTTCCCGAACTTGGCGGAAGATTCTTTTAGTAAGCCTGGCTCCAGATCACGGTCGGTCAGCCGGCGCCGATCGAGCATCATGGTCGTCACAATACGTGCTTTCGCATGAGCACGCTCACTCAACTCAGCAAAGACCTCCTCCAATGACGCGTCGGTCGGCGCCACCCATTGATCATTATCCAATTTGATCTGCATGAGATGTCTCCTTCTTCCCAGCGAGATTCACGCAACCTGCTGCGTTGAGCCCGTCTGGCGCATAGGTGGTCTGAGACCCGGGTAAGGGACAGGAGTCCGTTGCATTTGAACCGAAACATCGTCGTTGAATATCCACCACCCTCGTCAACAGCGTTCGATAGGCACCTGCATGGTGATGGGCTAGGCGGTCTAGTCCCTGGACGTTGTCATTCTGGAGTTGCCGCAGAAAGGCAGCGATCACCGGCGCCGTGGCCGAACTGCCTATGCCAATACGAACCAGCCGATCCTTTTCTTTCCCTTGCTGATGTTGGAGCTGTGTGACCTGCGCAATGTTGATGGTTTTCCGACCGGCCAGATGTGCGATTTCCTCGGCTTTCCGGCACGCAACCGTGAGAAGCGGAATCAAACGTTGAATGGATTCTCTTGCCTGTTGCTCGTCGGGTGGTGGCCCATCAGGAGCTGGGACCCTACTCCCGCCTCCGGTGTAGGTCTCATACCAATACCGGCGCCAGAAGCCGGCATACCAAGCCGTCCCAATGGATTCCGTTCCTGCGGTCAATCGGAACGTACCCAATCCATCCTCATCAACATCTGACCGATACAAGCGCACACCCGTCGTTCGTGATGGAGGCGGTACGCCCTTCAAGACATGGAGTAGTAGATCCGCCACGAGGTCCGGTGCAATCCGATCCTTGCAGGCATGATGGGCACACACCTGCTCAAACCCACAGGGAGCACAATCGAGTTCGGGCTGAATAACCCAGTGGCCCGTCCCGTAGGGACCCGTTTCCTGGAAATCCACATGACCCACTGAAAGATCGATCACCGAGGTTCCCACCGCCACGCCGATATGCATAGGGCCTGTATCGTTGGTCAACAGACTCCGGCACTCCGCCAAGAGGGCAGCAAGCTGGCTCAGAGTCGTACGGCCTGTGAGGTTCTTGACCGAATTCCGCCCCCCCGCCTCTCGATAGGCCTGTATGACCTGAGCGATGGTCTCTTCCTCATCGGAACCACCGATGAAGGCAAGACCGCCGTGCCATTGTTGACTGAGCTGGGCGAGCGACAGCCCGAACAGATGAGGACGCCAGGCCTTCATAACGTCACTGGCACCGGCTTGAACGGCCACCCACTGAGGCGATCCCGCCAGTGTTTGCCTGGCCCATGCACGATCCTGCTCCGGAATCATGATGTGTAATGGACTAAACGAACCGGGACCGCTGCCACCTAACGCGTAGACATCCACGAGATTAAATCGATTGAACCGGCGGAATTGGTGGAAATCACAAAAATAGGCCATCCATGGATTGTCGACCACCATCCCGCCGTCCCATGCGCTTCGCGCGCCGCGCATGTCCGCCGCGCCGATCGCGCCGGCCAAGAGGGCACTGGGCCGATTGAACGTGAGGTTGATGATACGATCGTAGCGCCGTTCGGCAAGCGGCCGCACCCAGGCATTCACCTCTTGGTAGAGTGAGACCACATCCTTCACCGCTGCACGGCTCTCGTCGATAAGCACGTGAAAATCGAACGGGATCACATCGCGCAAACCTGTCATCAAGGCCGCTACCGAGGCAAACCGCCGATCCACCACCAGATCCACCGACGCTCCCGGCCATTCTTCTTGAAGTCGGTTCAACAGAGCTCCCATTTGCACAAGATCGCCCATCCGGGTGATGTTTAAGATCAGAACTTGTTTCATGATTTGGGGTTTCAAGTTTCAGGTTTCAAGTTGGGTGAACCAGCCTTCCGATAGCATGAAACTTGAAACGCGCGATTTGAAACTGACGTCCATCGTGCGCGTCATACAAGATCTCTCGTTTCAGCCCGATAGCTGTCCAACATCAGCACCAGCAACTCCTCTCGGCTTAGTTCGCGACCAGGGGCCCGTGTCCGGATATCGGCGGCAAGATCCTTGAGCTCGACCCGTTGGCCGGGAGGAAATCGCCTCAGCAACGGTGAGAGTTCGGTTGCAGAATCCGTCCGACGCTGCAGCTCGGTCGCGGATCGCTCGCCACGCAAGACCGAACCAATTCTATCGGGCTGATGCAGGCCCACGGCAGCGAGGAGGTCCTGCATCCGGTGTCGGTATGTATGTTCACGCAACACGCGCCGCTGCGCCGCCGCTGCATAGGCTCTCCGGCCGGCCGAATCCTTGAGCCACGTCTGAATCAATGCGGGAACCTCGCCTGGGCTTCGAAAGCACACCAGCTCCTCAGACGTGAACAGCTCTGAAAGGAGAGTTCTTTCATCCAGCAGTTGAAAGGCCCCGCATGCGGCAAGTTCAAACGTCCGAGGGTTCACGAAATCCGGATGAGCATCCACTCCCATGCCGGAAGAGGAATGGAGATTCAGATTGATGGCTGTCGCATTGAACACCTTCATGCAGGTGTCGGTATCGATCCTGGCCCCGTTTCGTTGGAGGACGCTGGAAAGGGCGGCTGCACCGTCCCATTCATTCCCCCACAACTTGAATGACCATGCCTTGGAGAGCCACTGAGGCAAGAGACGGCGTCGATTGGCATACCCTGCGCCGACAAACGAGACGTCGGCTCCATACTCCTGTTGCTCATCAGCCGTCAGGGTGATGGAACGATGGACGACCGGATCCGCAGCCATGGGAAGGTAGTGCACCTGATCAGCACCAGCCCGCTTCAGGGCCTCGATGCATTCAGTCTGTTGAATCACGAACCAATAGTCGTACCCACCGGCAAGTTGCTGCCAGTATGTGAGATGCCGAAAGTTTTCCACGAACCACATGGCCGTCAGAAACTTCTTTTTCTGCAAGTGTTGGAGAACGGCCAGCGACAACGGAGCTTGGGCGATGGCCAGCACAAGGTCAGGAGGATCCTCGGCGATGGTGGCCATCGTGCTAAGACTCAGCACATCGGCAAAGCGGCTCTGTACGGTCAGTCGAGATCGATCCTCTCGATGGGCATCAAAGGCCTGATAGCTGGCATGATGGACGCCGTGGTCGATACAGGTGACCCGATGGCCCAACTCACCGAGTGCGCGGACGGCATAACGGGCGATCGGGAGTGAGCCACCATAAATCGGACCGACCACCGCCACATGCAGACGGCCTCCTGCTTGGACGGCAATGATCCGCCGCAAGTTGGCCTCGAGCCGCTGATGTGCCTCAGCATGGACTCGCGCCGCCGGTCCATAGGTAAAGAACCGGAGAGATGTGGCGTGTGATGCCAGTTGCTCTGCCATGTCCTGAGCCGTTCCCGTGATCCAGATAATCGTGTCGAGCCAGGGACCGAGCGGCCTCGCTCCCATCGCATCCTTCAGCACCGAGGGGTCAGGCACCACGACGGCTAGCGAGAAATGATCAGGATTCACCTGAGCTAAGGCCTCGATGTGATACAGCAATCCGACCCCGAGTACGACACCCAACTCTCCCCGCTTCCATTCACTCACTTGTTGGTCGGCCCAAGATCTTGCTTCTGTGCGAGGATCGTAGGCACTGTGGACCCATTGACCTTGGTACGTGGCAGAGGGAGCACCTTCACGCGAGGGTGTCAGGGTGAGGACACTCCCGGCGCTGTCCCGTACGGCCATAACGAGAGCCGGCCACCGAGAACGAAGCCTCTCCAAGTTCTGCTGTAAATGCTCCACGAAGTCCCCTCAGGAGACCGACAAGGGTTGCAGCTGCCGCCAAATCTGCGCCCGTTCACACGGCTCGATCGGCTCGTGCTCCGACTCGACATAATAGGCGCCCAGATTATCGCGGTAACTTCTCCACAGCGACCACTCCTCGACCGACGCGGCAGCGCCATCACCAAGCAGGGCTATCGTCTCAGCGATGGGCCATCGGCTCGGCTTGACTGCGGTCAGCCGATCCATCTCTCTCGCCTCCGCCTGCCATACCCAGTGATTCAGACCATAGGGCCCCGTTTCATGCACACGCGCCCTGGCAAAATACCACCCGATGACTCTGGTCCCGACCGCCGCTGCGAGATGAAGTGGACCGGTGTCCGTTCCGACCACAACGCGACAGCGAGCGAGAAGGCCCGCCAGCTGAACCAGCGAGAGCCTTCCTGTGGTGTCCCACACCCGACCCAGAAGCAACGGAGCGAGTGCCTCCTGAATACGTTGTGCCCGCTCGTGTTCGTGCTGATCCCCGATCAACACGATGCGACTGTCAGGACACAGCTCCAGACACTCGGCGATCAGGCGCTTCCAGACTCCAATCGGAACCAATCGCTCTTGATCTCCCGCCCCAACCAGCAGGCCGATCCAATCACCATTCGACTGCCCGATCGGCTCAAGGTCGGTGGGAAGGACCGTTGTTGGAACTTGTATGGGCATGATGTCATTCGTTGGGGAGAGGCCGCACATGCCACAAAACGCGTCCGCCAGGTGAACACGATGACTGCGTTTGGATGTCGCCACGCGTCTGATGTACTCCGCCCACGGGGACAGCTTGTGGCTCAGCGGCTTCCCGCTTACGGCTCCAACGGACTCCCGTGCGAGGAGTGCTCCGGCTATGAACGCTCGAGGATGTTGGTTCAACACAAACGCACGGTCATAGAGGTCTTTGCTGATGGCACGAATCCCGGCACCGGCTTCTGCAAGATGTTCGGGACGTACCTCCACCTCGGCACTGGCCGCTCGTCGATGCCATGCGGCTCCATCCCAGCTCACAACATGAGAAACTCCTGGTAGGAGTCGACCGAGTTCGGCCAACTGCGCCGGACACAAGAGATGAATCACCCAATCTGGGTGAGCTGTCCTCAGCGCGGTGATCGCAGGAACCGTTTGCACGAGATCCCCTAATCTGGCCAGTTGAATCACAAGGACGCGTCCCATGTCCCGTCCCTTATTCTGGCTTGCATTGACCACGGGGACAACCATCACCTCGTCACCGGTGACACCCAGCCTGCGTGCATCATGCGTGAAGCGAGCCTCATGAAGCGTATCTCGTTCCGAATCCTGACGTTTCACGACATACGCTTCACAGTATCTGGGCGCGTCACGCTTCACCATTCACAAACGACGAACTCGCCATGGCCAACGCCGCTTCTCTCCCTGTTATGGCTCGACCGAGTTCATCCAGTCCGTCATAGCTCGGCGCCATCCGTCGAAGAGCATCATGCTCCCGACGGGCTGCCTCGATCTGCTCCCCACGCAACAACACGCTGGCGAATGCAAATCGCGTGGCTACGTCTTCTGGATTTCTCTCGACATAGCTGCGCAGCTGTTCGCCCAGCTCTTGCCATCGGTTTTGTGCTGTCCCTGCTCGGAGCAACCAATGAATGGCTTCAGCGTCGTCAGGATATTCAGCCAATACTTGGAGAAATCGCTCCCACGCTCCTTGTGTGTAGGCTCGTCCCATCGCCGCCATCCCCATTCCCATCAAACATTTCTTCCTGTCTGCACCAGCACCCATGGCTGACTCAAACGCCTGTTCCGCTTGCTCGTACTGTTCGCGCTGCATGCCGAGGATCCCCTTTAACAACAGACCTTCGGCGTGATTGGGGCTCACACTCAACAACTTCTGTAGATGTCGGTCAGCGGCTCCAAGATCCTGTTGTTCTAGAAACGTACGGATGACTTGAAGCCGCATCGGTAGGTCATCCTGTAATTTAAGATACCGGTCCAGAAACTTTACCTGTAAGGTCGATTCATGCAGGCGCTCGCATATCATCCCTGCCCATAACAATACTGAGGAGTCAGCAGGCCAATCCTGATAAAGCGACAGCTCCCTCCGCACCTGTGCCCACTCCTGTCTTGTAGCAGCGGCCTGCGTCGCAGCAACGTGAGCCCACGCCGCTCGATCCCGAATATCGGTCATTAACTCAAGGTGACCGTTCAGATTGCCATCCTCTCCCGCCCCAATCAGCTTGTACCCATCAGCGTGGTAATGAATATCCTCCTCCGTTAGCCACCAACAATCCTTCCACCGTTCATACAAGCGTCGCCAATTTTCACTATCGTAGGCTTTGCGCCCAGGTGTCTGACTCTCAAGATGGTAGAGAACGCTTCGCGGTTGATAGACTACCCGATATCCGCGCTGACGTGATTTCAGACAGAGATCGACGTCTTCGAAGCCGTTGCGGAAGCCTTCGTCGAAGCCTCCCACTTCGTCAAAAATCCCTCGGCGAATCAGGAGACATGCTGCCGTGACAGCTTGGAGCTCCCTTCGATGATTGACCGCAGGATGGTCGGCTGAAAACCGTTGGTAGAGGTGATACGGGTTGAGGTGTCCTCTCGCAAGGACCACTCCCGCATGCTGGATCGTGCCATCAGCATAGAGGAGCTTACTGCCGACTACGCCGATGGATACATCGTCCTCTGCTTCCGCGACCAGGGCATTCAGCCAACCAGGCTGTGGAATCGTATCGTTGTTCAAGAAGACAAGATAGTGCCCACGCGCGGACCGTGCCCCTTGGTTGCAGGCTTTGGCAAAGCCAAAGTTCTCGTCATTGAGAATAACCTGAACATCCCCGCCCAATGTTTGCAAGAATTCCTGAGTGCCGTCGGTCGATCCGTTATCCACGACGATCACCTCATATTCCGGCTGGTCTTGGATCTTCGACAAAGCCGTCAAGCATTCCATTGTGAGATCGAGCCGGTTCCACACCGGTATAATGATAGAACACACATAGGATTTCGCAGGAGCTTTGGCATACAATTTTTGCAGATTCTGAGCCTGTGCTTCACGAACCCCGGCAATTTGTTCTGCGTGGGGCGCATATTTTCGGTAAATGATGTCGATCGTGCGCCGATATGTCTCGCTAGTCCCGCTCGTCATGGAGGTGCCATCGCTCCGCCAGGTAAACTCGGCCGTAGTCACGGGTAGGTGCTTAAATGGAAATCGCGTCGCCATCCTAATCCAAAGATCCCAGTCCTCGTGCGCAAACAGCGACTCGTCGAAGAATCCCACCTGGTCCAAGCACTGCCTCGCATGCATGACACTCAACACAGGGAAGTAGTTGCCCACCAGAAGGTCGGCCGGACTGAAGTCGTACGAATACGGAAGATCACGCTCGGTCTCGATATACTCGCCATCGATTTGTTGCTCATGAACGCGCCAGGCGTCAGTGTACGCCACCCGGCATTCGCCACGCTCCAGAAAACTGACAAGAGTCTCAAGGTGATGTGGAAGGTAGCGGTCATCATCATCGAGATAGGCGATATAGGATCCCTTCGCCATACGCAGCCCGCTATTTCGGGCTGCGGCCAGCCCACGGTTCCTATCATGGCTGATGCTTGTAATGCGGTGGCGATCGGCACAGGCGGCAATAACAAACCCCACCTCGCAACCCCCGTCATTGACAACGATGACCTCGAAGTCCTGAAATGTTTGACGAGCTAGGCTCTCGAGGGCCGTTCTAAGACGGTCTGGACGATTGTACGTCGGGACGATGACTGACACCTTCGGTGGGCGCGTAAAGGGAATAGGGACAGGCGCAGAAGTCCTCTGGCAGACCCACACTTGGTAGATAGGGAGCAGGTTCATGGAACGCACGTCAGCGGGCGTTGGAGCCGGGATGAACCGGAGATTTGGCACTTCGACATAGACGCGCTCACGCCCCAGTTCCATAAATCCCTGCGACGCAAACAGGGCACACAACTGATCTTCCGTAACCCAGTCTTCCACCGGTTGATTCGGAGGTGCGATTGTACTCCATCGTTCCCACATCTCACCTCGTGGCGTCGTGAGAATGAGATGGCCATCAGGCTTGAGAAGCTGGGACAGCTGCGCCAGAAACTTTTCCTTTTGTTCGTGCGGGACATGCTCGATTACCTCTGAAGTCAGCACGACATCATAGGGTGCAAAGTCAGGCCGACTCAGCACACTCTCGGCCATCCCCGCTTCAATCCGCAGATGGGGAAACAGCTTGCGTGCCCATTCGACAACCCCAGCGACCGGCTCAATGCCCTCACATGTCCCGTATGCTGTAGCAAGATTGGTGAGCCACCCGCGACCACACCCGACATCCAACATTCGTAGTCGCTTGTTTGGCTCCTGCTGCCGTACGCGGCGCAAGATGTGCTCCAAGAACGCCGCCATCTTGCTCCATCGGGCGGCTTCATCAGCATTCGGCTCAGGCGTGGACCAGACCGGTGCTTTAACAAACAAGTTGATGTAAAAATCGTCGCTGTTCATCGAGTCCTCATACTTGGGTTCAATAGTAGGTGCCTCTTTGCGTTGCACATTCGGCTCAACAGTCGGTTGAGTCGGCGATGGCAGGTGTGTCTGTGATCTAGTCCATGGGCTTGCTTCAACTACAGATGGACGACCTATGGATAATGGTCGTTCTCCAAAGGCAGGGGGAACGCCATAGTCCGGTTCTTTTCCAGACTCAATCCATTCAAGCACTTGCTGCATACGCCGCTCTGCTGTGTGATAAGCGAGAAGTTTGCGTCGTCCGCGAGAACCAATCGAATCGGCACGTTTCGAATCGGATAGGACGTACTCGATCCGCCCCGCAAGACTCTCCGGCGAATGAGCCGAGAACAGAACGATTTCCTGGTTATCCTGAAAGAGAGCTTTCGTTCGGGGACGATTGGGAATCTCCCAGGAGATCACGGGACGACCCGCGGCCATGGCTTCCACGACGCGTCCTGCATAGGATTGAAACAAGCTAGGAAGATTGACGATGGCACTCCAAGTCTTCAGGCTGGCCAACCAGTTGACGAAGATAGCCTCGCGCAAGCGGCGCCAAAGCTCCACATACTCCGTGAGTGCAGCCTGGTTAGGCTGCCACCCTGACTGGAACCGCTCAGCCATCTGCTGATGCAATGCATTGAAGAGCTGGGGAAACTCGGTCGCCGCTTCTGCGGACGGTGGATGGATCAGCAAGTCCTTTAACCCGGGCATCGCCAACCACGCCTTCCGCTCTCCATAGAGTTCTCCATAAAACGCTACCTCACGGCGCGACGGATGCACGATGGTCTCTGTTATGAATCGCGACGGCACTGCTGATGGCCAAAATAACGCCTGAACCAGGCCTGATTGATTGATTACGTCCGCATCGCGCTCATCCGCTGCTAGCACATGCGTCATATGCCGAATCTGACCTTTGACGAAAGCGGCTCGATCTCGCAAGTGTGGCCAGCGGCGACAGTCTTCTTCGCTGTACTCCAAGGACTCCATGATCAGGCCGACCCGCACCGGCGCCAACTCATCAACCCATTCAAGAAACGCTTCCGAGTATCGATTGTGAACCAGCCATACCCAGACCTGGTCAAAGCGTTGGCCAGCCAACAGTTGTTTCGCATGATGAAGCCAGGACAACGGCGAACTATCGGGAACATCTGAAAGTGCCGGAAGCGTCACACAGTCACACCCATCGGCCCGGAGGCCATCCTCAACCGCAAAGTTACCAAGATAGGACCAGGCTTTTGCCTGTGCCCACGTGCCAAATTCTAATTGCACTAATAAAATCTTTGGATGACCCACTCGATCCTCTTGCCCTATTCCAAGCTCCCTCTGCATCACGCTGCCAGCTTGTGCCGCAGGTTACCGACTAATCGATCAAACTCGACCAGGGCTGGATGGAATTGGAATTGTCCTCGATGAGCATCATAGTACGCCACAGCTGCATGGTAGGAGTTTTGTTCACACATGGTGACCATGCGATCCAAGAACGCTCGCACTTCCTCAGAAGCATTGTGGAATTGAGGAAGCTCATCACCGCTACTTGCTACACCCGTAGGCTGACCAATAGGTCGTGCCTCGTCGTGTGGATCCGTTTCAATCGGTAGCAGCAGCCCTTTGTCCTTTGCAACGGGCACATTGAGACGGATGCGCTTGCAGCAATGTTCGCAACCCGTAATGATCTGCAGTCCGTGCGTGGGCACTCGATCGGGTTCCGTCAATTCGATATATGAGAAGTTTTTATTGCAGTGCGGGCATTCGGCAAACAGCTCCCAAAATTGTCGGCCGCTATTCACCGTCATGCGATTCTGCAGAGCGCACCGGATGATACGCGTGACATCCACGGTCTTACAGAGCGGCAGACTATCGAACGCCACAATGGCCCGCAAATACCCAATCCATTGAGCATCGGGCATTTGTGTCATGTTGAACACTTTCTGATCGATCGTTTGGTAGAACACCAACTTGTCTGGCATCAGACCCATGTCCTGAGAGACGCCGTACAAGGCACTGCCAGGATACGGTTGGATGCCGCTCATAAAACAATGAATGTCCGAGCAATGGTCTCGGTAAAACGTCAAGGTTTCAGAAATGGTCTCCGGCGTTTCGGCCGGGTCGCCGAAGATGAAGTTGCCTCCGAATCCAATTTGTGCCTGATCCGCCATCGCGATGGCTTCTGCATACTGCTCAGGCTGCGTGCCCTTCTTCATACTCTTCAGCACCCGCTTGCTGGCACTTTCAAGACCATAACTGAAGTATGAACAGCCAGCCTCCTTGGCCAATATGAGGCTTTCAAGATTGAGCCTGGCATTCGCGTGCGTTTGAAACATCCAATTAAAATCCCATCCGTATCGTCTACGATACTCAATCAGAGATTGGCAAAATTCATCCAGCTTCTGCTTATTCACGGCAAATAGTTCATCAAGAAGAATGAGGATGTTGAACTGATACCGGTCATAGAGTTGTTTGATCTCCTCCATGACATTTTCCGTGGTACGCGCTCGGTACTTCGCTCGTCCCCCATGGCTGTGCAGACAGAATGTGCAGGCGAATGGACATTCCCGCGCCGTTACTATAGGCATAATCCGAGGGTTCTTGCGGTAAAAGCGATACAGAGGACGTGCAGCCATCGAAGCTTCCAGCATTCCCTCAATGTCAAACATGGAATAGTCAGGGAAAGGCTGCTCGTTTAAATCTCGTCCGAATTTGAGATTTTTTTCTGTAAACGTTAACCGTCCGTCCTTCTGATAGCAGAGATTCGGGATGGCTTCGAGAGCGCCGCGCCCTTCGAGGGCATCCGCCAGCATCACGACAGTGTCATCGGCTTCTCCTGCCAGTGAATAGTTGGGTTTGAGGGTTGCATGAATGAACTCCTGATCATAGGTGATGACCGAGCCCCCCATGATGACTGGCACGGATGGCACATAATGGCGAATAATATGCAATGCGTCATGGAGGAACCGAAAATCGGTACAGAGGCCACCGAGGCCAATTAGGTCCGGCTTGGTATCTGCAATCGCCCGTGCGATCTTGTCGTGAATCATGTCGAGCGCCGAAGGATACCCCGGCGCGTTGTTGGGGTTGCATCCGAACACTTGGTGGCCAGCAGCCTTCAAGCTCGCCGCGATATAGGCAAATCCACTTGCAAAGTCGCATGGTGCCAAAAACGACGGATACTGGGTCGTATAGCGGTATGTGGGTGGTATCAATAACACCTTCATCATGCACCTCCTGCCGCCGGGAGAATATGGAGCAGCAGCGTTTCAATAAGAACCGGCACAGACTCAATACCTGTGAACGCGGCCAACACGCGTCAGTGGAGGTGTTGAGCAACCAGGTCCCAGATGTGGCTCTCGGGCTCGTAACCGCACGCCTGCACAGCCTGGGTTGAGGCTTGGATCGCTTATGTTGCATTGAAAAGCCAGCTCCCGTGGCACCGACACCTCCTTATCAGCAAGCGACACGGTGGAACTGATAGGCATACCGGCACTCCTCCCAGTTTCCACCTAACAAGTTGTGTGCCAGGATGAGCGGGGAAAATCAGTGGGGATTTTGGTAAAAAGCGAGAGATCCTGAGAGGAGTACCATATCTACCGGCAAGATTTGCCAGGCCTTGTGGAAGAATCAGCCGGTGTCGAGGCGAAGACGAGTTCGACTACGGGTTGAGGAATGAGGCGCTGACTTTTTGGAAGACGCACTGTTCAATGGCGTTGCGGACGGAACCGCCCCACCCTCGATATTCGATGTACTCCAGCTCGTTGAAGCAAAATTCAATCCCGATCATCTCGCTGCCATAGCGCCGGTCGGAGTTCTTTACGATTCCGGTGAGGTTCGTAATGTGTCCCAATCCAGGCAGCTCGAACTCCAAGCGGACTCTACTGCCGGGGCCGAGCCAGCCAGGTCGCGTGACCAACGCGACACTACACCCTCCCTCGCTGAGATCTTTCAGCAAACCACCACAATAATCACTGGTCGGCAATGCGGATTCGGATGGATGTCCTTGATCGGTTCGCATGAGTAAGATCGGCTCATTCGATGGTACCCGCACATGCTTACGCATGTGCATTTCTTCAACGGTTTTCGGATAGGCCAGGAAGAGCAACGGCACCGGTGCATTGAGGACATCTCGTATTTCGCTGCGATATCCGACCAATTTACCCTCGTGCAGGTAGCTGACCGTGCACGATGTGCCGCCACTGATGGGTTGGTCGTGGCCGAGCTGCAACGGCCATTCACAGATAAGCCAGGCATGGTCCTTCCAGCCCAACAGCGTCGATCCGTACATGATCTTCTGCTGATCCAGCGTCAGGGATAGTTTCAGCGGCAGCCCGACCGATAGAAACGAGGCTGCGGGAGGAACTGACACGATCATTTCATTCATGCCCATGACTCCTGAGGTCTGTCAGCCGACACGAACCATCGCTGATGAACCTTATCGGCCACTCATTGCCTTGTCTTGAGGCCAAACGGACGGTATCCATCGCACACGCCCTCACCAACACCGAACGCGGCAGGGCTCGACCGCAATTATCAAGTTCAACACGGAGTTCGCCGATATGACACACAGATCGGTCTTCCGTCGGCATGTCCGACCTGCAATTCTTCTGACCTGGAGCATAGTCGTTATGGCGACCAAGCGTATTGCGATCGAGCAACTCGTTCCCGGCATGTTTGTCGTTGACATGGATGTTCCGTGGTATCGGACCCCATTCCTCTTCCATAAGCGAATGGTTAACGACGTACAGACCATTGCGCTCATGAAACAACATGGGATTCGGATGGTGACAATCGATACCAGCAAGGGCGCTGATCTTCCTTCACCAACGACTCCGTCCTCCATGAACGATCAACCACCAGGTCCCGATGCCCTTTCTCCGCAGGAATCACACGTGGCGCAGACCGCTGAGCCCATGCCCGGTGGTCAGCCCGCTGTGGTGATTTATGCACAGGCCCAAGAAGCGGTTGAGCGGATCTTTGATGACCTCGAGCGTGGAGTGCCTCCTACTCCTGAAGCCACAAAAGCCATCGTGTCGAACGTGTTGGAGCACGTTCTCAATGATCGGGTGGCCATCGCCACGCAGGTAGCCATCCAGAAAATCAAACAATTCGATCGGTCCTTAACAGGTCACGCATTGGATACCTGCGTCCTCTCTCTCATCGTCGCCATTGAAAGTGGCCTGGATCAATCAGACCAGGAATTGGTCGGAATGGGGGCGCTGCTCCACGACGCAGGCTATGTCCGTCTCCCGCGTAATCTGGTTCGTAAACGGGATGAATGTTCCGGCCAAGATAAGACCCTGCTTGAACAGCATTGCAAGCTTGGCGTGACCCTTCTTTCCGAACACCCTGGAATGCACGAAGATGTTCTTCGCATCGTGAGGGAACATCATGAACGCGCTGACGGAACCGGTTTCCCTAGCGGTCTCAACAACGAGACGATCTCCCCTCTTGCCCAGATTGTCGGCATCGTTGATTTTTACGACAGCATGGTGAGTCGACGGGGAACACGCCCTGCGATGATCCCGCATGATGCCGTTCGGCAACTCTTTCTCGCCGGTGAGCGGAGCCAGTTCGGGAAAACCTTAGTGGAGACCATGATTCGAAGCATCGGGGTGTACCCAGTTGGAAGCTTGCTCAAACTTAACACCGGCGAACAGGCGATTGTGGTCGGAGTCAATCCTCAGCATCGACTGAAGCCTCTGGTCAAAGTCACGACCGATCCGCAAGGCGGCTCCTATGCCACCCCGATTGAGATCGATCTCGCAGCACCGTCGTCCGACCATACCGTACGAACCGTCCTGCGTGTACTCGACCCCATCAATGAGCGCGTCAATGTCGGCATACATCTGGACGCGAGTGTGCCACGAGCCGCGTAATGAACACACCTGACCGGAAACGAAGACGATCCCGTCGTCACAAGGTCGCCACTCTATCGGCTGTTCCCATTGCGGTGGAGCTTCTTGACGGGCTTCCGTTTGCCACCCTTATTCTCGATCCCGCTCTCACTGTTCAAGGGATGAATCGAGAAGGGATCAGATTACTCGGAGCTGGATCCACCTCCGGTCTGGGATTGTCGTTCCCAACGCTCTGGGCAAAGCTCACTCGGTCCCGTGAAACTCGCCTCTGCGCTCAATTGCAGCACACTTTGAACACAGGCCTTCCTATTTCCGCGACACATCAGCAGCTCCTGAGAAGCAGCACGGTGAGCACTCCTATAGAATGGACCTGCGTCCGCACCACACTCAATGACACGAGGGTCCTGCTCATCACCATTCGAGACCTGTCGCATGAGGTGGAGTTAGAACAAGACCGTGATCGCTTAGCGGCCATCGCCGAAGACAGCCCTTCACCCCTGGTCGAACTGGATCACCATTCCAGCCTCTTGTATGCAAATCCCGCGATGATCGCGCTCCTCTCTCGATTCGGCTACGGCCTTGATGGATTTCCAAACGTCGCACCACACCGCCTGCAAGACATCGTCAGACAATGTCTCAAGACCGGTCGCGCGCTCCATAACGAGGAAATCCTCCTTCCGGACGCGAGCTTTTCATGGACCTTCTGCCCGCTTCCTCAACATGGGGTGGTTCGTGGCTATGCTACGGATATGACGAACGTCCGCAAGACTCAAGAGGCGCTCAAAGTCTCTGCCGACCAACTGCTTCAGAGCAATCACCGTCTCGACAAGGCACTGGAGGAAGCAAAGGAGTCCGCACGGGTCAAGACGGCGTTCCTGGCAACGGTCAGCCACGAATTACGAACGCCGATGAACGGCGTGATCGGCATGACAAGTCTGCTCATGGAAACCACATTGACGCCGGAGCAGCAGTCTTACGCCGAAACCATACGCCAATGCGGCGACGCGTTGCTGCAGTTGATCAACGACGTCCTGGAATGCAGCAAAATTGAGGCCGGCAAGCTGGAGCTGGAGTGTCTCGACTTCAACCTGCGCACAACGGTCGAGCAGGTGCTCGCGCAGTTTGCTGAACGCGCTGAAACGAAAGGACTAGAGCTGACCGGGCTCGTCCACGCCGCGGTCCCGACCGGACTCAAAGGTGATCCCGGACGATTGCGTCAGGTCCTGACCAATCTCGTGGCGAATGCGGTGAAATTTACCGACAGAGGAGAAGTGACCCTACAGGCCTATCTCGAAGAAGAGCTCCCCGAGTCGACCGTCATTCGGTTTGAAGTCACCGACAGCGGTATCGGCATCAGCCCGAATACTCAAGCCAAACTCTTTCGTCCATTCGTACAGGCGGATAGTTCAACAACGAGAAAGTTCGGCGGCACCGGGCTTGGCCTTTCGATTTCGAAGCAACTTGTCGAACTGATGGGAGGGATGATCGGTGTGCGCAGCACGGAAGGGCGCGGAAGTACCTTCTGGTGTACGGCACGCCTACTCAAGCAAGCCGACTCCCCACGTGCGATTCTTCCGATGGGAGATCTTACCGGAAAGCGTATCCTGATCGTCGATGATAACGAATCGAACCGTCTCATTCTTCATCACTTGGTCTCCGGCTGGGGCATGGCGGACGACCTTGCAGAGGACGCCGATTCGGCCTTGCGTCGCATTTCAGAGGCCACGCAACGTGGTACACCCTACGATCTCGCCATCTTGGATTTCGTCATGCCAGGGAAGGATGGGCTCCAGCTTGCCCGAGAAATCCAGGACCATCCGGGAGGCGCCGGGATTCGCCTTGTCGTGATGACTTCGCTGCTCCAACGAGGCCACGCAGAAGAGGCCCGTCGGGCTGGCGCCATGGGTTACCTACCGAAACCCGTTCGTCATGATGAGTTACGAGACTGTTTACGAACCGTTCTCGGCCTCGCGGAAACCCAAAAGCCGAAAGAGCCTCGGACGCTCTCAACGGTCCCCCAACTCGTTACCAGACATACGGTCGCAGAAAACATCCAGCACCCACGCGTGCTCGTGGTAGAAGACAATATCATCAATCAGAAACTCGCCGTTCGCATGGTTGAGAAGCTAGGATATCAACCTGACGTCGTCGACAACGGACAGGAAGCGTTGACTGCGTTGAAGAAGGGTGACTACACCGCCATCTTGATGGATTGTCAGATGCCCATCATGGACGGCTTTGAAACGACGAAGAACATCCGAGAGGGTGAGGCGTGCGGATATGTTTCGGATTCCAGGTTTCAGGTTTCAGGTTCGAACCACGAGGGTTCAGATCGGCAACCTGAAACATACAACCCGAAACTTGAGACTCGCCCCCACATCCCCATCATCGCGGTGACCGCCAATGCCATGCAGGGAGATCGGGAGCGTTGTTTGGCCGCCGGGATGGACGATTATCTTTCAAAGCCGATCAAATTGGACGAACTTCGTGCGGCTCTGGCACGGTGGGCCACCTTACCGCCTGATCGGACTATTTCCGAGACGGACCCACCAACTCCGACGGGCCCGACACAAGGCGTCTTTGATCCCGCCAGGATGTACCAAAATATCGGTAGCGACAACGACTTGTTCGCTCAGCTCATCTGCCTGTTTCTCGATCGTCATCAGGTGATGCTGGCCGAAATTAGAACAGCACTGGCTGATGCCGATTCATCCGCAGTTGAACGAGCGGCGCATACCTTCAAAGGAACCGCCGGCAATTTATGTGCGTCTGAAGTCGGACTCACGGCCAGTCGTCTGGAAGCCGTCGGTCGGCTCAACGCGCTTCACGATGCGCCGCCCGTTTATGCACAACTCGAGCTCGAAGTCGCACGACTTGTCCGCGTGTTGGAATCCTACCGACGAGGCTATCAGCCTATCCGTGAGGCGGCTGCCTAAGCCAGTGTGTGCCCAACATCATCGCACTGGAGACGACTCACGTCGGACATTCTGTGGCGGGTTGCACATCCGTGGACGCTCCCCGTGAGGGAGGCGCGGATGGGAACAGCGGATGTCGAGTGGGGAAGTCCTCCGAAAGCACTAATTGTTTCCCAAGCTTGCTCGTATGGCTCATGAGGAGTGGCCCACGAAGATTGGCAGTGATTCGGCCTGGATCATCTGAGGGAATGGTCAAAATCACGACCAAGGTGAGATCCTCGCGCTCCCCTCCTTTGATCTCCATCAGAGCATCGGCAGAAACTTCAACGTGGTAATCAGGATGGAACGTGGCGGGATCCATCAGGACAAAGGCAAGATCAGGCTCTTCAATTGATTGAAGCCACTTGAAGGGCGCCTCAGTATCATGATCAAGGATGACGTACCGTTGCTGCTCGGGGAACCCAAGGAGCCCGGAAGGAAACGTGACGACGCTTTCGTCGGGAACCTCAAAGGACCCAAAGCGAGTCGATGTGCAGTTCACGGACATAGCCTCACGAGACCACACGCCGTTTCACAGGAGCCAAGCTACGCAACGCATCGAGCGGCACAGTCTGTGTTTTAGCGGCCAACCGGTTCTCTTCTTGGATTCTCGTATAGACCTCTTCCCGATGTACGGCGACAGCCGGTGGGGCTTCGATTCCGAGACGAACCTGCCCGCTCTTCATCCCCAGCACGACCACACGGATATCGGGACCGATTGTGACACTCTCTCCACGTCGACGAGTCAGTACTAGCATGACAGCCTTCCATGGCGACACAAGGTGGCATGGAATTATCGGCTCTCCACGGTACAAACTTGAGAACGATCCTACCGGAGATGTTTCAGGAGGGAATTGTCGAAAATCCGACCGAGCGTCTCGCCCGCAGCTTGAATCGCGTATTCTTGCCGCGTAAGATCGGAGATGGTACGTGCCAAATCGATATCTTCGAACGAGGACAGCGTATTCGTGGCCAGTACTCTGGCGTCCTCCAATGCCGAGGAGGTGGCTTCCAAGCGATTCGCGAGCGCGCCGACTTCGGCCTGAGCGGCCGATACCTGACTCAGTGCATGATCTAAGTCTCCTAAGCTCTCCTCGACACCGGACCTAAAATTTCCTCGTAGCGCGGCAAGCAGGTGTTGCACGGCCTCAAACACATTGACATTCGGACCGCTGAAGACTTCGTGGCCAGGAATGCTTGTTGAGATCACTTCCCCGTCGGCCACTTCAATGTCCTGAATGGTGGAATCTCCCGCATATCGGCTCTGGCTGACGACATGAAAGAGATCCCCTGCGGTAGGCGGTGCTGTTCCGTCGCTGATCGTGAGCTGAATACCATCAAATGTTATCGCGGATCCCGAGACGTAGGTCTGTCCGCTCAGCACGGTCTTAGGGGCAAGCGTCACGGAGAAGCGATCTCCGGTCACCGGCGTTCCTGGCTGGTCGTGCGCAAGTATGACGCGCAACCCATCAAACTCGATGGGGCTACCAGATACATACGAGTTCCCCGTCGACAGGGTCGACCCCGTCGTCGTGTTCACGACAGAATACTGTGACGAAGACGTGAATTGAATCTCGTACGAATCGAGGGTCAGACGCTGATGATCGATGACCCCGGCATCGATGGCACCAACACGTCCAGTATTAGCGATGTTCGCCGTCACGCCAACCGGCACTGAGGTATTCACGACATCGAAACTCCCCGGTCCCGAGAACCGAATGAGATGGTTGTCGAATGACGTAACGCTTGGGTTACGCACCTGCCCCTGAGAAAGTGTGGCTCCTCCGACATTGCTCGAGGCGACCTGTGTGACGACCGTGGGAACGAATGTGGACGCGCCATTGCCGGCACTCCCTCCGTTGAATCCGAGCAGGCTCCGTGCAGACCCTCCCACCACTTCGGCATTGGCGCTCGGCCCTTCGGAATTCGATGCAATCACAAGGCGATCACTCTCATACGTCACCGACACGCTTTTTCCCGCTGCAAGTAAGGCTGAATCAGTATTAATCCGACTCTGTGCCCGTGCGGCTGTTTCTGGACCAGTGAGCGTCTCGGTGCCGCTTGTTAAATCGATCAGACCGGATGTCACACCATCAATTCTCACGATCAACGTATCGGCGACCGTGTTTGTCAGGGTAATCGGTGTCGAGACCGCGAGCCCCGCGGCGAAGCCATGTCGGCTCGTGCCTCCGAACACCGGTTGATTCTCGTCGAACTCTGCATTGCCCAACTGAAGCAGATGTTGCAAGAGGGCACGCACTTCATGCGCACCAGCCGCTCGTTCAGCCGCACCGTTCGTATCAGATGCATACTGAACCGCCAACTGCCTGATACGCGATAAGGTAGTCGTGGTCCCTTGGAGGGAGGTATCGGCCAGCTCAACTCGTGTCGTTGCCGTGGAAATGTTGCGAAGACGTTGCTCAAGTCTTGTCAGCGTGATTTGTTCCCCGACGATCCGATGGAAGCGACCAGGATCGTCGGAAGGTTGTAAGACCTGTTTACCGGTCGCGAGATGTTCTTGCAATCGCAGCGCGTGAGACCGAGCCCGTTGGTAGCTGTTCACCAGGAATCCAAACACCTGTTGCTCTGTGACACGCATGGTGTGCTCCTCTACCTACCGCTTGAGCGAAATCAAGGTCGACATCATTTCATCAGCCGCGACGATCATGCGCGAAGCTGCTTCAAACGCTCGTTGGAACTTGAGGAGATTGACGAGTTCTTCATCAAGCGAGACACCGGACACTTGGGCGCGAAAATTCTGAAGCTGTTCATGGCGGATCTCTTCTGTTTCAAGACGTTGACCAGCCACCTGAGCGGACACGCCAAGATCTGTCGCAGTCTTCCGATAGGCGTCGAAGAGCGTCGCGTTATCCAGGCCGATAAGCGCCGTGGACTGCAGTGCGACGAGATCCAAACCGTTTTGGTTGTTTCCAGGAACGCCTGCCCGCGTCGAGGACAGCGCAACTTTTGTCGGATCGGAGAACGTCACGGCCAGGTCTCTCGCCGCGTTCTCGCGGGAGTTCACCCGTAAGACATCGTTGGCGGCCGGAGCCCCCGATACCGTCACCGCAATCCCGTCCAGATGAAACGTCTGAGGCCCACTATATGTGCCGGAGGCCGCAGTACTGACCCCACCTGATAATCCAAGCGTGGCCCGTGCCGTTCCGCCTGTCACGTCGACCAAGCTCCCTCCCCCGGTGGAATTCGACTGTACGACCAGTCGATTGGTCGTACGATCAAACAAGACCGTGACCTGACGGCCGGCTGCGGTCAGTGTTGAGTCTGCATTGATTTGACTTTGGACCTCCTCGGCTAGAGCCTCACCAGAAGCATAGGCCAACCCCGGTGATCATCACTGTTCCAGTGGCGATCGATGCAGACCCCACATTCGTGGCAGGCGCCTTGGTTGTAACCGATAGCCCGCCAAAGAAATCTTGCCCCGTCGACCCATCGAGCCCATACCCCACTCGATGAATGCGGTTCACCTCGGTCAGGAGCGAACCAGCCAAGGTGTCGAGGCCTTGTTGGACGGAGGGAATCGTCCGATCCCGGACATCCAGGAGTCCACGCAATTTCCCAGTTCCTATCAGATCACTGATCACATACGGTTGTGACCCTCCAATATCGTATCCGATATCCAGCAGGCCATGATTGTCCAGTGATTCAACTCCGACGAGGTTGCGAGTTGTCTCCTGGTCCACTAAGACAAGTCCACGTGCGGTGAATACCGAAACCGTGCCGTCCGGACGTTCGAGGGTCAGCACCTCGACTCGTGTGGCAAGCTCATTGATTGCCAAGTCCCGCTGATCACGGAGATCATTGGCATTCTGACCGCTGACTTCAGCAGATTTAATCTGGCTATTGAATTGGGCGATCTTGCCCGTCAAGCTATTGATCTCGCCGACGGTTACACCGATTTGCACATCAAGGGCCCGACGGGTCTCAACCAAATCCCCGTTGAGTTGTTCGAATGCGCTCGACAAGGTCGAGGCTCGTGAAAGAACTACGGAACGTGGAGCGACCTGAGACGGTGTGGTCGTCGCATCCTGCAATGCTTTGAAGAACTCATTCAATTTCCCAGACAAGCCCTGTCCTCGTGCATCCCCGAAGAGACTCTCCAACCGGCTCAGTTCATCGCGCGCCACCGTAAACTGGCCCAGATCTTCCTGCGATTGGGTTAACTCCCGGTTCAGGAAGGTGTCCACGGCTCGCCGGATTTCAGCAATCTTCACACCGGTCCCAACTTGCCCAGGACTCCCATCGGCCGGTCGCTGCTCAGTCAGGAGGACCTCATGACGGGAGAAGCCCGGAGTGTTCACATTGCTGATGTTATGACCGGTCACGGTCAACGCTTGTTGCGCAGTGAAGAGCGCGGTCTTCGCCACGTCAAGCAGTCCACTAATTCCCATCGATCATCACCCCTTACACCTGATCAACGTCGCAGGCATGTCCCTCGAACTCCGACCACCCGATATCGAATAGACATCACTTTCTGGAGCAGTCTGCCGATGCGCTTCCAACGCCCGTACAATAAACGATTGAATATTCTTGACGAGCAGCTGGTTGACGGCAATATCCCGTTGGACGGCTCGAACTCGATCAGCGAGTCGTTCATACAGTTCCAAGCCAGCGAACGCCTGTGAACTCTTTATGCTGTGCAGAATGTCCGGCAAGGTCCGACCCGTTCCTGGTAGGCCATGCGCAGCGGAGAGATCTCGCACCAACTCGTCCAACGCTTCCTTCAACCCGCTCAAGCACTCGAGGATCGAAATCCTAGTCTGATTAATCGCGATAAATTCGTGAAGCGCCATGCGCTTAATGGCATCACGCTCTTGGAGAATGTTGTGTGCGAGAAGCTCACATTGTGCGGATTCACGACTGAGGAGATGGATTATCTGCTCGAGAAGGTGTGAGTCTTTCACGATCGACAACCTGCCCATCCATAGGCCAGAACGGAAGTCCGTCCATTGCTGTCGCACAAGCACGAAACGGAATTCGTTTAGAGAATCGCGTCGGTCAGCACCTGTTTCACAAGGGCGTCACCGACGGCACGACCACTGACGTCGTAGGTGCCTGCATCGAGAGAGCGCCTGATGCTCTCCACTCGTTCAGCCCGCTCCGGGTCTGGCTGATTGGCCAGTTCGCGAATTCGCTGAAGCTCCTTCGCTTGAGCAGAAATCTGAACTTCATCCTTTCCTGCTTGCGTACGAGCCGTTGCTTGTCGGGATCCTGAGTTTTCAGCCTCATGCACCCCCAGCAACACCTTGGCAAGATGATCGACTTTCCCATGACCTGAAATCTGCATAACCTCACTCCTTCTTGTGTCTCCAGGGCCATGTTACCGGCCTAGCCTCATCACGACCTTTACCCCGGTCGTACACTCTATCGGTTCCTATTCGCCGGAACTTGAGTCTTTCACAGGAGATGATGAAAAATGTTTATCTGTATATTCCTGTACCATTCTGGCAATCCCAATACCTCCAGATTCAGCCGCCCGTCTCCCGATTTCCTCATCATAGAACGAGTAGAAATAGGCTCCTTGTTTGTTTGCAAGGGCACCTTCCGGAACCGTTTCTCTCATAACCTTCAGTAAATACGAGATAAAATAGGCTTCAAACTCCTGACCAGCCTGAACCAACCGTTCAGGACTTTCGACGGCACCTTGCAATTTCATAGAGTTCAGCCGACTGTCAAGACGACCGGACTGGATGCCAAAATCATGACCTCGATAGGCTGATACTGGCGAAGAGACCCATTGAGAACCATCCATGGATGTCTGTTTGACGGGATACGTCATGCCGTGACCTAAATTATCTCAAGATTGGCCTGAAGAGATCCAGCCGCCCGCAATGCCGAGAGGATGGCCACAAGATCACGAGGAGTCACGCCCACGGCATTCAAAGCCTGTACGACTTCGCCTAAAGTCACCGTTTCATCCACGACAATGAGACGCGATTCTTGCTCCTTAATTTCAGTCTGAACATCCGGAGTAACGGTTGTTTGACCGGCTGCAGAACCAATGAGCGGAGCCGACGGTTGAGATACGTTCAACGTATTCTTCACCGAAATCGTCAGATTGCCATGCGAAATGGCACAGGTCGAAATCCGCACATGCTCCCCTAACACAACGGTTCCGGTCCGTTCATTCACGACGACCTTGGCCACGGCATCGACGGACACATCCAGCCCTTCAATTGAGGCGATGTACTCAACGACACGTCCATGGAAGGGCTGAGGAATCGTCGCCCTAACAGTTCCGGCATTGATCGCTGAAGCGCTGCCCTTCCCGAAGGCGCCTTCGATCGCCTCGGCCGTCCTGATCGCGGTCGTGAAATCAGGTCGCCGTAGAAGCACGGAAACCGTTTCCCACGAGTCGATGTTCACCGGCAGTTCTTTTTCAATGATGGCGCCGCCAGGAACCACTCCGGCCGCTTGATGATTCTTGACCACTGTGGCACCACCCGCCCCGCCCGTCCCTCCGAGAAATCCCCCGATGGATACCGATCCCTGCGCCACAGCGAACACTTGCTGATTCGCAGCCTTTAGCGGCGTCAGCAAGAGCGTACCGCCTTGCAGACTCTTCGCATTGGCCATGGATGACACGACTGCGTCCAGCGTCATACCGGCCTTCGAGAACGGGGGAAGCTTGGCGGTCACCATGACCGATGCAATGTTCCTTGTCAGCAATTGGATCGGGTCAATCACAAGATTGACTCCCATCTTATTCAACATGGACATCATCGCTTGGATCGTGAATTGCCCTCCGATGACTCGGTCTCCGGTACTGTCGAGTCCGACCACTAACCCATAGCCAATCAACTGGTTTTCACGCACTCCCTCGATCACCCCAATATCTTTGATGCGCACGGCATCGGCCGTGAAGGGAGAGACGAGTGTTCCCGTCAGCACCGCTATACTGATCAAGAGCGAGACGTGTAACCGCATAGATAATGGACCTATCGTATCTGTGAACGTTTGAAGAACAGTGCTGGCGACCGTTGTCCCAGAGCGATGCGCGACAGCCATCCCGGCTCTGCTGCTAAATCCTGACTAGGGATCTGATCACGATGCTCCACTCCATAGAATTGAGGTAGGCTCATCTTGGGAGGACTGGAATCCACCCGTCGCACCACCCCACTATGCACCATCATGTGGAGAGCATCATCACTGAGCAGACGCCGCATTGGCATACTGCTTCCCCATACTTTCCGCCTCACTTGAGCCGTCATTGACCCCCTCTTTCTCAAAATGGATAGATCCAATCAAGAATACGAACAAACCAGCCTGGTCGCTGGACATCGTCGAGAACACCGAGCCCAGAATATTCAATCTTGGCATCGGCGATAGCCGATGACAACACCGTGTTTTTGGTATCAACATCCACCCGACGGACGATTCCTCCGATACTCATCAGTTGCTTTTCACTGTTCACTGTGACCTCGCGACGGCCCTCTACGCGCAGGTCACCATTCGGCAACACCTCCGTCACGATCGCCGATATTGTTCCTGTTAGTGTCCCGGCCCGACTCGTCGACCCCTTTCCGCCAAACTTACTGTTAGCGCTCGCATCGATCCCCATTCCGCGACGTGTTTCATCACTGAAACGGATACCTGGTATTCCGATATAGCCCATGCCGCTCCCGATCAGGCTATTTTGGATAGTCGATTCCCGTTGCGCTGCCGTATCGGCTGATTTTGATCCCTTGTGATTTTCAACGATCTTTACGGTAAGAATGTCGCCGATGCGCATGGCACGAAGATCTTCATAGAGATACGCCCGCCCATTTTCTTCCTGCCATAGAGACCCCACGGTTTTTGGTGGTGGCAGTGGAGCCACAGCGACCTTGCTCGAGACATCCGGAGGACTCGAACATCCGCCAAGCAGGAGAATCATAGCCGCCAGCCAGAGTCGATAGCCCACATGAGTCATACCAGCCCGTCGAAACACCGTCCGCAAGCCGTGGAGCGTTGTTCGTGAAGCGCATCGCGTTGTCGGATTCAGCCGTTTCACGAGATCCGCTTCACGCTTCACGAATGGCGCCGTTCGCTTCATCAGAACTCCACCCGAACGAGGCTGGGACCAACCACTTTGGCCGTCAGTTCCCTGCCGGAATCCAGATTGGCAACGGTGATGGTTTGCCCGACCTGTCCGCTTGATTTGGTAATCCCATAGGTTCTGATCGACAGCCCTCCACGTTGCACCTCAATCAGGACTCGGTCGCCTTTTTTCACAGCCAGAGGAGGTCTGATGAATGCAGAGCGCAATGGGACATCTGGTGGAAGAGGCCGTGCGGCACTCATCCCGATGACTTCACGTTCATTCGTCATAAAATGATGATTCACTTGGTGAACACGCATCCGTACCGTCTTAATATCCTCGACATCGATCGGTTCATTGGCCTTCAGAAAGCGGTTGGGGACGACCGCATCGATCATCGCCGTCACATCCGCAACCACTTGAATGGTCTTTTGAGATTTGCCATGTGTGACCGCCACCCGAAACATGCGCCGTCCAGGCCCCTCTTCGTGAGGGCTAGGAATCACATGGAGGTCGGCTGAGTCACCAGAAATGACGACCGATTCAGCGGGGTCCAGAACCGTAACGGAGACCGTTGCCACCTTCTGTTTCCACTCCTTTTCAAGGTACTTTTGAATGACGATAGTCAGTACCTCGACGGTCACCTCACTGGTACCCTTGCGTTCCATACCAGTTGAGAGCTTCGTAGGAATGGCCGGTTTCTTTGTTACGGCCGTTGCGCGGACATCTGCCTGGGTACCAGCCATCACCATCGCTTCAGCCCCAAAAGCCACGATGAGTGAGAGCAGGATCACCATGATGAACCTCGTCACAAGCTACTCCTTACCGTCTGAGATTATTGGCGATGGCCATCATTTCATCAGACGCCTGAATCGTCTTGGAATTGATCTCATAACTGCGTTGAGCGATGATCATATTCACCATTTCTTCGGCCAGATTCACGTTTGAACTTTCCAGGAACCCTTGCTGGATCGTGCCGAATCCGGTGGTAAATCCGCCCGTCCCCTGTGTCGGCGGTCCGGACGCAAAACTATCGATGAAGAGATTGCTCCCCATGGCAACTAAACCCGATGGATTGTCGAATCGTGTGAGCTGAATTTGCCCCACCTGCGAAGCTTGAGTGACGCCAGGAAGTAGAACTGAGACCGTCCCATCTTGACCAATATCCACTTTGAGCGCACCGGAAGGAATGGTAATAACAGGATTGAGAAGATCTCCATCGCCGGTGACAAGATTGCCGACATTGTCACGCTTGAAGGAGCCGTTGCGCGTGTACATGATGGTCCCGTCTGGACGCGATACCTGAAAAAACCCCGTCCCATCGATCGCGAGATCCAATTCATTGTTTGTTTGGCGCATGTTCCCTTGAATCCATTCCTTCGCCACGGTCGTCGGTCGCACCCCAGCTCCAACCTGGATCCCCACCGGGAAGACACCGACATTGGATGCATTTGTACCAGGCAGGCGTTGAATCTGGTACAGGAGGTCTGCGAATTCTGCGCGGCTCCTTTTAAAGGAATTGGTATTGACGTTCGCGAGATTATGCGCGACCGTATCGACGTTGATCTGTTGAGCCGTCATTCCGGTTGCGGCTGTCCACATGGCTCTGATCATCTGAAACCCTCCTCACCGGTTTCTCGCACCGTTTCAGCTTTCAAGTTTTAAGAATGCGAGACACTTGAAACAAGAAACATGAAACGTGAAACTTCCGTCGGCTACAGTACTCGTCCGACATCCTGAATGGCGATTTCA
This sequence comes from Nitrospira sp., assembly GCA_016715825.1. Classification (NCBI taxonomy): domain Bacteria; kingdom Pseudomonadati; phylum Nitrospirota; class Nitrospiria; order Nitrospirales; family Nitrospiraceae; genus Nitrospira; species Nitrospira sp. Next base: position 328,118 of record JADJXO010000001.1, on the reverse strand, counting down.
GCCATCCGGTCCATCGTCTGAACTAGTTTTTGCGTTGACTCGTAGTTCCGCATGCCCTGAATCATCTTCACCATCTCGCCGATCGAGTTAACATTTGACTCTTCGACGTGTCCGACCTGAATCTGTGGGTTCTTGCTTTCCGTGCCGTTTTCTGAAAAGAAGAGCCCGTCCGATGACTTCGTCGGCATCTCATCATCTGAGAACTCCATGACTTTGATCTTTGCCACGGGCTTCTCATCAACCCTAATCTCTCCCTGAGTCGAAATGTCCAGCTTCCCTGGTGGAATCTTGATTTCGCCCTTCGTGCCCATGACCGGAAAACCTAACCCGGTGACCAGCCGCCGATCAGAGTCGAGAGATAGCATACCGTTCCGGGTGTACCGAGGCCCTTGAGGCGTCTTCACCTCCAGAAACCCATGGCCTTGAACGGCGATGTCCAGCGGATTGCCTGTTAATCGAACGCGTCCCGCTTCAAAAGTCGTCTTGATCTGATGGGGGGCGACAAATGCACGTTCACTTGGTCCAAAGGGCCTGGCCATAATCTGTTGAGCCAATCCTACCGTCCGACCACCCGTGGGCATCACGGCACTGTACCGGGGAAATATCGCTTTGAACGCCTGCTCATCCTGTTTGAAACCGGCCGTGTTCACATTCGCCATGTTGTTGGCAAACACTTGCATCCGGCGCTCGTGGGCTAACGCCCCTGACAAAACTGGATAGATGCCTCGATTCATGTACGCGACTCCATAGTGGTTTCCAAAGAGTAACAGCAACCCTCGTGCCAGGAGTATCTTCGGAACTCTTTGCTCTTATGACGTTAGGACCTGCTGAATTCAGGTGAGAATTTACGATGAGAGACGACGCCCAATCCGGACAGTCGCTACCCCACAATGAATCTAGGTCCGATTCTTCCGGGTATGGTGAAAATTATTCCTAGCCAGACCGGTGGGTATCACGGAGTTCACACGAGAAGGAGGCCAACGCTATCCTCGGAAGAACACCTGAACCTAAAAGAGGACGCCCCCATCAACTTTCCGGCTGCAGGTGAGCCTTGAGGCGGATGATGGCCTTGGTATGAACCTGACAGACCCGTGATTCCGTCACCTTCATCAACGCCCCGATTTCCTTCATGGTGAGCTCTTCATAGTAGTACAGCGTGAGCACCAGCCTCTCCTTTTCCGGAAGCTGCCGAATAGCCGTGGCAATCACTTCACGTTCTCGTTCGTTGACTAAGGAGGAGAGCGGATCGGGCGTATGGGTATCAGCCAACATCTTGACGACCTTGTGTCCATCCGGCTCATGCAGACTCAAGTCATCAACACTGATCAGGACGGCACCTCTGGCGCGCGTGATGAAATCATCCAGCTCTTCCATCGACATCTTCAACTCCGCGGCCACTTCCTCATCCTGTGGAGGGCGACCCAGTCGGCTTATGAGGGTCACATGCGTTTTTTGGAGAAGGCCAATGCGCTCGTGAACAGATCGCGGAATCCAATCCATCGATCGGATTTCATCCAGCATGGCCCCACGAATGCGAAACTCCGCATAGGTCTTGAATTTTGCCTCGCGGGTCGGGTCATACTTATCCATGGCATCCATCAACCCGATGGTGCCGACCGAAATCAAGTCCTCGGCATCCAGATAAGCCGGAAGTCGAAAGGCCAGCCGATGGGCCATCGCACGAATCACGTGCGCAAACTCTTTGATAAGCTCTTCCCGTCTCGCTTCCTGCGCGACGAATGATTTGCGGTGCTGTGATACGGCTGTCTTTCTCATGGGCGCTCCGTGAACACGTCCTCTCAGTTGCCTACATGCGTCGCTGTTCGTTGCCACACAAGTTGCACGGAGCTCTTGGGAAGGCCTGGCTTTGGCCACTGCGTCACCTGTTGGGCAAGCCGCTTGAAGGCCTGGACGGCCGGCGCGTCAGGAAACATATCGACGACGGTCTTCTGCTGCATCACGGCCATGTGGACGTAGTCGTCGTCAGGAATCATTCCCACCAATTCGACGGCCACATGCAGAAATCGATCGACCGCGACATCAAGCTTCCCAAACACTTCTGAGGCTTCCCGTGGACTCTTGGCTTGATTGACGAGCACCTTGAATCGGCGCTCGCGATATTGGCGTGCCAAGACTTTAATCAACGCGTAGGCATCGGTCAGGGAGGTAGGTTCCGGTGAGATGATGACCATCGTCTCGTCTGCCGACGAGGCGAAAAATGTCACCGTCGGTGAGATCCCCGCACCGGTATCGATCAAGAGGATATCCATCTCCGCAGCCAGATCGGCCAGCTGCTCTTGAATCATCACCTGTTGCGCGTCCGTCAGTGATGTCAGGCGCGAGACACCCGAGCTGGCCGGCAGCACATGGATGCCCGCCGGACCTTGTAACATGATCTCAGCCAAGGTGTGCGAGCCGACAAGCACGTCTTCGATGGTATGCTGTGGAACCAGACCAAGAAGGACATCAAGATTCCCAAGGCTCAGATCGGCATCCAGGATGAGGACTTTCTTCCCCATCTTGGAGAGCGACACGGCGAGATTCGCCACGACGTTGGTTTTTCCGACCCCACCTTTTCCGCTGGTGACCGCAATGACTCGTGTTGGCGATTCACCTGCAGCGTCCGCATCTTCCGGTACAAGGGTGGGCCTTCGCATTCTAAATTGCATTGTGTGACCTCCAGCCAGTTATCCGCGGTGAGTACCAACTCCTGTCATGGCAGGCGTGCCGACCGACGCTCGAACCGATTGACGCTTGACCATCGAAAAGTCGGCAGCTCCATGAGCCGTGAGAAGCGTTGCCAGACGTTCCGATGAGGCAACCTCAAGCTCCCCGGGCACTCGTCGCCCAATACTCCAATAGGAAAGAGGAATACCGACTTGCTGTGACACGTCGAACATCATCCCGAAAGATTCCGTCTCATCAAGTTTCGTAAACAGAAGACGCGGGCGTGGGAGATCGCCGAAACGCCGGGCGATACGACGAGCTTCATGGATCCCGGTAGAGGCTGGAAGAACGACATGGGTCGTGACTGAGTCTTCGGGTAACAGACGGGCCAGATCTTTGGCTAATGTGAGATCGTCCGGTCCGATTCCAGGCATGTCGATCAGGACAACATCGCACCGAGTCTGGCGACGCAATCCTTCAGCGACCTGGCGAGCAGATAGGGCACAGGCGAAGGGCACGCCCACAAGCCTGGCATACCGCCGCATCTGTTCCACCGACGTGTCCCGAAAGGTATCAAATGTGATCAAGGCGACGGATTTCCGATGCTCCGATCGATAATAGGCCGCTAGCTTCGCCACAGCGGAGGTTTTCCCGGCTCCACTTGGCCCAAGAAAAAGATTGATCGTGGGATGCCGATGATCCGCCGACACGGGATCGCTGGTGGGGATGCCCTCTGCAATAGCTCGGTGGAGAGCGCATCGCACTGATTCCTCAGCGGAGGCGTCCTCAGGCAGGAGAGTCGTGTGGACCTCATTGACGAGGAATTCAACCGTTGACGATTGAAGCCCTCGCGCCAAGAGCGAACGGCGCATGGCAATAAGAAGGGGTGATACGGGATGACCAGCCGGGTGGATTGTGTCACGCGAGAGATCCTGTAACAATCGGGTGAGCTCGGCCACCGCCATGCGCATGTGATGTTGACGCTGTCGCCCTCTTTGAACCTGCGTCGGTCTCGAGAGAGGACTCGGGTGATCTCCAGATGGCGTGCTCTGATCCGGATTCGGCTGCAGAATGGTTTGCAGCGTTTGCTGAAAAGTCTGGAACGCGACCGGCGAAGGCGGTTGAGATGCACTGGGAGCCGCGGGTCGCCCGCCGACTTGACGGCTCTCTTTCAACTGGGTGGGCCGTTGCGTCTCTTGTTCCGCAGCCGCCATAATTTCCAACACCGGCCGATTGAATACCCGCAACAACCGTCCCCCTTCATGCACCTCTTTCGACGACAAGATGATGGCATCCGGTCCAAGTTCTTCCTTGATGGCCCGCATGGCATCCTGCATCGTCACCGCATGAAAGATCTTGATCTTCATCGCTTATCCTAGGACGGCTGGGCCAATTCGAGATCGATCCGGACAGTATCGAGGGATTGCAGGCGAACGAACGAATCGACTTCGTTCAAGCCCATGACCGGCACGGAATGCAACAGACGATCGCTGAGACGACGAAGGTGGCGGCGCACCACTTGCGAGCACAGGACAATCGGCTGCTGCCCTCGAGCGGCAACTCGTTCGGCTGCTTGCTTCAGATTGCTCAGAAGTTTGTGCGAGAGCGTCGGATCAAGATTCAACACGGCCCCCGGGGGGAGTGCCGCGACTTGATCCGCCAACGACCGATCAAGCCGTGGATCCAACGTAATGACCTGCAGGGTTCCATCCGGCGCCTGATATTGCTTCGTGATGGTTCGAGCCAGCGACTGCCGCGCATATTCGGTGAGGATATCCGCATCCTTGATGTTCGTTGCCTGGTCTGAGATGGCTTCCAGGATGGATCGAAGGTCTCGAATAGGGATCCCTTCTTTGAGGAGATTGCCAAGGACACGCACGACCGTCCCAAGCGGTACCAGGGTGGGGATGAGTTCCTCCACCAGCTTGGGGTGTGCTTTACCGACCTCATCCAACAAGGCTTGCACTTCCTGCCTTCCCAGCAGTTCATGCCCATGGCGCTTGATCAATTCAGACAGATGTGTCGCGATGGCCGAGCTCGCATCGACCACCGTATAACCGGCAATCTGAGCCTGCTCACGAGCCTCTTCAGGAACCCAGAGCGCCGGCAGACCGAATGCGGGTTCTTTCGTCTCGATCCCCTTCACCAACCCTCGCTGCCCAGTTCCAGGATCGATCGCCAAGAGATGGCCGGGCACGACATCTGCTTTGGCGACCTCCACCCCCTTCAAAATAATGGCATACTCATTCGGGCGGAGCTGGAGGTTGTCACGAATATGAATCGGGGGCACAACAAAGCCCATCGATTCAGCAAACTGCCGCCGTAGCGCCTTTATTCTGTCCAGGAGTGCAGTCCCTTGGGTGCCCTCAACCAGTCCGATCAGTCCATACCCGACCTGAACTTCCATGAGGTCGAGCTGCGTCACACGGGTTACGCCCTCTTCCACCTTGGCTGTGACGGGAGCAAGTGTCGGTGCTGCCTGGACCTGTTCCTGCTGGTGAAGATGGTAGGCGATCCATGCGACCGCACCTCCCAATACGAGAAACGCCACATGCGGAAGACCCGGTACGAGTCCGAGGGTCAGGAGAATCCCGGCTGCGACACCCACCGTTTTGGAGGACATCAACAGCTGGCGAGCCATCTCTCCACCCAGATCTGTTTCCGAAGCGGCACGCGTCACGACGATACCGGCCGCCGTTGAGACAATGAGAGCGGGAATCTGCGCGACTAATCCCTCACCGACAGTCAGCACCGTATAGGTTTGCGCTGCCAACCCCGGACTCATTCCCTGCTGCAAGATACCGATCGCCAAGCCACCGAGAATGTTGACCAAAATAATGATCACAGCCGCGATCGCGTCCCCACGCACAAACTTGCTGGCACCGTCCATCGCACCGTAAAAGTCGGCCTCCTCCGTGATCTCTCGCCTACGGCGGCGTGCTTCAGTTTCATTGATCATCCCGGCATTGAGATCCGCATCAATGCTCATCTGTTTCCCGGGCATCGCGTCCAATGTGAATCGAGCCGCCACTTCCGCCACCCGTCCCGCACCCTTCGTCACGACGACAAAATTGATGATGACGAGAATGGTGAACACGACCAAGCCGACCGTGTAATTCCCACCCACGATGAAGTTTCCGAATGCCCGAATGACTTCTCCCGCCGCCCCAGCCCCCTCATTGCCATGCAACAGAATCAGTCGGGTCGAGGCGATATTGAGAGACAACCGGAACAACGTGATCATGAGGAGGATCGAGGGAAACACCGAAAACTCGATCGGTCTCCGTACCTGGAGCCCGACGAGTAGAATCAGGACCGATAGCGTAATGTCAAAACTCAACAGCAAATCCAGCATGAAGCGCGGCAGCGGCAGCAACATCACCATGATAATGGCGACCACTCCAACGGACATCAGAATATCCGGGTGCTTCAGGAGCTGATTCTTGCTTAGGGGTTCTGTTGCTGTTGCCATACGCGTCTAGGTCTTTCCAGCACTCATGGTGCCACGCCTCTGGCGCGATACACGAACGCCAGAATTTCAGCCACGGCACGGTAGAGATCATTCGGAATTGCATTCCCGATCTCGACGAGTTTAAAGATGGTTCTCGCCACGAACTTGTTTTCCACGACCGGGACTCCATGGTGCCGTGCCAATTCACGAATCTTTTCGGCGATCAAGCCTGCTCCTTTCGCCACAACAACCGGCGCCGCCATCTTGGCTGTGTCATATTTCAGGGCCACCGCCAAATGAGTTGGGTTGGTAATCACCACATCCGCCGTCTTGACCGCAGCCATCATGCGCTTCTTCGTCAACTCTCGCTGAACGGTCCGGACTCGGCTCTTAATCAAGGGATCGCCTTCTGTGGACTTGTGCTCTTCCTTGATTTCTTCCTTCGACATACGAAGGTCCCGTTCCCACTCATAACGCTGATAAAAATAATCGAGCACGGCCAGCCCGGCGATCGCCCCGGCAACGGCTAATCCGACCTTCAGCGACAACCAACCGGTCATCTGCAACACCGAACCCATATCAAATTCGATCAATTCGGGTACTCGTAAGATGTCGTACCGGACGACCCAGATCCCAACCCCCGTGACGATCGCAATCTTGAACAGCCCCTTAATCAATTCCATCACGGACCGGAACGAGGCCAGCTTGGAGAGCCCTTTCATCGGATTGATCCGGGAGAATTCCGGCTGCAGCCCGTTGGATTTCCATAACAGGCCAGTCTGCAAGAGGGAGGCGGCGCTGCCGACCACAAACACACCGACGACGATCGGAAGACTCAACGCAAAGACCGTGAGCCCGGCTTGAGTGACAACCGTGTAGACTTGCTCGATGGACATTCCTTCATAGAACTCGTCAGGGAACGAGAGCGTGAGGCCTTGCCTCGTCATCTCCGTCATTCGTTGGAGGCCGACCGGCAACATCACCGCCAACAATCCAATCCCCCCTAAGAGAATGGCCGCCGTCGACACGTCGCGACTCATCGCGACCTGCCCTTTTCGACGCGCCTCTTCCTTTCGTTTCGGAGTCGCGGGCTCTGTCTTATTGGACTTGTCCTCAGCCATGTCCCAATGCTTTCAGCAGCCCCTGGATGGTGAATTGCAGTTGCTCCAGCTCATGTGCCAAGAGCCTAATCGTAAACGGCATGGAGAGCGCCAAGACGGCCAATCCCCCGGCAATCGTCACGGGAAAACTCAAGACGAACACGTTGATTTGACTGACCGCTCGTCCCAGCATCGCTAACAGAATATTGATCACAAAAATTATCACGAGCACAGGTGCGGCTAATTTCAACCCGAGCAGAAACATATTCTGAGACAACCGTAGGACATCATCCGCCACGCTGCCCGGAAGGGATGCCCCGAACGCGGGAATAGCCTCATAACTTGAAAGAATGGTCGCCACGAGAAACATATGGCCGTTCATCGAGAGAAACACGAGCGATGCCAACAAGGTAAAGAATCGTGCGATGATAGGCGTTTGGGTCGCCGTGGCCGGATCAAACAGCTGCACGACACCGAACCCCATTTGAATACCGATCAGTTCGCCCGCAACCTCAAGTGCGCTAAAAAAGAGCCGAACCGCCAACCCGATCGCCAGACCGATCGTCATTTCGCTCACCAGCCCAGCCGCGAGAGCCAGTGGGTCATACGGCATCTTCGGGAGATGGAGCATCGGAGCGAGCAATAGTCCCAAACTAAGAATCAGCGCGACTTTGACCTTCAGTGGAACCGCGCGTCCGCTCAAGACGGGGACTGCCGCCAGCAGTCCTCCGATGCGGGAAATGAGAACCAGGAAGACCTGGAATTCCGGAAGCAGTATGTGAATCGGCTGAGCGAAAGCCATCGTGTGTCACTAATGCACGTAGTTCGGAATATTCATAAGCAGGTTCGACATATAGGTCGTCATCACGCTCAGCATCCAGGGTAGAAAGACGAGCAATGCCCCAAAGAGCGCTAAGATCTTCGGCACAAAGGTCAGTGTGGCTTCGTTCAACTGCGTCATGGCCTGCAAGGCACTGATGGCCAGCCCGATCAGGAGACTCAGCCCAAGGATCGGGGACGACACCAACAGCGTGGTTTCAAGTGCCTGCCTCCCTAATTCCGTCACCAGTTCTGGTGTCATATGTTCGCTCCTCGTCGTTCGTGAAGCGTATTTCGTGTCGGACTCAGACGCTCCACATGTCACGATTCACGCTTCACTGAAAACTTCGCACCATCGACCCCACAACCAGATACCACCCATCGGCCAAGACAAAAAGAATCAACTTGAACGGAAGTGAGATCACCACTGGTGGCAGGAGCATCATTCCCATCGACATGAGAATGCTCGCGACAACCATATCGACGATCAAAAACGGGATGTAGATCAAAAACCCAATTTGGAACGCGATCCTCAGCTCGCTGAGCATGAACGCAGGGATGATCGCGTGAGTCGGGACATCTTCCACTCGTTCCGGCTTGGGAATGTGACTCAACGTGATGAACAGTTCTAAATCCTTCTCCCTGACCTGACGCAACATGAACCCACGAATCGGCTCACTCCCTTTCTTCCAGGCCTCCTCATACGAGATTTGCTCGGCCATGAGCGGTTGCAAGGCACTGTTGAACACCGCCTGACCAACCGGCGCCATGATGAACATCGTTAAGAATAGGGCCAATGACAACAAGACCTGATTGGGAGGAACTGCCTGAGTGCCAAGCGCCTGACGGAGAAACGACAGCACAATGACGATCCGCGTGAACGAGGTCACCATGATGAACAGAGCCGGTGCCAGGGACAACACCGTGAGGAGAATCAAGATCTGGATGACGACGGCAGTTTGTTTGGGGCCGTCCGGTCCGAAATCGAGACTAAGAGACGGCCCACTCGCCATCACATCCGATCCCGATATTAAGACGAGCGCCATCGCACAGAGGCCACTCACCCAGATGATCATGTGTCCCCTTTTCAGACTATGGTCCATGACCGTCCTTCTCGCTAGAGGCAACGACGAGATCTCGACGCCGAAGCCATGACGAAAAGATCGAATCCCGAATACCCAAGGTGGGCGTGGACGACGTGTCCGCCGTCTGTGCGAGCAATTCCGTCACGCGACTGGAATCGTTGATCCGTCCTAGCGGGACAAGCTCAGTTGCTGTCGCCCCAACGATCAGATACTCGCCGGCGACTGACACCAGCGAAATGGTCTTACGTGGAGCCACATGTCCCGTGGCCAACACTTGAACGAGTTGACGCCCTCCGACCGCTCCCCATCGAGTCCCCATGACACGTCGGAAGACAACCGTCACCACTCCGATCAAGACCAACACAATCGCCAAAGCGGTGGCGGTACGGAACAGGCTTTCCCACAGATCGATCACCACCTCTCCTCCGGCCGCTCAGCGAAGCTGTTGCACGCGCTCCGCTGCACTGACCACATCCGTCAGTCGAATGCCGAATTTTTCATTCACAACGACGACCTCACCCCGAGCCACCAGCTTATTGTTGACCATTACCTCCATCGGTTCTCCGGCCAGTTTATCCAGCTCGATGACCGAGCCTTGTGCCAGTTGCAACAAATCGCGAATCGCCATCTTGGCAGATCCCACGTACACCGCCACACTCATGGGGATATCGAGAAGAAAATCCATGTTCTTCTGCCCCCCTCCGGTCTCTCCACCCTGCACGGCCGGAAAGGAGGCGGGTTGAGGAGAGGCTTTCCCTTCTGCTTGTAGATCGGTACGCATGACGGGCTCTGAGTCAGCCATAATGTTCTCGTTGTTCCGTAAAGACTAATTCATGACTTTGGTCACACGACAGGCATGATTGCCCTTATAAATTCCAGGACTGCCATGAAATTTCAGGTAGCCTTCGATATAGCAGTGGAGAGGATCACCGGGACGCTGATCGAGGAGAATCACGTCACCCTTGGAGAAGTTCATGACATCCTTCACGGTGACCGTAGCCGTGCCGAGCCGTACCGCGATCGGCACAGGACATTCGTGCAGTCGCTCTCGGAACCGATGACTCCAGTCTCCGTTCTGATCGACCTGATCAGACACCAACCCGGAATACAACTTTTCTTTGATCGGCTCGAGCATGGCGTAGGGATACACGACGTAGAGCTCTCGTGCGGTGTCGCCCAACACGACTTGCAAGGTCACCACCACGACAATCTCCGAGGAGGTGACCACCATCGCGAACTGAGGATTGCTCTCAGAGCGCAAATACTCCACTTTGACCGGCACAATCGCGTGCCACGCCTTCTCCAGGTCGATCAGGGCCTGCAACAGCAGCTTCTTGATGATTCTCAATTGGACAGGCGTAAAGTCTCGCCCTTCTGGCTTCACGTGCGTCTGCCCTTTCCCACCAAAAAAATAATCAACGATCAAGTACACCAAAAAAGCATCCATCACGAAGAGCGCACTGCCTCGTAACGGCGGCATATGAAACACGTTCATAGACGAAGGCATCGGCACCTTCTTGAGAAATTCCCCGAACTTGATGACCTGCGTCCCGACGACCACAAAATCAACTGCTTCGCGCAGCATATTGGTCCACACGACGGACTGCCGGCGAATAAAGCGATCGTTGATCATTTCCATCCCAGGCATGCGACCACGAATGATCCGCTCCTGATTGAAAAGATCGTATTGCATCACTCCTTTCGGCTCGGCTTCATGCTCCTTAGGAGCCGTATCGACTTCTCCGGAGACGACCCCTTTCAAGAGCGCATCGATCTCTTCTTGTGAAAGAATTTTTTCCATAATGTCGACGGTTACTGAACAACGAAGTCGGTAAAATATGCGGAGCGGATACCGGGTTTCGACAGGAGGCCGTTGATGCGCTGCGTAATTTCGTCACGCAGTTGGAATTTGCCTTGTGTCGTCCGAACGGCATTCACATCCTTACTACTCAGCAGAACCAGCACGGCATCACGGACTTGAGGGACTCGAGCAGACAGGTCCGTGGACACGGCCTCATTCTCCACTTCAAGCTTAATCGTAATCTTCAAGTAACGAACGTCCGGTGTATCTGCGAGGTTCACAATAAAGGGATCTAAGTCGAACATGGCGCCTGGTGCGGCCGCGTGGCCTTGCTTGCCTCCGCCGTGAGACTCGGACTTCGCCGCCGTCTCGCTTTTATGCTCCTCCGAACTTTCCGAAGCTTTCTCTGATCCGCCTAATAACTTGACCGCGACCACAGCCCCACCAACACCGAACAGAAGTGCGACCACCGATACGATTATGAGCAATTTGATCGGAAACGCAGGAGCGGGGGCCGCTACTGAAGATTTTGCGTCTGCTGCGGCTTCATCTGCCATAACTCCTCCTCACATGACTCATTGGCCAGCTGAGGGAGATTGCAATGCATATGCCATTATGTGGAGCGCGACCATCACCGTGATGATCAACAATTCGCACAACCTATGCGCAGTTACAGAGGAATCGTCAAACACGCACGATAATTCCTTCACTTCTCGTCAAGGAATCCGTTGACGGCGTCAATAAACTGACGGCGTGGGGTGGGTGCGACGGTCGGAAGGGGAACCACGGAAACGGGGCGGGCTTGGCCTAGGTCACATGTTCACCTCAGGCCAAGCCCCTAGCGCTTATCGTTTCAGATTGACCAATTCCTGAAGCACTTCATCAGAGGTCGTGATCACTCGTGAGTTGGCCTGGAAGCCTCGTTGCGCCGCGATCATGTCGATAAAACTTTCTCCAAGATCCACGTTGGAGAGCTCAAGCGTATTGGCAAGAACCCGTCCGAGGCCGGCAGACGTCGCCGCCCCAACCAACGGTTGTCCGGACGTCCCGGATTCAGCGAACGTGTTTTTACCGGTCCGCACGAGGCCCAACGGGTCCGGGAATCGAGCCAGCGCCAATTGTGCCAATGGACGAACCTGCCCATTAGAAAATCTTCCGTTGATCATGCCGTTCGTCTCAACGGTGAAGGTCTGAAGCGCGCCCGCGCCAAACCCATCTTGAGCTTGCTGCACCAGCCCTGACGCTGCACCAAATTGCGTCGAGAGGTCTGCGCCGTTTCCACCTTCGGTCGTCACACTCGTGCCGAAGTTGAAAATGATGTTCTGATCCGCAGTGGCACCGAGAAAATCAATTCGCGCTTGCCCCACGGTCCCTCCGGCGGAACCGCCGGCAGTACCGTCATCATAGCTCGTCACGACACTCTCAGTATCAAGCGCACCAGATGTATTAAACGTTAACGTACCTGATCCCAACCGCACGAGCCCCAATGAGGCATTGATGTTCGCCGCGTTATAATTGGCGGTGGTAATCTCAGCCGTACTCCCCACAATATTATAGGTCCAGGTGTTCGCTGCCGTTTTCGTAAAGTAGCTGGTGAGAAGATGACTGTTGCCCACGGAGTCATACACGGTCAATGAGGTTGAAAAGTTCGCGCTGCCGGCTGGATCCAGGAGCGAGAAGGTACCGGTCGTCGATTGTGAATTAAGATTGGCACCGATATCCACAGTGGTGGTGGGATTAGGCGGAGCCGTGGTCGTCGGAAGAGTGACACCGCTGATACTGGCGGTGATCAACCCGCTGGTGTTGACTTGATAGCCCTGGAGTAAAAACCCACTGGGATCGACGATCTGGTTCTGTGCATTCAGATGGAACTGCCCGGCCCGGGAGTAGAAGGTCCCACCGGCCGTATCGCGCATAATGAAAAATCCGTTCCCATCGATCGCCAAGTCCAGCGCGTTGCTCGTCGTACTGAGCGATCCCTGGCTGAAGTTTCCTTGTACACCGTTGAGCGCAACACCCAGCCCCGTCTGAATCGCCCCTCCTGCTCCGCCGAGTGACGAACTGATCAGGTCGGCGAATACCGAACGGCTGGATTTGAACCCGACCGTGCTCAGGTTCGCGATGTTGTTCCCTACCACAGATAACGCGTTCCCGTTCGCGTTGAGCCCACTGACGCCCGTAAAAAGCGACGACAGAATTCCCATCGGTGCAAATCCTCCTCTTGTTTACCGCAACTCAACGATCGCTGATGGGTCGATGGCCAAATCACCCACAAGCAGCTTGGCTTGTCCCTCCTCCATACGCACTCCGGTCACAGTGAGCGCGGCACGCCCCTCCACGGGAACCGCTTTCCCTTCAGCATCCAGTGCTGAAATGATGTACCGGTAGAGCCCTTTCTGCATCGCGATGCCGTCTTGATCCTTTCCATCCCATTCAGCTGCATGGACTCCCGCTTGTTGATCGTGGTATTCCAGGCTCCGTACGACTTGCCCCTGATGGTCCTGAATACTCACAAGAACTTTCTGCGCTTGCTTGTCGAGTGTATAGCCAAAGGCCGCTGGTCCGTCTCCAAGTTGGACTACCGGCTGCCCGATGGTGACCGTCCGACCGATCATGGGCAGCAACGTGAACTGCAGCGACGCCGTTTGGGCATCCAGACTTTGCTGGAGCAACTGCGCCTGCTTGGCGCTCTGCTCGAGCTGGCTGAACTGTGCGAGTTGCGACACGAATTCGGTATTGTCCGTCGGATTCAAAGGGTCCTGGTTTTTGAGCTGTGTGATGAGGAGTTTCAGAAAGTCATCTTGTCCTAATGGGCGTGGCCCTGTTCGTTCAGGAGCGGGTGTCGCGCCTGCAGAGGTCAGTTCGGATACATCAAGCATGTCGACAATCTCCCTTCCTGCTTAGGCGACCACATTCAACAAACCGGGCAGTGTGCCACGCATAGGGTTCTGCTGATCTGGACGGGACTCCTGTCCCATCCCATCTGACCCCTGACTCCAAGACTGACCATGATCCTGAGACGCGCTCTGTTGAAACGACCGCCCTCCGCTCTGGCGATCAATGTCGACCCGAAACTGTCCCATATCCATTCCGCTCGATTGCAATGCTGCCTGAAGGCGATCCTGACCATTCACGATGAACTGCCCGACTTCAAGCCGGTCGGATGAGAAATGGGTATGGACCACATCATTGGTCATTGCGACGCGGATATTCACGTGCCCCAAGTCGGGCTGAGTGACGTTGACGACGACTGATCGCATCGTCGGCAGACCGGTTGATTGAGCGGTATCCTCCACCTTTGAACCAGGCGGAACTTGACTGACAAACGACGTCGGTGCCGGAGTTCCAGGAAGAGAGATGGCTTGGCGTGACGATCCGGGTACAGTCGAGTCCGCTACTGATCCAGTGACGATCGTAGGATCAACGACAAACGGCTGGGAGAGCTTCGGTTCACCTGTGTCCATCTGCCTCCCATTAGGACCAGGCCAGAGTTCAGCAAACTGCGCAGATCCTTCGCGGCCGAATTGTCGCCCCTCTGTAAACGACTGCTCCATGCCTGTACCGATGGAATGATGATCTCCGATGGCCGGTACCTGCCGAGCGGCCAGACTGGAAACCGAATGATCGGCGAGCTCCGGACCATGTGGTGCTGTCTCGATCTTCGCTGCTAAGACACTTCCCTCCAACGAGGGACTCTGGACATAGGCTTCTGGAACCTGTGGAATACCTGAATCGTGAAATCGAGGTGGTTCAGTAGGAATGGCATTTTCCTGAACAGGTGTAGCCTCACTCAGATCGACCGCAATCCTTCCACTGTCTTCGATCACTTCCGTTACCTCTGCTCCGACACCCGGTACATTTCCTTCACCGTCATTCATGGAAGAGTCGGCCCGGTGTGAGAGTTGTGTTGAGGAAGGATCAAACATCCCCCCCATACGATTCGGAGAGAAGTGGTTCCCATTCGTCTCCGGAGTGGTGGTAACGGTATCGCTCGATTCGTCGGAGATCAACGGGTGCGCTGTGCTCGTGTCCACACTCGTTTCGTCGCCAAGTATGTGAGGATCGGTCTCTGTCTGAACGTGTGCCTCATCCGCCACCGGAGGCTGGTTCGAAACAAACATCAGACCCGATAACGGGAGCGTTCCCTGATCTTGGAGACCAGACCCACTATCAGTCTGACGGGCTGAGGATTCAGAGCCTGTTTTGGTCTCATCAGTAAGCTTCTCGTCCCTCTTAGTTGTCTCGACCTTCTCCGTTGTCTGAGAGGAGGCATCAGCTTTATCGAAGCGAGGAGAATTCTTAGGCTCGTTCGTTCCTTTCGCCGCAGAGCCACTATCGGTGTTGTTCACTGGTCGCGGATCTTCCGCTTGGCGAACAGTGTCTCCCCTCGCCTCACCACGAACCGAACGAAGCACCGACGAAAACTTCTTGCGGCTCCCGGCAGAGTTGAGTGACGTGTCCCGAACATGTCGTATACCACCATCTCCTGGAGGACCGGAGAAGACGGACAGGATGTCTGCTGCAAAGGTTGCCACGTGCGTCACCCCTCGTGATGATCCGGCATGGAACAATACAATCCCTATGCCACTGAGGTTGATCGCAAAGTCTTTGATATATTGGTTGTTACACTGACGAGGCCAACGACGTTTTCAGGAAAAAGGAAAACTTGATTGGGTGGTGGGCAAAAGTTTCCTGTGACCGAATGAGGACTTGCCTTGTCCTGAACTACAGCGGTGCTTCCAACTGGGGAGGAGATTTCTGTGGACGATCCTCCGGCCGTTTGAACTTGAAATGCCAATCGTGCTGGCCGGATTCGGGAGATGACTGGAACCAACCTTCGGCCGCGAAATGCTGCTCGGACTTTGACTTGCCTTCTGGATAGAACT
This sequence comes from Nitrospira sp., assembly GCA_016715825.1. Taxonomy (NCBI): domain Bacteria; kingdom Pseudomonadati; phylum Nitrospirota; class Nitrospiria; order Nitrospirales; family Nitrospiraceae; genus Nitrospira; species Nitrospira sp. The sequence goes on along the minus strand of JADJXO010000001.1, from coordinate 312,309 downwards.
TGAAACGTAGATGCTTCCCCTGATCACCATTCGTTTCATCCAGGTTGAGATTGCCGGAAATTTCAACATGCTCATCCAGACGATCCAGTGCCTGGTTCAACAAGGAACGAAGAATCCCGGTGCCTAACACCTGTTCGAACGGTTGGTCCGGATCGAACGTATCCGCTTGGGTTGCCTGAACCGGAGCAACCCCATACACAAGCCAGAACCCAATGATCACAATCGGTATCATAGGAAGACTCTACCGACCAGCTAGTCCTTAGTCAATGCTCTGAAACTCGGCCTTTACGGCATCCACCGGCCACTCAGACTCAAAAGACTGGCTGCAATGCTGACGATATGTCCTCGCTCATCCAAGATCGGAATCAGCCACCCATTGACCGTGCCCTGACCTTTCGCCCCACTGAGGAAATTCATCCGCCCGTTCAGTAGAAGCCCCGGAACGAAATTTCCAGCTCCCGTCGCAATGCACGTCGCACCATCCGGAGTCTCACACTCGACCGGAGTCGGTCCTGCGTTGGAGGCCATCGTCATATTTGCTTCATAGACGCCCGCAATCAACCGAGCATGAATGCGCCCCGACTGAGTGGCAAGCGGCACGTTAGAATCATAGGTGATGACGAACGGGACACCAGCCGTTCCTCCAATCGATCCTGTGAGGGTCCCGGTAATCTGTCGATCCCTCACGATGAATCGTCCGCTCTGCCCGGCCGAGCGAACATCCCCCGCATCAATCGTCAAAATGGTACCACTCGCGCTAAAGGGGACAGGTGGTCCTGCTAGTGCAGGGCGAGAAATGGCTCCTATCCCAACAATCAAGGCGAAGACGTGACAGGCTGCCACACCCAGCACAAGTTGCGGAGAGCGGACGGGCAACACTCGACCCTTATGCATGAGACACCCCTTTCCAGAGCCAGGAACTTGCTACAGCGACTGAAAGACCTACGTAGTATAATTTAACTCTCGCAGAAGATACAAGACAGTGCGACGACGGTGTCAACCCAATTTAGAAATGTCCTCTTCCCCCCAGAGTAGAAATGTCCGGTTTATGGGATGGGCCCCGCCGCCAGCAGTTCTCGTGGAGGCAGCGCCCGTTTGCGCCATGGATGAGTCGGCCCCTGTGTGACCGGCCGGTGCCGGCGGGACTCCGTCTGCGGTACTGCCGGGCGTCCCGGACGGGCGGCGATGCGGGCATAGGCGAGCCCGTGCCCCTGATGCGTGATGTGTGACCTCCTCGGTTGTCAATAGTGGACGCCATGAATGACAGCCTCACACCGCCGGTTGTTGACGGGCCCACTGCTGGGCAAACGCCACTGGCGAGCGATTCCCGAGGCGTGAGTGCCGCCGCTGTCGGTTATAGAAGATCTCGATGTACTCCGCGATCTCGCGCCGTGCTTGCTCACGGGTCTCGTAGCGCCGGTGATGCACCAGTTCGTTCTTCAGCGTGCCCCAAAAACTTTCCATCGGAGCATTATCGTAGCAGTTGCCTCGCCGACTCATGGACGCGGTCATCCCACATTGGCGGACCTGATCTTGATAGGCCTGGGCACAATACGGTGAGCCACGATCGGAGTGGTGGATCAGTCCCGGGTGTGGGCGCTTTGCCCATACCGCCGCGCCCAGCGCCTGGCTCACCAACTCCGTCGTCATCCGGCCCCATCGCATGTCCGACGACCTCGCAGGTGAACAAATCCTTGATGCCCGCGAGATACAGCCAGCCTTCCGCGGTCGGCACGTACGTGATGTCGGTCACCCAGGTCTCGTTCGGTCGTGTGGCGGCAACGGTCTGCGCCAATACGTTGTCCGCGACCGGCAGCGCATGCGTCGAATCCGTGGTCGTCGTGAACCGGCGGACCTGGGTACAGCGCAGGCCCAGTTTCTTCCGCAGTCGCTTGATGCGGCCGATCCCAGCGGGGAACCCGTCGGCATGCAATTCGGCGAAGCCGTTCCGGGCCGTACGTCTGACGGGTGCGCACATGGGCGGCGGATCGCCACTTCCAGCCGCGCAATCACCTGATCGCGTTTGGACGGCCGCCGATACTGCCAGGCATAGTAGCCGCTTCGAGACACCTCCAGCACCCGGCACAACAGACGCAGCGGAGAGTGGGCACGCAGCGGCCTCATCAGCGCGTAGCGGGCAGCTGCGCGGTTCGCAAAGTACGCGGTGGCTTTTTAAATGTCGCGCTCCATCCGTGCTTCCGCAAGATCACGTTTGAGCCGGGACGGCTCTGCTTCTAAGCTCCGTCACGGGCCGTCGGCTCGCGCCCACTGTCGCAAGCTGGCCGTGCCGAGCTCGCCCGACCAGTTCTTGAGCGTTTTGCCCGACATGCTCAGGCGCCTGGCGGCCTCCGGAATCGTCACCTGCTGTTCCAGGACTAGCCGCACGGCCTGCTCTCGGAACTCCTTCGTATACTGCTGCCGCGGTATCTGTTCCATCTCACACCTCCAGACCTCTGATTGTAGGTTGAAGGCGTCCACTTTTTCGAGCCTAGCTCAGTTCCCCCACAGGTGCTCTTCGCTCCCGCCAGGCCCGATGTGGGCGCTTCCGTCGTCGAAAATGATCGACCCCGTTCTCCAGCAACCAGCCCCGCAGCGTCTCGTCGCTGATTGTAATCCCGTGGCGCTCGGCCAGCTTCTCCGCCGCCAACGTCGGCCCAAAATCGCCATACCGTGTCTCGTACAGCTTCAGCCCCTTGGCTGTGACCTTCGCCGGGATCCGCCGGTTCGACGGCTTCCCCCGTCCCCGATGCGCCCCCCCCGCTCTCCCTCGTGCCGAACCCGTTGGATGAGGCGCCGCACCTGCCGCACGGTCAGCCCCAGGAGCTCCCCCGCCTGCTTCTGGGTCAGCTTCTTTTCCAGCGCCTGTTGAATCACAGGCAGCCGTCGCAATTCCTTCACGCTCATGATGACCCGGTCCTCTCCGACCATCCAGCCCTCCTGGTGAGAGCCGACAGTCTACCAAGCAAGAGGACATTTCTATCTTGGTCAAAGCGGACATTATCATTTTGGGATTACAGACAGTGCGACGACGGGAGTCCTCCGCCCTATCCGCCCCTGGCCAGAAGCGACCACAGGCTGAATGCCCCTCTGATGTCCGCATTCAGGAGGATGCCATCGCCTTGTCGTAAGACAAGCCGAGGGATAGGGAGCCGTAGGAAGGTGTGAAGAGACTGCGCTATGGCACTTGTGCCAACAACTGTTCGGTAAGCTTCGCGGCTCGATCTGCTTTGACTTGGGAAAGTATCAACCCTGCGGTTTTCGATTTGACGAGTCGAAGGATTTCGACCGCCTTCCGATCCGGCATATGCTCCAGCCGAGCCGCCGCATCTTCCGACGGCATGGACTCGTACATTTTCGCCAGCCTGGTCCGTTCCTCCTGTACCTGACGTTCTTTCTCACCCTGGGCCTTAACCTGCTTAACCGAGGCCTGTTCTTCTTTTTTCTCTTGTGCACTTTGAATCTTCTTTTCCAACGCTTCGTTCTGCTCCAACAGCTCCTCGATCTGGGTACGAACGATCATGAGCCGTTCCTCATGTTCACGAATCGTCGCTTCTCGTCGATCCAGATCACGTTTGCGCTGTTCCAGCATCTCCAGCACCTCGCGCGGAACCTCAACGGCAGGCCCCTGACTCGTAGGAGGCGCTAAGAGCGTGGCATCGTTCTGGTCAGCTATTTCTTTCTGCTCTCCATGTCGAGCAGGCTCTCCCATATCCAGGGACGACGACGGTGATGCGGTCGGGGATGTCTTGGAAGGTTTTTGTTCAGAAGAGGCTTGTCCCAATTGCACCATGACCCAGAGAAGGATGGTCGACACAAGAAGTCCAGCAGCCAACCTCAACAGGAGGGCGCGCCGATTGGGTCGTACGGTTGAGCCATCATGTCCCATACGAGTACGCCAAACCCGTTCTGCCTTGAGCACGGTAGAAGATGAGTTCATGAACCACACCCTCATCGTGGCGAACAACGGCGACTTGCCGCCTCATCCATCGTCTGCTGCTCCCGACGGACTACGTCAGCTCGATGGATTGCCTCCCGCCGTTCGAGGACACGATCAAGCACCTTACACTCCTGGCTCGCTTCGACAAGGAGACTGTTGGTACGATTCCACAACAAGGCGGCGTGCTCAATGTCACGGTGCACCTGACGCAAGGTCGCCTCGTGCGAACCCAATCGAGCCTGCCACTCCAGCAGTCCCTCGATGGTGAGCCCTTGCTGCATATGTTGCCTATACCGTTCGGTATCCACTTGCATCTCCGCTTCAACCTCACGAGACCGTGTTTCGTTGCGCGAAAGAGATTGAGCAATCTTGGCCAATTCCATCATAAGGGCCTCGACCCTCTGTTCGCGCAACTTCCGTAACGAGTCGAGGCTCATGCCTTGTGCTTGGCCAGCGTTTCGAGCTGCCCCACAGACGACGCAAAGCTTGCTCCCTGATCGATATCCTGTCGCAAATACCCGTTGATCGCATCCTGAGCCTCAACGGCACGATCAAGGCTGGCATTCATCCCTGGTTTGTACGCTCCGAGGAGAACCAAGTCCTCAGATTGCCGATATCGGGCGACCAATTCCAGAAGACGCCTCGCCGCATCATAGTGTGATCGACTGACGATATCTCGCATGACACGGCTGGTGCTCTGGAGTAGATCGATGGCGGGAAAATGATTGCGTGCCGCCAGCGTACGAGACAGGACGATATGCCCGTCGAGGATCGACCGGACGGTATCGGCGATTGGATCATTCAAATCATCTCCATCGACAAGCACTGTATACAATCCGGTGATGGTGCCTGGACCAGGTCCCGTCCCCACACGTTCTAAGAGCTTCGGCAGGAACGCAAACACGGAGGGAGTGTACCCCTTCGTCGCTGGAGGCTCCCCGATCGCCAGACCGACCTCTCTTTGACTGTAGGCCAATCGCGTCAATGAATCCATCAGCAACAAGACGTGCTTCCCCGCGTCACGGAAGTACTCGGCAATCGTCGTCGCCACCAATGCAGCCCGGAGTCGGATAAGCGGGGCCTGATCGGAAGTCGCCACGACCACCACGGAGCGTGCAAGCGCCTCAGGACCAAGATCGCGCTCCAAAAACTCGTTCACCTCCCGGCCTCGTTCTCCGATCAAGGCAATGACGTTCACATCTGCTCTTGTGTAGCGACTGATCATGCCCAACATCACACTTTTGCCGACGCCGGAACCGGAGAAGATCCCCATTTTTTGGCCTCGGCCACAGGTTAGAAAGCCGTTGATCGCACGAATCCCGAGATCAAGGGGCGCGTGAATGCGTGCTCGCTGCAACGGATTCGGAGCCTCGGCATGGAGCGGATATCTGGCATGCATCGCAGGCAGACCCTTTCCGTCGAGAGGCGTACCGCAACCGTCAAGCACACGTCCCAACAGGCCAGGTCCGACGGCCAGGTTGGCCACCTGTCCAGTCATGGTAATTCGACTTCCCGGGCCGATGCCCTGCATCGCTCCGAGTGGCATCAACAACACACGATCTCCACGGAATCCCACCACCTCTGCAGCGATCGGTCCTTCCCCCACTTCCCGCGTAATCCGACACAGTTCGCCGACCGTCGTCATGGGCCCATATCCTTCCACGACGATTCCCACCGCTTGCGAAACTTTCCCTGACACCTCAATTGGGTCGACATCTTCGATGAGGCTGCTAAGGCGCATAGTAGGCTCGGTTCCTTAAGGTATCGCCTAATCGGAGCAACTGCGTGTCGAGAGACGCGTCCGCTAATCGGGTGCTGGTCTGCACCAGACAGCTGCCCCGTGGAAGCGAAGCCACCGGTTCAATGGTCAGCTTCAACGCAGTGTCTGATTGCCGTGTCAGCTCCATACGAGCGGCCTCAACCACGGCTGCATCGAGTGGATGCACCTGTATCACCACGGCATCCGACTCTCCCACCGCACCGAGTGCATCCTTGACCTGGATGACAATTTGGTCCCGACTCGATTCGGCCGTCTCATGCAGAATTTTGGACACGATCTGAAGGGACAGCGCAATCACCTGATCCTCGACCGATCGCTGCAAGGTAGTCCGAGCTGCATCAAATGTCCTCGCCGCCTCGATCAAAACGGCCAGATCGTGCCGGCGCTCTTCCTCCATCTGGCGCTGTCTATCTGCAAGGCCGCTCTCATGTTCAGCCTGCCGGTCATCCTCGTCCGCCGTTTCACCATTCTCTCCAAATATTTGAAACGGAACGCTGTGCAGTCGCACCGCACCTGACCGGACAGCCGCATGTTTCAACACCGTGTTCTCGGCCCGCAACCGATGGAGTTCCAATAACCGCCGTACGGTTCCTCTCACAAGTTCGGTCTGGAACGGCTTGATCAGAAAGTCAATGGCGCCCGCTTTCATTGACCGGACTGCGAGTTCGACGGTCGCGGCTCCCGTCATCACCACGCCAATGATCCGACCATCGATCTTCTGGGCTTCCTCTAGGACGGCAATCCCATCTTGGTCCGGCAGCTTGATGTCGGCTATCAAGAGCGCGGGAGGCATCTCCTTCACCATTGCAATCGCCTCTTGCCCTGATCCAGCGACACGCACTGGTACTCGTTCAGGTCGGAGCAGCTCGAGAAAGAGACTCCGCATCGCCTCTTCATCATCAACGATGAGGATCGTTTCCTGCAGCTGAGCAAGCTCGTGTTCGCGAAACATCCCCGCGATCATTGCCGCACCATTCACTACAACATCTCCTCTCCCACGCCGGCGATCACGATGCGCCCCTCATCTTCCAGCTTGCGACAGACCTTGAGAATATTCTGTTGCGCCTTCTCCACATCGGACACTTTGACCGGTCCCCGTGCCTCCATATCATCCTTCAACATTTCTGCGGCACGGCTGGACATATTCTTAAAAAATTTCTCTTTCACGTCTGGATTCGCGCCGCGCAGTGCCACCGGCAGATCTTCCTTGCTGATTTCCTTCATCAGCTCTTGCATCCCACGATCATCCACCTTCACCATGTCGTCAAACACAAACATGAGCGCCCGGATATTATCGGCAAGGGTTTGGCTTTTCTCAGAAATTCTGGTCATGATGCCGCCTTCGTTCGTCTTGTCCATTCTCATCAAGATATTGGCCATCACCTCCGCCCCTCCGACGCTCTGGGATCCCATCTCTTGCCCGGTCACCAACGTTTCCTGTAGTGTCTCGCTCAGTTCCTCCAAGACATCCGGCTGCACCTCCTCCATTGTTGCAAGCCGAAGCGCCACATCCCCCCGCATGTCCTCCGGAAGAGCCGCCAACACTTGGCTCGCTTGATCGCTCTCTATATGAGCAAGTACCACCGCAACGGTTTGGGCATGTTCAACCTTCAGCATTTGCGTGAGCGTTTTCACGTCCACCCATTTCAATGCCTCCAGCCCAGGATAGCTTTTCTGCGTCATGGACTCGATGATCCGCGCAGCTTTCTCCGGTCCGAGCGCCTTCGTCAATACCGTCTTAATGAACTCTTTCCCCTGAAACTGAACGCCACCCGTCGCACTCGCCGCTTGAAAGTCAGAAATAACCGCCTCTTCCTCGTCGCGAGAGATCTGTGCCGTCCCGGTCATGAACCCTCCGAGCTTCTTGATCTCCTTCGGATCAAGTTGCTTCATGACTTGGGCAGCCGCCTCTTCACCGATGGCGCGAAGAAGAATCGCCGCTTTCTGTTCGCCCGTCAGATTCTTCGCCATGCCTAGGTCACGTCGGACTCTTGAGCCACTGTTTCACCACGACCGCCGTCGTATCAGGGTTCTTTCGGGCCATGTCGATGATCTGCGCATGATCCGGAGCATCGGCCAATGCCGCTGCCCCATTCCCATACCGCCAGGAAGAGCGGACGCCGACGCTTCGGAGTGCATCTGTTCAGTCGTCGATCCCAACATCGCCAGTAACGGGCGAACGACGAACAAGAAAATCACCGCAAACAGAATGAGCCCGACGCCATAGCGAAGATAGGGAAGCCACGCCGTGCGACCTTCCGACTCGGCTTCAGCCACCATGCCTTGCGCCTCATCCGGCCCGGTTCCGAATTGCACATTGACCACCTGCACTTGATCCTGCCGTTCAGCTGAAAACCCCATCGCTTTCTTGACGATGTCTTCGATCCGTTTCAAGTCCTCCTCCGACCGTGGTAGGTATTTTCTGGCCGTGGCCGATGCGTCCGTTGCCTCTCCCTCACCGGCTTTCACCGGTTCATACATCCCGTCGACAAGAACGGCAACCGATAATTGTTTGATAAGACCGACCGGCTCCACGATTTTCGACACGGTCCGGCTAATCTCATAGTTCACGGTCTCATTTTTCGTTTGGCTGTTGTTTGAACTGGTTTGTGCAGGCTCTTGCTCCGTACCTTGCGGAACATTCGACTGAACCCCCGGCACACCGCCGCCGACCCCATTCGTACCATTGGCTTTCTCTTGCCCCCGCTGTTCACTTCGTACCACCTGGCTGTTGGGGTCATAGCGTTCTTCCGTCGTCTCGACTTTGCGGAAATCCACGACACTGGATACACGAACGACGGCTTTATTCGGACCGACAATGCGCTCCAACATCGTTTGAATCCGTGTCTCCACATCTTTTTCGATGCTACGTTGATAATCGAGCTGCGTGTTGCTGAGACCAGCCGTCTCATCCGTCATGGTCGCCGACAACATGCGGCCATGCCCATCGACGATGGTGACATCCCGAGCTTGGAGACCTTCCACACTGCTGGAGACGAGGTGAATGACTCCCTGGACTTGTGCTTGACTCAACTGTTGTCCGTTGCGCAGCGATAGAATGACGGATCCGCGCGCTTTTTCTTGTTCACTCGCAAACAACCGCCGTTCTGGGAGGGCTAAATGAACGCGAGCTCGCTCCACCTCGGGCATCTGCGCGATCGTCCTTGCTAACTCCCCCTGTAGGGCACGGCGATAGTTCAGTTTTTGGACAAACTCTGACATGCCGATAGACGTGCGGTCGAAAATCTCAAATCCGACGCCACCTCCGTGCGGGAGCCCTTGCGTCGCAAGTTGGAGTCGCAAATCATGGACTTGTTCGCTCGGTACCAAGACGGTTGAGCCGCCACCGGTGATTTCATACGGCACCTTCGTTTCTTTGAGCTTATCGATAATGGCTGCCGCATCTTCACTGCTCAGGTTCGTGAACAGCACCTGCATATCCGGCTGCTGGGTCCATAAGGTCAGCGCAATCAGACCGGCAACGGATCCCGCCAAGGCAACGAGGATGATCATGCGTTGATTGATAGTGAACTTAGACAGCATACCTGCCTTTCATGTCCTCAATCCGAGTGGCGTTTTACACTTGCATCCGTTGAATTTCCTCATACGCCGCAACCAGCTTGTTCCTGATCTGCATCATGAGCTGAAACGACACATCAGCCTGCTGCAACGCAACCATGGTGCGGTGAATGTCCTGTGTTTCACCGGTCATGAGGGCATCGACGGCTTGACCCGCTTCCATCTCTGCATCATTGACTTTCCCGATGGCAGACTTGAGGGAATCCAAGAACCCGGATGCTCCTGACGTACCGGTGCCGCCGACCGACCCTGATCGCGCGACATCGGCGATAGGAGCAATACCCGATGTCACACCATGCAGCTGACTCATCGCTACCTCCCGATCTCAAGCGCCTTGTTCCACATGGCGCGTGTCGCATTGATCGCTTGCACATTAGCTTCGTAGGCGCGCGATGCGCCGATCATGTTCACCATCTCTTCCATGACGTTGACATTGGGAAGACGGACAAACCCTTTTGGATCAGCATCCGGATGATGTGGGTCATAAATCAGTTGTCCCGGTTTTGGATCTTCTACTACTCTTGCCACGGAAACCCCTTCCAGCACATGAGACGAGGACCCGGCTGCGACTTGACGAAAGGCGCGCTGAAATGAGCTCGGAACCGCCGTTGAACGGAAGACAACATCCCGACGCTTGTAGGGTCCACCATTGGGCGTTTTCGTCGATTGGGCGTTCGCCAGATTACTGGCGATGACATTGAGCCGTCGTCGTTGCGCATCCAAACCGGACACCGAGACTGCCAGACTGTCGGACATTTCCATGCAACACCTCCTCGATCTAGATCATCAGTAAGAATCACCTGCAAGGGGCCCGCGCTGGAACAAGTCTTCGTTATCGCGCATCTCGTATGGCACTCAGAAGTGTTCGAAATCTTGCGGCCATTATTGTCGCAGCGGCGTTGTACTGCATCGCGTTCTCTGAAAGCTTGGCCATCTCCAGTTCAAGGTTGACAGAGTTGGCATCGAGCGGCAGATCACCTGCCGGCACTTCGTTGAGCTTTCCTGTCACGGCTTGGATTCCCTGCGGGCCGCGCACCCCAAAATGCCGAGATTGAGTTGCTGCCATTACGATCGGGAGGCGCCCTTTCTGTACAGACTGCAATTGGTCCATAAACGTCAGTTCGGACGCGCGATAGCCGGGCGTTTCTTCGTTGGCCAAGTTGGAAGCGATCACCCGTTGCCGGGCACTACGAAGATCGAGGGTCCGCTGCAATAGCCGCATGGTTTTGTCAAAGATCGTCATCCCCTCACCCCCTTTCTCTCCCACATGCGCGAGCCATCCATCATTACTAATGCAACCATAGTGCCGCGCCAGACGGTTCCACTCCGATTGCGATGCACGTGTGACCTCTCCTCAGGTTCGCTCCGATGCACAGTGCAGCCTTATCCTCTTGCATGGGGAAACTACCCAGCACAAACCTGCCGACCGGCAATTGTTTCCGCGCTCATGGTGATGGAATGGACAACGGCCGCTCGCTCTCTCGATATTCCCGTAGCTTGTTCCGCAACGTGCGGATACTGATGCCCAGTTCTTTCGCGGCATGCGTCCGGTTATCGTTCACACGAGCCAGTGTCTTAAAAATCAATTCCCGCTCCATCTCCCATAAGGATCCATTGATCGGTTGTTGAGAGCGAAGCGGCACCCCCACTGCTTCGCTCGACGTTTCCGAAGGACAATGCTCGGGAAGAATTGGTCCATCTCCTGCCAACAAGACCGCCCGTTCCATCACATTCTCTAATTCCCGCACATTTCCCTTCCACACCAACCGCTGCAAATGCGCCAGTGCGGCGTCCGACATAGTCGCGGGTGCGAGACCATTCCTTGATGTCGATTGAGCCGCAAAATGTTTGGCGAGCAGCGGGATGTCACCCGCACGTTCTCGAAGCGGCGGAACAGTGATCGGAAAGACGTTCAGACGATAATAGAGATCCTCTCGGAAGCGGCCTTGCTCGACTTCACGATACAGGGCCCGATTCGTCGTTGCGACCACTCGGATATTGACCGGCACCGGATCGCGCCCTCCGATCCGATCCACCTCCCGCTCTTGGAGTACCCGGAGCAGCTTGGCTTGAAGGGGAAGATTCATCTCGCTGATTTCATCCAGGAGCAGGGTGCCCGTATGAGCCATTTCAAACTTTCCGATTTTTCTGATCAAGGCGCCGGTGAATGCCCCACGTTCGTGCCCAAACAATTCACTTTCCAACAAGCCCTCGGGCAACGCCGCGCAATTGACTGCGATAAACGGGCGGTGCGCTCGCTGGCTTCTGGCATGGATAAATCGAGCCAGAAGCTCCTTCCCGGTACCACTTTCCCCATGAATCAACACGGTGGCCTGGCTCGCGGCGACTCCCTCGAGCGTACTCAAGAGTCTGACCATTCCTGGGTCTTGGGTTAAGATGGCTCGGCTTTCTGTCGATTGCGTAAGTGCAACAGCGGGAAGCCCTTCTTCTCGTCCTGCCTTCAGGCTCACGATCGTGCGTTCCAGGAGATCCATCGAAAACGGTTTCAGCAAGTATTCGCTCGCGCCAAGCTTCATGGCTTCCACGGCGGTTTCGATCGTCCCATAGGCCGTCATGAGGACGATCGTGACCTGAGGCGATCGAGACCTGATCTCCTTAATCAAGTCGAGACCACTCAGCTGTGGCATCTTGAGATCCGTCAAGACCAACCAGGGACGAAACCGAACGAGCCGTTCCAAGGCATCGCTCCCATCAATCGCGGCTTGGGCTGCATACCCCAGTCGCTTCACCGTCTCCAGCAGCGCCGTTCGCATCGATGGATCATCATCAACGATCAGTACTCGCTCACTTTCCTCGCCATTGTCGATGAGAGGGGCGTTTTTCTCGCGTTCATTCATATCGCCATTCCTCCGTTCACACCAATCCACGGCCCACAGGCTCTCCGCCAACCAATTCGTTCTGTATCTTCTCCGACGTCTGACCCTTCCCAGCCGTCACGGTCGTCGACGGATGCGGGAGGATGATGGCGAATGTCGAGCCTTGTTTGATCATGCTTTCGACATCGATCCGTCCTTGGTGCGCCTCCACGATTGAATAGACAATGGCAAGTCCGAGACCGGTTCCATCATCCTTCGTCGTAAAGAACGGGTCAAACATGCGTGACCGGAATTCCTGATCAATGCCGACACCGCTATCGCTGACTGCCAGCCGAACGGCCGCGACGCCAAGCGTCTGCGGAGACTCTTTCTGCAGGCTGACCGTCAAGCACCCACCGTTCGGCATCGCCTGCACGGCATTGACGACTAAATTTACGAGGACCTGCTTCAACTGCCCTTCGTGACACCAGAGCACGGGAATGTCCTTGTCCAGGGCCAATCGAACCTCTACCGGAACCTTGGTGATCGCATGAGCGGCCAACTTGATGGAATCATGAATCAAGCATTCGGCCTGATGCCATCCGCTCGCCATACGAGTCGGCCTCGTGTACAAGAGAAGATTGGCCAGTAGTCGATCCATCGAGTGGACAGCCTGTGAGATCTGCTCAGCGTACCGTTTGGCAGAAGACTCTTTGGGTAGATCGCGTTGAAGCATCGATGCAAACAACTCGACACTCCCCAATGGATTTCTGATTTCGTGTGCGATGCGACCGATGAGCTCGCCCATGGCAGCCAATCGATCTTTACGCTGTAACTGTTCTTCAAGCTGATAGAGGCGTGTGACATCTTGGAGCAGAATGAGATGACTAGACCCTTCTCTGGAGGCATTGCGCAATGGCACCTCGCTGATCGACATCACGGCGTGCCCGACTCGTTGCGGCCGATCACATACGCTCACCCCTCGCTCCCCGAGCACGTCCGACACCACGCGCTCCCGTAACTCCGAGGCGCTGGTCCCGAGCATGGCCTCAGCAGCGTGATTGCAACGGACAATCATCCCCTGATCATCGACCACCAACACTCCCGTGGACAATGAGTCGAGAATGCCGTTGAGATGCGCTCGCATAGCCTCGTTTTCGCTGAGTTGCCGGCGAAGCGCGTCGTTACTGTGTGCCAACTCGACATCCATCTGCTCAACACGTGCCGTCAATGCATCGTAAGACTGTTGTAACGTTTGTGCTGCTTCGTCAAAACTCCTGAAGGCTGCCTGAAGGAGCGCGCGCTCTTCTAATTTCCCTTCCGCGGCTTTCGTCATAGGCCCTTCACTTTCTGAGATTGTCGGGCCGTTTGCAGACTGAGTTTGAGAGATGCGGCAACGCGGTTGATCATCCCATCGTCGGCGACATCAAGCTCTGCCAGTGCAATGGTGGCTCGATCATATTGCTTCAGTGCTGTCCAATGCTTGGCCGTTTGCAAGTGGGCCCATTCAGCTTGCCGAGCCGTTGGTTTCTTTGCCAACACCGAAAGGTACGCTGCAACCGCCGACTCATGTCGATTCAATCGAGACAACGTATCCGCATACGGCAACAAGGTGGCGACAGACTGTGCCGCGCCAGCCTTGAACGCCTCTTCATACGCCAATGCGGACTCACCGAGCTTTTCCAATTCACCCAACGTCTTGGCCAGCTGCACATACATGGCGGGACGCTCGCGATGCACCGGATGACGCACAAGCCATGTTCGGCAGAGATGAAGGAGGCTTTGCAGGTCCCGCTGTTGCCGCATGGCGCTGATCAGAAGATGCAGGACTTCTCCGTCGTATTGCCCGAGAGGAAATTGAAACCGGTATCGCCCCAGGACTTTCCTGGCTGCCTCAGGGTCCTGTTGATCGAGGTAGAGTTTTCCGAGCCCCAGCAAAGCAGGTTCAACCAGGGCCGAATCTTTCTGCACTTTCAAGACGTGCTGAAACAGCCGCACAGCCTCGGCCGTAAACCCAAGACGCTTGTGGGATTCGGCAATCTCCAGCAACACGGGGGACCGCGCGTACCGTTGCTCGGCCATGACGCCATGTCGGTGATACAAACTGACGACCGTCCAATCGTCATGCGACGCAATCGCCGCCTGAATCCATGGTACGAGGAGGGCTGACAACCGCGCTGCTGCCTTCGTGGCCCATGGCTCACTTCCCCTTGCAGTTCGAAAGGTCACTTCTTTGTACGTATGAATCGCCTCGTTCAGCTCATTTCTCTTCTCGTACTCTTGCCCGAGGTAAAACAGCGCCTCGCTTCCTGTAGGAGTGTCCGACTCCTGAATGACGATCTCCTTCAGTAGCGCTCGATAGGAAGCCGAGGTGTCTGTCGGAGCCGTCACGTTGTGAATCATGGCTCCGATGGTGGGACTGAGGACATTGCCGTTGTCTGATACACGATTCTGTGTCAGGAGCGTGGCAAGTCGTAGTTTGACCGTTGAGTCTAGCTGGCTCTGAGGATATATCGACGGAATCAAGGCATACACAAATTCAGCCAGGGGCCTCTGACCAGTACTTCGCAAGGTTTCAGCCACATGCAGCAACGCGTTTGGCGCATACCCATGGCGTGGATAGAGATTGTAAAAGAGGAGCATCAAGTCTCGCGCGGAGATGTCATGATGCACGTGCGCCTCCGTAATGGCATAGCGCTGAAGCGTGACCGGATCGCCTTTGACCAGATGCGGCCAACGTCGATAGCTCAGATCATAGATGGGCTGTGCTTCGACAAGACGCTTTTGCCTGAATAACGCATGGGCCAATCCCACCGTGGCACCCTGCAGCAACGAATCACTCTCACTTTGCTTTCTCAGATTTGCAAAGGCATGCTCGGCATCTCGCCATTTCCCCGTCGCCATCAACGTCTGACCGAGCCCTAACAAGGCTCGATCCCCGTCGAAGGGAAGATGAAGGGAATGAGCCATGGCTTGTTCGTAGAATGCCTGTGCTTCTTGAAACCATCCTTGTTCAAAGTACAAATCCGCGATCCGCCATTCCGCTCGCCTGGCGTTGGAGGACTGCGGATGGTCGCGCAGAAGTTTCTTGTACTCTTGAATGGCCTCGGATCGGTTCTGCATGACCGCCTCATCTCGAAGTGATAACTCCACCAAATATGCTTTTGAAGATGGAACCAGCGAACTTTCAGGATGATCGCGCACGATCTTTTCAAAAAAGCGTCGAGCTTCGCCCCACGCTCCCTTCTTATAGGCAGATCGGCCCTCCTGCCATGCGAGTCCATCAATCCCGGAAGATTGGCCTTCTGCCCTCGGCCCATCGTCGGGTAGCGGTTGCGCAAGCCTTTCAATCCATGCCGGAGCTTGCATGGTAGCCGAACGTTCGACCGGTGGCGTTGTCGTGAGAGTGGAAGAAGACGGAGACGGAGACTCGCCGATCGCCACGGGGATGCATGCCATCCAGACGGCAATCGAACCGATCAGCTGAGCATATCTCACGTCACATCGATACACGGTGATAAGGCATCAGCAAGGCTCATGCCCTAGACAGCCTAAAAAAAGTTCAAAGAAATCAGGGTATTTTTCAGGAAGGATCGTGTGACGGGATGGATTCCGTCAGGATCGGCATCGCCTACGTCGTGAGGTCGTCAATCTTTTGACTGGATACGCGCGGCCAAAGCGGAAGGGTTTCCACCTGTGATCGTGGATCAACCCCCTTGCGCTTCAACTTCTCAACCAATGTCGTTCGATTGAGATGGAGGAGTTGGGCCGCTCGGGAGGTAACCCCGTTGGCTTTCCTCAAGGCCTCCATGATGAGGTGCTTCTCGTACTGTTCGACTTCTCTCGAGAGATGAATGCCATCCTCGCTCAGTCGTATGAATTGTTCTTTCAGCTCTGGGATCATGGACCGACGACTGATCTTTTGCGGAAGGTCTTCGGAGGCCAGCATCCCCTGTTTCTTCAGAACGACCAACCGTTCTATCATGTTTTCCAGCTCCCGAATGTTTCCCGGCCAATCGTATTCGGTCAGAAGTCGAAGCGCCTCATCGTCAAGACCGACCACCCCGGTGTGCTTGCTCTGATTGAATCGGGTCAGAAAGTGATCGATGAGGAGCGGAATATCGGTGCGGCGTTCTCGAAGCGGTGGAATGACAATGGGAATCACATTCAGTCGATAGAACAAATCTTGCCGAAAACGGCGTTCTTCAACCATTACCTCTAAATCCTGATTCGTCGCCGCAATGATACGTACGTCGACATGAATCGTCCGGTTTCCACCGACTCGTTCAAATTCCCGCTCTTGCAAGACCCGAAGAAGCTTCACTTGCAAGGAGAGACTCATTTCGCCGATTTCATCCAGGAAAATCGTGCCTCCATGAGCGAGTTCAAACCGGCCCATGCGCGCATGCGTAGCACCGGTGAAGGCGCCCTTCTCGTGTCCAAAGAGTTCCGATTCGAGGAGATTTTCAGGGATTGCCCCGCAGTTCACGGGTACCAATGGACGGTCTCGCCTCTGGCTATTGAAGTGGAGCATGCGCGCGACCAGCTCCTTGCCCGTCCCGCTTTCGCCTTGGATCATGACCGTGCTGTCGCTGTCGGCCACCTTTTGGACGAACTCCAACACCTGTTGCATGGGTTCGCTGACCCCCACCAATTGCTCCAATCGATATTGATCGCGTACTGCGCGTCGCAAGAGATGGTTTTCTTGTCGAAGCCGATGAAATTCTGCGGCCCTGCGCACAACCGCTGCGACGGTTCCGAGGTCGAACGGCTTCGTAATAAAATCAAACGCGCCGGACTTCATGGCACGGACGGCCGTTTCAATCGTGCCGAATCCGGTCATGACGATGGGAATAATCTTCGCGTCAAGCTTGGACAGACGGTCAATTACCTCGAGTCCATCGATATCAGGGAGCTGGAAATCCGTGATCACAATGTGGACCACCGTCTCCTTGACCGCTTGAACCGCACCTGCCCCGTCCTCCGCCGTAGACACGCTATAGCTCTCCCGCATGAGCGTTTCCTGGAGAATCTCACGCAAGGCAGGATCGTCATCGACAACCAGCACATGAACTTGGCTCATACTCAATCCATCTCACTCCATTTGGAATACGAAATTATCCGCGGGCTTAGAATAATAACCTGTGGGGGGCAAAGCAAGTCATATCAACTATTTGGGCAAGACCCCAGAAACCGATCTCGATCAGTTTCGAGGGCCCCCCTCTCAGAAGAACCAGCCCGGAACACTTGACCTCACAATGCAGAGTCTGTAGAAGTGTAGCTCTTCGAGATGCTGGCGTAGCTCAATCGGCAGAGCAGCGGTTTTGTAAACCGCAGGTTGGAGGTTCGATTCCTCTCGCCAGCTCCACACGCTCCGCTGCCGTTGCAACCTTGAGGCGGTTTACTGCACCATCTCATTTCCCCCTTCAATCTGATCCATACAACCTCAAATATCCGAGGCTAGATAAGAAGGTGTGGAACCCCTGTTGCGTGAGCAGCCGTGCCGGTCTACTATGATGGTACCTGTTAGGGAGCCTGGACTTGATGGGGAAATGGAACGCAACGAGGCTGGCCGCCTGTATCGGTCTCCTGGTGACGACTCTGCCGACGACACGAGCAATATCGAACGACGCCTCCGGCGTTGAGGGACCATCACAGGAAGAAACGCTGGCATTTATCAAAGGCACATGGGATGTGTGTGCCACCATGCGCAGCGGCTGGCAGCGCATGATCGCAACGGACGGATCTCTCTGGCAGGTGGATCGAACGGCCAAGGTGAACGTCGCGGTCATGGCTCCGTCATCTCTCAGAATTGTCACACGTCTCAATGAACGCAAGAAGTTAAGCGGAATCTTTGAAATCCAAGCACCAGAAGAGAGAATTCAGGAGTTCGACGTGAGCGCCCTCTCTCCGAACATCAGCCGGCAACGTGATGGGGAGGACACGAATCTCTACGAGATTGGATTACGCTGCGCGCATACAGCGTGCATAACCGAATGGGTTGCTCCACTTGCCATACCAGGCAAACCCCTCCAAGACCTCAGAACGGGGAAATTGGCCGTCACCAACCTGGATGAACTTGTCGATGCCGATCAGCCGTCAGCGAAGAGCCCAGGTGAAAAGAAGGGAGAGATTTCTATTCCTGTCTGCGACAGGGCATCGTTAGAAAGCCTCTCAAAAGCTTTTCAACATGCGATCATCATATCCGGGGGAAAGAAGCCGTTATTCTAGAGCACTGCCCGATTTCGGTCATGGGGTAGGTGGAGATTGAAACCATCGATAATCAGCCCCAATCCTACAAATTCTCGTGCTGGGCAACTTTCGAGAGGATCATCATATGTGTAAGAGGAATTTCGGCTTGCATGACCCGAAAAACACCATTTTTGAACTCATCCATACAGTGCGGCTGACAGGTCCATGGATTGCGTACCTACCGTTCCGCTTCTGTCAGATCCCGTTCATGCTCTAGTGCTTCGACATCCGAGTCGAACTTCTCCTTCGTGGTGGAGGGATGCAGACCGTACTTCCTGAGCATTTTATAGAAGTCGGCCCGATACCGACCCGCAAACTGAGCAGCACGTGAGATGTTTCCTCCAGTCAATTGGAGCACATTCTTCAGGTAGGTTCGCTCGAAATCTTCCTTCGCCTCCGTAAGCGGCTTGAGCGGCGACTCCGCAGCCACACTGACCGACGGCATCAGATCAGGTGTCAGTATCTCTTGTCTCGACATGACGACGGCCTTTTCGACCACGTTTTCCAGCTCCCGTACGTTGCCCGGCCAAGGGTTGATCATCAGCCGATGGAGCGCAGACGGAGTGAAGCCCTTCACCTCTTTGTTCGCTCGTTTCGAACTCAGTTTGAGGAAATGCTGCGCGAGGAGTGGGATGTCGTCACGTCGATCCCGTAAGGGTGGAATAAAGAGCGGCACCACGGAAATACGATAAAAGAGATCATTCCGAAACGTCCCGTTCTTGACCGCCTCTCCAAGGTCCTTATTGGTTGCCGCGATGATCCGCACGTCGACTTTGACCGACGTCTCCGACCCGACTTCACGAACCTCTCGTTCCTGTACGGCACGCAACAGTTTTACCTGCATCGATAACGGCATTTCGCCGATCTCATCAAGAAACAACGTGCCACCATTGGCCATCTGAAAGAGCCCTCGCTTCGCGCCATGCGCACTCGTGAAAGCCCCCTTCACATGCCCGAATAATTCACTCTCAAAGAGTGTTTCAGGAATGGCGGCACAATTGAGCGCCACAAAAGGACCTTTACTGCGCCGACTGTTGGTATGGATGACACGAGCCATCACTTCTTTCCCGGTGCCGGTTTCACCAAACAATAAGATCGTGGCATCCGAATCAGCCACCTGCGCGATCTGTTGGAAGAGCCGTTGCATCGCCGGACTGCGCGCGACGACATTTTCCAATCCATAGAGTTCCTTGACCAACGACTTGAGTCGCTGAATTTCCTGACTCATCCGCTGCTGAGAGAGCGCCTTCTCGATCGTCTCTTTGAGTTCTTTGTCGTCGAACGGTTTAGTGAGATACCCAAATGCTCCACGCTGCATCGCCTCCACCGCATTGGGAATGCTGCCATGGGCAGTGAGGATAATCACCGGCAATCCAGGATGCTGTCTCAGCAGCTCCTCGGTGACATCCAGCCCATCTTCCCCTCGAAGACGAAGGTCCGTAATGGCCAAATTGAACATCGTTTTCTTCGCCTCTCCCACAGCCTCCTGTCCCGAGGTGCAGGCGGTGACCGAAAAGCCCATGGCAGACAGCCGCATTTTCAACAAATGGAGCAGCCCCTCATCATCGTCGACTACCAGAATGTTTTCCTTCTCCATACAATCACTATTCCTTCCGATGTTCGTTAGGGGATCGTCTCGGGGCCTGGAACCGGGACGGTCGTCAATGGCGGACGGATCGGACGCACTTTTTCCCGCATCTCCTGATCAATTCGTTTCAACGCATCAAGCTGTGTCGAGAGCTCTTCAATCTTTCGGTCTCGTTCTGCGAGCTGTTTTTGGAGGCTTTGGATCGTCGCCGGTCCAACGGAAATCCTCCCCGATTCCTTTTTGGTCTGCAGTGACTCAATCTTCTGTTCTCGATCCTCAAGCTCACGGTGCAATGCCTCAACCGTCTCCGATTCGTCACCCTGGGTGGAACGAAGCTGTTGAATGTCCAACTCTCGATCAAGCAAGTCTCGCACCAGACGGTCAGCAGTCGACGCCAATGCCGCGTGAGCACCTGCGATGGCAGGGGCCGTCGAGACGGCTTCGACCCAGGATTTCGCTCCAGGATCCACAGGTTGTTGTAATAATTGAAGCCACGCCTCGCTCGAGGCCGCAAATTTCCCTTTCGGTGCGGTTGCCACCACCAGTTTGAAATATTTTTCAGCGATTTCGCGACTTTCGTAAAGACCGAGTAAGGCTCGAGAAAAATAGAGATGATCGCAGGGGCTCGGCCCAATGCATCTGGAGATCAAACCCTCCTGTTTTCTTCCAAGCGATTGAAAAACTTTAAGTTCCTGTGGATTCGTCATGAAGTATGAGCGAGAGCCCTGAGCGGGTGTCGTCCAGGCCGCGCACCCAGCCAGTAGGATGAACACCAGCATCGGACCGATTGTCCCGCACGATACCGTTCTTTTCACGATTGCCCATCCTTTTCTGGCCTGGTCAAGCGTAGGATAAACCGTACAGTTGTCCCCTTCCCCTTCTCACTCTCGATCCAGATTCTTCCCCCATGCGCCTCGACAACTTTTTTTACCAACGCCAACCCCAACCCGCTCCCCGCGGTGTGTCTCACTTTCGTACGACCTTGATAGAACCGCTCGAATATATGTGGAAGATCTTCCGGAACCACCCCTGGTCCGGTATCGGAGACCGCCACCTCTAGAACCCCTGCCTGTGGATCAGACTTCATCTGAACTTTGACCACTCCCCCTTCAGGACTGAACTTGAGCGCGTTCGACAGTAGATTATCCAAGACTTGTTCAAGACGAGACGCATCCGCCTTCACCCACACTCGATCACCGATCTCTTCCAGTACAAGCTGGACATGCTTGGCATCGGCAAGGAGCCGGACTTTGTCGATGGAAATTTCCCCAATACGATGGAGATCGACTGGGACAATGCGGTACTCCATCATCCCAGCTTCCATTTTTGAGAGATCCAAAATCGTGGAAATCAGATGGATCAATCGCCGGCTGCTTTCAGCCATGATTCGAAGGGTCGTTCGTTGTTCGGGCACCAACGGACCAGGGATTTCATCGAGCAGTAAGTGTGTCCCCTCCCGAATCGAGGCCATCGGCGTCCGTAGTTCATGCGAGACGTGCGCAAGGAACTCGGTTTTCATATCATCGAGTTCCTGCAGTTTTTGGCCCATCCAGTTCACCGTATCAACCAACTCTCGCAGCTCGGCGGGAGCCTTAATCTGGAGTGATGTGCCCAAATTCCCTTGGCCGATTTTCCTGATATGGCCTTGCAATTGTCTGAGCGGAAGCAAAATGGTGTAGCTGGCGACACCGGCAAGTCCCAACCCAAAGACCAACGCCACCAAGACGAGTTGTTCCGTGACGGCCTCTGCCTGAGCAGCGCTGGCACGCGATTCACTCACCTCCACACTCATCCGAGCCTCATGCAGATCGATATAGCTCTGAATGGAGGCAGACATCTGGTCCATAATGGTGTCTCGTTGGCTCTCATAGTCTGTCCCTATGCGAGGAGCCCCTTCGTCTACCCCTTGGAAATGATCCTGAAACAGCGCCATCCGCGTTGCGAGCAAATCGCCTGTCCCGCGGAGTAGTGTCAGCCCTTGTAGGGAGCGTTCCTGGCTCCGTAGAAGCTGGAGACTTCGTTGGAACTCATCCAGCTCCTCCTGTAAGTTGGTTAAGAACGTGCGATCTTTTGTGGCAACAAATTTTTTCTCGCTATTCAACTGCGCAAAGAGGGACGCCAACAGCCGCTTGGCGGACTCGACCGCCGGATAGTGATACGACGCCATCTCCGAGCTCATCGACGCCAATTGTCGAAGCTGAAAGAGCGCGTAGAGATTGACTCCTCCCATGACGGTGATGATAACCAAGGCGGTCAGGACCAACCGCCAAAAGATCGAAAGCCGCATGAGTCCGCCCCTCATCCTGACGGGATCATAACTGGGCTGAACTCAAGTGCAGGATAAAACATACACTATTTCAGCCCCGACTCACAAGTCACGAACAACCGGGGGTGCTAATGAATGATTCTGAATGCCTACCTGTACTAAAGTAATCCAAGGACTCGCAACAGGTATCTTCTTACACGCCTCTCTACTGTCTGGCATCAAATTGCCGCGCAAACATCCGTTGCCGTCTCGAAGATCCGTGAAGCGCCGCAAAAAGATGTCCACGAAAGAGGAGGATGGCCATCGCCACCGGAGGGGTCAGTAAGAGCAGAATGATCCCCTGCCCTTCCGAATCAATCCCCACATAGGACAACCAACCCCCTATCGCCGTAACCGGCAGCATAAGCATTTGGAAGAAATTGAGTCCTGCGCCCCGACCAACCAGACCGGAAAGCGAAAAAAACTCCTGGAGACCGCTGGGAGAAAGCACCACGGGCAGAATGAGGATCGCAAACGGGAGGAACCACTCGATCCAATGCTCCAACACAAACTCATAGGACGTCTTAAAGACGTCCAGCGGTGAATTGTGTCGAACCTGGTAGATGACCTCCGGGGCCGGGTTCAGGAGAATGAAGACGAGGAGAAGAAATGCCGAAGAAATAAACTGCCCGTACGGATTCGCTTGCATGCCCATATCAAGCAGCATCGTCGGTAGCCAGAGGACAAATCCAACGCCGATCACATCCCAAAAGTAATGCCCGAAGCTTTCCGTCACGTCCGTCAGTCGAAGCGTCCGCGCGCCATTCAACGATTGCTCGATCAACCGAAGCGTCGCGCCGACCAAGAGGGCGTTGATGATCCCGAGGAGAAACCCACCCGCCATTCCCAACGGGCCGACAATCCTCGCGGCACCAAGGAACAGCACCGCAAAGACGATGAGCGCGATCATCACCACCCAACTCTTCGTAAGCGAACGCCAGGTTGCGGAGAAGACGTGTCGGTAGAGATGAACCGTAGCTGAAACAAGATTGCTCATGCGAACCGTACCCTAGTCGGGATCGTCTCAGAGGTCAAGGACTAGTCACATCGCAGGCAGAGAAATCGTTCTTGGTTGACTTGCTCCACCGGATGATTATCACATACTTCAAGAGAAGGCACTTGACCCTATTTGCAGGTGAATCGCCATGGACATGAACCGGATGACCGTCAAAGTACAAGAAGCATTACAATCCGCCTCCGCTCATGCGCAGCGGAGAAGCCATCAAGGTATCGATGTGGAGCATGTGCTGCTGGCGCTTCTCGACCAGGAAGGAGGAGCAATACCGGCGCTGATCGAGGGAGCAGGTCTCGCGTTGGCTGCGGTTCGGCAGGCCGTCGAGCAGGCTCTCGCAAAACTCCCCCAGGTCCAAGGCTCCGGCGCAGCCCCTGGTCAAATTCATATTGCGAATCGACTCACCCAGGTCTTGAATCATGCGGAAGCGGAGCAACAGTCACTAAAAGATGACTTCCTGAGCGTCGAGCATCTGCTGCTGGCCATGGTCCACGAAGGAGGCCTCTTCAAGAAACTTGGGCTGACACGAGACCGCCTGTTAGCGAGCCTCCAACAAGTACGCGGCAACCAACGCGTCACCAGTCAAGACCCCGAGAGTACCTATCAGTCGCTGGTGAAATATGGACGCGATCTCACCCAGCTGGCTGAGCAGGGGAAATTGGATCCGGTCATCGGACGGGATGACGAAATCAGACGGGTCGTCCAAATCCTCTCCCGCCGGACAAAGAACAACCCGGTGCTCATCGGAGAACCAGGGGTCGGAAAAACTGCGATCGTAGAAGGCCTGGCGCTCCGAATCGTGAAAGGTGACGTTCCTGAGAGTCTGAAACACAAAAAGCTCTTTGCGTTGGATATGGGATCGCTGGTCGCCGGAGCCAAGTTTCGTGGCGAATTCGAGGAGCGGCTCAAGGCCGTCTTGAAAGAGATTCAGTCTTCCCACGGTCAGATTCTCCTGTTCATCGACGAATTACATACGGTGGTAGGGGCCGGAGCAGCTGAAGGCGCAATGGATGCGGCTAATCTCTTGAAACCGATGCTGGCGCGAGGAGAGTTGCATCTCATCGGAGCCACGACGCTCGACGAATACCGAAAACATATCGAAAAAGATGCCGCGTTGGAACGCCGCTTTCAGACGGTGCTGGTCGATCAACCATCCGTGGAAAACACCATTTCGATCTTACGTGGCCTGAAAGAACGGTATGAAGTCCATCACGGCGTGCGAATCAAAGACAGCGCCCTGGTCGCGGCAGCGAAACTGTCCCATCGGTACATTTCAGATCGCTTTCTTCCCGATAAGGCCATCGACTTGGTCGACGAAGCGGCCGCCCGTCTCAGAACCGAGATCGAGAGCCTGCCGGCTGAGTTGGATGAGGTCTCGCGCAAGGTCCTGCAGCTTGAAATCGAGCGAGAGGCCCTGAAAAAAGAAAACGATCAGGGAAGTCTTGCCCGGTTGACCGCCCTCGAAGCCGAGCTCACCGAAAAACAACGAGATCTACAGGCCCTCAAGACCAGATGGGAGTCAGAAAAAACGTCCGTCGCACGGCTCCGCAAAACACGAGAAGCCATCGAAGAGATCAAACAGAAGATTGAACAGGCTGAACGAGCCTACGACCTCAATCGCGTGGCCGAGCTCCGCTACGGGGAGCTCCCTCGGCTTGAACGCGAACTGGAATTGGAACAACACCAGTTAGGAAAGAAACAGGATGAGACCAAGCTCTTAAAAGAGGAAGTCGATGAAGACGAGATCGCCGCAGTGGTCAGCCGTTGGACCGGTATCCCCGTCTCACGTCTGCTCGAAGGCGAAACGGACAAGCTCCTGAAACTCGAGGAACTGCTCCATCAGCGCGTGGTGGGACAAGAGGAGGGAGTCCGTGCCGTCGCCGATGCGGTACTTCGCGCACGGTCGGGGATCAAAGATCCCAATCGACCCATCGGCTCGTTTCTCTTCCTTGGCCCCACAGGAGTCGGCAAGACCGAACTCGCACGGGCGCTGGCCGCAATTCTGTTCGATGACGAAGGCAATCTGGTTAGAATCGATATGTCCGAGTATATGGAAAAACACACCGTGGCGCGCTTGATCGGCGCGCCTCCCGGCTACATCGGCTACGAGGAGGGCGGACAACTCACGGAAGCCGTTCGGCGGCGCCCATTTTCTGTGATCCTGTTCGACGAGATCGAAAAGGCGCACCATGATGTGTTCAATGTTCTCTTGCAGGTTCTCGACGATGGTCGGCTCACCGACTCACAGGGTCGTACCGTGGACTTTAAGAATACCGTACTGATCATGACCTCCAACATCGGCAGTCCACAGATTCTGGAAGCCCAACAGCAAGGCGCCTCCTATGAGCAGGTTCGAACGGTCGTCATGGGAGAGCTGCGGCAACATTTTCGTCCAGAGTTCTTGAATCGAGTGGATGAAGTAGTCGTATTTCATCCCCTCGGTACGGAACACCTGATCACGATCGTGGAGATTCAACTGGAGCGTCTACGGAGTCGATTGGCGGAGCGGCGAATCCCCCTCGCGATCACGCCGGCGGCACTCCAACATTTGGGAACCCGCGGCTATGATCCGATCTATGGAGCACGGCCCCTTAAACGCCTCATTCAACAAGAGCTGGAAACGCCGATCGCGCGGTTGCTGGTGAAGGGAGAACTACGGGATGGGGATACCGCGTCGCTCGATCTGAAAGATGGGCGACTGGTATTGGTTCCGACCGTCACGCCCAAAGAGGCCTCTAGCCAATAGAGGCGGCGCTCCCCTGCGCGTCATGGGTGATGCCGCTTGTTTGCTGCTTGTCGATCTTCCATTGCGTCGCCGACACCTGCAGCAAACGCCCTTTCATGGTATGGAATTCTCCTTGCGAGAAAGACACCCTATCGGGTGTTTTTGCCTCGAGCTTCACGAGGATCTTCCCTGAGCCGACCTCTTTCATGACGACACTCGTATCGGTCTTCGTCAGCTCGTACGCTCGCCGTTCGTTGAACATCAGCGTGCTGTCCACCACCTTGGCCATCATCCGGCCGGTGGAATCAAACAGCGCAAAATTCACTAAGAGCATGCCGGTTGTGGGGTGTCGGGCCAGTTGAATCTGCGGTACACCCTCGATTTCAATGGTCCCGTTGGAGTTCCGAAAAAGATTGGAGCCGATTTCGATATCCATCATTCACTTTCACATGGAAGAGGTATTCGTCCAATACCCAACCATTCACACCAGCAATCAACCTCCGGCTGGATGGAGCTACGACTTCTTGATCCGATCGAGAATCAACGCGATGCAGCCACCCAACAACCCTCCGCCCATGACAGTGGTCAACAGCTCGACAAGTTTGAGTTCCCACACGGACCCTTGAGCCTGCATCACTTCCCTGATACCGCCTTGCACCAAGATGACCGCCAGGGCCATCGTCGCCCCAACGACAAACCACCAAAGAAATACTTTGACTGATGCCACCAACGCCTCACACCTCAGGATGACGGTCAAACGAGCGGTATTGGATCGCTTCCGCGACGTGCATCGTCTCGATCCGCTCAGAATCTGCCAGATCGGCGATCGTGCGGGCAACCCGTAAATTCGTCCATGCGCTCTCGCAGAGAGTCGCAGTCGCACCATAGCTTGCTCGAGCAATTCCTGAGTAGCCTGATCGAGCCCACAATACCGCTTTATCATCCGTGGCTTCAACTGTGCGTTTGAATAGATCCCGTCCTCCCGGTATCGCCGTCGCTGACGTGCTCGAGCTGCGACGACACGCGCCCGGATTGCGGCTGATCCCTCTGATGCGGGCAATTCGGAACGAAGCTCCCTCACCGGTACCGGGGGTACATCGAGATGGATATCCAGCCGATCCAAGAGCGGCCCGGAGAGTTTCGCCCGATAGCGACGAATCTGGGGACCGGTACACATGCACGGTCTGGTCCGGTCTCCATAATACCCACAAGGACAAGGATTCATCGCAGCAATCAACATGAAGCGGGCCGGATACTTCAACGTTCCACTGGCCCTGGTCAGTACAACATGCCCGTCTTCCAGCGGCTGCCGGAGTCCTTCAAGCACTCCCCGTTTGAACTCAGGGGACTCGTCCAGAAACAACACTCCGTTGTGCGCGAGTGAGACTTCCCCCGGCTTGGGAACCGTGCCACCGCCCACCAGTCCGGCATCCGAGATGGAATGATGGGGGGCACGAAACGGCCGTACCCTCAGCAATGGACGTTCGGGAGCAAGTCGGCCGGCCACGCTATGGACACGAGTCGTTTCAATCGCCTCCTCTAAGTCCAACAGCGGCAGAATCGAGGGAAATCGACGCGCGAGCATGGTCTTGCCGGAGCCAGGGGGACCGACCATCAGCACATTGTGCCCACCGGAGGCCGCCACCTCCAGCGCACGCTTGGCATGGTCTTGACCACGGACGTCGCTATAGTCCTCATCGTCCGGTGCTCTCGTAGATTCCAACAGATCGGGGTTCGTTCGGATCGGGACGGTGACTTGGGTTCCCCTCAGAAACTCAACCGCTTCCGGAAGGGTGTGGAGTGGGTAGACATTCACCCCCTGTACCAAGGCGGCTTCAACACCATTATCGGTCGGGAG
This sequence comes from Nitrospira sp., assembly GCA_016715825.1. NCBI lineage: Bacteria > Pseudomonadati > Nitrospirota > Nitrospiria > Nitrospirales > Nitrospiraceae > Nitrospira > Nitrospira sp. The sequence goes on along the minus strand of JADJXO010000001.1, from coordinate 284,457 downwards.
GAGCAAGTCATACCCGGTTCGGCACGCAAGGGCAAAGGACAGCGCCCCGGTGATCGGCTTCACACGGCCGTCCAGCGAGAGTTCACCGACCAGTACACACTTTTCTAGCTTGGTCTGAGGGATGACCTCCTCAGCGACAAGAATACCGATGGCGATGGCCAGGTCGAGCCCCGACCCTTCCTTCTTCACCCCGGCCGGCGCCAGATTCACGGTGATTCGTTTGGCGGGAAAGTGAAAACCCGTGTTCTTGAGCGCGGAGCGGACGCGGTCCCGACTCTCCTTCACCGTGGCATCAGGCAACCCCACGACCGAAAACTGGGGAAGGCCACCGGAAATATCGACCTCGACGTCGACCAGATGTGCATCTAACCCGACAAGTGCCGCGCTCCTCACCTTGGCAAGCATGGAACCAGGGCCTTTCTGTTCTGGACCGCGGTCAAAATCGTGTGATTATAGGAAGTCTCTGTAAGGGTTTCAATAGAATAGGCCGTCGCGCCTTCCTCGCTGGCACCGCCCCGAGTGACTCTGTATAATCTCCCTATGTGCCTCTGTTCCTCCCCAGCGGTCGAAGTTCCTTTGGATCGACCATCACGCCGCCCGCAACTTCGCCCCTGCTTGAGCCTGACTTTCGTTCTTGGCTTAGCGTTCCTCCTGATGGACGGAGCGTCTGCCTTCGCCGGGAACGGATCTGCTTCCATGCTCACGCAGCGAGCCAAGTCCGCATCTCCCTATGTTGGCGCAGCCATGGCGGTGCTGGCGACACTGGAACAGGCCCAGGTCCTTCCACCCGAAGGGGGTCGAGAAGCCGATCGCGTGATTCAGTCTGTCATCCAGCTTCAATCTGTTTTTTCGAAAGGCACTGATCCATCCACCCAGAGGTTTGCACAACAGGCCGTAGCGCACATGCATGGCACCAATGCCCCGATGGCCTTTGAGCGATTTCGCACTCATGGGTGGACCGCCGATATCCTGGAGGCGCTCGCGGATGCGGAGCGGCGTGCATCTGCCGACGAGCAACAGGAACTGGCGCCCGGTCTCGGCCAGTTCAACCTCTCCGTGGACGATTTTCGGCGATTGATGCGACTCGTGCGTGATGGACGATCCGCACTTGAGGCACGAGGGCAGAACTTTGCCGACGTGTACGCCCGTCATCGAAACGCGATGCCGGGAGCAGCGCGCTAGCGCGCATGGTTCAAGTGCTCTGTTTCTGGTTTCTAGTTGGTGATTCGCCAGGAAACGTGAAACCTGAAACTCACCGGTACAAGGGCCGCCGACCGGCAAATAGAAACTCAGCCTGACACTTGTAGAGGAGGGATGATCCTATGGCAACCCGTGCTTATATTCTTATCAAGGTCAAAGCAGGCAAGACTAAAGACGTTGCCACGGCGCTCAAGCGCATTGCCGGCGTCGAACAAGCCCACTCTTGCTTCGGTCGTCCGGACATTTTTGTTTTCATTAGTGTCCAGGACGAACGGGCACTCTCCGATGTTGTGATCACCAAGATCCATGCGATCGACGGCGTCGAGGAGACCGATACCCATATCGTCGCAGACTCGTAGTCTGCGTAACGATACAACCGTATCGCGTGGAGCGTCAAACGAGTTGCAAGTCTCAAGTCTAAAGTTTCAAGTTGTGGCGCAACCTGAAACTTGCAGGTGTGAGATGTGCTTCACGAATGACGATCTACGATGACCGAAGCCCCACCGAGTTGTGCCGACCGATAACAGGCTTCGGCGATTTCTACGGCTCGACATCCATCCTCTCCCGTAACAGGCATCGGAGCACCGTCTCTCACAGCCTGCAGGAAGGCGGTCACTGCGGCAAGGACGGTTTGCGAGGGAGGCACCTCAAACTCGTGCGTCCCGGCGGCATCGTGGCAGCTGACTCGACAGGTTCGCCAGTCGACGGCGAGTCGGCCCTGCGAACCCCACCAGTCCGCTCGGCTAACCCGTCCCGTCGACACGCGGGCGATTTCGATCTGGCAAATGGTTCCCCCGGAGGTAACCAGGCGAATCGACGCAGCGGTTTCCGGTGATGTATCTGGGCGCACGTCCATCGTGCAGCGCACCTCCCCCACCTCTTCGCCTGTCATGAACCGGACGAGATCAAGCATGTGGACACCAATCTCAAGCAACGCCCCCCGCCTGCCATACCCATCGGCATGGTCCGGCGCCGTGGTCCTTTTTTCAATGCGACTGATGAGATGGATGCGTTCGGACCGTCCGATATGCGACTTCAGTTCCATCATCCGTTGAATCGTGTGGTCGAACCGGAGGGTTTGCGCGGTCATCAGCGGGACCGCGGAGTCGCGAGCCATCCTGACCATCGCACGGGCGTCGGCAACCGTCGTGGCCAGCGGCTTTTCGATTAACAGTGGTTTACCGGCTTCAACGGCCAACCGGCAGATGACCGAGGCGAATAGGGGAGGAGTGACGACGACGATCGCATCAACTGTGGGATCGGCGATCAGCAACTCAGCCTTTCCGTAGACCTTGATGGGTGGGGCTCCGGACAGGTCGAATCCCTGCTCAGGATGTCGACGACACACGGCCCGAAGGGACGCGGTTGGGAGGTCGTGCACGATGTGATGGGCATAGCGCAGCCCATGCCGGCCAACTCCAATCAACCCGACTCCGATACGGTCAGAAGCCATACGTCTTTCCCATTGGCTGAGTGCCATCGCACATCAGAACAGAGCCCCGGCACGAATTTGACATTCTCGCAAGCCGCTTCATATAGTAACTTCACACTGAGTGCAAGGCCGCGTCTCGAAGGATTGTCGAACCATGCTCACGACACACTCCGCACCATTCACGTTGGACCAGATTGGAACAGGGACCGCCCGCTTTCCAAGCGGTGTGCCGATCCCCACCCATAGCGATCAGATGGTCGACCCTTACTTCAAGTCGAGAATGCCCAAGGCGCATCAAGTCGATTGTCTCCTCTTCTGGCCCCAAACCTCAGGCACCTATCCAGGGCTGGTGCTCTTGCATGATCGGTGGGGCTTGACGGGGCAGATCAAGGACCTGGGAGCCCGGCTCGCTTGCGAAGGATACATGGTGATCGTTCCGAATCTCTATGGCCGGTTGGGCGGGATGGTGACCGCCAACGACGATGTCGCAGCTGCCCTACTGGAACGGCAGAATGAGACGGACGTTCTCACCGATATTAATTCGTGCTGCGAATACCTCAATATTCGGAACATCGCAAAGAAGAATATCCACGGAGTCGTCGGGTACGGAATGGGCGGATCCTATGCGCTGAAGTTCGCCTGTCAGCGGAAGCGCCTACGCGCGGCAGTGTCCTATTACGGCACGATGCTCGCTTCCAACGAACAGCTGAAGGATCTCTTTGCTCCGGTTCTCTACCACCAGGCGGGGAACGATCCATCGGTCAGCGCGAACGATGTGGAAGCATTGCGACAGACCGCGGCACATTATGCCAAACGGGTCGAGATTCAGGGGTACCCAGAAGCGGCCCATGCCTTTTGTAATGAGATGAAACCAAGCGCATATGACGCAGACAGTTCCGCCCTTGCCTGGGAACGAACCGCGAGTTTTTTGAAGTCTTGCTTCCACGGAACATGACGCGAAGCAAACGCCCGCTCCTCCACCTGATTCATTCAGAGGTTCATGGCCGACGCCCCCTTCGAACTCGGCGGTGTGGTCCGCTCCCCGTGGCGAGCGGGGTCCTGCTGGCAGGATTCGTGACCTTCCTCGCTCCACTCGTATCGTCAGCGGAACCCGCATCCCCCATGCTGTTAGCCGATGTGGTCGCCCAGCAAGCCGATCAACTCGCGGCGGTCGAGTCGGATGAACAAGCCATGACGCTCTTCACCACGGCCGTCGGACCAGCACTTGGTTTGAAAGATGCCGCAGGAGCATTGGGAGCCAAACGACTCCCGAGTCAACTCGTCAAGGAACTCAGATTGGCGGAGTTATCGGAATCGGTCTTTGCGTTGATGAGCGCGCTGGCCCTGTGGCAACTCGCTGATACCGTCGACCGTGACGCACGCCAACCATCCACCGCCACCGCGTTTTCTGAAGTCAGGCAAGAGTGGCTGCGAACTCGCGCCAGGAGTGCACCACTCGAGGACTTCTTCCGTCGTGCGCAAGAACACCCGGCTACGGCAACCTCTGAGATGCCTGCGGACCAGCACCAGACCAACCTGTTACTGGTTGCGCAACGCACGGCATTTGAGGCCAGTCAGCGGGCAACTAAGGCCTGGTGGGATGTCCGGGGATGGAAAGATCGTATTCGACAGAGAAAGGGCGAGGCTCGGCTCTGTGGAACCTGGCAATGGACGATCCACAATCATCAGAACCATGGAGACCAGAAGGCGGTTGTCATGTTTCCTCCGGCGGGACACACGTCGACCCATGCCGCAACCCCAGCCGAGACTATTGTTCTAGGCGATGCCATTTATTTAAGGTGGGAGAACAACGGGCGCATTCAAGAAGACAGCCTGCTGTTCGTGAAAGGTGATGCGAAGGTCGAAGGGTCGTTTGTGAACAATACCGGAGGATGGGGATCGATTACCGGCAAGCGAACAGCCGCCTGCCAACCCTAACCTTCTTCAACCTTTCAATCCACGCCAACCCAACACCAGCCAACCTACAATAAACAATACACCTCCAACCGGCGTCACCGCCCCCAGCCACCGAATGCCCAGAAGCGACACGCCATACAGACTGCCGCAGAACAAGAACGTCCCCGCCAGAAACAACCACCCAGCCTTGGCGGCACCTGCATCGCGCCCGACACGAACGACGAGTCCAGTCAATACCAGACCGAAGGCATGGTACATCTGATAGCGGGTCGCCGTATCGTACACAGCCAACATCGGTGGCTCCAGAATCTCCTTGAGCATATGAGCGCCGAATGCGCCGGCTGCTACTCCCACTCCAGCGCTGACACAACCGATCAAGACCAACCAGCGTGATGAGGTATCTACATCCATTCCCTACAGTCTCCTGATATCCATGGTGCCAACGAAGGCAATCATACGTGATCCCAGCCGAATACTCCAACCGGCAAATCGAGACAGAGCCTTCATTTGCGTGCGGTATCGTCTTGCCATGCTTCGACCGGCTGTGACAATCATTCCTCGTGGACTTCTGACTATTCTTCTCGTTAAGGGCAATGCTGTCGGTGCGGCTGAATGCCAGACAGCTCAGCCGCAGCAGGCTGAGCCTGGCACAGTCTGACCGTTGAAGGTCTCACACATGGGGTACGCAGCGCCGCACGGAATATCGAGACGGACCCCCCCAAGATTGGCGCTGCAGTCGGAGAGACTCTGACGTCCATCGGTTCGAATAACTCAGAAAAGCAACAAGATCGGCCTCACCCGCCTCACAACAACTAACCGCCAATCAGGCCTTTCAGCAAATGAGCCTTTGCTTCTCCTCTCTGTCTGCTGTATCTTGTCCTTGATTTTACGCAGCCATGGCGCGAAGCCCCGTCATGCTGTGATCGACTTGCATCACCCATTACAGGCAGATGCAGGGCGACTCATTTGCCGTCTACCAGAGGATCGTCATTATGTGGGACAAAAAGAAAGACGAGAACGAGAGCGGCAATTTTACGGTTCTCGGCAAAGACGTCACGTTCAAAGGCATCGTCCATTTTCATAGCACCGTGCAACTCGACAGCTCGATCGAGGGAGAAATTCATGCCAAAGGCATGTTGGTGATCGGGGAAAATGCAACGATTCGAGGCACCATCATTGCGGAAACCGTCGTGAACCGGGGCAAAATCCATGGGAACGTCACGGCGACTGGGAAGATTCAGTTGCTCAAGTCTGCAATCCTGCTCGGCGACGTCTGCGCTCCATCCTTTTCAATGGAAGAAGGGGCCTACTTCAAGGGCTCGATCGACATGGGCTCCCACCCAGTCGTCGATGAACTTGAACAGACTCCCTTAGTCATTACCGAAGCGCCTCAACGGCTGAATGTCTCTCGTCCGATTCTAGTCGACACCGAGCGAGGGAACTGACGTTCCCTCGCTCGTGGGTCCGTTCAATCCAACAGCTCTTTAGGGACGTTCCCCCCATTGGCCGCCAATTTCTGCAGCACCGCCTTGTGCAACCATATGTTCATCTGCGCTGAATCGCTCATCTTCTCGGCGGGGCAGCCCAACTCAGTCGCGAGCTCTTTGCGTGCCGTGAGACTGCTGTCCAAATTCAAGAGCTTCATCAAATCCACGATTGAGCTCTTCCAATTCAGCTTCTGCGGATTCTTCGCCGCAAGTCCCTCTAGTTTACCGACAACGTCGACAGCCGACATCGCAGTCGGCTTCGGAGCAGCCGGTGCAGCAGCAGGCGCCGCAGTGGGAGCGGTCGTCGGTGGCGGTGTGGCTGCTTGTGCCGCGGCCTGACCGAACCCAAGCTTTTCCATAATTGCGCCAAACAATCCCATAGTCTATTCCTCCTCTGTGAATGGATGGATCCCACGACGGTGACGTCGAAGACATTCAATCTAACACTTAGGTGGAAATAAAATCATCCCGGTTCTTTCGAAGAGCGAACCTTCACATCATGACTGTCTCACAGTAATACAGTCGTGCTGCGCTGCCCTACTGCTCGCAGTCCCTGCAGAACAACGTTCTCGTGATACCTGATTCTGATACCGTCAGCTGCCTCAGCCTCTTCGTTTGGACTGCCGTTGCAGATGATCTCAGCGAAGGCCTTCTCAAAAAATGACCTCGCCGGCAAGCTTGACAAAAGCAGTAATGCCAATGTAATTACTAACTGGAAGGGGACGCTACACGAAGGAGGCGCGATGAAAGCACGGGTTGTCAGAATCGGAAATTCTCAAGGCATCCGGATTCCGAAGACTGTGATTGAGCAGTGCCACCTGCACGGAGCCGTCGATCTAGAAATCCGGCAAGGACAACTCGTCATTCGGTCGGTTTCAAAGGCACGAGCTGGGTGGAGCCAAGCCTTTGAGCAAATGCATCGCCATGAGGATGACCAACTCTTGGATTCCGAGTCCGCCTCGACCTCCAAGTGGGACCGAAAAGATTGGACGTGGTAGCATCCCGTTTCGATGTCTTCCTGGTACGCCTGGATCCCACCGAAGGCCGTGAAATTCGCAAGACCCGCCCCTGCCTCGTCATCTCACCGGACGAAATGAATCAGCACATCGATACCATCATCGTCGCTCCAATGACGACCAAGGGAAAGTCCTATCCCACTCGTGTACCCATACGGTTCAAAGGCAAGTCATGGCAGATTGTGCTGGATCAGATCCGAACCATAGACAAGAGCCGCCTCGTCAAACGCATGGGCAAGATCGATGACTCCACCCAAACGCACACCCTCGCCCTGCTTGCGGAACTTTTCGCCCCCTGAGCACCGCCTGCTTTCCACCATGACCATCTCCTGACTTAGGTCGTTGCGGAGAACTCAGCTGCGCTGCAGGATCGCGCTCACGCAACACCACCGCTACACTCGTATCTCCTCGAGACATCCCGATGGTCCATTAGGCCCGATGTAGCAATAGGGCCGTCTAGATGTCTGCGATAGATTCTTCATTCCCTAAACCAAAGAGTCATATCATTGCGGTCTCCCTAGCGCTACTATCCCGCCGCTTCTGAGCACGACGTGGTATTCGAAATGCGTGTGAATGTTCGTCGATGTGACGCCCTATCTCGGACAACGACGGTTCGAGAGAGGAACGGTGAATCGATTCAGATACTCTCTGAATCTAAAAAGATTCACCCCTCAAATTTCAATTCTCATGCAACAACGTAATACTTTGGGATTTACGCATTTCTTGCGTACTCATCGTGGTCCGTTCTTTGCTGGTAAGCACTTCGAAAAGCTATTGGATGGAAGATCAAGGCAACCGTACATAGCAAAGGATTCCGTAGTTCAGTAAAGCGCTGACCACCTATCACTTGCTCTTGAGACTCACATGACGACATCAACATCGTTGCACCTAGCATATGGTCTTGTTGCACTTTCTCTCTTGCTCACAATATCAGGCTGTATATGGCGAACCACTGACACTGATCACTTCTGGGGTCCTACTCTAGTTCGAATAAATCAGCCACCACAGGGCAAGGCCTACCTCTGGCAAACTCAATCCATCTTCCCTCTGGTTGCAGAGGGTGGTGAACATGTTGGACTCACCCTAGGCTTCCTGAAACGACTTGCAGTAAACCCAACAGAGCTAGACAAGCCGACGACCCTCGAGTGGTGCGCCGGACTATTCGTGCCATCGTGCTCTACTCCAACAGCCTTGGATGGATGGCAGTGGAGCTTCCTGCATAGCCGAGTGGTCCACCATGCCTCACCCGAGTTCTATGACCGAACTATCCTAGGTGCATCAGTGGGCGCAGGGCTGATGGCGCATATGTAACGCTTGGCTATTCAGCCAACACTCAACACAGACCTCAGGACAACGCGTACTACATCTTGTGTTACGGTCGGAAGAACCCACTTCGCACGAGATTCTCGATTGCCAGAGACACTTCGGAATTTATCTCTTTTCTTAATCAGGAGGCTTGTCAATGACCCAGATCCACCGGGCTCGCAAAGCATTACTGCCCATTATATTCCTGATCGTAGCCACAGTGACGCTTTCAGGATGTAACAACTATCTCGTATTCGCCACGGCGACCAAGTTTAGCATTGACGCCTCTCAGGATGGTAACCAGCCACCAAAGGTGGTCTTGGGATACAAACGCGCAGAGCTGGCTATTATTCCTGCTGATCATAAGGACGCAACAGAAACTGAGGACACTTATGCCGTGCTCAGCAATTTCTGTGTAATGGCAATCCATCACTGTACGACTGGACAGACACGATCAAGACTCCGAGATCGACCTCTCAAGACGTCAAAGACAGTTTACAAATACGATCAATCTTTGCAACTGGAATGGCAGCCCGTAAAGCGGCCAAGAGTGAAGCGATTCAAACTCATTTTGCCCGAGCGGTCTTACAACGCACATACCGGGGCATCACAGAAGAACTGTCTAACCGGACATACCACAATGAGGAGCTAACTATGAACAGTGGAGCAAGTCGCTTTCTTACCCTCATGGCCATCACGATCACAACACTAGCAATCTTTGCATGTACTCACCCTCGAGTCTTTGTTGGTACAGGAACGCTCATGGGAATAGAAGCAACTCCAGGAGATCCGAATGAAGGGCAGACCCCGGCAGTCACATTTGGGTATCGAAGAGCCGAAGTTGCCCTTGTCCCGATTGAAGATGAAGACACGAAAGCCAGGGGAAAACTACACCGAGGTGGCACCACTACCAAGGATGCAGCATCAACATTGGCCACCTTCAATCTCGCTCACAACTGGTTTGGCCCAGCTCGAATTGAACAATATGTCGCGACAGGTATAGCAGCTAAAGAAATTATTGAGGGCGGTCAATATGCTCTTGCGCTTGTAGGATATGAAAAGGGAAGTGACGATCTTGCAGATCAATTCGCCGATGCGTATAAGCGTGCTCACCAAGAAGACGCCAACGACGATGACAGGGCATGCTGGAAATCCGTTGAAGCATGGATGGATACAAACTTCCCTGACCTTCCCCATACCTACATTCTAACCAGAGGATTCGGCAAACAGCGACAGAACCTCGTCAATGACGACAAGGTGAAGAAAGGATGCACATTGACTACACCAGCTTAGTTCTGAATAAGTTCTAACCATTGGGACCTTAGTAGGAAACGGCTCTAATGAAGCACATTGTCATGAACAACACAGAGACGTATCGGATCAGATGGAGGCATCAATGAGACAGACCGATCGTGCATCTTGGCCACAGATCTCTGGAGCGGTACTCCTAACACTGGCCGTTGGCCTTGTCGCTGGTTGCTCATGGTTTACCTGGCCTAATAGCAGCATCCGTGGGAGTGCTAACACCCCCTCTGAGGGAACCCTAGGAGACCCCGATGCCGTACAAGTCTCGCTAGTTGAGAAGAAAGACACTGACAAGAAGAAGGACGAAGCAGAAAATGACGAGATAGAACTTCCTTTTAGATTTCAGAAACCTGTTGAAGCGGATATTGGTGAGAGCTGCTCAGGTAGCAGAGATTGCTCTCATGAAACGATCACGTACAGCTCTAACCTGTGTCCTCCAGCAGCATGTAGTGCAGATCTCTTCGTTCTGGAATTTGATGACCAGGGCCGATTGTACCATCCCCAGCAAATGGACGACTTGTTTAAGTTCTTACAAAACACCATGACTCCGCATACTTGCAAGACCGGTGAAAAAGAACCTTGTTTTGACGATGTCAGCCTTGTCGTTGCTGCCCACGGCTGGCGACATAATGCAGACTTCGAAGACTGGAACCTACGACAGCTACGAGAAGTGCTCTACAGTGCCGTGTTGTTTGAAGCTCACAAATCAAGCAAGGGTGAACGTTGGAATCCATCAAACAGACCTCGGAAGGTGGTTGGGGTGTACTTAGGATGGCGCGGAGCACTGGTCAAAGAATATCCCAATTCACCACGTATACCCTTCACCAGCTGGACTCTATCTGATCTAACATTGGGGTTACCAGCAGTGTTGAGCTTCTGGGATCGAAAGGGCGCTGCATTGGACGTGGCACTTGGCTCGACACGGGAGTTATTCGCACGGTTAGGACATATCCGAGCCAACGTAAATGACATGAATGACTCAGCTAGCAAAACCAAAAGAATGGGCCGCGATTGGAAAGCGTACGATGAGTGTGCTGCGCAGGCCAAACCCAGCAAGGGTAGATGCGTTGCAATGCGAACACTCATCCTTGGGCACAGTTTTGGGTCGCTGGCTATTTACAATGCCATCTCGGAGTCATTGATCGACAGTGTATCTGCTGGGATAGAGTCGCCTAAGGAAAGTCCCACCGCGCAAGAGCAGTGCCCGACAGGAGAACCGAGTCTTGGGGAAGTGGTGTCTTCTCCATATGCAGATCTTATTGTCCTAATTAACCCAGCATTTGAGGGAGCACGTTTTGAACCACTCTACCAAGCATCACTCAATCGAATGAAACGGCGCCCCTACATTTGCACCCAGGATCCTGTGCTCGTCCTAGTGACAGGCACGTCAGATTATGCAACGCGATATGCTTTCCCCATTGGTCGCTTCTTCAGTACCCTCTTCCAAGACAATTCCCCTGAAAGCAAGGACGGTAGTGATATAGAGAGGAGGGCGGACGAAGAGCGTAACGCAAACCGGAAAACGGTGGGCCACATCCCACGATATATGACGCACTATCTCGACAGTTTCCCCACTTTCTCAGACAGCGAATCAAAGAAAGATACGGACACTAGCTTGGACATATGCCTAAAAACGGGTTGGGAAAAGCTCGCTTCCACAGGGTTTTCAGGCGAGAAACCACTAGCAGCGGCACTTGATGAGGAAGCCGTGGAGTGGAAACGGAAACTACATGAAAGCAAGGAAACAAAGACAAACTGGCCTGCCCGAGCCTTCTGCGGCGGCCTGCGGCTAAGCGTTGCAATGAAGGAAGCACAGGAAGGCGAGGATCCATTGGATGATCTGTTCGATGACCAATCAATCGATCACGATCCTTGGAGCAATCAGCTAGTAACGAAAGAGATTCTTCAAGATAAATGGGGCCAGGGTCTGAGGAGTCCGCATAACCCAATTTGGGTAGTCCGCACCAAAAATAAAAATATCATCGATGGCCATAACGGCTTTCATAATCCCCGCATGGAGGATTCATTCAGCAATTGTACCGCGAGGCACTAAACCCACAATAAATGAGATGCAAATGCTTACTTGATGTACATGCATCATACGACACTGCTGCTCAGAGACTAGTATCGCTTTGGGGTCACCAGCCCTTTAGCGACTCCAGCTACCATTACTTACACACACAGGTTCATCCCATGTTGACATGCATACTGCGCATCCTTCTGTTGTTGGTTCTCGCCTCACAAAACTTCGGGTGCAAGTCTTCTTATATAACGCAGATAGAATGGGGGCATCATATCTCTGTAGACGAGGAGGGTCGCGCTCGCGGGCATATCCGAAAAGCAAGTCAGGTCGGCTTCAAGTATGTGGAGCAATTGAATGATGAAGAATTCCAGACACAGTACGTCGATTCCATCCTCAAGAAGCTGGAAGAGCATGTACTGAAACAGAAGAATGAGGCCAGACTGCCCGCTCAGATTCTCATCTTTATTCATGGTGGCCTCAATAGCTATGAGGGTGGCCTTGAGCACATTAAAGGATTCTTGGAGAAGCAAACGGATACCGAAGCGTTTCCAAATCTTAGTTCTTATTTCCTCCTCTCATTGAACTGGGAGGCGGGGTTGCAATCAGCACTCAAAGATCATTTCTTTCACATTCGATTTGGAGAACGGTCGACACTATTCGCCTCATCGACCTTTCCAATTGTCCTTTTGCACGACCTGGGAGAAAGTATCGTCAAGACTCCTGATGCTATCTATTCAGAAGCAAAGGACCTGTTCCAGAACCAATCAGCAGATTATACGAGCGCTATGATAACTACAGCTCTGATAGCCAGCTATTATGGGCTTCCCATTGCCGCCCTCCATCCTACGCTAACCATTGCAGGTGTGATGCCATATGCAACATATGCCGCTGCAGGCGTCTATGGCTATACCACCCTTAGGGATGAGCTGACCCGCTACCTCTTCATGCCTATCCGCATGGCAAGTGCCCCGCTCGTAGAAGGATTTGGCACACCTGCCTGGGACATGCTCAAGCGCCGGCCAGATGTATTGCTTTTCAATCCCACAACCAAAAAAGACAGCGCGACACAACAACTATTGAAACAGTTGGCAGATAAGATTGAAGACGGCAAATGGCAAACGGCGGAATGCAAAAACAATAAATCCGTCCTCTGTCCCCTCGTGGAACTGACGCTGTTGGGCCACAGTATGGGGCCATATCTCCGACCGCATTCTCACAACACTGTCTAAGAAACTGACGTTCAAACACATTATCTATCTTGGTGCAGCGAACAGCATCTCCGATTTCAAAGTATCCGTGGTTCCTTATCTTAGAGACCATAAGGAGACTCACTTTTGGTCCTTTGCGCTGTCCGAGGTTGACGAAAGCAACGAAACTTATGCCGCTGACCTCTTGTCGCGGGGCTCACTCTTGGTATGGATCGATCTACTGCTTGAACGAACATACGGTCTCCCTCAAAAGCGATTTGGGAGAGAAATCAATCAGGAGTGGTTGAATATCGATGATAAAGATGCTTGGAAGCGCATATGCCGCATATCATTCAGCGGCAATCGGTTACGTACGAAGGAACCACGGGACCATGGAGACTTTACCAAGCCGGACAAGGTAGAACTGGTGCTTCAGATGGTGAAGCATGGATGCCCAGAGCCGGTGAAGCTTGTGAAAGCTCCCGATAACACGATGGGTGACGAACGAGTTTAGAAAGGATCTACAGCAGAAGCTTGATCGTGTTCTCGTTTTACACCCAAGTCGATTGGGGCGATCGTCGATAATGCGCCTTATTCGGATAAAGGCGATCTGGAATACGGAGAGTTTCTTCGGAGCAATCGTACGAGGAAATTGGCAACTATCTCGCTCCCATTAACATCAATGCGGCAACAACAGACGAGCTTGCAATACTCCTGAGAGGAGATCGTTACCTAGCACGGCAAATCTTCGAACGTGCCTGCCAGAAACCATACGCCGACTTTGAAGAGTTGAGAGAAATACAACATCTAAGTCCTGAGGCGTATAGGCTTATCAAAGAGTATGGAATCATCGGTGATCCGAGACCAATTTCAGATGACTCGTGGTTCGCTACCTTTAACATCTTGCACGGTCTTAAGCCACAGGACTTGCCGACTTGTACACCTCCGGATTGGGGGGCCGTACATTCGACATCAGTTTATGCGTTGGAAATCCAATGTTCACCCACTAGATCCTGGTTACAAAAGTATATCTAGGGAGCGATATAGAAAAATCCATTCAGCCGATGACCGATATCGAAAAAAGGTAATAGGTGAAATTAAAGAAGCGGGCATTACTATTCTCCCCATTAAAAAGGTACGCATTTGGAATATTCTTCGCAAAGAGCGTCCTTGGGATGAGATCCATGACATAGACGGGCAGCGCGTCGCGTTTTGAGATACATGCTTGGGCTGACCTGGAAGACTGGTACGACCTGGAAGATCAGAATCAGAATCGCGCCGAGCAGCTTGCTGATGACATCAAGAGACGAGCCGCCGAATCTGATGTCCAGGCCGTCATCTTTGTCACGAACGAAGATGTCTTTTCCAAAGAGTCCATGGCCAAGGCGAAAGAGGCCCTTCAGAAGGCGTTGGGCGAGAAGTTCTACAGCATTCACGGATTGCCCAAGACCATTCCTGACAAGATTAAATCCATTCTACAGCGATACAAGAAGCAACCCGTTTCATAGCGTGACAGTCTCCAGGCACCACGAATCGGGCAGCAGGAAGAAGCCGCGCTGAGAGTGAGCCACTTGAACAATAGCGCCTCTAGCATATATGCCACTTGCCACTGCTGGGTGGCTCTCCTGGTATAATACGCATCCATACGTCCATCCTGAACGACCTAGTGCCGTGGGAGTTTCCCATCCGCAAAAACGGGGTGCGAGCATGGTGCTGCTGAGCAAGACGAGCCTGATTTGCACTCAGAAGCAGGCGATGCCTGTACAGGCATCAACGCATATCAAGGAGAAGACAAAGTGATGTCACCTCTCTGCCGTCTTAGTGTCCTCTGTGGAGGCATTGCACTTCTTCTTTACGCATCGGCAGCCCTAGCCGAACAAGAGAATCGATGTGGCTTAGTTCTCGTGGAAGAATTTGAACAGCGATTCAAAGAGAAGATTGAGCCCTATTGGAAGGAACATCGCAAGCAAGACAATTTCCCAGGTGTGGACGGCATGAAGATATCCTATATGAAGTTCCCTCCGCAAAATGGTGTTAAGGAAAAGGGTGCCATAGTCATATCGAGTGGCCGCACGGAATCCTATGTGAAGTACAAAGAGCTTGTCTTCGATTTAACCTGTCAAGGTTATTGGGTCTACATTCATGACCATCGAGGACAGGGATATTCTGGTCGCATGCTGCCTGATGAGCCACAGAAGGGCCATGTGAAGAGGTTCGACGATTATGTGAGCGATCTCCATACGTTTGTGAGGACCATCGTGTTGTCCAAGTCTCATGAGAAATTATTCTTGTTAGGGCATTCCATGGGGGCGGTATTGCAACGTTGTATCTCGAACGCTACCCTGGCGTTTTTAAGGCAGCTGCCCTCTCATCCCCATGCACGGTCCAGCTATCAAAATATTTGGGTCATCGAAGCTCGGATGTTTGTGGTTCAGAGCAATGGACTGGCTCTGCTACGACTGCTGGGCTGGCATCCTTCCAGATCCTTACAAACCAATTACCTTTGCAAACAATGAATATACGAACTCCGAGACACGCTACCAACAGCTGCTGAAAACATATCAAGAAAACGAAACCATACAGTTGGGCGGACCGACGCGTGGATGGTGTGGTCAAGCCTGTGCTGCTTCCTCAACGATGCTAAGCAATACAAAGACGATCACGACTCCCGTCCTAGTGTTGCAGGCAGGAGCCGACACAGCGGTCACCCCAGAAGCTCAAGACACCTTTTGCCTGAACCTCAAAAAGGAAACCGGAAATTCTTGTGCGAGCGGAGGGCCAATAAAGTTTGATGGAGCTAAGCACGAGTTATTCATTGAATCTGATCACTATCGGAATCTAGCCATCAGTACCATTCTAGATTTCTTTTCTACCGAGAGGGTGAAATAAGCCGTTTGGGGCAAAGATAAACAAGGCATTCTGCATTTCCACGCAGGTGAAGATTTCGCTTATCTACGACCCTAGCCGCCACTACCCCCTCCGGTTCTTTCCCCACTTCGCGCTGCTTTCGCGCAAAAGACCTGCTTCACTCAAAAGTAGAATGTCACCGTTTCTCTCCCCTGCAGCGAGTTAGATCTCGGAGGCGGTGCAAGGGACCCCGCGTTGACAAATGATCTGAAAATCGTGAGATCTGAAAAATGAACCGGGAGTCTGTTCCTGTTACCGTTTAACCACTTTGCCTTTTAAACGTATCCTGGTCCTGCCCTGGAGACGAGGCCTACATGGCCAGCGGGTGAGTGCAAAGACCCTCCCGTATTGTGCTGCCGTCGCCGTATCACCGGCTTTCAGTGCCGCCCGTACATCGTCCAGCTTATAAGCATCGGCCACTGAGAGATAGGGCGACCATTCGTCCGCATTGATCAGCAGCTCAACATCGACCTCGGCCAAGTACCGTCCTTCATGAACCAATTTCGTCCGCTTCTGTGTTCTCATGATCGCCTCCTCGTAAAACCGTCTTGCCAGATGGCCGGGTTCGGTCTATAGGCTGTGACAAGTACTGCCGGCTCTACATGGCCCTTGGGAATTCCCCAGAGGATGTGAAGAGGGTTGCCGGCCCTGTCCCGTTGCAATACGAGGTCCAGCTTTGGGGTCAGATCTTGTATCGTGTATTCTATGGCACGAGAATGTTTTTCGATGGCTAGCCTCTGCGTCTTATGCCGGACTCGGTTTCCAATCGCATTGCTTGAATCGAGCCGAGGCAGCGGGGATCATCTTCATTCGATGAGATTTCGCTGTGTCTGTCTCCTGGCTTACGGGAACGCACGTTCACAGGAATATCGAAGGCGCCGTACTAAGCCGACCGCGAAGGAGGGCTATGCCAAACTAAAATCTGTGGAATTTGCAGAAAGTGTGCGTCCGTCGTGATCACCGCCAGCCCATACTGCATCGCAGACGCGGCAATCCAGATGTCGTTCGTGGGAATCGGGGGTTCCGCATTCCACAATGCATTGAGTATCACCGCATAGCGTTCGGCAGTTTCCTCATCGATCGTCACAGCTGGGAAACCAGAAAAGGTACCGGGAGTCTTTTCTATTCGCGAGGTGTCTAGATGCCAACGACGTGCGGGCCGAAGCTGCAGCCGGCACGAAGATAGATGAGGGAAACGCACATCACAGTTTGTGACTCGTCAGAAAACGGTCTTACGGCACTGGTCCTTTCCATTCCGACAACAGCGCCACATGCCCTTTTGCTTTAGCGCGTTTGACGTAGGCCGTATCCGCAGTGAGGTACACACCTTTGGCACGAATAGCCAGCACGTGGTAAGCGGAATCATAAAAGGTGACGTGCTTCACCTCCCGCATATGTTCGAGCACAGCCAGTCCATACTCCGTCCGCAACGGAACCTCGTCAAATTCGTACGCCAACAAGACACTCATTAGTTCGACAGCTAGAGTCGGCTTTTTGAGCCCCAACACATTGCCCACTTCATACCGCCAGAGCGTCGGTAACCGAATCTCAATCCATCCGTCCAGCAGTGCCTGTTGCAATTGGATGGCTTTGCGATGGTCGGGCTCATCCTCTTGTTCCAAGACCCACTTCAAGAGGACGGAGGCATCGGGCACCAGAATCATCGATCTGTTCTCTCCCGATCTCGACGGACCGCATCGACAATTTCCTGCCCCGTTAGAGTCGCACTTCGCTTCCGCAAGCGATGCACCACTTCGGTCGCCTGCCGGCGTTTACGTCGAAGCAGTTCATGCCGGAGTGCTTCGTTCACCACATGACTCCGCCGTCGAGGTGGAACAAGCCTGAAAAGCTCGTCTCGCAACCGATCGTCGATGGACACGTTAAGTTTGGCCATGGTGCCGCTCCCCCAAAGCAAATGCATCTTTCCAGACTTCATCATTATGCACCTACGCTAGGCGCCCTATCAAGGCGTTTTTAAAAGACTCCAAAAACTGGAACCTTGAGGGCACGTCTTGTTTTTATCCATTCGATGAGAGGCAGAAAAGGTTCGGGAGTCTGTTTATTCGGAGTATCCTGGACTCTCACCGACTATGCAAGGAAGCCGTACGGGGAGATCGTGCCGCGTATCAGACAACTGCGTAACTGCTGAAGTGTGCGACAAATAGCGCTGACGGACGATCTGAAAATCGTGCTGTTCAAGGATGCGGCAGACGTCTCGCCCAGAAAGGGCGCGGAGTTTACCCATGGGCCGCTTCGAAGCGGGTGACAAACACCTGGGTATGGAGCCGGCGTTCGACTTCGGCAGGATCGGCACATTCGAGAAAGAGTTCGACCGCTTCTTTGAGATTGGCCGTGGCGGATTCGACCGTCTCCGCTTGACCGGCTACATCAAGTTCCGGACAGAGCGCGACATAACTCGCTCCTTCCTTTTCGACGATCGCCGTATAGCTTCTTGTTCCCATTGTCCATTCCCTCACTCGAATCGAATCTCAGATCTGCGATAGTGCTCATTATAGACAATCTCTCCTCGAATGCCTGGCAGGGGCTGAAACATGGCGATACGCGAGGTGTCATACGCTTGAGGTCTCGACGCCCCCAGTCGTCTAGAGCCTCGTGGCCAGGTCAGCCGCAATCATCTCCGGCTTCTCGCTCGGCGCATAGCGTTTCAGGACCGTGCCGTCGGCACCGACGAGGAACTTGGTGAAGTTCCATTTGATCGCCTCGGTCCCGAGAATTCCAGGCTTCTCCGATTTCAGATAGTGGTAGAGCGGATGTGCGGTCGTGCCGTTGACGTCGATCTTGGCGAACATCGGAAAGGTGACCCTGAAGTTCTTGGTGCAGAACTGCTCAATCTCTGCGTCGCCGCCCGGCTCCTGCCGTCCGAACTGGTTACAGGGGAACCCGAGCACCACGAAACCCCGATCCTTGAATGTTTCGTAGAGCGTTTGGATTCCCTCATACTGCGGCGTGAAGCCGCACTGGCTCGCGACATTCACGATGAGCAAGGTCTTGCCTCGGTAGACGTCCATCTTCTGCGGCGTGCCGTCGATCGTGACAAGGTCGATGTCGTAGAGACTCATCGCTCCCACCTCACGGTGACTCCCTATTCATGACCTTACAAGCCTGTCATCCGTCTGCACAGACACCAGCGCACTCGTCGGGACAGTGGCATGCACGGCCCGAAACATGCCGAAGCGACAGAGCCCTGTCCCAAATGCCAGCCGCATTAACAAAATTGTGGGCACTTCTCGTAATGATTTAATCAACCCACTCATGCCAAACCGAACAAGCCCTGCCGGACGGATCACGCCCTGCCAGATCGAATCGAGCCATGAGGGTAAGGTTTCGGCCGTCCAATCGGCGGTGGTGACGTCACCCGCCACCAGTCCGGTGGCCTTCAGCAATTCTGAAAACTCTTCAATGCTCGAAAAGGCCGGATGAGACCACTGATCCAGCAGTTGCCGCATCACCGGCTTTTCCCACCAATTGAGTGGAACCTGGCGATCGTCCCGCTGATTCCAATCGGCCACAACCAGAATTCCGCCCGGTTTCAGCACGCGCATGAGCTCGCGAGCAAACTGTGCCTTATCCGGCATGTGCGGTCCCGCCTCGACCGACCAGACCACATCAAAACTGGCATCGGGGAACGACAGGGCCAGCGCATCATCGACCTGAAAGTGGGCATTCACCTCTGGGGCGGTCAGTTCTTGAGCCCGTCTGACTTGCTGAGGGCTGAGAGTGACCCCGGTGACCGCACAGCCATACTCCCGCGCCAGCATGCGACTGCTGCCGCCGATGCCGCAACCCACATCTAACACCGTCGTCCCGGAAGGAAGCTTATCTAACCCTCCCCAACGCACCATTTCATGCACAAAATCTGACTTGGCTTGGAGAAAATCCTTTGTGCGGGGTGGAGAGCCATAGTGTCCCAGATGGATATGTTCGCCCCAGTAGAACTCGAGAATGCCGTCATTTGTCCAGTCATCATAGGAATTGGCGACAGAATCGGCGGACTGATATGTGCGGGGGACTCGCACATACAGCACGACTCCGATCAGCAGGAGGACCAGGAGCAGGACGATCGCCACGAGGAACAGGTTCATCATATCAAATGTCTGATTACCGTGAGGTCGTTACCATTGATGAGCCATACCAAGAAACGTGACCGAGTACCCTAGCGGACACCCACCCTTCTCTCTTGCTATGCCAACCAAGACGAAAAGTGGCGCAGATTAGACTCTGAAATGTGACCAAGTCAAGCTGACTGAGACTCTGCCGGAGAGATATTGGGCACCAGGTCTTGTAGTATGCGTGCTATGAAATGGGCAAGCCTTCCGATGATTCTGATCGATGCGAACCTCCTCGTCTATGCCTATGTGACCTCCCTGCGCCAGCATCAGCGCGCATGTGGTATCGCGACAAGCATCCAAATCCTGGACGCGCGTTATCGACCAGCTCCATCGAGGTTGCGGATGAGCACGGCGCGTCCGTGGCGATCAAGCCAGGATTGGATACGATCGCCCACATGAGCCGGTCGATCGATCCGAGTATTCTCATCATGGGGAATGCGAATGTCCTGCCCCTGGGCATCCCGGATTAGGTACGCGCCACCC
This sequence comes from Nitrospira sp., assembly GCA_016715825.1. Classification (NCBI taxonomy): domain Bacteria; kingdom Pseudomonadati; phylum Nitrospirota; class Nitrospiria; order Nitrospirales; family Nitrospiraceae; genus Nitrospira; species Nitrospira sp. Next base: position 264,065 of record JADJXO010000001.1, on the reverse strand, counting down.
TCCAAGGCCTGTACTTGGCCGACTAGGGATATAGGGGAAGGCTCCCCGACACACAAGGCCACACGTTGCTGTTCGCCTAAGGTCCCCGATACGATTCCCATCCCGAGAGATTCCTGTGAAAACTGTCCGTGCAAACCAGACCGAGCACAACCTGTTACCACCAAGACCAGCATGGAAAACAGGAATGCCGTATTGCGGATGCGTGTGAGCAGATGCGACATGGTTGATGACCTCCGATTATGCACGAATGAGAACCACGGCGAGATCGGTATGCCCTGTACCGTGTCTACACTATTTCATGGACCAGCAGATTGCTCAAGAGAGTGAAGGAATTTTCGCCAGGATCTCCACGAATAGTCGGAGGTCTCGCCCTCACGGTCCCGTTGACACCACGGGACTTGCTGCGTACCCTTCACCTCCATGAAAATTACGCCGCCCGCCTCGACGACACGCCGGCATGACCGAGCCATCTGGTGCGTACTTGGATGTGCGGTGTTGTTGCTGGGCTGTGAGTATGTACGGCCGACGATGAATGCGCCGCTGGCGCAATGGGATGCGGCCTACGGGTACCGCGCCACCAATTTTCCTCCGTCCCACACCGGCAGCTCCGACAGCCTCTTCATTGTGGCCTCGTTCTCCGGCGGTGGGGCACGCGCATCAGCCTTAGCCTATGGTGTCTTGCAAGAACTGGCGCGCACGGCGATCCGGTGGGACGGTGTCGAGAAGCGGTTGCTCGACGAATTGAACATCATCAACGCGCTCTCAGGCGGAAGCTTCACGGCCGCCTACTACGGCCTGTACGGCGATCGGATTTTTCAGGATTTTGAGCATCGGTTTCTCAGAAAGAACTGGGAGCGCGAGTTACGTGCCAGGATTTTTCGTTCGCCCTCGAATTGGCTTCGGATGTGGTCGCCCTATTTCGGCCGAGCCCATATTTTTTCTGAGCTTCTCGATGAGGCACTGTTCGATGGACACACGTTCGGCGACCTGGTCGCCCGGCACCGTCGTCCCATGGTCTTCATTCATGCCTCCGACATGCTCAGCCTCTCGCGATTCGAATTCAATCAATTTCAGTTTGACTTGCTCTGCTCCGACCTCAGCCGGCTTCCGATTTCGGTGGCGACCGCCTCCTCAGCCGCACTGCCGATTCTTCTCAGCCCGATATCAATGACCAATTATGCCGGACAGTGCGGATACCAGCCTTCGATGTTACTACGGGATCACACGCACACTTCGTTGGGTAGGCAACGAGCACATGAACTTCAGTCATACCTGGACTCCAAGAAACGCCCCTATGTCCATCTGCTGGACGGCGGGTTGTCCGACAACATCGGCATGCGTGAAGTGCTGGAGAATACAGCATTCGTCGGGGATCTCGAATCAACCTTCATGTCATTGGGCGCCGAACGGATCAAGAAATTGGTCTACCTGGTCGTCAATGCCGAGACAAGCCAAGACCCAAGCCGGTATACACTGAACAAGATCCCCGGCTTTCTACGAGTCAGTCAGGCGCTGGTCGACATCCCCATCAATCGCTATTCCGCCGATACTTTGGAACTGTTGGAAGAGGCCATCCAGCAGTGGCGCATGCAACTTCGACAACGAACGACCGTCGCTCACGGTGTGTTCACTCCGGACGCGGACATCTACTACATCAACGCCAGCCTGACCGAACTCACCGAGCCGGAGGAGGTGGCGCGCCTGATGAATATCCCTACGAACCTCGCACTCACCGACGAGGAAGTCGAACGTCTCCTCCAGGCAGGATCACGCCTATTGCGCCAGGACCCTGAATTTCAACGGTTGGTGCGAGATCTGCAAAAGGATGGCGCGCCTGATGGTCCGCAATAGGATGGATCGATCACCCATGCCAAATCGATGTCTCGCGATGGTCTCTCTCCCATTAACTCTTAGCCAAGGCCTTTTCCAGATCGGCAATAATCGTCTTTGACAGCGGATTCATTCCGGGATCGTACTTCCCGATCACCTGACCGGACCGGTTCACCAGATATTTCTGAAAATTCCACGTGACCCGCCCGGGAAAAGGACTCTGTTCCGTCAAATATTGGTAGAGGGGGTGCTGCTCATTCCCCGTGACGCTGATTTTGGAGAACAGCGGAAAACTGACACTATACTTTGTGTAACAGAAGCCTTTGATTTCATCATTCGTCCCTGGCTCTTGCTGTCCAAAGTCGTTAGCCGGAAAGGCTAACACCTCGAATCCCTGCTCACGATACCGTTCATACATTTCTTGGAGGCCGGCATATTGCGGAGTGTTCCCACACATGCTCGCCGTATTCACGATCAACAGCACCTTCCCCTTAAACGTCTTCAGATCAACGGGTTGTCCATCGATGTCCGGAAGGCGAAAACGATAGAGTGGCGCTAACGACTTCTTTCCTCCTGAGGCAGGACTCGTCAACCTCTCCTCCGCAAACACCACCCCTCGAGCTGCAGTCATAACAAAGATTCCAAGGAGACTGAGACCAATTACCCAAACACAGGTTCTTCCATGGAGCGTGAACGGTTTCATAAGACCTCCGGTTTTGATGAATGCGAGAAAAACATGGCCACAATATAGCAATCAGTCTACTATTTGTCTAATCTTTTATTTCCTATCATTTGACATACAGTAGACACTCTGGTATGAATGTACCGTAAGCAACCACGTGTCAGACCATGGCGGCCAGCCGAGCGCTAGGGCGAAAGGAGAATCCCATGAGAGACGACCTTCTGCGAGAGAGCGAGGAGAGAACGTATCTCTCTGAACAGGATGGGAGTGAGGAGGTCTACAGTGACACTCTCTCATCCGGAACTCTGTTGAACCATAGCAGTCGTGCCGACGAGCCCGACTCATCTCTGGAGATTTCCAGTCAGGATACTGTAGGGGCTCCGACCCCGCAGCATCGATTCGCTCTCGAGTCTCTCTATTTCCATTCATTCAGAGGCATCACCCTGTTGACCGCCAACGAGGAGATCGCGCTCGCGAAACAGATTGATGCAGGAACACGGTGCATCAAGCTGGCGCTGAAACAGGCAACGACCCTTCTCACCAAACATGTTCCGTCCCCCTCTGCCGAGGATCTGATTGAGGAACTCACCACCATCCGACGGCTCAGTGGACTTTCGGCTATCGTGTTGAATCGAACCGAGGCGTTGGTCACGGCTTGCGGGAACTCGTCCTCACCGATCGCACCCTATCTTCCTTTGGAAGCCCATCACGCACTTCGGACGTTGCTGACTCAAGTGAAACGGGCTCGCCGTCAGCTGGAGAATGCGAAAGAAGAACTCGTGCGGCATAACCTCCGCCTGGTCATCGACGTCGCCAAACGCTATACGTCGCACGGCCTCACGCTCTTGGACCTGGTACAGGAAGGCAACATCGGCCTGATGAAAGCCGCAGAACGCTATCAATATCGTAAGGGGTTCAAATTCAGCACCTATGCCACCTGGTGGATTCGTCAAGGCATCACACGGGCCCTTTCAGAACAGTCTCGCGTGATTCGTGTGCCGGTGCACCAATCCGAAGCCGCAAGCCGCATCGCTCGTGCGAGACGACGATTGGAACTACAGCTCGGCCGTCCGGCACGGATCGAGGAGATCGCCCGCGTCCTTCGACTTCGTCCGGAACGCGTGCGGGACACCGTGGAAGCCTTTCAAGAACCCGTTGGGCTGGAGACCCCGATCGGGGATGGGCAAGCCCTTGGATCACTTATCCCCGATGATCAGACGGCCCCACCGGACCACTATGTCCATCGAGTGGAACGCGAAAAACAACTCAACCGTCTCTTAACTCCCTTGACCGCACGAGAACAGGCTGTGATCCGTATGCGATTTGGGATCGGCTCCGACAAGATCATGACCTTGGTGGAAATCGGCGAGCAGCTCGACCTAAGCCGAGAGCGAGTTCGCCAGATCGAGGCCCTGGCACTGCGTAAGCTTAAATCGCCCGCCACACGCGAGACCCTTGCCTCAATCCAATGAACAACATGCCGGTCAGCGCCGTATCGTTTCGACTAAACCCTTTTCCACTCTCGCTTTATTATCGACTCCCATCCCACTGAACGCAGCTATCTCCACGGAAACGGCGAGGGCTTGCGCGGACTCACAAACACTGGCAAGCTCGCGCTGCTCTACTATACGAGACACGCACCGTACATGGCTTTCTCCCTCAGGCAAGAATTGCTTATGGCTATCATTCACCGCGCATTCTTCCAATCCCTTGCCACGCTCCTGCTGCTTTTGCAAGTCGGCTGTGGGGCTGCCCAATTCGGAATGTGTGCCCCACAGACGAAAGAAGAGGGCACACCACATCTGAATTGGGTCGAGTGTTTCGAGCAGCCTGTGTCGCGTCAAGGCGTCACCCATTCCGTCTTCTGTCTCAATGACGAATCCTCCAAGCCGCCGGTGCTCCTGCTCCATGAGATGACGGGCCTGTCTCCTGGAACGTTGGCGTATGCCGAAGAACTCTCCAAAGACTTTACGGTGTACGTGCCGATGCTGTTCGGTGAGAAAGGGAGGTTCTCTCCTGCCAGTGGACTCTGGGCCTACTGGTTTCGCGGCCTGATCGACTTTTCCCCCAGCGGTGAATGGGGGATCCCCTCGCACGGCAGTCCGCCCGTCATCAGCTGGCTGCGAGCGGTGGTGCAGACGGTTGGGGAACGGCACGGCGCACAGTCCATCGGCATCATCGGCAATTGCATGACCGGTCCGTTCCCTCTGGCCCTGCTCGATCATCCAAGGGTGACGGCAGTCGTGGTGGCGCAACCGGCATTGCCCATGCGCTTCTGGTGGTCCACGGACTCCGATAGGGAATCACTCGGACTGTCGACCGATGATCTCCACATCGCAAGACAGAGCACGGCAAAGATCTACGGGCTCCGGTTTGAAACCGATTGCATGGCGGATCGCGCAAAACAACAGACGCTTCGCCGTGAGTTTGGCGATCGCTTTCGGGATGGGGAAATTCCTGCGGGTGACTATCAGCCTGACGGGAAACCGATTAATGCCCACAGCACCTTAATTGGCTCGTGGAAGAAGGACGGCCCAACAGGGCAGCCCTCGCGAGACGCTCGATCACGGGTCAGGCTCTTTCTTCTGACTGAGTTGGATAGCCATGGTCACGCCCCCTCAGCACAATGAAGGGAGGCTGCCAGATGCGTCATCTATCAGGACCTCTCCCCGTCCCATCGGTGAACGATCGGTTCCGGATATACGGTGATCAGGATCCATCCTTGACATTCCCTGTTGAAGAGGTTAAGCAGAACCCCCAACTCGCTCGACTACAATGATCGTACCTCTTGACCTGTACGAAGGGAGCCTCACATGACATCCCGACGCCTCTTTTACGCAACCAACCGCAACCACCTGGGCAAGGACCGCTGGCGACCCGATGGCTACGGGAAGAAGTTCAGCGATGATGGGGTTGAAAACCTCCGGTTTGGTCGGGTGACCATCGAAGTAGAGGAAGCCAAGATCGCCAAGTACCTCGAAGACGACAGAGGATCAATGGGGCAAGGCGACGGTGAGGCCATGATCAAGTACTTGGCCAAATGTGCGGAGTCGGCCGATATCGTCGCCTATCGCGAAAAGATCAATCGATCCATCGCCGAAAACCAGCAGGAGAAGGTCAAGCTGGGATCGCAAGGAGCCTTCTCGGATCTGCAAGCAATTATGCGCAAGAACACGGACGTCCTGCTGTTCATCCATGGGTTCAACGTCTCATGGACCGCCGCCGTCGGCACGGCTCTATCGCTTCAAGAAATGCTGAACCATTCGCCCGATGGAGACCCTGATCAGGCCGTGCAGGTCGTGCTGTTTTCATGGCCCTCCGACGGGATGGCGCTCCCGTTCGTCTCCTATAAGTCCGATCGCTCGGAAGCAGCCGGATCCGGAAACGCCGTCGGTCGAGCCATTCTTAAGGTCAGAGACTTTCTCGCAAGCCTGCGACGCGCAGATGAAACCCTCTGCAAGCAGGACATGCATATCCTCTGCCATTCGATGGGTAATTACTTGCTGCAGAACGCACTCGAGCGGTGTGACGCCTTCACGCCGGGCAACGCCTTGCCGCGTCTGTTCGAGCACATTTTTCTCTGCGCGCCGGATGTCGACGACACGGCATTGGAGACAGGACAACCGTTAGAGCGGCTGCATGAATTAGCCAGAAGTGTCAGTGTCTACCATAATCAGGGTGACGTCGCGCTCGTCGTATCGGATTTCACGAAAGGCAATCCCGATCGTCTTGGATCGAATGGACCGGCGAAACCGGCCGTGGTGCACAACAAAGTGCATCAAGTCGATTGCACACCCATCGTCAAGGGCCTGACCGAACACAGTTACTATCTCGTGGGCCATGTGAATGCGGACATCCGGATGAGCATCGACGGGTTGCAGCATGACGACCCACGGCGTCGACGCAATCGAGTCGGCCTCATGGGCAACCAATGGGAAATGCGCACGACGTAAGTGGGAAAACACTGGTCGTCGATCTGTTGCCTCACCCGACGCACGACCTGCCTCGTTGATCAACTGGGATCTTGTCCGATGGCCCGCAGCGCCGCCTTTCGTTCGTTCGCACGGCTGATGGCCGCCGCCGTGCTGGCTGATGATCGACATGTTTCAGCGAATGATGCGCTCGGATCATTGGATGAATTTACAGCAACCCGCACCTCACGGCTGATCTCTCGACGCCGCTTTCTGGCCAAGACAGCAGCTATCGGTACGACCCTCGCCTTTGGCACCATGTGTTCCCGTGAGTCCGCCACCGCTAAAACTACATCGCCCACCCTGTCCGTCGGCATCGTTGGCGCGGGACTGGCTGGACTGGCTTGTGCTGACATCCTCAAGACGCGCGGCATCAACGCTTCGATCTACGAGGCTGGGTCTCGTGCTGGCGGGCGCTGTTGGTCGCTGCGTGGCTTTTTCCCTGGACAAGTCGCAGAGCGTGGCGGCGAGCTGATCGATACGCTTCACAAAACTATGTTGGGATACGCGAAGCGATTCGGGCTGCAGCTCGAAGACGTCAACAAGGAACCGGGAGAGGTCTTCTACTACTTTTCGGGACAACGGTATACGGAAACCGCGGTGGTCACGGAGTTTCGCGACTTCGTCTCCGTGATACGAACCGACATGCATCGCCTGTCACGGGAAGTGACGGCCCGGAGTCATACGTCGGATGATGCGGCACTCGACCACACCAGCCTGCTGGCTTATCTGGAAGGACAGAATGGAGCAGGAATCGCAGCGCGACCGATGGCCAAAGCCGTCATTATCGCAGCCTATGAAGCAGAATATGGGCTCGCGGCACGTGAACAAAGTTGTCTTAACTTTCTCCTGTTCATCCATTCCGATCGACGCTCGAGCTTCACCCCATTCGGTGTCTTCAGTGACGAACGGTATCATCTCGTCGACGGCAATGATCGTATCATTGAAGGATTAACCGGCGAGATTCCAGGGCAAGTGACGTCCAATAGTAGGCTCCTTCGCGTGCGGCGTCTCAGTGACGGACGAATCGAGTTGACCTTCCAACAAGAGGCCCGCACGGTCACGTTTACCCATGACACGGCTGTACTCGCGATCCCGTTTACGACGCTACGCCTCGTTGAACTCGATGCCAACCTGGCCCTGCCACCTGCGCAACGCCAGGCGATCTTGACCTTAGGATACGGCACCAACGCGAAAATGAACGTCGGCTTCTCGCGCCGCCCATGGCACCAGCTCGGAGGCAATGGCACCTCCTATTCCAATCTCGCCCATCATCAAACGACCTGGGAACCCAACCCGAGCGTAGGATCGGATACGAGAGCGATCTTACTCGACTATTCCGGCGGACAGCGAGGGCTCACATGAACCCTGCTGCCGTCCAGGTCGAAACACAGCGATTCTTACAGGATCTTGAGCGCGTGTATCCAGGCGCCATGGAAGCAGCCACTGTGGTTCAAGGACGGTACCGCGCCCATCTCGATCATTGGCCGTCAAATCCGTTCACGAAAGGCAGCTATACCTGCTATCGTCCTGGCCAATTCACCACGATAGCAGGATTGGAGGGCGTTCCAGTGGACAACCTCCTCTTTGCCGGAGAACATACCAATTCGTTCTATGAATGGCAGGGCTTCATGGAAGGAGCAGCCCTTTCCGGCATCACCGCTGCGCACTCCATCTTAGCCACGGCCAACGTTCGGTAAGATACTCCGCAGATCACAAGCGCGTGCTCTCCTGTCATGCTTTCTTTCTCCGCTTCCATGGACCGCTTAGGTTACAATCGGTCATCAATGGCGTGACCCATGCCTAGACCCAATCGCTTACGACGTACTCGTCGAATGTCACAAGAGTCGATCCGTCTTGCGCCGCTCGGCGACTCAGCGATCACGATTGAGTTCGGAGACGACATTGATCCCCATATCAACGCCCGTGTGGTTACCTTCGCCAACACCATCATGGACCGAGGGTGGAAAGGCATCCTGGATGTTGTCCCAACCTATCGATCCGTCACCATCCATTTCGATGCCCTTCACTGGAACGTGTCCACATTGGTCGAACGGCTGAAGCGATTACCTCGCCCAAACTCGGATGGGATCACGGCTCACGGCAGGTTGCACACCATCCCCGTCTTATACGGCGGTGAATGGGGACCGGATCTGGGCGACCTGGCTCGCTACGCCGGCCTTACACCTACTGACACGATTCGGCTGCATACATCGGTGCCCTATCAGGTCTACATGCTGGGATTCAGCCCGGGATTCCCCTATTTAGGACTGGTCCCTGAGCGCTTGGGGATGCCTCGCCTCTCCACTCCTCGCACCAAGGTTCCTGCCGGCTCAGTCGGTATCGCCGATCGTCAGACCGGAATTTATCCATCCTCAACACCCGGCGGTTGGCGCTTGATTGGGCGGACACCAATTCCCCTGTATCGGAAGACGGATTCAAGCCCCTTTCTGCTCAAGCCTGGCGAGCTGGTCCGATTCCACGCCATCGATCGAGACTCATTCGATCGGCTAGCCGGCGAGTACGCACGTGCGAACGATTGATTTGAACAGTGACATGGGTGAGTACGGAGCTCCTGAATTGCTCGCGCGTCAAGCGCAGCTCATGCCGCTGATCACGTCGGTTAATATTGCGTGTGGGGCTCACGCTGGAAATCCTGAACTCATGCGCAGGACGGCAAGGCTCGCGGCACAACATAGGGCAGCGATCGGCGCGCACCCTGGATTTCCTCATGCCGGGGATTTCGGCCGTCAGGATCGTCAGACCTCACCGGAAGAAATTGAATCGCTCGTATCTGCACAACTGAAGACTCTGACCGAGGTACTGGCATCGGATCATCTGACGCTCGCTCACGTGAAGCTCCACGGTGCGCTCTATAATTTGGCAGCAAAAGATCGGGCCATTGCCGATGCGGTGACACGAGCAGTGGCAACATTCGATCAGCACCTGCGTCTCTTTGCCTTGGCAGGATCAGCGCTTGTTGAGAGCGGCAAAGCCGCCTGCCTTCTGGTCGTACAAGAGGCCTTTGCCGACCGTGCGTACCGCGCCGATGGAACGTTGGTCCCACGCTCCGAGCCTGGCGCACTGATCGAGACCGAGCAGCAGGTACGACGTCAACTGCACGATATCTTGAATGGATTTGTCACCAGCGCCGACGGGCTACAAGTCCCTCTGCAGGCTGATACTCTGTGCGTGCATCTCGACACTCCGCATGCGGTTGAGTTCGTCCATCTCATTCGAGCTGAGATTCGATCGACAGGCGTCGGCATCGCGAAACCCCTCCCAACTCAATAGGAGTGAAACCAATCCGAATTCATATCGCCAAACCTGGATGGCTCTCGACGGTCCAAGACCTAGGACGCTCTGGCTATCAGCAGTATGGAGTTCCGGTTGCCGGTGCAATGGACCATTATGCGACGAGAGTCGCCAATCGCCTAGTCGGCAATCTGGACAATGCCGCGGTGCTGGAACTCACGCTGAAAGGACCTGAACTGGAGTTCGATGGAGACACCCATATCGCGATCACCGGAGCAGATCTCTCTCCGACGCTCAGTGGCACGTGTGTCCCGCTTTGGGAAAGCATCGAGGTTTCAAGTGGCAGCACGTTGAGTTTCGGCAAGCAGCGCGCTGGAGCTCGCTCATACGTAGCAGTCGCCGGGGGCATCGATGTGCCGTTGATTCTTGGCAGCCGCTCGACCCACGGTGCAAGTGAAACCGGCGGATACAAGGGAAGACCGTTACGACAGGGAGACGTCTTGCACATAGCACCGCGAGCCACAGAGGGCCTGAGCGGCAAGCGCCTCCCAGATCGACTGGTCCCTTGCTATAAGACATCCGTGACGCTGCGGATAATTCCGGGCCCACAACACAACCTGTTTCATGCAACCGCGCTCGCCACCTTGACTAGTTCTTCTTACAGGGTCACTCCGGAATCTAATCGCATGGGCTATCGCCTGGCGGGCCTCAAGATTGTCCGGAAGGGTCCTGGCTATTTTATCTCCGATTGCACGACGATGGGAGCTTTACAGATTCCAGCCGATGGGGAACCAATACTCCTGATGGCAGACCGGCAGACCACCGGTGGCTATCCCAAAGTCGGGGTTGTCATCACTGCTGATCTCTCCCTTGCCGCGCAACTCGCTCCAGGCGACACCATCACCTTTTCCCTGACCACCCTTACCAAGGCTCAAGGCGCACTTCGAAAGCAGCGAGCGCTGCTGGATACAGCCCTTCCGCAAAGACGGAATGTCCACGAGGACTGATTTACTTAGGAGTCGTGAGCAAATCGGCTGCTTCGCTTTTCTACCTGGTCGAAACGATGAGCGCGTTGTTCTCGATGTGGATGGATCTGATTTCAGGCGGAAGCTGGAAAGTGTCTCGGTTCTGCGGCGACTCAAAGAGTTGCTGCACCACCCGATCGAGTGTCGTCGAGGGAATAGGCAGCGAACCCAACTTACCTGCTGTCGGCTTGAGCCGGATAAACCCGTCGCGCGTTTCGATCGTCCCATCGAGTTGTAAGGAAATCTCTTTCCCATAAAGCGCAAAGAGCACATAGGCACGCAGCTGGGTACCACTGAGACTCATGCGAACGTCCTTGAGCGCCGATTGCACCTCTTGGACACTTGCCTCGTGACCGTGGGGCATCGGGATACCAGCCTGCTGCGCCTGGTGCGCAGACGCAATCGCCAGATTGTCGCGCATCCACTGGTTCAATTCGGCTTCGTTGAGAGCCAGTGAGTGAGACTGGCCTGCCAGCATGGCAGTCTGAAGCTGGGACATTTTCTCTGTGACCTGGTTGGCCGCCTGTGGATCAGTTTGAATCGAGAGCGGCGGCGCTTGGCGCAGAATCAACAGCAAGACCCCAATCGTGCAGGTCAGCGAGACCCAAGGCAGGATGCGCAAGGCACGAGAGAAGAGGCTCGGCGCCTTCGGCGGTGCTGGATCTTCGATCACCGGAGCCGGATCCGTTTCAATTGTCCTAGCCGGAGGTCTGTACTTTGAAAAGATGATCCCGCACCGTCGGCATTCACCACTCACCTCCTGTTCGAATCCACATTTCGGACAGACGGATACGGCCGGGCTTTGGAATGGTGAAGGTGCTGATGGCATGCCTGTGACGGTATGCCGGAATGGAGTGAAGCGCAAAATATTTCAGGAATCCGCCGGTCGAGATTATCACGCTGGATCAGGGTGAGGATGTGCCTAAAGACAACTGTTCCTAGCAGCGACATCTGTTCCAGGTGCGTACTCAAGCTCGCCCGCAGAACAACCGACATAAGTATTGAAAAAGACTCTTGGCGACAACACTCCACCCATACACCTCTACAAAGGGGGCCCTGGTGACGAACCCACAGCTCGATCAGACTTGCATCAATACCATCCGCACCCTCTCGATGGATGCCGTACAGCAAGCCAACTCCGGTCACCCGGGCACTCCAATGGCCATGGCGCCAGTGGCCTACTGCCTTTGGCAGCGAGTCATGCGGTTCGATCCGGCTGATCCCATCTGGCCGAACCGCGATCGGTTCGTGCTCTCAATGGGGCACGCCTCGATGCTCCTCTACTCGTTGCTGCACCTGACCGGCGTAAAGGCTGTGAACCCTCAATATGAACGGCTCGGTGAGCTTTCGGTCCAGTTGGACGACATCAAACGGTTTCGTCAGCTTGACAGCAAATGCGCGGGACATCCTGAATACCGCTGGACCTCCGGTGTGGAGACGACGACCGGTCCGCTTGGTCAAGGCGTTGCCACCAGCGTCGGCATGGCGATCGCCGCCCAATGGCAAGCCCACTATTTTAATCGACCTGGGTTTGACATGTTCGACTACGACGTGTACGCGCTGTGCGGTGACGGCTGTATGATGGAAGGGGTGACCGGAGAAGCGGCGTCCCTGGCCGCACACTTGAAATTAGCCAACCTCTGCTGGATCTACGACAACAACAAGATCACGATCGAAGGGCATACCGACTGGGCCTTTAGTGAAGACGTAGCCACACGATTCATCGGCTACGGATGGAACGTCATCCGGGTCGGCGATGCCAATGACCTCGACATGCTCGAACGAGCCTTGACCACGTTTAAACGAGAAGCGGATCGACCGACGCTGATCATCGTCGATAGTCATATCGCCTATGGCTCACCTAACAAACAAGATACCCACGCCGCGCACGGTGAGCCGCTGGGCGAAAAAGAAATCACGTTGACCAAGCGGAACTATGGCTGGCCCGAACAGGAAAAGTTTCTGGTGCCGGAAGGCGTCCGCGAACATTTCCAGCAGGGCATGGGCAAGCGTGGACACGAGGTGCGTGCAGCCTGGATGGCGAAGTTTCAAGAGTACACGCGGCAATTCCCCCAGCTTGCCGCTCATCTTTCGCACATGCAGCAACGCCACCTGCCCGACGGTTGGGACAAGGATCTCCCTGTATTTCCTGCCGATCCAAAGGGAGTGGCAGGCCGCGATGCCTCAAGCAAGGCGCTTAACGGGTTGGCGAAGAACGTTCCCTGGCTGTTAGGAGGCTCGGCGGATTTAGCCCCCTCAACGAAAACCCGCTTGACCTTCGAGGGTGCCGGCGACTTCACTGCTAAGGATCGCGGTGGGCGCAATCTGCATTTCGGCGTCCGAGAACATGCCATGGGTTCGGTATTGAACGGGCTCTCCATCTCCAAAGTTCGCCCCTATGGCTCTGGGTTTCTGATTTTCAGCGATTACAGCCGAGGCGCAATCCGATTGAGCGCGCTGATGGAGATCCCCGTCATCCACATATTTACCCACGATTCGATCGGGGTCGGCGAGGATGGTCCCACGCACCAGCCGATTGAACAACTCGCCTCACTACGAGCCATTCCGAATCTCATTGTCCTGCGCCCTGCAGATGCGAACGAGGTCTCAGAGGCCTGGCGCGTCATCATGCAGTTGAACCATGAGCCGGTGGCCCTGATTCTGAGCAGACAGGCCCTCCCGACCATCGACCGTTCCACCTATGCCGCCGCATCAGGAGTGGCAAACGGTGCCTACGTGTTGGCCGACGTGCCTGGAGGAAAACCGGATGTGTTGCTCCTCGCTAGCGGCAGTGAAGTCTCGCTCTGCCTTGAAGCTGCCGAGAAGTTGAAGGCAGAAGGAATCAAGGCCCGCGTGGTGAGTATGCCTTCCTGGGAGCTATTCGAGCATCAGCCTCAAGCCTATCGCGACAGCGTGATTCCCCCAACCGTGACGGCCAGAGTCTGCATAGAGCAGGCCTCCACATTTGGATGGGCACGGTATGCCGGACTAACAGGCGAGATCATCGGCATGAGGACCTTCGGCGCCTCAGCGCCACTCAAAGAGCTGCAAAAGAAATTCGGGTTCACGACGGACAACGTCGTTGCAGCAGCTAAGGGGCAACTCCACAAGCCGGCGAAGGCCGCCTGATATATCTCGGACTGGCCGGTTTCTCTCTTGCATGCTCTTTGGCCCGAGACAGATTCGGACCCTCATGAATTTGTGTCGGCAAGAAGGATTGTCTGGAACCGGCGAGCTCCTTCAACTCTCACTTGATATCCCCATTTTCTTGACTAGCTTATTGCCATGCCTACACCCTTACCAACAGATCGGTTTCACAGGCGTACCTACCGCCTCCTTTTATGGTTGTTCTGGCTGAGGACGATAGCAGGCGAACGTGTTATTGTTCTCTCATGCAATATTCAAGACCTGACCCTTTTTACGTCCTTTCGGGGTCCTGACTGGTTACCCGTTGGTTCCCCCGTATTTGTTGAAGTGCGGATAACAGCCGATCGCGGGTTAATCCGAGCTGTCTAAAAATACCCCCTTCTCCCACCATCGCGAGAAGGACATGCTCCACGCTCACGTATTCATCGTGCAGTCCTCGCATCTCCTGTTCGGCCTGGGTCAGCACGTGCGATAAGCGCTGCGTCACATAGATCTGTCCGGGTGCTGATCCGGGTCCCTGCACCTGTGGAAGCTTGTTTAAGGCCGCCTCGGCGGCCTTCAGTACCGCGGCCGGAGAGACACCCGCCTGTTCAAGCAGCGGACCAGTCAGACCCGTTTCTTGCTCCATCAGCGCGAGCAGCAGGTGCTCGATGTCGATGCCTTGATGGCTTCGGCGCAACGCGTGGGCTGAGGCAGCCTGCAGTGCCTCCTGGAGCTTCAGCGTCATGCGGTTCATGTCCATACGTTCCTCCCAGCGTGACCCTTGTTCCTCATCCATGTTCGCCAGATTGACACCCCTTTCATCCCGCGGGTCTGAGTGTAGACAGCCAGGATCACCCGGTAAGCGTGGCCGGATTGCATGGTCCGTCGATCACTCCCCGAGAGGAATGTTGTCCAAGAAGGGTTTCTAAGATTGATGGGAGCTTGCTCGCCACTACCATGCACGAACAATGTAGTAGAGACTAGAGAATCACGACAGAGAGTATCAACGCACGCACTGGCACAGGCCAGCAAACGGGCCATGTCCCCACTCCCACACGACATCCCGTACCTAATCCACATTCAGACCTGGCTGCTTCAGGCGAGCGTGTAACTGATCGATCTGTTTCAGCAGATCGATCATCACTGCAGCCGCCTCCAGGCTCGCTCCAAAATCTCTCTGCAGTCGGGCGACTCGTCGAGCACATGTGAGATCCACCGCGCGAAATCGCCAATCCGTGGTCTCTCTTCCTTCCGGTGCCAGTACGCCTACCGCTACCAATTCGACGATCCACTCGACCTCCGCCCCGCAGGCCCTGGCCAACTCTTCAAGCGCTAGCACACCCTCATCACCAACCACACTCCCGATCAGAATCTCGTTCTCCATATCCATTCCCTCAGACTCCGAGTGAGTGGCGCGGATTGAATGCCAGTTCCCGCGCCATGGTGCGATAGATCTGTTGTGCCTCCTCCGTCTCCGCTGTCGGGAGGACCACCGCCAGGACAAGATAGAGATCGCCAGCCGGTTCACCGGGAATACCTCGTCCCTTGAGCCGTAGTTTTCGCCCACTCTGTGAGCCTGGGGGGACCTTGACTTCAACCACGCCAGTCGGGGTCGGCGCTTTGACCGTCGCTCCGAGAGCCGCTTCCCATGGTGCAATCGGCAATGAAAGCGAGAGGTCTCGGCCCTGCACCTGATAGAGAGGGTGGGGGTGAAAATGGATCTCGAGATACAGATCACCGGGGGTAGTCCCCTTGATTCCCGGCGCCCCTTGCCCGGCAAGTCGGATATGCTGGCTCTCACGGATGCCTTTGGGGAGCTGTACGTTCAGCGACCGCTCCCGCAGCACCATTCGACCTTGCGCATCCACCTGCGGCGAACGCAGAGTAATCGTATGGGTACCGCCGTGAAATGCGTCATCGAGAGTAATGAAGATCTTGGCATGATGGTCCTCGCCATGAATGCGAGTTGATGCGCCGCGATGAGAGAAGTTGCCAAACAGAGTGGAGAAGAAGTCGCTGTAGTCCTTGGCAGCCGCCTCGGAAGCGCCGTCGGAGGTGAACTCGAAGCCCGCCCCCCATTCGGGCGGAGGCGTAAATTCCTGTCCCTCTCGCCAGCGATTGCCCAGTTGGTCGTACGCGGCGCGCTTCTCCGTGTCCTGGAGCACTTCGTAGGCTTCGCCGATTTCCTTAAAGCGCGCCTCTGCGTTCGCCTCTTTACTGACGTCCGGATGATATGTGCGCGCTAGCTTGCGATAGGCTTTCTTGATCTCATCGGCTGTGGCTGTGCGCTCAACCCCGAGGGTCTTGTAGTAATCCTTAAATTCCATCTCGCGTCGTCTCCGGCTGTTCGTCACGCTCCTGATGAATGATCCGGCAGGGCCGTTGCGTGACAATCCTACCTAACGATGTCTCGTCTCCGCTGGTGGGCCCGATGCAGGCCTCTCAGGTCGTAGCCGGTGCGGTCTCTCTCGGTTTCAGGATACCTTCGACGGCTTCCCGCAAACGATCCACAATCCCCTTGTTATCGGTACTCCGAATATCCACGGGAACGAAGTGTTTCTCGTTGAAACCGGTCGCCCGAATGAGTTTCTTGAAGAGCTTTTCCTGGGCCTTCGGAGCACAGGCTCCCACGAGCAGGTAGCTGTCCGGGCCGGCGGTCTTCATCGCCTCTTCCAAAATGGCATTCCCGCCCTGCCCGCACAACTGCGGACTGAGAACCGTATACCTGACATCCAGATCTGATTCAACCTCGAAAGGGAGTTTATTCATATCGGAGTCTTTGAATGAATCGCAGAGCCCCTTGCAGTTACACAACAGCACTTTGATTTCCATCGGCGATCTCCTTTCACAAACGATATCCGCTGACCGGCTTCCAACAGGCAGCGACTCGCACTCCTGATATGAACGCTGGCGGCTTACTCGCCTATTTCCTCAGCGCCGCCTGGTTCTCCTCTGCCTGCTCGCAAGGCATGCACATGGGGGCCGCCGGGACCGCCTCCAGCCTGGATTGCGGGATGGCCATTCCGCATTGCTCACATCGACCGTACTGTTCAGACCCCAGCTTAAAGAGCGCCCGGTCGATCGCCTCGATCTCGGCCTTCGCTCTCCCGTCCAGGCGATCGAGCAGCCGAACCATAGTCTCATCCTGCCCTCGCTCCTCTACTTCGCTTTCGATATCGCGTTGGAACCAGCGTAGTTCCTCTTCAGTCTGAGCAACCTGAAGAAACAAGTCACACCGTTGCGATAACAGCTTCTTTCGAATACCCTCGACATGAAGCATGGCAATATCCCCCCTCTGACGACGGTCATATCAACGACATCACATACCCATTTGTTCTGCTTCGTCTCTCGTCCGGCCTGGATTGCAGCCTCGTCATCCACCGCTTTCTCGGCGAGCACATGCTTCCCACGCTCGATCATCTCATCCAGGGCGGCTCTCGCCTCCTTCGCCTTCTTTAGAACGTCTTCCTCCGTCCGCCTGGCATCTCCTCTCACTGCCCGACACGTCCCTTCCCCTGACTTCGTGGCGAGAAAAGAGCGGCCACCCCTCCGGCCGCTACTCCCCTTAAGAATGCGAGTGCAACGGTCGGTCCCGAACCCGTTATCTCTCGATTGTCATGACACTCCCTCATTGGATAAACGGGGCTCTCTTCCCTGAGAAGCGAAGGCGATGCCACGGGGTCAGGACGAGTCGGTCAGCAACCGTCTTGAATTGATGTGGCTTTCAGATGTGCGTCACAGCAGAAAAGGAAACCGATGGGGCATTCCAGGTCTCAGGAGAGAGGAGCGCTGTTGCAAAAAGCAACAGAGCCATTGGCCCAAAGGTATGAGTACGCGTAGGACAAACCAGGAGCTAGCATCACCAACTCGGAGGTCACGCTGCTGCCTGCTGGAACCGCGGATGCCAACCAGCACACCAGGAAAAACGGGGGCTCAAAATAGGAGTCCGTCTCAAACTGAGTGCAGAGGAGGACTGTCTCGAATTCAGACGTCGATCAGAGAGGCGGAGGCCTGCGCCGTCGCGTCCATGACCTCGGAAGCTGAGCACGGGATGGGTTCCATCGCGACCGGCTAGAGGACCAGGAGGTGCTGATGCTGCCACGCCACCTCTCGCAAGTCAGCTTGGTGTCTGTGAACACGCTTATGAATCACCAGGTGTCGGCTGAGCTGGCATCGCGCAGCGGCGCACCGCAGTGGACCTCCTGGCGTTGTCGACGCTGAAATGGCAGCACGTAAATCCGTATGGCACGTTCACGCTGAAGAGGCTGAAGCGGATCTCACTGGAATAGACAGCGACCTTGCCGTAATGTGGGGCTTCGCTAGGTTACGGCCTTTAAGGCCGTGTGTATTGCTGGACGGTTTTTTGATCCTGTTGTTTAGCGAGAGCGGTCCGCAGCCGCTCTTCCTGCTCCCGACTGAGTGAGGTCTTGAGGATCGTTCCCCCGTATTTGGAAATACTCACCGACAACTTCTCTTGGTCAAAGTTCCGAATCAGCAAGAAGATCGCTGAGGTCCCCGGCACGATCGTATGGCCGAGGCCCCTGATGAAATTGTCAGGAATCCCAATCCCATAGTCGCTGGCAGCGGTGGTGATGGCTCCACCTCCAGCCCCTCCGGCGATGCTGCCGATCAGACCAGTCAGGGGATTCATAAAGAGTAGCCCCATCAGCCCACCCCACAACATGCCCAGTGCGACACCATGGGTGGTCGCACCGCCGAAGACATCGACACACTGCTTCAAATGAACTTTGCCATTTCTATCGCGCACGACGATGACGGCATCTTCGAGGTCCAGGGCGTATGCCTGTTCCATCGCTCGGAGTTCGATGAGTTCCCGATCCGCGGTGCTGGAGTCTTTAAAAGCAAGGCAAACAAGTTCA
The DNA here is from genome assembly GCA_016715825.1 of Nitrospira sp. NCBI lineage: Bacteria > Pseudomonadati > Nitrospirota > Nitrospiria > Nitrospirales > Nitrospiraceae > Nitrospira > Nitrospira sp. Next base: position 245,293 of record JADJXO010000001.1, on the reverse strand, counting down.
CTCATGATTCATCTCCTTCGCCTGATACTCATGCTGCCAGGATCCGCATTGGCGGCCTATTGATCCAGCGATCTTCTATTAGCAGGTTGTTTATATTGATTTCCTCACCGTTGCAAGGCCATAAGTCGTGGCGACACGGTCCAACTGCACGCATATATTCGGTCTCGCGGTGAACCCATTTCACACAGTCGGGAATCGTCACAATGATGAGGATCCGTTTCGTTCCATGGAATGAGCTGCCCCTATCGGTTCAGGCTCGGTCTCGTCGCCAGCGGGATGGGGCAGCACCCCAGTCTCTAGAGCCGGTGCATGAGGGAGCCCCGTCACCTCGAGAATCTCCTGTTCGTTGAGAGTTTCGCGGGCCAGCAAGGCTTCGGCAAGCACATCAAGTTGCGTGCGATGCGCGTTGAGCAACCGCCTGGCCTCGTCGTAGCTCTCACCGATAATCTTGAGTACCTCGGCGTCGATGACTTGAGCCGTCTCCTCGCTGAACGGCTTCGCATCTCCATAACCGGGTACGCCGCTCAGGTAGGGGTTCTCCCTTGGCGCGAGCTGCACGAGGCCAAGCCGCTCGCTCATCCCCCAACGCGTGACCATTCGACGCGCCAGGCCGGTGGCTTGCTCGATGTCGTTTTCGGCCCCGGTGGTCTTCGTCCCGTAGACAATTTCCTCAGCTGCACGCCCTCCCAGCATGCCAACAATTTTCGCGCGCAAATAGGCTTCCGGATAGTTGTAGCGGTCGCTGTCTGGGCGCTGATAGGTCACGCCGAGGGCCTGCCCGCGGGGTACAATCGTCACCCGGTTTACTGGGTCAGCGCCAGGCACGACGAGACCGAGGATGGCGTGTCCCCCTTCATGATAGGCAATGCGTTCGCGGTCGTCCCGGCTCATGAGAATCGGACGTTCTGGGCCGAGCACGATCTTCTCCAGCGCATCGAGGAAGTCCTTGTGCCGGACCTCCTGTTGCTCGCGGCGAGCACCGAGTAAAGCGGCCTCGTTGACCAAATTCTTCAGGTCGGCCCCAGAGAGTCCCGGCGTCATGGCGGCAAGGTTTCCCAGTATGGCGTCGTTCGCGAGCGGCACATTGCGAGTGTGAACTTTAAGAATCGCCTCTCGTCCTGTCCTGTCTGGGAGATTCACAACAACGCGCCTATCGAAGCGTCCGGGTCGCAGAAGCGCCTTGTCTAGGACGTCAGGCTGGTTGGTTGCCGCTAATACGATGATGCCTTGCCGGCTTGAGAACCCGTCCATTTCGGTCAAGATTTGATTCAAGGTTTGCTCCTGCTCGCTGGATCCGCCGATCGCCATCTGTCCGCGTGCGCGTCCGATGGCATCGAGTTCGTCGATAAACACAATCGCAGGGGCATGCTCGCGCGCCTCCTTGAAGAGATCTCGGACTCTCGCTGCGCCCACTCCGACGATCATCTCCACAAACTCCGCGGCGCTCATCGAGAAGAAGGGCACCCCCGCCTCTCCTGCCACCGCTTTTGCGAGCAGCGTCTTCCCGGTCCCCGGCGCGCCCACCAGCAGCACGCCTTTCGGAGCCGTCCCACCGAGGCGGGTGTACTTCTTGGTGTCCTTGAGAAAATCCACGATCTCGACCAGTTCGTTTTCAGCTTCATCGATACCGGCCACATCCTCGAAGGTCACCTTCGCCGTTTGCTCCTGATCATAGCGGCGGGCTCGGCTCTTGCCCATGCCCATCAGTCCTCCACCCATCATGCCACCGCCTTGCTGCGCAGCCCGACGGAAGAGCCAGATATAAAAGCCGATGAAGAGCAGACCCGGACCGAAGCTGAAAAAGATCATCGCCCATGGATTCTCACCTTCTTGAATCGGTTTCGCACTGATTTCGACCCCGTTCGAAATGAGGAATTGCTCGAGGCTCGGGTCGACGAAAGAGGGCAAAGTAGTCGTGAAGACACTGATGGGTTTAGGCGCACCGCCGGAGACCGCACCACGCTCGTCTGTGGTTTTGACCTCGCCACTCGACGTCGAGTTCCTTTCGCCCACCGGCGGATAGGTGAGCGCTGCCGTGAAGCGGCCCGTGATGGTGTCCCCCTGACTGTAGATTGCCGCAACGTTGTGCTTCGCCACCTCCTGCTTAAAGAAGGTATAGGACACGGTCCCCGGCGCGTCCGGGCTCGGGATCAGAAACCGGCTGACCAAGAAGTTGGCGAGCAGGATGAGGACGAACCAGACCCATGTCTTACCCGGCGGCACCTTGGCCTGCTCAGGATTCTTTCGGGCACTAGGCCCACTAGCGGTTGGTTGGAGACGGCTGGTTGGTGTGGAACTGTTATAGCTGTGTCGTGCCTGCTGTTGGGTTACGCGCATAGTAATCTCCTCAGATACACCGTTAAGAAGTCGGTCGATTTGTACCGTCCTCGTTTACGTGAAAACCTAGCTCACAATTCTCAAAAGCCACTACTTGCTTTTCGAATCACCACAGACACATGACACGGGACCGTCTGCCATTCGCATTTTCGGCAGTGGGTCAGTTTCCAAACTCATAGGTTCGCCCCGACCAGTTTCGTGCCGTTGTGAATAATTATCACGATGGCGAGAGCTGGTGGGTAGCGAGAAAGATGATGCTGCTGCAGCGACATCGCATCATCGCGTTCAAATCGTTGACGCTCTGTGTCGAACGGTCGCTGGCTGCCGCGCGGTGGTCCTGTGTGACCCCGGGTTTGTGATGTTCTCCATAGGGGGCCCAAGAGCTCGGGAAGGCCATCGCAACGGAGCGCACATCCTATTGCTTCTTTTTACACATCTCGCCGATTGCTCGAACTTCACCATCTCTCGGGCTGACCATCAACAACATGCCCTTACGCTCCAGGTCTCTCGTGAACAAGGTGGTATAGTGATCATCGCGACGTTCCTCGATCATGGGGTCGCCGCTTTGGCGGTCGTATGAACTTTCGAGCACAAATGCATCCACAGTCTGCGTGCCACTCGCCCGCACGTTACTGATGACTCGCCAATAGAGATTCTCTGGATCAAACATCCCTTTGGATTTGTTCAGGATGACGTTGGGACAGAGCTTCGTGCCTTTGGCCACTTCGACATACTAGCCTTTATCCACGGATTGAGCAAAGCCTGACAGAGACATTCCACCGACGATTGTCAAAACCAGTAGCCACAAGAACACGTGCGGGTCGCTTTCGTGAGACTGCCGGTCATGTGCCAGAGCACCGCCCGAAAGATGCGGCCTCCGTCGAGCGGGAAGCCCGGCACAAGATTGAACGCCGCGATCAGCAGGTTGATCGACGAGAGCCATCCGGCGAGCGCCGACAGACGCTCGAACTGATCGCCGGCGAGATAGGCAATCACGCCAAATCCCACGGCCAGCAGGGCGCTGGCGATGGGTCTGGCATTGCGATCTGGGACTCCATCATCGGCCGGTCCGGCTCCCGTCCGATCTGCGCGACGCCGCCGAATACGAATAATGCGCTCGTCATGAATACCGCGTCCTTCGTTCAGAGGGTCCCACTCACGGTCATGTCTTCGCGTGGGCTGCCTGCAATCATGGGAACCTTAGCCTCTATCCAACTCACCGCTGACCGGACAGGGCTCACGGCCTCGGCAGGGACCGAGCACCGCCATGAGCACGATGCCGCGCCGCATGTCCCGAGCGGTGGCGGTGACCCGAGGCTGCCAGCGCCGTGCGGCGGGAGATGCGTCCGTGGCCAACCGGACGACGCGTGGCGCTTCACTCAGCCTGCGTGAGCCACGGATCGGGACTCGCGTGTCCATTGCCACAGGAACGCTCGCCGGTTCGACCCCGTCACCCTGTGCCTCCTCATCTGTCCCCTTCCGCATACGCAGCCGCCGTACCAGCAGGGCTAAGACCAGAAGCACAGGAAGCACCAGTTGCTCCCATGTCATGAGCGCTCCTCCTTCTTCGGACCGCCTGACGGCTCCTCTCCCGTCTCCGCGATCGCGTCGCGCATGGACGTGTCCGCCTGCACGTTCTTCATGCGGTAGTAATCCATGATGCCCAGGTTCCCTTGGCGAAACGCTTCGGCCATGGCCTTCGGCACTTCGGATTCAGCTTCGACCACCTTCGCGCGCATTTCCTGTTCCAGCGCCACGGCCATCGCGCGCCGTTGCTCGGCTCTCGCTTGCGCGATCTGCTTGTCGGCGTCCGCCTGATCGATCTGCAGTTTGGCACCGATGTTCTCGCCGACGTCGATATCCGCGATATCGATCGACAGGATCTCAAAGGCCGTCCCCGCATCCAGCCCTTTCGCTAACACATGTTTGGAGATGTGATCGGGATTTTCCAGCACATTTTTGTGGGTCTCCGCCGAGCCGATCGTGCTCACAATCCCTTCGCCGACCCGGGCAAGCACGGTCTCCTCTCCCGCCCCGCCCACGAGCCGGTCCAGATTCGTGCGAACGGTCACACGACAAATGGAGTGGAGCTGAATGCCATCTTTGGCAACCGCGGCAATGCGGGGCGTTTCGATCACTTTCGGGAGGACCGACATCTTGACCGCGCCCAACACGTCGCGCCCAGCCAAGTCGATCGCTGCCGCGCGCTTGAACGGCATCGGGATCGTCGCTTTGTCGGCCGAGATCATCGCAAGGACGACGTTCACCACATTGCCACCCGCCAGATAGTGGGCTTCCAGATCGTTCAGCGGAATGGTGAGGCCGGCCTTCACCGCGCTGATGCGCGCGGTCACCACCGTGTCGGGCGGGACGCGGCGCAGACGCATGCCGATCAATGTCAACAACCCCACATAGGCGCCGGATGCCCAAGCTGCGATCCACAACCGGAGCGGAATCAGGTACAACAACAGCGCCATCCCCGCCACGGTCAGCATCAAGGTCGTCAGGATCCCCACCAGGCCGGTTTCTAGTTCGTTCATGACTTGCTCCTTTGACCCTCCGGCGCCAGGCGCCGGACCACGATCCGATTTCCTTCGACACGCACCACTTCGATCGGAGTGTCGGCTTCGATGTATTCGCCTTCAGTGACGACGTCCACGCGCTCGTGGTCGAAATGGGCCACCCCTGCCGGTCGCAAGGTCGAGGCGGCAGTCCCGCGCTTCTCGAGCCACCGGTGGTCCAATTCCGGTTGGGAGGCATACCCTCCCGCTGTTAGCAACTCGGTATCTAAAATGAGACTCCGACCAACGGGGAGGCGCGGCATCACCCGCAACAACGCGAGAGCCAGCACGGCAGCCAGCAATACAGCGGCGATCACCTGTCCCACCGCAGATAGCACGACGGCCCAGGTCGCGCCCGTCCCGATGAGACTCAGTCCAAGTCCTCCGAGAAGCGCCGCAATGCCAAGCGCCCCAAATACGCCGAAGCCCGGCAAAAGAAATATTTCGACCACTAACAGGATGAGCCCGATCCCGATGAGCAGCACTTCTTCCCAGCCTGCCAGCCGTACCAACCAATGTCCCCACAAGAACAGCGAAAGGCTCGTCAGCCCAACAGCGCCGGGCACCCCGAATCCGGGGCTCTGGATCTCCACGATGATCCCAAGCATTCCGACGGCGATGAGGATCGAACTGACGACCGGATGCGTCAGAACTCGCACCAGCGATTCCGCCCACGTTTCCGAAGCGTGGTGGATCTCCGCATCCGAGAGATCCAGTACCTTCAGCAGGGCGTCCAGCGTGTCGGCACGAAAATCTGCCAGCTTATGCCGCAATGCCTCTTCGGTCGTCAGGGTGACCAACTTGCCCTTCGCGATCACGCCGGGAATTTCCACATCCGCATCCACCATCGCTTCGGCCAACTCCGGCGGCCGTGTGCGACTCTCCGCCGTCGCGCGGAATTCCTTTCGGAGGTACGAGACTGTCTTCTCCTCGACCGGCTGGGCCGGCGCGCCTGGCAACCCGATCTGAACAGGCATGGCGGCACCGATCGTGCCGCCCTCGGCCATGACGATGGTTTCCGCAGCCAGACTAATCAGCGCGCCCGCCGAGATCGCGCGCTTGTTGATGAACGCGACGGTCTTGACCTTGGCCCGCAGCAAGGCATCGCGGATCTGCACGGCCGCATCGACGCGACCGCCGAAGGTGTCGATCTCGAGAATCACCGCCGCCGCGCCAGCAGCAGCCGCTTCATCCAATACGCGCTCGACAAACGGAGCCAAACCCAGATCGATGACCCCATCGACCGGGATCACGTAGACCACGGACCCCTCGCTTGGAGCGGCCGGCACCGCACCCAGCATCAACAGAACTAAGACCCCGCTGACTGCAAAGCATGTGGCCCTGAGCACAGGGTTGAGTAAGTCCGCGCTCACGATTTGTCTCTTTGTTCTCGCTCTCCATAGCATCATCGATGCACCCCTCTGTTCGAACGGGAGGGCTCGATTCACTCACTCGCTCGACTCCATCGAAATAATCGGCATGCCCGCTTGGGCACAACGTTAAGGGCCAGGAAGTGTTTGAGAGTATGTCCGTGTCATTTAGCATGGTTACATTTACGCCACCTTACGTCTGGTCAATTGTGCACAGCTCTCCATTGAATGAACTGAGGTTACCTCAATTCAGTTGCGAAATTTTCCAGCGCTGGCAGTGCTGGATTCACACTGAGTTACGACCCCGCGACTTCATCATGTGCACTCGCCATCGACCTAGGCCAGGATGGCAAACGATACTCGCATCCAGATCATTTTGGACTGGTTCGCTTTTCGCCAGTCGTTGGTTGTTGGGGGAGTCAACGAAGGACTCGAACCGGAGTCCCACACGCGAGGCCGAATGAAGTACGAACGACGAGTTGCATGCTTGATGAAGCGGTGGAGGCCGGGAAATCAGACGCAAGGAAGTAGCAGGACGCGCACATCGCATCTGCAGATTTCTATACTTCACGCGAGCCCAGGTTGAGTCACAAAACGGGAATCTCCCGGTCTTTTGATCGGCAGCGAGTCACTCGCTATTCGCATAAGCGATCACACCAACGACCAGAAGCATGGTTACCACAAACGCAACCGCTATGAGGATGCTAGCCATGTCTATACCTTTCACTGGAGCCAAGCACGCTTATGGGAAGATACGCATGAGTAGAAGTTGTCTCACCATCTTACACGATCCCGTCCTTCCGATCCTGCTGTGCGGTGACCGTCACCGCCTCTTCACTCCCACATGCGATGCACTTCACTTACCTGCTCGCCACCGTCTGTCTTGGTAATCACCCACCACACGAATCAGCTTGTCACCGTCTCGTGAAATAAGTTTCCCGCACTGATTCAGACTCCGTTCGTGAGGCGTGGCTGCCGTAGGCCAGTACGCACCCCGATTGGTCTCCTGTAGCGCTTCCAGAATTGTCCGACTTGCTCCTGATTCATCGTGGACTCCTTAGTGCGAAGGTGAGAGCCTCCCGCCCCTTTCGACGACACAACGAACCCCGCGTTTTCCGGTAAGAGGGCAGCGATGGAACTCTGGTGTACCAGGCGGCTGGAACGGTCGCTGGAGGAACAAAAGCGAGGATGAAACAGTCAGCGTCACTGGAACGTCAGGGCTTGAACCAGCACACTAAGGCTGCTTCCGTACATCTCATCACGTCATCACGTTCGAGAACGAGCAGCCGAACCCACCCTTCTCGGACACTTTTACAACACTTAGTCCAGTTACTACTCAAGAAATCACTCCTTGCAACATTTCTTAACTTATTATAGTTAACCTACTAACGACGCTCCGCTTCTACAACTCTCATCGAGCTCATTCGCTTCTAGAACCGATTCACCACCCGAAAAGACGCACCGAGGGAAGCCACCGCTTGTCGCATGTACCTACAGCGGGTGCAGCCTATCTCTTCTTCCTGCAAACCTCCACCGTCGCTTCCACTCGTCCGTCACAGCAACGCATCGGCGCGAGGGAAAGAGAAGTTGGGCCGTCACGCTTGCAACATGTTCCCCATCGCAGCAAAGCCGCCGAGCACGCCTGCGGCGACACGGAGGGATGCGACCATCATTCTGCAGCTGGACATCCTGGTCACTCACACCGTTTCGACACCTTACAGCGACGCATTCCCCCGTGTGATGTCGAAGACTCACTCCTCCGCGATGGGTTAGTGCACATTAGGCGTATGGCTTGCACCGATCATCCTGCTAACCTTACCAGAGTGCGGAGGAGGGCCTTCCAGCGGCAACGTGATATGGAACACCGTACCCTTGCCTGGCTCGCTTTCAACGGTGATGGTACCCCCATGGGCACTGACCACGTCTTTGACGATCTTCGTCCCCAGCCCGGTGCCGTCAACTTTTCGGCTGATCGCACGGTAGGTGAACAAGCTTGCTCGGACTTCGGGAAGCATCCCCTTACCTGTATCGATCACGGATAGCTGTACGCTCGTTCCTGCTGGATCGATACTGCCGCGCACATTGATAGACCCGTCAGGGGGGACTTCTGCAATCGCATTGTTGACCAGATTATAAATCGCGTTGAATAGACGGCTTTCATCAGCCCGAATCAGCGGCAGGGTATCGAGGCCATCAACCTGCAGTGCAATCTTGCGTTCCTGGGCAAGGACACGGAGAGACGCGTACACAGTCGATACAACATCTGAAATTCTGCAGGGAGCGAATTCAGGGGCCCGGGTGATGCCCTTGACCGATTCCGCCATCTCTCTGACCCGATCCTGGATACGCCGGGATCCACGCTGGATCATGGTAGTAAGCTCTTTTGTCAGGTCCCGACTGGCCTTGAGATTGCCGGTCACAGTCTCCGGTAGACGGCCATAGCACTCATCGAGTTCTTCTTCGAGGAGTGTGGCTCCGCTCACAATCGGCATCAGCATATTCTTGATATCGTGACCAATGTCTCCGAGCAGTCTCGCCACTTCAGCCAGGGCCTCGGCTTGGCGTAACGCTTCTGCTGTCTGCTCACGGTCTACAAATTGACCGACTTTGATCCCGATGTCAGCCACCATATCCAGGACATCCTGATCCGGCTCACGAATCTCGCGGCTGAAAAATTCAATGACTCCATAGATGCGTAAGCCCTTACGGACCGGGAATGCACAGGCGCCATGCAGTCCAACTCTTGCCGCCATCGGGGCGCGGCGGAAATCGCGATCCGTAGCTACGTCAGGTATCCAGATGGGGATGCCATTTGCCCAAACGTGGCCGATAAGCCCGGCACCTCGTTGGAAGGTCCGTCCCCGGCTATCCTCGCAGAACGCGGACGCTTCAACATATGGCGCATGCCAGAGGTCTACAAAGCGGAGCACATCAGCCTGCTCATCTACGTTCCAGAACATGCCCAATTCCCAATCGAGACTCTCGCCGATGGCTCGGAGGATTTCATGCGCTGCGGCCATCAGGGTCGCAGATTCGGCCAACACCTTGGTCACAGCGTATTGGGCCACAAGGCAGCGTTCGGCACGTGTCTTTTGAGCTCGAGCTCTCGCGAGTTCAACAGTCTCTTCCATGATCCCCCAAGTGTCCCTGATCGTCATGCTTCACACGCGTAATTGCATCCACCAACCACGAAGGAATCAATCCTTCTTGCCATTCCCCTGCCCGATATTCCCTTCCCCAGTTCTCACGCGCGTCGGAATTCGAGGACGAAGAGTCACATGGCCGCCGATCCGAGCCCTGTTATGGCGGAGTTTCCGATGTCCATGGATTTGTCTTTCGCCTCGTCTAATTGTGCACGGGCGGTCGATGGCAAGCTGATCAAAACAGCTCAGGTGTAATAAAATACCGAGGCGGCACGCAACGGTTACCGCGGCGTGAACGTTTGAAGGTCGAAAAAGATGGCATCAGAGTTTGGAGCAGACGGTGATTCAGTGCCGCCAAGGGTGGGAGCGTCTGTGATCTCTTAATCCGGATTCTCTTCTACCCTCCGCCCGCCGTGGAGACCTCCGGCTCAGTGGGTTGTCACCGAGAGCTGGCTCTTCAAAGAGGCGTTGCACAGGAAAGAGCTATTCCACTAGGCGTCATTACCGGTCAATTCTCTCCGCACCAGTCTCAGATGAGTTCTCTCCTGCTGAAGTCTCTCAATCTCCGCCTGGATATCGGTCAACAGACAATCGATTCTCCGCACCCTGATTGTCCATCCGACCGGCCTCCGGTAAACAAGCGGTCGACTATCCTCACCAGGCATCACATTCGGCGATGCCTGGAATAAACCCGCCACATCGTTCTTGGAGAATCCCATCTTTACTTCTTCCTCATTACTAGACGTAGGTTCACGTCCCTCAAGGAGTGCGGACTGCAGCAGCATCCGCTTATCGGATCAGTGCATGCACGCGAGCGTCAATCTTGCTGAACACGACCTGTCTGTTACTGACCATTCGGCGCCCACGCAGAGTCGCTTGCGTTCCCATCGAAGAGTGGGAGCGATTCGCACGAATGATGGCATCCTCGATACACCCACAATTGAGGCAGCGTGTAGCGGTATCACGAGCGTCTGTTTCGATACGCAGATCATCGAAGATTTCCCGTACCAGCAGCCCTCGACAGCGTTGGCAGACCATATGTCCTCCTTCTGCGCGCGAGGCGCGCACTTGAAGCACCAGACACGACCAGTACCTACCCGCTCACTTTGAGGCGCAGTCCCTCAAGAGATCCGCCAGGGCCTCGGCATGCTCTTCTTCTTGCGCCAGAATCCGCTCCATGACCTGCCGGGTCGTCGGATCATCGGCGTCGATGGAGGCAATCATGTCGCGATAGCTGTCGATCGCGATCCGTTCGGCAATTAGATCTGCCGTGATCATCTCCTCTATAGAATCCTTTTCGACATGCTCTGCATGGTTCCGGTTCAGCAGCTGGGCAACGGGCAAATCCAATTCGCCCCCAAGCTGGACAATGCGCTCAGCCAATTGATCGGCATGCGCCTGCTCCTCTGCCACATGCTGGAGAAACTTCGTCTTCGCGCGGCGAGCACTAATCCCGGCGGTCATGAAGTAATGGCGCTTGTAGCGCAGGATGCAGATAATTTCTGCGGCCAGCGCTTCGTTCAGTAATTTGACCACTGTCGCTGCGTGGGACTTGCACCCCGAGGTCATGGCCCCACCTTCAGTCCATGTGCGATTGGTACCAGTCACCGACTGCATGATGGTCCCTCATGACAATTTTTATTGTGATGTGTCGGCATCCCCGGCCGCTCTCTATCGAATTGGAACCAAACCTCAATCCGTGTCAGAAGCATCCGTGGCATCATCCGCTGTGAGATGAGAATACCGAAGCGCCCAGTTTAAGTCCGTTCACAATTGCTCAGTAGAGAACGATTCAAGATACGGTGGGGGATGCGTAACGCGGCCTGGCGTTACTGGATCAAAGAAAAGGAACCAGATGGAAGTCCCTAGTCGTGGAGCACGACATTAAGGAGAGAGCTATGGACGTGCAATCCGCCGTTCCGGCGCGACCCGCCTTTGTAATCAATGAATCCGAGCTTGCGGAACTTATTCATAAAGAAACTGACGCGCGAGCGGGTGGTGCCGACCATTTCAGCCAACGTTTCCTGACTAATCTTCGCAATCACCGTCTCCGACTTGCTTTCCTTACCAAAATGGGCCAACAACAGTAGCGCTCGCGCCAGCCGCTTCTCGCTGGAATTAAACAGTTGATCCACCAAATCCTCTTGGACGCGGATCGAGTGCACCAGTAAATAGGACATAAAGGCCTCGGCAAACCGAGGTTGCGCCTTGAGCAGAGGGAGCATGACGGCTTTGTCGATGCAAATAATCTTGGAGTCTTCCAGGGTGGTTGCGGTCGCCGTGCGCACCGTCTGGCCCACAAGACACGATTCACCGACAAACGCACCTCGCTCCAGAATCGCCACGACGGCTTCCTTACCCTGTTTCGAGATCACGGTGACTTTCACCTTGCCTGACTCGATATAGAACACCGTATCGGTCATATCCCCTTGTGAAAAGAGAATCCGATTCTTCGGAGACGAAAGAATTGTTTTGCCCGTGTCGAGCTTCCTGAGGAAGATATCCAGATTGAACGGTGTTTGTACGCGGACCATACGATCACCCGACTCTACTTTCTTGGAGCAACTGAGACGGTCAATGCTATGACAGAATGCTTGGGACTACAGAGCCACGCCGACCGTGCGCCAGGGTCCATGCGCATGGCTCGTGTCCGCTCCTGACACACCGTTGCTCCCAACCCCCATTGGACAGAGACGTCACACTACCGACCGCGGTTCAGAGAATAGGATCCACCCGATGACGAAACGGAAGCCTGCAGGCTATCTACATGCTGTTGCATTTCTCGCAATGCGAGACCGAGCTGTTTGACCGAACAATGGCGCAAGGCATGGATACTGTCTCCCATCCACAGCCGCAGGCCTTTGTTTGACGATGAATGTAGTGTCAACACATACGTCCGTGATGTCGTCTTCATACTATCCTCCATGATACTAATGCTCGCCACTTCATACTCAAGTCGAGCCTGAAACAGCGGACCAAGTTTATTCTTCTGCTCATGCCGCCCGAAATACCGCAAGCAGGTCACTCAATGCCATGGTCTTGTGTTTCAGCACGGCCCGCTCTGCCTTCAGCTCATCCAGCGCAACGACCTTCGCAGCTCCATCTCCAAGGCACGCCATGATAAGCGAACGCGCATGATCACACTCCTGCTCGACCTTTGCTTTGACCACTTGATTGACAGACAGCATGTCCAGCGCCGTGGCCCTGGTCGCGGCAAGATGCGACTCTAATTCGGCCTCCGGATAGTCGCTACGCGCTGTTTCGCTCAGACAGCGATCCATGCTTTGCGCCAAGAAGAGGTACAATCTGGCCAGCGTGTCCGTAACTTCGATATGACTATGAACAACGGGTTGGGCCTTCATGGTTCATCCTCCTTCGCCTTGCGACGCGATTGCGTCTCAATGGTGGTTTACCGATCCGGCGATGCCTGGCTACGGCATGGTTTTCACGGAAAGACTCGGCTCCGACGATCCTTGCATCGACGCCTTCAGTTCCTGGATAGCCCTTTCGACATCCTGCTCCGTCGATCCGAATCGGTCTCCCATCACCTTGATCGCGTGAGCAATCGCTTTCTTCATTTTTGTAATTTGTTCCTCTGTTGTCATAACCCCTCTCTCTCGAGTGAACCCTTGCGGTGTTCTGATCAGTTAGGACACCCGGTTGGTACGTCTTGTTACCAAGTGAATCATCAACAATACAATCCCACTCAACAGCAGGGTCCAGGAACCCTACGTCGCAACCATGGCTATTCCGGACGCATTCAAGCCCGCAGCAATCAATCCGAAGAATAGGAACATCCCTGCGTAGTACATCATAGTGCACTCCTTTCCAGAGTTGCAGTGCTGAGGGAGCCGCCCCCTGGACAGACGCAACCACGGCTCGCGAATCTTGAGAACCGAACGTAGTCCGAAGGGACTCTCTGACGTCGATACGACAGAGGATTCTGAAACAGTTGCGCAAGAAAGAAGCAGGGAGTGCGAACGATGTGACAGCCGCTGTACTTCAAACGTCAAGAAGAGGACCTTGACCGCGCCCCCTCTCCACTGAATGCTATTGAAGCCTAGTTCTATTAACTATACATAGTCAAGTATTATCTTGCTATGCACTTATATCACCTATAATAATAACTTATTTTTGTTAATCCGTGACAAGGAGACTCCTTATGAACATTGCACTCCTCATCAGAAATCGATTGAAAGAGTTGAAACTCGGGCAGCGGGATCTCGCCCGTGCGGCCCACGTGACCGAATCATATATTTCCCAGTTGCTCACGCAGAAGAAACTCCCGCCGGCGCCGAATCGAACCGACATGTACGAAAAGATCGGACGAGTCCTGAAGTTACCGCATGGACAACTTTCCAAACTCGCCGATCAACAGCGCCGTGAACATCTCAGGAAGCGGCTGGAAGACCCGCCGGGTCCTTTACTGCACGACGTGCGGGAATTGATCCTCCGCAAGTGTCATCCGGCAAAGACTCGGCAGATCCGTGAGATTTTCGAAAAACAACCCTTCGGCGAACTCGAGCGGTTCGTCACCCAGAAGTTGCTGGGCGTCGTCAAAAGTGTGGCGCGACAGGAACTCGACAATCCTACATGGGTGCGGAAGGTCGCTCGGCTGAGCAAGACAAGCTATCCCAAGATGCGCGTCACCGTGCTGGAGTTCTTAGATACGACCGTCTTCGATCTCTCGAACGAGAACTGCATCGCGTTCCTCGATCCTTTGATCGAATCCTGGAATATCGATCTCGCCACCTTTTGCATTGAGATTGTTCTGAATCGCCGGGTGGCACCAGGCCACCACAAGTCGTTCGAGTTCACGGAGAAAGGTCCAGAGAAGACGCCAGGGGAAGAGCCCGGGCTGAAGGAATTCCTGCAAGACCCCTTACTGAGCAAGGATGCGACCGAGGAGGAACTCACCTTTCTGCGCGCACTGACGTTTGAGAACAGACGGCCGACCGCGCTCTACTATTACCGCGAGCTTCAGAGCCTCAGAGATCCGTTACATTTTCGGACTCCTAACGGGAAACCTTCGGGAAGATAACGACACATCGACACCTTGTTATTGTGCCCACATGTGAGTCATCACCAAAACGGTTACCCACGCAATCACATAGGCGAGCATGAAGAGTTCCGTTGACATCGTACGCCGAAAATCACGCCACCTACTCATCACATCCCCCTAATGTTCAACGGATTCTATTCGCTGGAGGAGCTGTCGCATCCGCACATGGTCTTTGCCGTCGGATTCTTCATCACAACTCCTGCCTCCTGCCTGTGATCCATGCAATCAACCTCCCATACCGACTAACAACGGGGTGCGCTACATTTCCTAGGCTTTGTTGATGGTGAACCAGGGAGACGTGGACCATTCCGAGGTGGTGAACTGTGACTCACGCGATTAGCCTCAATTCCCGGGTCCGTCATCGCTCCACAGAGCAGGCACCGCCATCCGGTCACCGAGGGCTGCCCCAGGTCCCTCATTTGGATGGCAATCAAGAGGCCTTGGCAACGAAGACAGCGCATGACTCCTCCTCCGAGCTTCTCTACAACACTCTTCTTAAGGTCGCGTGCCAAATCAGACACGCATACATGGAATCGGCGGAACCTCGATGGGATGAATACCACCATGCCTCTCCCCTGAACGCCCACGACCTGATCATGACCGAGCCTGTTCCCCTGCAGACTAGCACGCCTTGGACGGATGATTCGATGAAGCGATATTGAAGACCGCCAGATTCGGATGCTGGAACTCTAGGGAAGGTCTGATTAATTCACATTCGCACGAAGCACTCTATTTCTGACCGGATCGATATAGGCACTCCGCTGGACATTCGCTGGTCTGGGAGCCTCATCCTCAGGTGTCGCCCGCTATCGGGCCGCCCGGAACCTTGTTCGCACACCCCTCCGCTAGACTCCCGCCAACAGGCGCCGCCGTAACACATACAAATTCGCCAAGCCGCAGCTGATCTGGAGCCAGTGGGTGTTCTTCGCCAGCCCCCGATACCGCACCTTGGCCCAGCCGAAGATCCGCTCGATCACCAAGAACGCATGTTCCACTTTGGCTCGGACTTTCGACTTGGTGCAGTTGCGAGCCCGTTCCTCCTCACTCAACGGCCGATGGCGATGCGCTTTCGTCTGGATAAAACTCTTGGCGTTGGGGGCATGGCGCTGAATCACCTCACGCTGTCCACTGTAGGCCGAGTCGCCCCACACCCGGGTCTCCTGTCCGTGCAGCAGTTTGGGCAACACCTGACTGTCATGCACATTGACCGCTGTGGCCGCGACCGAATGAATCAGCTTGGTACGGCTGTCCATGCCAATATGCGCCTTCATGCCAAAGTACCATTGGTTCCCCTTCTTCGTCTGATGCATCTCCGGATCCCGCTCCTTCGTCCGATTCCTCGTCGAACTGGGGGCACTGATGATGGTGGCATCCACAATGGTCCCGCGGCTCACCTGCAGCCCCTGCTTCATCAGATACTCCCCGATCCGGGCAAAGAGCTGCGAGCCCAACTGGTACGTTTCCAACAGGTGTCGAAACTTGCAGATCGTCGTCTCATCGGGCACGGGCTCACGGCTCAGATCAATCCCCACAAACTGGCGCATGGCGCGCGAGTCGTACAAGGCCTCCTCCACGGCCGGATCTGACAGGTTGAACCACTGCTGCAGGCAATGGAGGCGCAGCATCCGTTCGACGCCCACCGGTGGCCGCCGGGGCCTTCGGCCTTGGGATAGACCGACTCGATCACGGCCACTAATTCCGCCCATGGTACGACGTGGTTCATCTCGTCGAGAAACCGTTCCCGGCGGGTGGGCTTGCGATACTGTTCGAACGTCACCTCGGCAAATGACTGTTGCTGCATAGATCCACCTCCCGTTCAGTGCTGCGCTATCCGTAGCACATTACGAGAGAGGAATAAATCAGACCTTCCTTAGTTGTCACAACAGACGATGGCAAATCAACCAGACTGAATGCCGCACTCGTGACGAGGTCGAAACCAACCACTTTCCACCATACCGTGGATTACAGCAGCTCTCCTATAGGCACGACCTCGCATAGATAGGAGGCTGTTGACAAACTAGCCCCTGAACCTTTTTACTGATAAGAACGCTAAATAGTGCGCATCTTTATTCTTGGAATGCCTATAAACAAATGGTTTTGCCACTTTGCCAGCTGAACATTACGCACTATTTGGTGGTCGGCTCAGTAAAGGAACGCCTCTACGCACGCAGCTCCCTGTGGGATGCTGAGACTGTCCGCCTTGGAGTTGGCGCCCTCCCTCTCTAGTGCACACCTGCATCCTGCACATCCGCAGGCCGCCTCGCCCCCTCTAGGCCGGAGCCGGAAAGAATTTCGCAAGCCGTTTCAGATTCAACAACTAGCCTATTTCAAAACAGGTTCCAGTCACGTCATCAACAAGCGCTTCGTGAAAGAACAACAGATGCAGTAGACGCCCGAGGGAGCGCACTTGTTTCTTCAGACTCGAACCCGGGTACTCAATGGTGACCTCGATGCCACGTTCCGTGATTGGTATCCGCAGTTCCGACGGGCGACAGCCTAATCCTCGAGTTTGTAATGCTCTCTTCAGATCAGAATCTCCTGCCCACCTCCCTTCGGCTTCACAGTTCAGCCACCTAGTCACCTCTTCGCACCTCGATTTTCCTACACTGCTCGCGTATGCTGTGAGCGTGCACGATCGAGTCATGATGGAGATGCGTAAACCCACGCTCCTCGGGCTGTCCCAGTTCATTCACCACCATTTGCTTTGGTTCTTGATCAGCGCCTACGCCCTCGCCGCCGTCTTTCCGGCGGCTGGGTTATGGATCAGGAACGTGAGCTTGGGCGACGTTCACATCTTTGAGACACAGATGCATGTCTCGTTGCTCTTGCTCCTTCTCGCCACCCTCATGTTTAACGCTGGATCGGGCGTGAAAACGTCGCACTTGCAATCGCTCATGCAAAAAAGCCGGGTGATGGTGGCCGGACTCGCGGCCAATCTGATCATCCCCATGATCTATATTTTTGGCGTCACCCTGGTCATGCGGTTGTGGTATGAGCCGGACGAAGCGCAGCATATCCTCGTCGGCCTCGCGTTGGTCGCCGCCATGCCGATTGCCGGCGCGTCTACCGCCTGGGCGCAGAACTCCAATGGGAATTTGGCGATGAGCTTAGGACTGGTTCTCGCCTCCACCGTTCTCAGCCCTATCATCACACCGGTGGCACTGCAGGTGTTTGGAGAGATGGCATCGGAGGAGTATGAGAGGGTCCTGCAGGACCTGGCCGCCTACGGATCGGGAACCTTCTTGAGCCTCTGGATCGTCCTGCCGTCCATGCTGGGTTTGGCGGCGCGATTCGCCGTGCCTGAAGCAAGACTCACCGCCATGATGCCGTTCATCAAACTCAGCAATTCCGTCGTGTTGTTGCTCTTGAACTACTCGAATGGATCGGTCTCGCTTCCCCAGGTGGTGGCGGACCGCGATTTTGATTTTTTGGCGGTGACGGTAGGGATCACCACGGGCCTGTGCGTCACAGCCTTTTCCTCCGGATATGGGCTGAGCCGTCTGTTCAAAGTCGACCAGGCTGACCGGGTCTCGCTCATGTACGGACTGGGAATGAATAACAATGGGACCGGGTTGGTCCTGGCCTCTCTCGCACTGGCCTCGTACCCACGCGTCATGGTCCCCATCATTCTGTACAACGTGGTCCAGCATCTGGTGGCCGGAGGCGTGCATGAGGTGACAGGCCGACCTGGTGGTGCTCACAAGGTGGGGGGATCCTAAGGCGAGCCAGCTTTCCGATATGATTGGGTGCGGGTAACTACTCCGTGCATTGGTGCCATGCCACACTTTGAAACACATACCATCCGTCGCATCGGATGGCTGCGTGCCGCTGTGCTTGGGGCAAATGACGGCATTGTGTCCTCGGCGAGCCTCGTCTTAGGCGTCGCGGCGGCAGGCGCGAGCTCAAAGAATATCGTGATCGCGGGTGTGGCAGGTCTTGCGGCTGGTGCCATGGCGATGGCTGCTGGTGAGTATGTTTCGGTAAGTTCGCAAGCCGACGCCGAGCGCGCGGATCTAGATCGGGAGCGCCAAGAGTTAGCAGTAAACCCGGAGCAAGAACACCGGGAAATGACCGCGATTTACGTTGCACGTGGGCTCGAGGCAGAACTCGCCTCCAACGTCGCAACCCAGCTGATGGCGCATGATGCACTCGGCGCGCATGGGCGTGACGAGCTGGGCATATCCGACATCGTAACCGCACAACCGGTTCAAGCCGCCTTGGCTTCGGCTGTCACCTTTTCCGTTGGCGCTACCCTTCCTCTCCTGGTAGTCCTGTTGGTACCCGTTTCTGGGCTTATGTGGGCTGTTTCTGGAAGCTCCCTCGTATTTCTTGCACTCTTAGGTTCCCTGGCTGCGCGCATCGGAGGTGCTTCTGTGATGACCGCTGCCGCGCGGGTGACCGTTTGGGGCGCGTTGGCCATGGCCGTAACCGCTGGGGTTGGGGCTTTGTTTGGAGTGCCTGCCTGATCCCTGTCACCCCTGATCGCAGGAAAAAGTGTGCGTTTGGCACGAAGAGATGACCGACATCCCATCGACCATGACCACATCTTCAAGGAGCACGCTTCAGCAAATCCCGGCAGGAGTATGGGTACTCGGCTTTGTCAGTATGCTCATGGACATTTCTTCGGAGATGATTCACAGCCTGCTGCCCCTATTCATGGTCACCTCCCTTGTGTTACCCCTACCTGGGCGGTTACCGAATTTGCGACGTGGTGTGAACGGCATGGGCTGCTCTCCTTGCCGGCCATTGAGCCGGTGCATGTCGCCACCTATGTTGAAACCCTCCAGGGCCGCTTGTCGGCTCCATCGATCAAGCAACATCTGGCCGCCATTCGTATGCTGTTTGATTGGCTCGTCGTGGGCCAGGTCCTTCCCAGCAATCCGGCGAGCTCCGTGCGGGGGCCGAAGTACTCGACGAAGAAAGGCAAGACGCCGGTACTCATGGCCGACGAAGCCCGTCTGCTGATCGAGGCCATCGACGTGAGCACGATCGTCGGATTACGCGA
This sequence comes from Nitrospira sp., assembly GCA_016715825.1. Lineage (NCBI taxonomy): Bacteria > Pseudomonadati > Nitrospirota > Nitrospiria > Nitrospirales > Nitrospiraceae > Nitrospira > Nitrospira sp. The sequence continues at coordinate 225,815 of JADJXO010000001.1, read as the reverse complement.
CCGGGCCTTGATCGGGTTGATGGTCCATACATTCGCTCGAATCGGTGCGGCGCTCGCGATGCAGGTGGAGGATGTGTATATTCAAGGCCGTCGGACCTGGGTACGACTGCATGAGAAAGGCGGCAAGCTCCATGCAATGCCCTGCCATCATAATCTTGATGAGTACCTCCACGCCTACCTTAAGGCCGCCCAGTTGACGGAGGCCAAGAGCCCGCTCTTTCGGACTATGCACGGCCGGAGTGGGCAGCTCTCCGATAGACCGATGACGCAGGCGGACGCCTACCGCATGATTCGCCGCCGGGCCACCGACGCCGGCATTCGCACGAAGATCGGCAATCACTCTTTCCGCGCCACGGGCATCACGGAATATCTCAAGAACGGCGGCAAACTCGAAATCGCCCAACAGATGGCGAACCATGAAAGTGCCCGTACGACGGGGCTCTATGATCGGCGCACCGATCAGATCTCGCTCGATGAGGTCGAGCGGATTGTGATTTGAGGAGTGTGAATGGGAATTTCCGCGGTTGAGACTCTCGTGCGCCCCATCTGTCACGTCCCTTCCGTTCCCTTATCCCGGCCTTCCCCGCCTTGACAGGATATAGTGATATCACTATATCCGAATGCCTGTACGTCGTCAGATAATTTTAGACAGCGGCGTGAAGAGGTAAGGTGTAATTCTGGCTCCGCTGGTTATAGGTTACGCGGCACGATGTTGCGCGTGCAACTTCTTTCGTAACGCGATGGTGTCGCGTTTGATCTTGTCGCGTTGTGTGAGCACGGCACCGTGTTGACCCGTGAAGACGCACTCCGGCGTCAGATTGTTGAGGCTTTCATGGTACCTCCTGGTGTTGGAGTGGGTGACGAAGTCTTCGACCTGCCGTGCCAGTTCTCCCGGCAGGTAATAATGCTCCAGTAGGATGCGGTCCTTGAGCGTGCGATGCCAGCGTTCGATCTTGCCCTGTGTCATAGGGTGGTAGGGTTTTCCGCGGGTGTGCGGGATGCCGTGTTCGCCGAGCCAGTGCGACAATGCTGACGAGACGTAACACGGGTCATTGTCACTGAGGAGCCTGGGCCTGTAGCGGTGACTGGCCCGTTCAAGGCCAGTCACCTGTAGGGCATCCTGCAACGTGGCCGAGACGTCCGTCGCGTTCATCGTCTTGCACAGTCGCCTGGCGATGATGTACCGGGAGTAGTTGTCCATGACGGTCGAGAGATAATGCCAGCCCCAACCGATGATCTTGAGGTAGGTGAAATCCGTCTGCCACAGCTGGTTCACTGCCGTCGTCGGGTGCTGAAACCGGTCTGCGGCCTTCATGACGATGAAGACGGGCGCGGCGATCAAGTCGCGGCTCTTGCGCACACGGTACACCGTCGATTCCGAGAGGGCATACCGCTGTCCCTCCGTAAACCGCACCGCTAATTCTCGTGGTGACAGGTCAGGCTCGGCCAGAGCCAGCTGCACCAGTTGTTCGGCAATGGCCTCCGGCACCTTGTTCCAGACAGAGCCAGGAGCTGGCTTCCGGTCCTCCAGACCGTCCAGCCCGTCTTCCAGATAGCGACCATACCAGTGATAAAATGTTGCCTGCGGGATGCCGATCTGAGTGAGCGTCCGCTTCACGCCCAGGCTCGACTGTTCCACCGTGCGGATGATCTCCAGTTTCTCGGACGCCGTGTACCTCATGTACCGGCCTCCCCATCCGCCAGCACGCTTTTTTTTCAGCAGACGGTTCTCCATCAGGGCCTCGGCTAAGGCTTCTTTCAACTGCCCGGATTCTGAGCGCAAGGCCTTCACCTCGTCGCTGCCAGCCTCGCGCACCGTATCCCCCGTTGAGCCGCTTCTTTCCAGCTTCCAGAACATCTTGGCTCCAGCGGTAATACAGGTTCTGGTGCAGACCCTCGCGGCGGCAGATCTCCGCGATACTCTCGTCCCCCCTCAGCCCCTGCAAGATAATGCGGATCTTCTCTTCTGCGCAAAAATGGCGGCGTATCTTACGCTTGATGTCCCGGACGGTCTTGTCCACCGCTTCCCGGCTATCGTCGTGCGGTCTCCTCGTCGGTTCCTTTCGGACCTTCAACGAGCCAGCCTTATCATCTTAGCAATCTCCCCTCAACTGTCTAACCTCCGCTGACGGGGTACAAACATTCACAACACACGGATACCCAGATAGTCATTTCAACCGGAAGCGACGCGCTACTTCTTTGTTCCACATATCTCGACAGTTGCTTCAACTTGACCATCTCTTGGACTGACCATCAACAACATCCCCTTATGCGCTACAGCTCTCTTAAATCGAGTCGCATAGCCCTCATCGTATGGGTGTGCTTCGATCGTGGTCTCGCCGCTTTTGCGATCGTATACACTTTCAAGGACGAAGGCCTCCACAGTTTGCGTGCCATTCAACCGTGGTTTGCTCATGACGCGCCAGAATCGCTTCTCCTGGTCGAGCATCCTATTCGAAGTCTCCAGGGTGGCATTGGAACACAGCTTCACACCTTTCGAGACCTCCACATACTCACCTCGATCGATGAATTGAGCAAAGCCTGACAAGGGAGATCCGATCACAATTACAAGAACCAGTACATACATGGACATAAAATCCTCCTTCAGTAAGACAGCGGAAATCCATTCATGCGTGACCAATCGGATTAAGAATCAGTTCATGTACAAGTTCCTGTCTAGTTGTTACTCAACACTCGCTCAGTCGTTCCCGCCACAGTCGAGGCTATTTCCTGATGTCTAGCCGCTCGCACACAGAGGGAGGGCACTCTTACACCGGGACTCCGAGCCGAGCATAAATCACTCACAGAATCTCCTTCCGCTTCTGCAAATCTTCCCGCATCGCCTGATTATCGGTGTGCCCTATTTCAGTCCTGAGGTCTGAAATCGTACTCTTGACCGCCCATAACAATACCTCCTGCTCTTGTGGTACCATCTCCAACTGCATACGCTCCTCCTTCTTAAGAAGTTCTTCAGAAACGTTCTCGTCCACAACGCTCGCGTACAAATTCAGTCGAGCGGCCAGCGAGCCGAGTTATAATGTCTTATCCTGAATGAGCCTCTTCCCTGGCACCTTCTCTTCGGTCATTAACACCACTCCTGAAACAGCATCGACATAGACCGCCATAATCGCTTCTTCAGTGGTTAGGATTTCGACATTCCACACGGTCTTGTCCCCCTCTTCTCCAGTCTCGCCTCGAGAGCTTGACCCGCGATGCTTCCCAAAGCCGTCTCCACCGCTCCCGCAATCGTAATCCTGGCAGAAGTCGCCATGGTAGTAACTTCCACCCCCTTGAGTTCCCCTTTATCAGGGTTCCAGACCATTTCACCGACAATCCCCGCTAAGCCAAGCACCATCCCTGCAATCAAGATGGCTCGCCATATCGTGTAGCTCTTGTCCGTCATGGCTGTCTCCTTCATGCCTGGCCTAAGATGTAGGAGCATGACCGCAAGGCCCTCCGCGCGATCACGCTCACTCCGCCCACCAACGACCCCTCGAGATATGTGCATGGTGGCCGCCCTACCAACAATCACCATGTACTGGCCAGATTCTATACCCTGCTTCTACTCATTCCTCCACCTGCAACAATATGGGTTGCTTGGCAACCAAACCATGGGCTTAGACTTCTGCTTTATTTCTTTGGTATCCGCATGTCGTTTTTGGCCGGCTGTTCAACCGCCCCTTTCGACAATGGGTCGACACTTTGGGCTTCCGGTATCCTGGTATTCTGAGGGTCAATCAGCGACAAGCCCATAGTTGTATCGCCGGACTTCGCGGCCTCCTCAATAGACTGGCTATAGGTCAAATGTTTCCGACCTGTATCGTAGGCAAACTCTCCGCCAGACGGATACCCAGGATGCTCGGGCAACATCGCAGGGTTTGCCATGGCAAGCCCGGTCATTCCGAGACACACAAGTCCCAGCATGGTAATTGTAAAGAATCTCATGTTGAACACCCCCTTCGTTGAACACTCCACCGCTTCCTCGCTCGATAGAAGACGATCCCGATCTGTGACCGAGAGGTCGCCTCTCTCATCACGAAGACAGACTGTAGTCCCCAAGATCAGTCTATGAGGGTACCCTCACCAGACCATCGAACCTCATCGGGACTCTGGCGTTGAAGCGGCGGAGACTGAGGAATCAATCGCGCTGGGAAGGATACGGGAAGCGCAACGGATGGGACAGTCAGCGAAACTGGAACGTCAGAGCTTGAAACGAACACGCCATCGTTACGTTCCTAACTTTCATGGCGTCCAAGAATCAGCGAACACTTCACTTGGAGAGTCATCTCCTCCCTCCACAATCCATTTTACGCAGGTTTACTGTATATGGTCAATCTCTATCTCCATAATCTATGTATTAGCTTCTAATGTTCACCATTTATGGTTAAGCAGAGAAGGCGGGTATCGCGTCTAGTGGATCCTAGCCAGCCACACCGCATGCGCCGTGCACGGTGCGCTCCGATGGATGAGAGGCGTCCAGAGCAAACACTCTATTTCTGCTTCCTGCACACCTCCACCGTCGCTTCCACCCGTCCGTCTTGGAGGCTGACCATGAGGAGCATCCCCTTGCGCTCAGGATCTCTCTTGAAGAACGTGGCATAGTCCTCATCATCTCGGCGTTCCTTGATCGTGGTCTCACCACTTTTGCGATCGTACTGGGTTTCAAGGACAACTGTGGCGACGGTCTGCGTGCCATTCGCCCGCGCCTTACTGGTGACTCGCCAATAAACGTTCTCTGGATCAAGCATCCCTTTCAATTTTTCCAGGATGACGTTGGGACACAGCTTCGTACCTTTGGCCACCTCGACATACTCGCCCTTGTCCACGAATTGAGGGAAAGCTGATAATGGCAACCTGTGACAATTGCTAGAACCAATAGATACACGAACATGTGAGCTTCCTTCGTGAAGGGGTGTGAAGCCATCTGGTGCGATCCAGACAGACTGAAAGAGAACGGCTAGGGCACGCGTTTCAGATGCTCGGTCATTCGAAGATTTTCTCCATAATCCACCGGACAATCGATCACGGCCGGACATGCCGAGTTGAACGCTTCATGCAAGATCGGCGTGAGCTCGGATGGGCCTTTCACTCGAAATCCTGCGGCGCCAAAGGCCCGCGCGTAGGCGACCAGATCGGGATTGTCGAATTCCACGGACGAGGTGCGGCCGAACCGGAGCATCTGTTTCCACCGGATCACACCATAGCCGTTGTCGCGCCAGACCAGGATCACGAGCGGGAGTTGCAGCCGAACCACAGTTTCCAGCTCCTGGGAGTTCATCAAGAATCCCCCGTCGCCTGTCACAGCAACGACTCGGCGCGTAGGGAAGAGCAGTTGAGCCGCTACCGCCCCTGGCAATGCAATCCCCATCGCAGCAAAGCCGTTCGAAATGATGCAGGTATTGGGAGCCTGACAAGGAAACATGCGCGCCATCCATAGCTTATGGGCTCCGACATCGCACACCACCAGATCGTCCGGAGCAAGAGCGCTCCGGAGTTCGTGGATGACCTGCTGCGGGCGCAGCGGCCAGCCGGGAGTATCGGCGTATTCGCTGTGCAGACCGGAGACGACGGCCTCGCGTCCTCGTTCGCCCCACAACGGATCGAACGCAGTCATCCCATCCGCGATGCGGTCGAGTGCCTGCCCCACATCACCGAGCACCCCCACGTCGACGACGTAATGCGCATCAACGTCCGCCGGAGAGACATCGACGTGTATGATGCATTTGTCTCGGTTGGGATTCCACAAGCAAGGCGCGTATTCGACAAAGTCATACCCGATGGCCACCACCACATCAGCCTGTTCGACCACTCTTGCGGCATAGTCCCTTCCCGGAAACCCGATCGTATACAGCGACAGGGGATCGCTATCCGGCACAATCCCTTTGCCCATGAAGGTGTGCACCACCGGGATGTTCAGCCTCCGCGAAAACCGCCGGACTGCATCATCGGCGTGTCTGCGCACCACACCGTTGCCGGCCAGGATGAGTGGTTTCTTGGCTTCTGAGAGCATGGCAATGGCTCGCGTCACTTGTACGGATGAGGGCTCGGGTACACGTGGTGATTGGACCCGGAGCGGAGGGAGGGCATCCGATTCTCTGAGTCGCTCGGCTGCCACATCTTCGGGCACTTCCAGATGAATCGCTCCGGGCTTTTCTGTTTGAGCGGTCTTGAACGCCTTTCGCACTGCTTCGGGGATCATCGTCGGCGTGGCGATCACACCATTCCACTTGGTAATGGGCTTGAAGAGTGCCTGCAAATCGATGTACTGGTGCGATTGTGCATGCTGACGTTCTGTGGACACCTGCCCGCTGATGGCGACCAGTGGAGCATGATCCAGGTTGGCATCGGCCACGCCAGTCATCAAATTGGTCGCCCCTGGCCCGAGTGTGGACAGACAGACTCCGGCTTTTCCGGACAGTCGCCCATAGACATCCGCCATGAACGCAGCACCCTGCTCATGACGCGTCGTGACAAATCGAATCCGAGAGCCTAGGATGGAGTCCATCACATCGAGCGTCTCCTCGCCTGGCACGCCGAACATGAACTCCACACCTTCGTGTTCGAGACAGCGTATCAATAGATCGGCAGCGTTCACGGGATCCTTTCCACTCACGCCAATTGAATGCAGCAAGAATAAATATCGACAGATGAATGCAACAGGACTACGGTGAAAAGCAGGCCGCTCCCACGAGCCGGCCGATGGACAGCCACCTTGTCAAACCAGGAGGCTCCGCACTCGATCACCCAACATCATTCGTTTAGATCAACGACCTGATGAAGCAGCGGATTACAACCTCCACCACAGCCCGTCTGGTTGAGATGGGCTTTCGTTGTTTCCGCCGCTTCTTTCGTAGCCCAAAGGGAGAAGGAAAACTCCCGACAGGGAGCAATTACAGCAAATGGTCCCTCCCCACTGAGCCATCGGGCATGACTTCCCCACCTCTGCGTTGCTTTCATACGCCAAGATGACGTGGCCATATTCTTGTCCACCTTCTGGATCAATCATTGCCCGAAGGGTGATGGGACACGATTCGTCAGGTAAGCCACCTCGGCCTCCTGAAGTCCGGTGCCCTCGCGTCCAGAGACGAGACGATCTCAGCCGATGCCTTTGAGCCGGTCAAGAATTGCCAGCAGGACTTTCTTTCGCTTCTGCAAGCCTTGCCGCATGGCCTGGTTGTCGGTGTGACCAACCTCGGTCCCGAGGTCCGAGATGGCACTTTTGATCCCCCCTGACAATACCTCTTGCTCCTCAACTGTCAGTATCAGCTGCATAGGATCCTCCTTCATGAACCTCCCTCTTTCTGCGCACAGAGACCGAACAGGAGAGCAGGCAGAAGCTCCACTGCCTCAACCGACCGGCAGAGAGGTCCGGTTCTTACCCATCCGCTGAGCTCTCCCAGTTCGCCCGAAGCAGATCTTCGTTCTCCTCATAACGACAGGTCAATGTCCCACGATAGGCGTGATGCAACGCCTCGCCGATATGCCGCGCGAGATGAGGGTCGGTCGTGGTGATGAGCACTCCTTCAGGTGCGTCGGTCTGCTCTTCGATCTTGATGATTCGAGCCAGGGGATGTTCGGCCTTCAGGCGAGCCTCTTCATTCCGGGCGAGCCCGAGCACCTGATCTCGATGCCTGACGACGATCTCACCGGTCAGCAGCAGCATCCCGCTCGGCGCATGGTCACGGATCCGTTCACAGGCAGGACACATCACCTCCTGACTGTCCGACGGCACAGGACCCCACACCCACCGCCCCTTGTGGTAGACCGCCTGACACTCACGACAAACCGACGGCTCCCGAAGTTTGCCCTTGGCTTTGTATCGGTCGTACTTTCGAGGGCGAACCGATCGATCTTTCTTCTCTCGAGGATGATGTGGTGTCGACATGTTCCATCACTCCAGCACGTGAGAGATATCCGACAAGTCCGGCTGGATCTAGCGCTCCAACGAGGCGCTGAGCAATCCGGTGTCGGTTGAACGTTCGCTCGAAAACAATCGCCTCTCCTTAATCTTCGCCTGCAGTACCGATACCAATCCAGGCTTGCAGAAGATCGTGTCGGGTCACGGAATAGGCAATTCTTCCGTTATGTTTCACCGGGAGATGGAGCAGCCGTTTGCCCTCCATCGTCTTCACGGCTTCTTCGATCGCGGCCTCGGCTGTGACGGCGACTCGATCGTGGACCATGATATCTTCCGCCGTCAGATGAGTAAGATCTTTGCCGGCTTCCAGTGCACGGAGAACATCACACTCGCTGATGAATCCGATACACTCGTTGCGATCATCAGACTCTTTTTTCTATTTCACCATAGCTCATGATGCTTAAATACGTACTTATTGCACGAGCGCAGATCATGCCAATTCGAACCATCGCACATTCAGGTGATTGAGCGAACCAAGACCACCGAGAGCGATACGCCGTAAGGTGAAACACCACCTAGGAAAGAACGCGGAGGTATGAATATTGCCACAAAGGCTAACCATGGTTCCTCACGCACGGATCATCCGAGCACGACGCGAATCTGGTGGGTTCCGCAGACGACGAGCGGGATATTCGTATTGGCAGTCGACGCAACGCCATCGAGCTCGATCGACGTCACGCCGCGGCTGACATGGCGCGGATTTTCCACCGTGATATCATAGACGGCCGAATGATACCGAAAACGAATGGAGCATCTTGGCCAGTGGCGTGGAACACAAGGATCAAGGGAAAGTGTGGCGCCACGCAAGCGGAAACCGAGCATCCATTCCGTACCGGCCCGATAAAGCCACCCAGCTGCACCGCTGTACCAGGTCCACCCCCCACGGCCGACATGCGGCGGCTCTGCGTACACGTCACCGGCGACGACGTACGGCTCGACTTTATATCGCTGGACGCTCGCTCGGGAGGAGATCCGATCGATGGGATTCAGCATACGGAACAACTCGCCAGCCTTGTCTCCGTCACCTAGGGCCGCGAACGCCAGCACGGTCCACACGGCCGCATGGGTGTATTGGCCACCGTTTTCCCGAATGCCGGGGACGTAGCCTTTGATATAACCGGGATTCCTCGGCATCTGATCAAAGGGCGGCGTCAACAGTCGGATCACCCCGTCTTGTCTGTTCACAAGATGCCGATCCACTGCGGCCATGGCGCGCGCGCCACGGTCAGGATCTGCCGCTCCGCTGATTACCCCCCAGGATTGCGCAATAGAATCGATGCGGCATTCCTGGCCTGCCGTGGACCCGAGTGGAGTCCCGTCATCGAAGTACGCACGGCAGTACCATTCCCCGTCCCATCCGTTACGCTCGATCGCGGCCTTCAACGCACTTACATGGAGTCGCCACGTTTCAGCACGAGCCCGCTCACCACGCTGAGCCGCCACCTTGGCGAACTCCCACAGCACCGTATGCAGAAACCACCCGAGCCAGACACTTTCCCCCTTGCCCTGCTGGCCGACACGGTTCATCGCGTCATTCCAGTCCCCGGTACCCATGAGCGGAAGCCCATGACTGCCGACGACAAGACTCCGATCCAACACACGTGCACAATGTTCAAAGAGAGTGGCGCACGTCTGGGATACGCGTGGTTCAAAATAGGCTTCAGGTTGCCCATCGGCCAATACTGGGCCTTCCAGAAAAGGCACCATTTCGTCCAACACGGTCGTATCGCCCGTCACTTCAAGAAACTGGATCACCGCGTAGGGTAACCAGATCAGATCATCAGAAATGCGGGTCCGCACACCACGTCCGGATGGAGGGTGCCACCAATGCTGCACGTCACCCTCGATAAACTGCCGCGCCGCAGCCCGCAGCAGATGTTCGCGTGTGACATCGCGTGCCGCCACACTCAGGGCCATGACATCTTGAAGTTGGTCACGAAATCCATAGGCCCCGCTCAACTGATAAAAAGCCGCACGGGCCCAAATGCGACACACCAGCGTCTGATAGAGCACCCAACGATTCAACAGAATATCCATGGCGCGCTCCGGCGTATGGACCTGTACGACACCCAAGACGTCATCCCAGCGGCTGGTAACCTCGCGCAACAGCGCGTCCAGGTCCGTCCTACGATAGCGCTCCAGTAACAGACGAGCCTGTTCTCTTCCTGCTGTCTGGCCGATGAACCAGACGATCTCCACGCGTTCGCCTACTTCCACGCCGATCGAGAGTTGAAGCGCCGCGCAAGGGTCGAGACCGGCACCGACCCTGCCGGATAACGGCCCGCTCAGTTCAAGTGCCAGTGGATCTTCAAGAGTCCTATTGCGACCTATAAATTCCGCGCGATCACCGGTCCACGATGTCTGCTTCCCTGCAAGATCGGCAAACGCGATGCGCCCACCAAACTCACCCGCCCACGCATTCCTCGCAAACAGCGCACCGGTCTCAGGATCGATCTCCGTGACCACGTAGGGATGGGAATCACTCCGGGAACTCCCCAGTACCCACTCGGCATAGGCCGTAATGGAAAGACGTCGCGAGCGGCCAGACATATTCTTCAGTGTCATTCGAGAGATCTTGATCGAGTCTTCAGGCGGCACAAATTGCAGCAATTCTGACAGGATACCGTGTGAACCATGATGGAAACGGCTATAGCCTTGTCCGTGGCAGGCAACATAGGGTGCTGGATCGTCACGAATCGGCAGCGCCGTCGGACTCCAGACCTCCCCGGAATCGTCATCGCGAATATAGAGCACTTCTCCTGACGGATCGGACACCGGATCGTTCGACCAGGGCGTCAGCTGATTTTCGTGGCTGTTCAGCGACCAGGTGAACCCGGACCCGGACTCAGACACGAGAAACCCAAACGAGGGATTCGCAATCACGTTAACCCAGGGTCGCGGGGTGCGCAGGCCTTCACCGAGAATGGTGACATACTCGCGCCCATCGTCCGCGAAACCACCAAGACCGTTGAACAACTCAAGCTCCCGCTCAGGCAACGGCACATCCAGGCGTTTTCGGGCACGCCGTATGGGCCGTGTCGGTGGGGAAGGACTGTGCCGGCGCTGTAGTCGAGTCACCTGCTCCGCCAACGTGCCACGCCGGCTCAGCAGAACGACCCGGGCCACCTGCTGCATCAGTTTCCGATCGTGTGCCGAAAGTAGGTCGGTCCGCAGAAGGTAGATATTGCCCCGTACGCCGCCGGTGTCGGGGCAGAGGCGCAACTGACTTCCGCGCACCAGCGCCTCCAGCGACCCCTGCAAATTCTGCTCGTAGGACGGCGGCTTCTCGTTCACAATAATCACATCGGCCGATACTTGCCGCATTCGCCAGTATTCATGTGCCCGCAGCAATTGCCGGATGAGATCCACGTCCTCCGTGCGATCGATAGAAGCCAGCACAATGGGCAGATCGCCGGAAATACCATGTGCCCACAGGAACGCACGGTCCAGCGTGCTGTGAACGAGCGTGTCCGAAGACGGCCGCAATGAGGCATCAACATATAACACCGCATTCGCGAGCCGCTGGAAGAGCTGAGCTTCGTCGGTCCCGATGCCGAGGTGATGCAGTTGGACTTGCGCTTGCGTCCACGCTAGTGAGACGGCTCGCTCAAACACTCTCGGATCACTGTACTTGTCGGCCAACTCCAACACGTGATCGCGGGCTGGGCCGACGATCGTTGAAAACACCATGCGCACAGTCCCGCCCGACGGAACCCGCACGGTACGGCGCAAACTCATCACCGGATCTAGTACAGAACCGACGGTATTCGAGAGGGGCCGACCATCGATCATTGAGACCGCGGTACGGGTATGCTGCCCACGACCAAGAAACCGGGCCCGATCCGTTTCATACTGGAGGGCACCCACGGTATCTCCCTCGACCACAACCACCTGGGCCACCCACACCGTCGTCTCTTCATCCGATCGCCTGCGACGCGTGGCGAGCAGCGCGCCGATCTCCGGCACGAATTCCGTCTGCACAAAGAGATTGCCAAAGGCCGGATGTGCCACATCGGCGGCCTGTGGAGCCAGAGACAACTCAGCGTAAGACGTCACTTCCAGATCGCGTGCACTGCTCCCCAAGTTGGTGACGGACATGCGACGGACTTCGGCATCGTCTTCGGACGACACGACCACCTCGAGCGTCGTGCTCCAATCGCCATCCCGTCGGATAATCTCAGCCCGTTCTTCGGAAAAGGACACCTCATAGGTGTCGGCCTCGACGCCACTGGGCTGATACCCGGCCGACCATACAGACCCAGTGAGGAGATCGCGAAGAAAAATATACGAACCCCAGCAGTCCCGCGTCGCATCCTCGCGCCAGCGCGTCACCGCGATATCCCGCCACCGGCTATATCCTGATCCGGCTGTGGTCAACATGACGGCATACCGTCCGTTAGACAGCAGATGCGTCCGCGGGGCCTCCTCATGCGGGGTGGTAAATTGCCGTATGACGGGCGGAATGAGATCGCGGACGTGGGACGCGGCAGCGACTTCTTCTGCACGTGGACGTGTCACCGGCACGTCGCGCGGAGTCCGTTCCTGGAGCAAGAGTTCAGTAGCCCGGACGATCGGCTCGGCATGAAAACGGTTCCTCATCACTCCATCGTTCAAGACATTCGCGATGGCGATTACCGTCATCCCCTGATGATGCGACATATAGGCCCGCACGATCGCCACGTCTTTACCTTCGGGTACCCGTGTCCCTGTATAGTCCAGTGCTTCATAGAACCCGTAGGCTCCCCTCCCTCCGGCCTCGGCGAGGCGCCCAAAGCCTTGCGTGGCTTCCATGGGATTGATCATCGCTGCGAGTGCCGTGGCATAGGGCGCTACGACCACATCCTCACTGAGGCCTCGTTTGAGTCCCAGACCCGGCACACCAAAGCTGGAATACTGGTACGTCAGGTCGAGATCGCGCGCATTATAGGCCGACTCGGAAACACCCCATGGCACACCTCGCTCTCTACCGTACTGAATCTGCCGATGGACGATCAGTTCATACGTCCGGCACAGCAGGCTGCCTGACGGGAAACGCATCACCAACGCCGGCATGAGGTATTCGAAGATAGAGCCAGACCAGGACACGAGCGCCGAACCGTCTCCCACGGGCGTCAGGGCACGGCCCAGGTGAAACCAGTGCGATGAAGGCACGTCGCCCTTGGCGATGGCGATAAAGCTCGCCAGTCTGGCTTCTGACGCCAGCAGGTCGTAGCAACTTGGGTCCAGGCTGTTCTCCGGCACGCAATAGCCGATGGACAACAGTTTGCGGGTCGGATCGAAGAGAAACGCGAAATCCATGGCGTGAACCATGCGCTCCGCGTTCTGGGCAATCGCTGTGAGACGACAAGCCAAGGCCGTGACATCCGTAACCGAGCGCTGTATGGCATCAGCCAGTAGCGCGATCCTCGCGAGACTCACCCGATTCTGCGACAGATTGTTCAGTGCGTCTTCCCGCAGGCGGTCCAGCGCACGAAGCGCAGCCGTGAACCGCTCAGGTACAGCTGCCAGCGTAGGAATGGGATGAAAGAACGGCTCGATAACTGCCCACTCCGGCGATGGTCCCGACGGATGGTCGAACAGAGCCGCCCGGTCTTTCGTACTGAAGCGGACCCATGGAAGGAACAGCTCCACATCACGGAGATGACTGTCCACGCACGCCCGAACCGCATCCGCCCAGACACCCAATTCCCCATCGGACTCATCACCGCGCTCCTGGCCCATGGCCTGAGCCATATCGGAAACCGTATGTGACAAGACGGTGAGTTTTCCAAATCTAGCGGTCCAGCCGCCTGCATCGACCGGTCTCGACAAGAGCGCCAGGGCCAGCTCATCGACGGCGTCGCTCAACTGCTTCCTGGTCACCGTGTGGGTCTGTCGCTGATCAGGAATCTTCTCCAACGCATCGCGTAACAATTGGATGGCATCATCAATTCCGGCAAACAAATTGCTTTCGATGGTTGAGTGTTGAATCCGCTCGCGACATCCGTTCCCCACGACCAATAAATGCCCCGCGAGATTCCCACTATCGACGGTGGACACATACTTTGGATCCAGCGGACGAAGGGTACGTGTGTCATACCAATTGTAAAAGTGCCCAGAAAGAAGCTCGAGACGGCTCATCGTCGCCAGCGTGGCTTCCAGTCGTTGAGTCACATCGAGCGTCCCCAGCCATCCGAGGTCACGGGCGGCCAAAGTTGAGAGCAGATAGAGCCCGATATTGGTCGGCGAAGTCCTGTGGGCTACGACGGGTTTTGGATCTTCTTGGAAATTGTCAGGAGGCAGTGCATGGTCCTCGGGAGCCACGAACGTTTCAAAAAACCGCCAGGTCCGGCGTGCAATCAATCGGAGCTTCCGTGCATCGGCTGGAGAAATCGGTTCGGCCCCGGTAAGTCGAGGCGGCAGACTGACCCACCGTGCCACAGCCGGAGCCAAGATCCAGAGCAGCACGAACGGAGCGGCCACAGCCCAGGACTCATCGCGCCCGAATACTACCACCGCACCGGCTGCCACCACGGCAAGCACCACACCACCCGCCATGCGCCGATACATTCCTGTCAGGTTGCACCTGTACGCATCCTCAGCCTGAGCCGCGGTGACCCACTCCAACATCCTCCGGTGCGTGAAGACAAGCCGAGCGAGAGTACGAAGAACCGCATCCGTCATGAGCCATGCCTGATGTGCGAGGAATATCACAGTCATCGCAATCTGCCTGGCGGCCAACCTGAGGTCGTTGCCCAACCCACGAAAATGTGTACGCAGGGCCACGCCGGGACGGCGTGGATAGAGCCCAAACACGAAAGATAATAGCGATGGAATCGCCATCGTGGTCAGAATGAACCCCGTCCAGACCCAGACAGATTGCTCCGGCAACACCCATCCAACGATGAGTGTCAGAAACGCCGCGGGGGCCGACAGGGTACGGCGGAGGTTGTCGAAGATCTTCCAACGGCCGAGGGCGGGAATGACCACCACGCGATGCGGCTCAGATCCCGTATGTCCTCGCCCGAACAGCCAGGGCAGTAGCTGCCAATCGCCGCGCGCCCATCGATGCTGCCTTGCTGCGGCCGCTTCATAGTGGGCGGGAAACGCTTCGAACAGCTCGATGTCAGTCGCCAGTGCTGCGCGCGCGAACAGGCCTTCAAAGAGATCGTGACTGAGCATCGCATTGTCCGGCACCTTGTCCGCCAGCGCCGCCTCAAATGCATCGATCTCATAAATGCCTTTGCCCGTGTAGGACCCTTCACGAAACAAATCCTGGTACACATCAGATACAGCCGACGCGTAGGGATCGATCCCGCTGGGTCCAGAAAACGTCTGCTGAAAATACGAGCCCTCGCCACTGCCGGGAAGCGACGGTGTAATCCGCGGCTGCACCACTCCATATCCCTCGAGCACACGCCCGGCGAGCGGGTCGAATCTCGGCCGGTTTAGGGGATGCGCCATGGTGCCGATCAACCGGTGCGCGGCTCCACGCGGCAACCGCGTATCGGCATCCAGTGTGATAACGAATCGGACTGAGGGAATCACTTCGGGGACCTTCCCGCCAACGGAGATGAAGGTGGTGGTCATCGAACCACGTAGGAATTGATTCAATTCATGCAGTTTGCCTCGTTTCCTCTCCCACCCCATCCAGACGCGCTCGGATTCGTTCCAGACCCGCCTGCGGTGCAACAGCACGAAACGCGCTCCGCCCCCGGCCGCCGGGCCGTACCGCTTGTTTAGATGGGCAATTCTCTCCACTGCAGAGGCCAGCAGTTCGACGTCACTCGGCATACTTTCGCTCGGGGCGTCTCCCCAGTCTGAGAGCAAGGCAAAGCGCAGGTCATCGTCTGAATTTGCCAGATAATGAACTTCCAATCGCTCGATCTGTTCATCGATGCCCTGCCGGCTCGTCAGCAACGTAGGCACCACCACGATCGTGCGCAACTCTTTAGGAATGCCGTCCCGCAATGCCATCCGGGGTAACGACCGCGGACCGAGGATGGCCATCACCGTTCGATTAATGAGCGCCATGGCGAGATCCGAGGCCGGTACGAACGCCATGAGACCGAGACACACCAGGCCCGCGACAGTCACGCCAGTTTCGGCGGCATACCACAACGGTACGGCTAGGACCATGGTGGTCCCGACCGCCACCGATCCCAGATAGCTCGGTGCGGCCCCCCGGACATACCAACGCAGCAGCCGCTCCTTCCAGGACACCCGGTAGCCGAGTTCTCGTTCAAACGCCCGGCGCCCACGCGAGATGAGGTAATAGCCGGGGTCCATGTGTCGTTCCCGCTCCGGTTGCTTTCGCATATGCGGCTCACCCCCTGCCTGCCTGGCACGGGTCACGACACGCGTGGTCACCTCAATTTCGGAAAGACCCGTCCCGCGTGCAAGATCCTCGATCGCATGGCGATACATATCCCGTGTGACAAAGTCCATCTCGGTGTAACGGGGATCGGTCCGCAGGATCGTATCGATCGGGCTGACGCTTTCGAAAAAGTCTGACCAATCAAACGCCGAGGTCAGCCGCATACTGGTGATGATATTGCGCACCGTCACGCTCATGGCCGCCTGTTGCTGATGCTCGGTATGCACCATGTCGTCGGCGGTGGCGCCCTGCGCGGCCAGGCGTTCGTCGAGCCACCGCAAGACCGGACGCACCTTCGGGTCCAGATCACGCAGTCGCTGCACCAGCTGTACGGCAAAGGCAGTGGCGAGCGACTTACTCTCAAAACGACGGAGTGCACTGGACGGAAACTCTACAGCCAAGGCTCCGCTCCCGAACAGGCTATCCGCCAGTTCATCGGCTTCCAACCGAGCCTTCCGACTATGGACGATCCGCTCGGCCAGCCTGCGAAGATTCTCCACCAGCACGACACGCAACGAGATCGCCACCGCCCACAATTCACCGATCGTCAGCGGTTGTACGCGTTGATACGCCATCACAAAGCGACGGAGCATGTCGGGGTCGAAACGACTGTCGGTGTGGGCTACGAATGCCCAGGCCACTCCAACGACCCGTGGGTAATTCTGCAAGTGACCCGACGTAAGTTTTGGCAATTGCCTGTAATACCCAGGAGGCAAATCGTCGATGATCTCGCGAAGCTGTTCGTCGACAATATGGAAATTATCGACAAACCATTCATCCGCGGGGGTAATCGCTTTCTCATCGCGAATCGTACGAGCGATAGCCTGATACGACTCCACCAAGACGCGTTTATTATCAAGGACTCGTGGCGTGAGTAACTGGCCCACCCGTGCATCATCGCTGACGACCTGTGCCACCGCGAGACTTGCCGCATGTTGTTCGAGCCGTTCGACACCGAAGAGCTCGGCGCGAATCGGTTCTTCCAGTTCGATACTCTTGGCAACAGGTGAAAACATCATATTCATGGGCTATCCGACCAACTCTGGCGTCATCAGGATGACTCAGTTGCAGAAACACACCAACAGAGCGAGTGTGAGGTCATCGACTGTGGTAACGAGAGGGGACTTTATCGATCATCCTAGGCATCGGACATGACGCTGTTTCAGCGAGAATGCGCGCGGAGAAGACGACCGAGCTTAGGAACTTGATCCATGCACTAGTCCCCGGCCGATCAGATCGGCCTGCGATGTCTCTGCCGACAGGCTACGGAGCCATGGTCGTTTCAAACGCCTTTACCACGAGAGTCTTCTCTTTCATCTTGGTCGTCAAACCTGCGTAGGAATGGTCGCGGAGTATGCTGATGAACTGCGCATGGTAATTGCTCACAATGCCTACGCCATCAATAACCACATCATGCACATACCAACGGCCGAACTCGTCGGCCAGCTGAAAATCGAGAAGGGTCTCCGCCTTAGGACCTGAGAGCTTCGCCCTCACCTCGGCAAAGTTCCCTTCCTGCCGTTCAGACAGGTAAAGCACCTGCTCGTCGACGTAGTTGTCAATTCGACAGGCAAACGTGTCTCGGAGCAACTGAATGAAGAGTGCAACAAATTCCTGCCGCTCCGTATCTGACAGTTCTATCCAGTGCCGGCCGAGAGCCCGTTTGGCCATATCTGCGTAGTTCACCCGCTGCCTGATGACTTGTTCAATCTTCTGACGTCGTTCCATCGAGCGGTCCGGCTGATTCAACTCTTCACTGGTGAGAATGTGAATCACCTCATCGATGGTGTTTTTTACCGATTCGGTAGCGGTTTGCTCGGCTGAAGCCATGGTCGTCCCTGTCAGCATCATCAGCGCAACCATGGCTCCCATCACGGCCCAGGTCATACCAAGACGAATTTTGGAACTGATCGAACTCGGATGAGCGTGACCGTTGGATCTCTGGCTCATAGGAGACTTCCCTCAAGTGTTCGCGTCATGCGACTCAGAATTGTGGCTTCATGTCCTTCAACGAATCGCCACCTTTTTTCAGTAGGTCTCCTCCTGGAGTACCCTCACCTTGTGGGGACAGACTGCTCAGTTGCTCTTTGACCTGTTTCACCGTCCCCATATTTTTTTGAAGATCGTCGACATTCTTCTGCATGTCCACCAACGCACTGCCGAGCCGGCTGACCGACGTTGAAAGCCCAAAGATTCCTTGGGCAGCAGCATAGTGCAGTGAGAGGCCTCCCAGGCCAAACCCCATAAGGAATGCCGTCACGATCATGATGGATGTCCAAGATTTGCTCTGCATATTCCCCTCCTTTGCGGTTCCATGCTGGCTACCTGTGCTCTGACCACTGACAGGTTCGTCGTATCCTCATGTGTTCTTGATTGCCCTATTTCGGCCTCGTCATAATGTGCTCCTTGAGCCTGTCGTAGTTCCTTTGCGGAAGAATGTTTTTCGTCACCAGCTCATCCGTTCGCTGATAGGGCCGGCCCTCTATGATCCTCTTGGCATAGGTGCCTCCGACTCCGTTCAGAGTCTTGAGCTGGTTGAATCTCCCGACGTTAATGTCGATCATAGCCATATGCGACCTCCTTAAACTAAACCAGAGACACGATCCCGAGACCGAGAGCATGGCGACTCACATCTCGGAGAACTTGCTCAAGCACCACTGTTCAAGACGGGGTAACGCCCTCGCGGAATTGGACACCAGTGCAACCCTACATCCGCCGGTGGAGGCGCACTTGCCTACGAGCCCGCCCCCTCATTAGGGTTTTCCAGCTGGCGACTGTCCCAACCGGCCAAAGAGGGTCTGAATAGTCAGAACCAACAGGAGAAAGCCAAGCGCGCCGCTGGGGAGATATCCCCAGCTGACGCTGTACGGCCAGAGCGGAAGTACAAAAAGAAGCAACAACCCCATTCCCACGATCAACATCCTATTCATCTTGTCTCTCCTTTAGTTTTACACAATTGCCGATAGCCGATCATTCTGTATTACTGCGCTTCACTGTCACCCCTTCTTCTCGCCAGACAACCGCTCACGCTCCCTGTGCATAGCGGCACGTCCGACCTCGACCGCCTCGGTGACGATCGTCTGCTTGTCTTTGATGAACTCTCGCCCCTTACTCAACACCTGCTCCACCCCTTCGGTGGTCTTGTCGGCCCACTCCTGCACCCCTTCTTCTGCTCGTCGCGCATACCCTTGCAATTGCTCCCGCGACTGACGGCCAGACTGTGGGGCCAGCAACAACGCCACTGCGGCTCCCAGCAACCCTCCGGCCACAAAAACCAGCCCCACTGCCCCGGATGAACACCCTCGGTTATCCGTCATTACGCATTCTTCTTTGTCCATTGATCATTCCTCCCTCCCGGTCTATGTCGTTCGCCTGGCTACCCTGGCCGAGAATGTTGCCCTTTGTTGTCTCAACCACATGACCGCCGTCGAAGCAGGCACTAGGTGGCTCAGCACTAGATGTTTGCTCTCACGGGATGAGGGACGACTGAGCACCTATCGTTCACCATAGCGAGAAGACAGGTGACAGTCTGGTCAAAACAGCTCAGGTGTGGAAATAAGGCGGGAAGCCGACGCTACAGAGACGTCAGTGGTGGAAGGACCAGAAAGGGGCCAGTAGGTTCTGGCTGAGACGCTGATTGAGGACGGCTTAACCAGCTAATTCACTCCGTACCAGTCTCAGATGAGTCCTCTCTCGTCGAAGTTGATCAATCTCCGCCTGGATATCGGCCAACACACAATCGATTCTCCGCAGGCGACTCGTCAGACCGGCCCGTTTTTGGGAAATAGACGGCCGGCAGTGCTCACCATTCACCACCCTCGCCGATATCTGGGATAAGCTTGGTATCTTGCTTTTGCAGAGTTCCATCGTTACGTCCTCTTCAATGCCTGTGATGTTGAATTCCTACCGGAGAGATCGTCAGGACGTTCCACCATGACCAACACGCACCGAACACCCCTGGACCGGCCCCCCCGTTCGGGAGATCTCTGAATCGCCGTGCCCCTCCTCCCCCGAGACCGACCCTTCACCTGCCTCTCGGGTGCCGTACGCTCCTGGTGAAGACCAAGTTCTTCTAATACGATCAGGATACGCGAGTCGTCATGGGAGCTCCGATCTGCGAGCCCGAGTCCCCGCACCAGGATCCTGCGGCTTCCCTCAAACAGGACACGCTTCAATTCGAAGGGCTCCCAGATATTGGCAGCTCTCCGATAGTCCAGCGTTGTTTGGATTGCCTTTCGGAGTTCACGCACCGGCGCCGAATGGATCTCGCAGATCGTCCCGATCTCAGCCTCATCAAGATGACTTGTCAGATCCATGGCTCGGCAATTCACGTGCGACATTTTCCGCCCACGAGAGAACATCAGACGCTCAGGTTGATCATCTCCGGTATCATGCTTCGAGTTCGACTCAGAGGCGGATACCTGTCCACGCCGCATCTGTGACAGGTGGCCGCGCTGCCTCCTGGTTTCACCCCTCATGTGGATGCCTCCTTATGATCAGAACCATGGCCGTGCAGACGAACACGCCACAACTTTTCCTTATGGTGAACCATGAACTGAGCTTTCGTGGCCACCACGCCGACTTATCGGACCGCTGCGTACTTTTCCACGTGAAGCTTCATGCGCTCACCGGCCCCCTTCCTGTCTCCCCCACGCGAGGTCGCCCGCGTTTCTCTCAATGGGCGGACTCGATTGGCACGCACGACCGCATCCTCAACGCACCCACAATTGATGCACCGTGTTTGGAGCGAGTCTGTCTCACGGCGCAGCTCGTCAAACGTTTCGCAGACCAGGAACCCTCGACAGCGTCGGCAAATCATAGGTCCTCCTTCTGCACCCAGCGTTGTGCACATACCGCACTAGGCGACGCGGTACCGTACATCTCTCTCTCGGAAGTGCAATCCCTGACAAGACTGACCAGGCTCTCTGCACGCGCGTCTTTTGCGGCCAGCATCATTTCCAGGATCTGCTGAGTCGTCAGATCCTCGGCGCCAAGAGAGACGATCATTTCGCGGTAGCGCTCGATCGCAATCCGTTCGGCGAACAGATCGACCGCGAGCGTCCTCCCTACTGAGTCCACTTCCACATACTCAGCATAAGTCCGGCTTATCAGCCGCTCAGGGGACACATCCGGCCTGCCTCCAAGCTGGACAATACGTTCCGCCAATTGATCGACATCGGCCCGCTTCTCAGCTACATACTCGAGAAACTGCGCCTGCCTGTGGCGAGAACAGATCCCGGCGGTCATGACGTACCGAGACCGATAGCAGAGGATGTTGATCATCTCTCCAGCCAGCGCGTCATTCAGCAGCTTGATCATGCGCTCCGCCTTGGCCTGACCACCTCTGGTCCTCGCGCCGTTTGTACTCTCGTGATGTCTGACACCCAGCAATGGTTGCATGACGTTCACCCATCGCACATTAGCGTGTTATCGGTAGGCCCCCGGCCTCTCTACCCTGTCCGCACTATGGCACAGCATAGTGCAGTGGTCGGTGGTCGTCTGTTCACAATTGCTCAATTGGCAAGGATTACGAAATTATGGTGAGGCTGGACATAGCCGGACCTGGATGTCCTGAATCAAAGTGGCAAAACAGGACGGAACCCCTCGTCGTGGAGCACGACGGTGAGGAGCAAACATGCGCATTGCATTGGAGCTGATGCAACTGTCGTGAGGACCGGCTAGCGTTGCTTTAAGTAGCGAAAGAATTCCGAGTCCGGGCTCATCACCAGCATCGACCCGGCTTTGAAGACATTTTTATAGGCTTCCATCGACCGGGTAAACTCGAAGAACTTTGGATCCTGCTTATAGGCATCGGCATAGATCCGAAACGCCTTGGCATCGCCGCCGCCACGCAGCTCTTCCGATTCTTTGTAGGCTTGGGCGAGGATAATCTCTCGGTCCTTTTCGGCTTCCGATCGAATTTTTTGCGCTTCTTCCGCACCTTCGGCCCGATACTGTTTGGCTTGCCGCTCTCGTTCCGCCTGCATCCGTGCGAACACGGCTTTCTCGTTCTGCTCCGGTAGGTCCGCCCGCTTGATTCGAACATCCTGGATCTCAATGCCATAGGTCGAAGCCTTTTCCTTGGACCGTTCGGTGACGACCCGCATGATGTCGGCCCGCGTGCTCGAGACGATCTCGAGTAACTCATGGCGGCCCAATTCGACCCGCAGCTCGGAATAGATAATATCGTTCAACCGTTGGAGCGCGCCGCGCTGGCTTTGGAACGCCTGATAGACTTTCAACGGGTCGGTGATCCGCCATTTGGCGAAGTTATCCAGCAGCAGGGTCTTTTTGTCCTGGGTGATGACGTCCTGCGCGTTCGAATCATAATCCAGCAACCGTTTCTCGAAGTACGTGACCTCCTGCACGAACGGAATCTTCACGTACAGCCCTGGTTCGGTGATATTGCGGACAGGCTTGCCAAGTTGGACGACGATGGCAGTCTGAATGACATCGACCACGAAGAGCGGTGAGGCGCCCAGTACGAATAAGGCGACGATGACGGCGAGGAATGCGATCACGAGTCCCTGCTTCGTCATGGTTGGAGGCTCCTCGGTTTGAGCGAAGGGGAGAGCTCCGGTCGGAACTCCTCGACCTCCGGTTGTGGAACAAGCGTGGCCAGGGGTTTCGCAGCAGGCCGGGAGAGCCGATCTAGCGGAAGATATGGTATCACCCGTTCGCCACCCTTGCCGTCGATAATCACCTTCTCCACGTTGGGAAGAATCTCTTCCAGCGTTTCGATATAGATTCGCTTGCTGATCACATCCTTTGCCTGACTGTACTCTTTCAAGGTCGCGAGGAAGCGGTTCGCCTCGCCCTGGGCACGATCAAGGCGGGCCTGCGCAAACCCCCTCGCTTGGTTGACCCGTTCAGCCGCTTCACCTTTTGCCCTGGGAATGATGTCATTGCGGTACCCCTGGGCTTGGTTGATCAGCTTTTCCCGGTCTTCCTTGGCATTCGTGACGTCTTTGAAGGCGGCCGCTACCGCTTCCGGAGGATCGACATCTTGAAGTTGTACAGCCGCGACTTGCACGCCGGATTGGTACTGATCAAGAATCGCTTGGAGTAACGTCATCGTGTCGGCTTGGATCACGGCTTTGCCGGTGGTCAAGGCTTCGTCGATCTTGCTCTTGCCGACCACTTCCCGCATCGAAGCTTCGGCCGCCTTCCCGATGGTTTCATGGATATCCTCGACGTTGAACAAAAAGTCGCGGGCTTCTTTGATCTTATATTGGACGATGAACTCGATCCCGAGGATATTCATATCGCCGGTCAGCATCAACGCTTCCTGGGGGATCATCTGCTGGCGTCCCTGTTGGGTGGTGCGGAAGCCGACTTCCACACGGTAGAGTTTCTCGACCTTCGGCTGGAGGACGGTTTCGACGAAGGGAATCTTGAAATGCGGACCGGGTTCTGCGGCCCGAACCGGTACGCCGAACCGTTTCACGACCCCCTCCTCATCAGGAGCCACGATGAACACGCTCTGCCACACCAACAGAATCAGCAAACCGGCCATAACAAGACTCCGCGCGCGGCCCGAAGGGAGAAGGCTCTTCACTCCACCGGGTGGAAAGAGATCTTTCAGTTGAGTTTGAGCCTGCTTGAGCGCCGCTTCAAGCGGGTCCGACTTCTTGCTCCATGGATCATTGGGGTCCCAGACCATACGTAGTTAACCTCCAAGTACGACAAGACAGCTGTGAACCGCTTTCGAAATTTCGAATCAGTGACTCATGTGGACACTGGCAGAGTGCTCTGTCGTGGCCTTGATCTGTGCGGCGAGGAAATTTGCCATGAGCATCTCGCCCAGGTACTCTTGGACCTCTTCTTCCCTTGCTTTCCAGAGCCGCCTATTCTGTGGTGCAGCCGTTGTGGCTCCTCCCACTGAGGCTGACCGTTACAGCTTTAGCTCATGGTTCCATCTTCCTGGTCTGCTAGGTGACCACGCGCGCTTCTCGATCAACGATCGCGCGAGCCCGTTTCGTCTGCACGATGTTTTGCGCATGCGCAACCTCTTCCGCGGTACCGTGGACCAACAGAATAAACTTGTTAAACCTGAGCGCTGTTTCGTAGCTCAAGACACTGTCTTTAGGGATCCCCATGCTTTTGAGCGCCGTTCCTATCGCCGTAATGCCGTCGGCCACCACGGGTACCTCAATCGCACCGAGGACCCACCCAAGGAGAGGTCCCGCAATCAAGACCGGGCCAATTCCCGAGATAGTGGTGCTGCCATACTTCATGCAATCGACGGAGCTGGAATACCCTTCCACATGTTTGGCTGGACGGTAACCCTGCCCGACGATTGAGAGCTTCTTGATAGGGAAGCCCGCGTGCGTGAGCTCTTTCATGGCGGTCTCGGCCTCGGCCTGTGTATTACTAATGGCAACAACCGCATTGTGCTCGCCCATAGCCGCCTCTCCTTTTTGTGTCATAGTTGTTGATGTCAGAGGCCACCTGGTCGGCACTATGGACGACCATACTAGAGCGGCCGGCTGCCGTCTGTTCACAATTGCTCAGTCGAGAACGATGCCCGTGGATAATGCGGCCAGCCTGTCCAGGCTCAGCTTCGCTGGCATGAAGAACGCGGCATCAGATGGGGCCTAGTCGTGGAGCACGACCGTGAGGAGCGAACTATGCACGTGGAGTTTGCCATTTCCTCGCGATCCACCTTTGTAATCGATAAACCCCAGCTTGCGGAACTTATTCATGAAGAAGCTGACGCGTGATCGCGTCGTACCGATCATCTCGGCCAACGTTTCCTGGCTGATCTTCGCAATCACCGTCTCCGGCTTACCTTCTTTCCCAAAGTGGGCCAACAACAACAGCGCTCGCGCCAGCCGTTTCTCGCTGGAATTGAAGAGTTGATCCACCAGATCTTCTTGGACTCGGATCGAGTGCACGAGTAAGTAAGACATGAACGACTCGGCAAACTTCGGCTCTTCCTGCAGCAGGCGGAGCATCACAGATTTGTCGATACGGAGAATATGGGAGTCTTCGATCATCGTCGCGGTCGCCGTCCGAACCGTTTGGCCGACGAGACAGGATTCTCCGACAAACGCACCGCGTTCTAGAATCGCCACGACGGCTTCCTTGCCCTGTTTGGAGACCACGGCCACCTTCACCTTGCCTGCCTGGATATAGAACACCGCATCCGTGGCATCCCCTTGGGCAAAGAGAATCTGTTGCTTGGAAGACGTGAGCATCGTTTTGCCCTTCCCGACCTTCGCCAGGAATGCTTCCAGATTGAATCCCGTCGGTATGCGTGCCATGGGTCGTCCTCTGTTCCTTCTTAGAGCGACTCAGCCACCCATTTCCTAGTCGCGTATACGGGTAGCCTACACGCCCTGGGGTGACTGGGTGCCCGGCTGCAGCACAGGGTTGACCGGAACGCGCGGCCCCGACGCTCCTTGCATCGACGCCTTCAACTCCTGGATTGCTCTGTCGACATCCTGCTCTGTCGAGCCAAACCGGTCTCCCATCACTGCAATAGCCTGTGCGATTGCCTTCTTCATCTTCAAGATCTGTTCTTCCGGTGTCATAACCCCTCCATGCGAGCGAATACCAATGGTGAATCTGATCAGTCAGGCCGACCGGACTGTGCGCCTCGTCATCAAATGAATCAACAGCAGTATGATCCCACTCACAAGCAAGGTCCAGGCACTCTGCGTCGCACCCATGGCGATTCGAGCCACATTCATGGCCCAGGCTATAAGTGAGTCGCCGTGAGAACAGCCCCCTCACGCAATTACATACGTCAGCAAGAACAGTTCCGTTGCCATCTGCTGCAGGAAATCACACCAGCTCCTCATGCCTACCTCCCTAGGACACGCTGCCACCTTAACGTGCTGAAACCGCCTACGCACCCCTCGGGTGAGGATCGCCAATACCCCCCTAACTGGAAGCCCGAGAGACCCGGCCAGGTCTCACGCGCTCGCGTCATCCCTTCCGACTATTCCCCCCGACGGCAGAGCACATCACGGTGCTCGCCCTTTCTTACCCTTTGATACAGGTGACCCGGGGAGACGTGGACCATTCCGAGGTGGTGAACTGTGACTCACGCGATTGGCCTCAATTCCAGGGTCCGTCATCGCTCCACAGAGCAGGCACCGCCATCCGGTCACCGAGGGCTGCCCCAGGTCTCTCATTTGGATGGCAATCAAGAGGCCTTGGCAACGAAGACAGCGCATGACTCCTCCTCCGAGCTTCTCTACAACACTCTTCTTAAGGTCGCGTTCCAAATCAGACACGCATACATGGAATCGGCGGAACCTCGATGGGATGAATACCACCATGCCTCTACCCTGAACGCCCACGACCTGATCATGACCGAGCCTGTTCCCCTGCAGACTAGCAAGCCTTGGACGGATGATTCGATGACGCGATATTGAAGACCGCCAGATTCGGATGCTGGAACTCTAGGCGTTTTTCGCGTTGCTGAAACGTACGATCCCCAATCGCCAGTAACTGTTGCTTATTGAGGAACAAGTCCCGCTTATCATAGACCGCCCATTCATATTCCTTCGTCATCGCAAGGGCATCGACCGGACAGGCTTGGACGCACAGTCCGCAAAACAAACACCGCGTCATATCCATCGAATACTCTCGCGCATATCGCTTCGTCGGCTCCGCCGGCACTTCGGCGCTCACCACGGCAATGACGCGAGAGGGGCAAGCCGCTTCACAGAGATCGCACCCGACGCACTTCTCCGTTCCATCGTCATAACGCAGCAAGGCCAACATGCCACGGTAATTATCCGGCAAGATCCGCTTCTCATGTGGATACTGAAGAGTGATCGGCTTGTAGTGAATGAGATGGCTCATGGTGGACTTCATTCCCACGGCGATCTCATAGAAGGTGATCAGCTTGATCCAAGCCGTAAATCCGCGATAGCACTTTGCACGTCGCTCTCTCAGACTCATGCGCATTCTTTCTTGGATCTGGTGAGCTGTCCGTCGATCTCTCTGGCACAGGACCACGCTCTCTCGCCTTTGAGATCAGTGTAAGAATCCGTTTCAGTTCCTTGATTCATGGCCTGCGGAGAAGCGCGATGCGAGAGATACACCCCGATAATTAAGATCACCACGACGAGCACATTCGCCCCAAGATCCATGAGATAGCGGTTGAACACGACATCGGTCAGTTCCTCCATATACGAAACTTGGGCTCCGGTTGTCAGAATACGCCGGGTCGAGGCAATCACACAGATATACAAGAATGGTTCCAGGGTTATCTGTTTGGTCTTAAGAAAATTAATGGTGGTCCTGAACAACTCTAATAGAATGATGACTAATAAGAGATCATGCACCAGCCCGAGGACGGCAGAAACCGCGTTCGCTCCCACCGCGATCGCGAAGACATACCAGGCACGGACAAACAGCACCATGCTGATCGCTAAGAAACTCAGTCCGGTCGTGAAGTAGCCAAACCCGTCAAGGGCTTCCATCATGCCGATCGTCCGGTCCCCCAGGACCCCTTCGAAGAACGACCATCGGTTGGTCGAGCTATGCCTAACTGTTGAGACTGCTCTCTCCATCATTTCTTCTCCGTGTACTACGGCATCCGGCGCCTGCAAAACCGGGGCGCCCGTCCTCCCATGGACGAACGCCTCTCTGTGTCACCTACTCATCCTCGACTGTATCTACGAATCTAAATTGAACCATTAATACCGTCTGTCTTCCTGCTCCTCTGGGATCGAAGCCCAAATCGTGATCCCCCACAGCAAGACGACAATGCCCACCAAGCTATAAATCTGATACATGTCAATCACCTCTCTTTCACCGACACTCGGAATTTACTCGTTCGCCTCGGCACTCCCATCACCCCCTCTCCCTTCAACGACAGCGCCCCTGGGAGTCAACTGCCGGTCAGTGTAAATGCCTCTCACGGTACCTATTCAAAATTTCAGGGCCGACTGGACGGCGTTCCGAGTCTTCTCTTCACCTGCACAGCTTTGTTCGGCCAACATGCGTTGCCCGACACTGGCGGATACAGGAATTCTGGCCATACAGGCCTTCAGCGTATCCTCCGCTGCACCTGATGCCATAACATCAAGCTCCGTCAGCGGAGCGAATCCCATGGTTCTTTCCACGAACTGATCTGCCGCCTGAGCCAGTTGAGTCGACCGTATCGACAAAGCGGCAAACAGCACCACGGCTAAGATGACCGCTCCAGATTTGGTGATAGTTGAGATTCTCATGGTGGCGACCTCCTCGTACTTGTTAGGAGTCTCTGCTCGGAGACTCCAGGGCAGACCCACGCGATGGATCGCACGTGATCCGTCATATTGCATCCCTGCTGAATGGACATAGATGAATGGTCACGGCACACACGAAGTCCGTGGAATTCAGCAATCGCATATTGCACCTCTTGATTCGATGAAACTCGCTATTCGAAGAAGCTCTGGAGACTGAAGAATCAGACGCGCCGGAGGGAGAGGGAATGCGCGAGCAATAGGACAGTCGACGTCGCTGTAAACGTCATGTGTTCACCCTACAGGCCGCTACCTTTGCTGTCAATGCGGCGAAGCGGGGAATGCCGTATAAGACCATGATACGTTGGGGCAATATTTATTTCCCCAACTTGCTGAGGGAAGGAGGCGGTCTGATCGCCCTCAACTTGGTACCAGTAGTGTGTGTCGTTCGTAACCAACAAAAATGATGCCGTAGGGAACGCTCGCGTAGGCCTTATCTGGGTTGGATCATCGGCAGTTCGCGTGATCCTTCCGCGGCCTGCTGAATCCGCAATCGCTCGAGACGAGAGGCTTCAAACACATTGTGGAGCATGTCATCCGCCACCTGGGTCAGCTGCGCTGCGGCATCTTTCATGTCGGCGTGCTCGACCAAGCGGGACACCACCTCGGCTTTGGTGGCGCCTTTCTTCTGGCCCATGAACGGCTTAAGGAGGAGATAGAGCACATCTCCGATCGGCATATATCGAAAGAAGCGGCGGAGGAGTTGAAAGGTCTGGCGAGGATAATGGATGAGCTTATAGCCGAAGAGCTTTTTAATCCCGTCCTGTCGCACGCGGTTGATCGTTTCGCCTGAGAGACAGGTCGGATCGATTTCCGAACATTTAAAATATTTGTACCAATCCGTGGTTTCGTTCACCAACCCGCGCTTTACGTATTCCTGCCACAGGGGGGTGCCTCGATAGACGCAGAGCCGGTTGAACCCGAACGTATCGAGCGGAAGCTTTGACGCGAAGTCAAACGTCGCCTCCATATCTTCAATCGTTTCGTCAGGATTGCCCACCGTGAAAAATCCATGCACGATCTCCACGCCGGCCTTTTTCGCATTCTTGACGGCGGTCGTGACTTGATCCAGCGTCTGTTCCTTCTTCAAGCGATCGAGGATCTTCTGGCTGCCGCTCTCGATCCCAAACATCATCGCGCCGCAATTGGCTTTCGCCATGGCCGGAAACAGATGTTGGGCCACTGAATCCACACGTCCCTCGATGCCCCATCGAATAGAGAGCTTTTCTTCCATGATCCCGTTGCAGATCGCCTCGATGCGTTTGGGCTGGAGCAGAAAGTGATCGTCGACGAAGCCGACGGACTCATAGCCGAGTCCTTCGAGATATTTGAGTTCCGCGACCACATGTTGTGGGCTGCGGGCACGCCACTTCCCCTCGTTAAAGATCGGGATGTCGCAGAAAATACAGGGCCAGGGGCAGCCCCGAGATGTTTGCATCGTCGTGAATCGTCTCATCGAGAGCACGACCGGGACATCCAGCGGCATGGACTCGACATAGTCGAGTTGCAGGCTCTCACGATCCGGGAAGGGCCATTGATCCAGCTGCCGCTCCATGGCGCGGTTGGGGTTTTGGACGACCTGGCCGTTTTTCATCCACGTCAGGCTGGCGACATCTTGGGGGTTGTCGAGGTTTGCGAGCAGATCGAGCAGCAATTGCTCGCCGTCTCCACGACAGACAAAGTCCACTTCAGGGCACTGCAATTTTACTAACGAGGCGTTCAGGGTGGCGAACACGCCGCCGAACGCGAGCTTGACCTTTTGATTGGTCGCACGGATTTCACGCGCGAGCATTTTGGCGTAGGGATAGCTGGTGGTACTGAGAAAACTGAGGCCGACGAGCGCCGGTTGTTCTCGATTGATCTGGTCAATGATGACCTGGTTCGGGGTGTCGGGGTTCGCCTGATCGAACATCACGCATTCATGGCCCGCCTGCTTGATGACGGACGACAGCGACATGATGCCGATGGGGGGAAACCCCATCACGCGAATATGGCCGTTTGCGGCACGTGTTTTCGCAGGCAGGGCGTAGAATTGTGGATCGCGAACGTGGATGAGAAAAACTCGCAGACAGACTCCTTGATCCGATCTTGATCACACACGGAGGGAATGCTGACGGAGTGAGTGAATGAAACTAGGAAAGTATCAGAAACGTCTAACTCGATGGCCATACCGTACCATCCGTAAATTCTGCAGTCAAGGACAGTGCGGGATGCCTGATCACCGGTGATATCCGCGGTGACGAAATCAGTGGCTCTCCGGGCTTTGACCTACCAGAGCTCGTCACAGACGGAATTGCTCGTTGTAGTGATGTAGTCAGTTTTCAATGGGACTGTTGATGCGCGGCCAGCGGGGCATGACCCCTATCCTCAGAACATTGGGGTCAGCCTGTTCCTGCGAGAGCACCGCTCAGGTAATTGGGATGTGTGAGAAAACAGATCGCACTGACCGCAATCGGTGTGAAGCTGCTGCCGATACATCGACCGACTCGCTCGGACAGAGTGGGTGATCAGCAGCCGCTACTGGGGAGGCGTCCGATCCGCAGGATGGTCGTCTTGCTCCTCACTCCATTCGTGAGGGGATAGAGTCTTCCAGACTGCCAGACTATGTTCTAGCTTTCACAGAGGAATCACATCGAGAGTTTGTGAGGAGCACCGTCCAGCTTCGATGCTGATCTCGAACTGTGTCGATCACCATCCTCGCAATAGGCCTAACTACGACTAGGTCTTTATCTCGGTTGCTATTTAGGTCTCCTTACGAGATATTCTTACAATTAAGACAACCAACACCGCTCACGTGTTTCTTCTGAGAGCGGGCCAGGAAAGGAGCGGGTATGTTTATAGCTAAAAGCCAACTTACCCAGGACACGGTGGCCGCAATAGTGTTCGTTTTCGCTCTTGGCTCTCTTTCGATGATCTGGCCCGGCATCATCGCTCTCATCTTTGGTATCTTCCTGTTGCTCCAATCGTTCGGGGTCGGACATGAAATCACAATGCTGTCGTGGACCGAAGTCACGAACGCACCGATTGTCATCACCTCCGTTGTACGATCCTGTCCTCCGTCGATTCTTTCGTAGCATCCGAGTAGGGTCGTACCCTACACTCCTACATCGAGCGACTTC
Organism: Nitrospira sp.; assembly: GCA_016715825.1. NCBI lineage: Bacteria > Pseudomonadati > Nitrospirota > Nitrospiria > Nitrospirales > Nitrospiraceae > Nitrospira > Nitrospira sp. The sequence goes on along the minus strand of JADJXO010000001.1, from coordinate 194,174 downwards.
TCGTCACGTGACAGTCAATGATGGCCAGGTCTTGCCATCCAACATTGCTGAAAGCGGGTGGCTGGAGTCCCGTCGGCTAAACGATCTGTTTCTGGCAAAGACTCCCGACTCCTCTATTTCTCTCACTCCGGGGGCGACGGTATGTCTGGGGTGGGCGCACGTCCGTCCGTGCCGCGCTCTATATGGCAGCCTTGGTGGCTACGAAGTGGAATCCAGCTATCCGTTCATTTTACCGCCACTTGCGGGAAGTTGGCAACGCGCCGAAGGTGGCGCTCGTCGCCCGTATGCGGAAGCTCCTGACCATGCTTAATGCGATGCTCAAGCATCAGACACCATGGAAGGCGAAGCCCATGCTCACATCTTGACAATCAAGACAGTTGCTCATGCCTGCCCCATTCGTTTCTTGGCAAAGCTATTAAGGCACCGCCAGATGAAAGAGGCGGCAACAGATAGGCCTGGCCTACGGGATGCTGAATCCTGGCCTCTACTCTACATCGTTCGCCATTCCAGGAGTTCCTTCTTTCCATCCGCGGTTGCCCCGAGCACGACTCCGCCTCAATTCAACACAGACAAGAAAGACAATACCGGGGATTATCCAGAATTTTGAGATCCGTGAGGAGGGTACTGACGGTATCGACTTAGATACAGTTACATGAATCTAACTCGATACACCGAACATCTACGTCCGGAGCCTAGTGCGCGGAAAGTCGCGTCATGGTTGAGGTACCTTCAATCACGAGGCGATTCACATACGGGCATGCAGCTTGCTGTATGGACGTGTGTTCAGTTGCCAGGGCAAGCAGTGAAATCATCGCCAAACATAATTAGGAGTACAGACTTATTCATAACTGTTTGAATAATTCTGGTGCGCAGGTCCCATGGATAGGCGGGCAGAGAAAGGGGCATCTCACGCCCATACGTTGAGCTCATGCAGCTGTCGGCAACTCGATAAAGCATTCCATCATTTCATCATTAAAAGGAGGTTCTACCATGTCGGTCAAGATTTCCACTTCGAAATTTGTCTATTCCGGTAAGAGCTACTTTCGAGGCGGCTGCGAAGATGTCAATCTTGTTTCCTTTGGCAAGAAGAAGACGCCGTTCGACAGTGCCAATTACCTCGACGTCGCAGGTACGGTCTCCGCTGAAAACTTGGCCAAGGTGGCTGTGACTGTCTCGGGGCCTTATTCCATCGAATGGAGCAAATACTCGGACACCGACGTGAACGTCGGCATCAAGTACCTGACGGTGGCCGGTGGCCAGGTCGGCTTCAGTCGTAACGCGGCAAAAACGGCCGACCTCGTCCTTATCAAGATCTCGCTGGCCGAAATCCCGCTGAAAAACCTGTTGAACAATCACGCGACCACCGCCCGCAACTTCCTGAAAGACGAGGGAAACGACGGCCGCCTCGTCAGTTCTGTTTGGATCTGCGTGGAAGGTGCGCTAGGTACCAAGATCACCAGCGGTGTCAACGTATCGGCCAGCGCGCCGGTGGGCACCTCCGGCTTTACCCTGAACGTGAGTACAGCCACCTCCTCAACAGTGACCTCCAAGGTCCAGATACCGCCACAGACCTGCTTTGCCTACATGATGAGCAAGGTGAAAAAGTGGGACAAGGTCAACGGCGTCTGGAAAGTGGAGGATCTGGAAGACGACATGCAGGGGCTCAACTGAAGCCCTCGCTTGCAGGTCTGCACGGAGAGGACGGGGAGGCGGAACGCAGAGGCAAACGGTTCTTGAATAAAGGGATCGGGAGTTGTTTCTAACAGGCATCGGCGGTGGCCCGCTCAGCCGAAAAAACAGGCCAGTGGGTCGTCGTCGATCGCTTGGACTAACTCGTCGAGACGATTGCTCGATGAAAGCCCGGGATATTCGTGCCATTTCATATCGGCCCGCATCCAGTACAGCCGCCATTTGTTGGCCGATCGAATAAACTTGAACTTCGCCACCGGTGATTCTGTCCATTCGGACTCATTGTCCCACCGAGGCCTCCGCTCCACAATGACAACCTCATGGCCTTTCACTGCATACGTGATGTGTAGCCTGTCTCTGAGATGGACCGGGCTGTGCTTAACACAAAAGACACCCACTATCTGCTCGATTCGCTTGAGTTCGAGTTCACTGAAGGGCATGGTGCCTTCCGGGAAGCCAATAGAATGGTCTCACGCCGCCTGCGAAGCAGCCTTCTCCAGCAGCTCATGAATCAGAGTCTGGCGGAGAAGAAAGGGGTCGGGAGTCATTGTTTGGCGAACCTCAGCAAGAAACGACTCCCGACCCCTTTTATCCCCGACAGACTTATCAGACCTGTCTCCGAGTCGGCTTCAAGCGATTCGCGCCAACTTATCGGCAGGCTGGGTGTTGGAGCAGCAGCTTTTGGCTGAACTGGCCGAAGAACAAGCGCAACGGGATGCGGCGTATCTGAAGAGTCGAGAGCAACCAGACCCTACGCCCCGCCGTCGCGCTCGTAAGAAACGCCCGCGATAGTTCGAGGAACCGAATACCAACCGGCCCCGTCACGACGACCATCTTGGTATCCATAAGATACTCTCCTTAGTTAGTTACCAGCGTATCTCTTCCTCTCTAAATTCCTTATAACCATTTGAATCGATTGCATAAAAGCAGAAATGCTCCGGCCATCTTTTACGGATGTCCTTCAATCTGAAACAGCCGACAGGCCGGGTTCTTCCGTGTGGCGGCTCTCTACCAGAGCGGAATTCTCATCTTTGACAGGTCCATCCCTGGTGCTACCCTCTAAACAATAGGGAGAGCACAATATGGCTATTACCAAGAGGCCGACTCAAGAAAAGCTTCTGTGGAGGGGCAAGGGTAAATGGAAGGGTTGGAGGCTTGTGAGTCCGAAGGCCAAAGGAAATGGCTACGTCATCGTAAACCTAACACGGCCTAAAAACACGCCACTCTATAGCCTCATGTCGTCGCCGAACGTGATCAGGCTTGCATACAAACCGAGGAAGTGAGCAGATGAGCTTCCGTTCACCCGCCCTCAATGCCAGTCCTCGGAAAGTGATGACGCTCATACGGCGGCATCAGGCTCAACGGAAACTACAGAAGGCGGTCGCCCGTGGACTCATCAAGAAGCCGACTCGTTATCAACGCTGTCGGAAGTCTTTCCCAAAGCCCAGACTTCAAGGCCATCATCATCGAGGCTACAAGAACCCGCTCGATGTTAAATGGTATTGCCAAGCATGCCACTACAAGCAGCACTCGCCCCGCTTCCAAGCCAACGCCGAGTACCGACAGAGGCTCCGCCTGGACGGCCTTATTGGGCACTAGACGACCGTTTACTCGGTTCGTCCAACCTTCGAGGTCCCATTCCCTCAATTCCTGATTGCCTTACCGCAATGGAAAATACGCTTCTTGATGACATCTTCACGTTACTGAACAAGAATGGAGTGACATCACACGAGTCACCCAGCATGATCTGGTTCTTATGCAGATCGGCCTAAACATAGTCAGTTATTTTGGAGGGCGCAAGCGATGAATATCGACTTTGTATGGTCTACACCAACTACCACGGTACAGCGCGATGTCTTGGAATCCAAAATCCGTGACGACATTGAAAATGATCGAATGGGCCAGCCTTGTCATTCTGGGAAAATTACCGTTCATTTTCTTGGGACTGATGGACTAGAAGTTACGATCAAAGGAAAGGTGGTTTGTCAGTGCGGAAAAGCGTTTATGACTTTTTCAAGTAACGATGACGGGTCGTCCATCAACCTAGAAGCAGGAGACCTGTTAGGAAGAATAGCAGAACAGCCCTCTAGGGAGGGACGATGACACTAGAGCAATTTTTTCACCTCCTACAACTCAAGGTGCAGGGCTTTGGACATGCGTTGTTACAAGTCAAGGTAGCTACAGTGTTCTGGCTTGGAATCTCTGCCGTTGGGCTCTTCTGGTTATGGTTTATGGGTACTTTGGTGTACTACCAGGTTAAAGAACATCTTGAAAAACGTAGAAACCAACTCAAGAGGGAACTATGAACCACCAAGATTTAGAGGTTCCGAAACTATACCACTACGATGACATCTGCCTGTACGATCTGTACGGTGGATGGTGGGCACTGGACGGGAAGATGGTTCCTGTAAGAAGCACAACAGCCTAAACATAGTTAGGCCGAATTTGGAATCGTGGCGACGAAGTTTCATGAATGGCAGAGACGAGTCAACATCCCGCCAACGTCGAACTCCGCGCTTGGGTCTTCGTATGAATATTGGGATCTGGACTTGGCCCGCTACGAGGGCTGGGAGAAGAAAAGGGGTCGGGAGTTATTGTTTGGAGAACCTCAGCAAGAAACGACTCCCGACCCCTTTTCTCCCCCTTCGCAAGGCTGCCCCGCGTACCGTGGATGCGCTCTAGACTGACATCACAAGGCTGCTTGACGGTTCCACACCAGACGAATGCACGCACTACCTTGCGTCTTCAGGTTATGTAAAGACATAAGCCAAAACCATTCTAACCCACTGAAGATAGGGACAGCGCAACACAGCCAATACTCACTCAATATCCACTTGAACATGGCCCATTGGTTGTACAGGCTTGCCTCCCCGAACCAATAATTAGGTGAATCACACGATTTGGATTCTGGTCGGGGTATTAACATGGAACTTCCTCGACCCAATGATACAAGTGGCCAGCAGGACACCCGTTGCAAATAGGGTCCATGCAGCCGGTACCGGCACTGGATTAACAGGAATACTGGAGTTTATTCTCAGCGAGCCATAGGTACTTGGTCCAATCATGTCCTCGCTTTCATCAAACTGCCTGAAATCAACGGCGAACCGTTCGACATCCCCGCGGAAGGAACTGACCTTCCCCCGATTTCACAGACACCTGTATAAGGAGGAACAGGATGAAATCGGAGGACAGGATGAGCACCAAGACCAGACGGCAGTATACGGAAGAGTTTAAGACAGAAGCAGTTCGGTTGGTCCGAGACTCGGCCCGACCAGTTGCGCACGTCGCCAGAGATTTGGGCATTGCCGACCATCTGCTCTACCGCTGGCGGGCGGAGCAGCAACAGGCCGAACACCAGGGCCACACGCGGCAGTCGATGCGAGCAGAACAAGAGGAACTCGCCCGGTTGAGACGAGAGAATGCAACTTTGAAGCAGGAGCGGGATTTTTTAAAGCGTGCGGCGGCGTTCTTCGCGAAGGAGTCGCGATGAGATACCGAGTCATTCAGGAACACGACCGTCGCTATCCGATCCGATTGATGTGTCGAGCCTTGGCCGTCTCGGCAGCGGGCTATTATGCCTGGCGTATACGGCCAGAGAGTGCCCGGTCAGTGTCGGACCGGACGACTCTCTCCGTCATCCGGGTGATCCATGGAGAATCCCGCGAAACCTACGGGAGTCCCCGTATCTGGAAGGCTCTGGTCACACAGGGGCACCGCATTGGTGAGCATCGCGTGGCCCGGCTGATGCGCCAGGACGGGATTCGAGCCAAGACGGTGACGAAATGGCGGGCCACCACCCAATCCCAGCATCGGTTTCCCGTAGCCGCGAATATCCTTGAGCGGGCCTTCACCGTCGAAGCGCCCAACCGAGTGTGGGCGGGGGATATCACGTACGGTACGCCCAGCCAACGAAGCCCGCCTGTCTGGGACTGAGTTGCTTGAGCATGTCTGGAATGCATGGCTCGATGAAGGAGTGTGGCAATGACGAGCATGCCTGAGCTAGGCTCGAAAAAGTGGACGCCTTCAACCTACAATCAGAGGTCTGGAGGTGTGAGATGGAACAGATACCGCGGCAGCAGTATACGAAGGAGTTCCGAGAGCAGGCCGTGCGGCTAGTCCTGGAACAGCAGGTGACGATTCCGGAGGCAGCCAGGCGCCTGAGCATGTCGGGCAAAACGCTCAAGAACTGGGTCGGGCGAACTCGGCACGGCCAGCTTGCGACAGTGGGCGCGAGCCGACGGCCCGTGACGGAGCTAGAAGCAGAGCTGTCCGGCTCAAACGTGATCTTGCGGAAGCACGGATGGAGCGCGACATCTTAAAAAAGCCACCGCGTACTTTGCGAAGGCGCAGCTGCCCGGTACGCGCTGATGAGGACGCTGCGTGCCCACTATCCGCTGAGTCTGTTGTGCCGGGTGCTGGAGGTGTCTCGAAGCGGCTACTATGCCTGGCAGTATCGGCGGCCGTCGAAACGCGATCAGGAGAATGCGCGGCTGGAAGTGGCGATCCAAGCCGCCCATGTGCGCACCCGTCAGACGTACGGCCCGGAACGGCTTCAAGCCGAATTGCATGCCGACGGGTTCCCCGCTGGGATCGGCCGCATCAAGCGACTGCGGAAGAAACTGGGCCTGCGCTGTACCCAGGTCCGCCGGTTCACGACGACCACGGATTCGACGCATGCGCGGCCGGTCGCGGACAACGTATTGGCGCAGACCGTTGCCGCCACACGACCGAACGAGACCTGGGTGACCGACATCACGTACGTGCCGACCGCGGAAGGCTGGCTGTATCTCGCGGGCATCAAGGATTTGTTCACCTGCGAGGTCGTCGGACATGCGATGGGGGGCTCGGATGACGACGGCGTTGGTGAGCCAGGCGCTGGGCGCGGCGGTATGGGCAAAGCGCCCACACCCGGGACTGATCCACCACTCCGATCGTGGCTCACCGTATTGTGCCCAGGCCTATCAAGATCAGGTCCGCCAATGTGGTATGACCGCGTCCATGAGTCGGCGAGGCAACTGCTACGATAATGCTCCGATGGAAAGTTTTTGGGGCACGCTGAAGAACGAACTGGTGCATCACCGGCGCTACGAGACCCGTGAGCAAGCACGGCGCGAGATCGCGGAGTACATCGAGATCTTCTATAACCGACAGCGGCGGCACTCACGCCTCGGGAATCGCTCGCCAGTGGCGTTTGCCCAGCAGTGGGCCCGTCAACAACCGGCGGTGTGAGGCTGTCATTCATGGCGTCCACTATTGACAACCGAGGTCAGCCCTCCCTCTGCTACGAGAAGGAGTGAGCCGAAGCGGCGGTGACTTGCCGGACACTGGCAAGGTGACGAAGTCCGCAGGAAACGGGGCGTGCGGCGAAGCGGTTACGCCAAGATGCGCCTCTAGGCTGAACATGGGACGGTTGAGGAACACACACCTATTGACACGCATCTGAGGGTTGAAATGTCACCCCTGCCTACACCGCTTTCCAGGCAGGACGCGGATCCGTGCCCGTCACACGTATGGACGGGAACGGCGAATGCAGGCTGGACATGTACGCTGGCCAGCAGGGAGTCATGGGGAGCGCGTAGCTAGACCATGACGTCCGCGACGACTTGCGGAACGCAAGGAGAAAGACTGCGATAGGCAACCTCGCCCGTGTGTGAAGTCCAGCATGTGAACTGGGGAAGGCGTGTACCGATAACCGATGACAAGGGAGTGTGTCCCCCGACGCGGTACACGTTGACGGAGCCCTCGTAGTAGTCCGAGGTCGGGAAAGCCGGCCACATGGCGAAGGGGGGCAGTGTGAGCGGCATGTGTGGCGGATTACCTGACCACAATGAGGTGAAGACCTTTGATAATCAGGGAAATGCAACGCAAGCTGGCAACGTGGTCAACGGAGAACCCCGAACGTAAGTTCGATCGACTCCTGAGACTGATTGCTGATCGAGCATGGCTGGCAGAAGCCGCGCGCATCACGCTCGCATCCAGTGGTGCGCGAACGCCGGGCGTCGATGGGGTCGACAAGACCATGATGACGGAAACCCTTCATCAGGAACTGGCGACGATCCGTGCCGAATTGTTAGCGGGCTCCTATACGCCGCTCCCTGCACGGCGCGTGTACATCCCCAAGGCGAACGGCACGTTGAGGCCCTTAGGGATCCCCAGTCTGCGGGATCGAGTGGTCCAGAGAGCGATGCTGATGGCCATGGAGCCGATATGGGAGAGTGATTTCCATCGGGCATCCTATGGCTTCAGGCCTGCCCGAAGTGTGCACCATGCGATACGAACGGTCAAATTGCAGCTGCAGGAAAGTGACGAACAAAGAGCGGCGGGTCGTTGGGTGATCGAGGGCGACCTCGCCAGCTACTTTGAGACTGTCCATCACCGCCTGCTGCTGAAAGCTGTCCGCAAACGTATTGCTGATCAGCGCTTCCTGGCCCTGCTGTGGACGTGCATCAAAGCAGGGTGTGTTGATCGGGGTCTCTTTTGCGCCGCGAGCGAAGGTGTTCCACAAGGGGGAGTTATCTCTCCGCTGCTATCCAACATCATGTTGCATGAATTCGATGCTTGGATGGAAGCGAACTACCTGAGTAAGAAGGTGCGTAAGGACCGATGGGCATGGAACTTCGGCATTCTCAAGCAGCGACCGATTGCTGTACGAGAGAACCGGCAGTGGAAACCAGGCGTCTCCTACTGTCGCTATGCGGATGATTTCGTCGTGGTCGTAAAAGGAACCAAAACGCACGCAGAGGCACTACGCGAAGCGTGCCGGACGTTTCTGGAAGGGACGCTCAAGCTCACGTTGAATATGGAGAAGACCCATATCACCCACGTGAACGACGGCGTGGTCTTCCTCGGCCACCGCATCATCCGCAAGCGGGGCCCACGAGGTCAGCTGCGACCGGTCACGACGATCCCATGGGAGAAGTACCGAGGCTTCACGGCCAAGCTGGTCAAGGAACTGTCTGGCAATTACAGCGGGAACGGCATGGACCTGATGGAACGCCTGAACCGGACACTCTCGGGATGGGCGAACTTCTATCGATACACTGACTATACGGCGACCATCTTTAACCGAGTGGACCGAACCGTCTTCTGGAAGCTCGGACATTGGCTCGCGCGCAAGTATCGGCGAGGATTCCCGAGCCTGATGCGTGAACACGTCCGGGCACCAGAACCGGGGCGCGCCACCACATGGGTACTGAAGGGACAGAATAGTCGTGGGTGGTATGGCGAACAGGCGCTTCGACGCCTGGTCACCAGCCGCAAAGGTCAGTTCAGGTGGCGGACCCCAGAAGGGAACCCGTACCTGATTCGCGACGAGCATCGCACGTTCCTCGAATCGCGCTACGCTGACGTGGCTGTTGCGTTACGCAACGCTTGAATGGAGAGCCGGATGCGCTGAGAGGTGCAAGTCCGGTTCGGGGAGGAGAGACTGGGAGATAGTGCGACTACGCCCGGTCTCTCACTCCACTGCCGACCGCGGAAGGGTGG